>PLUM01000037.1 GCA_003165465.1 Acidobacteriota bacterium
GTGCCACGAAGCGCCGTTCTACACGCTGGGGCCGCTGGTGATTGACATCGCGCCGGGCTACGACCACATCACGAGCGCGATTGGGGCGGCGATGGTGGGCTGGCACGGAGCGTCGATGCTGTGCTACGTGACGCCGAAGGAGCACCTGGGATTGCCGAACGCGGAAGACGTGAAGCAGGGTGTGATCGCGTATAAGATCGCGGCGCACGCGGCGGACGTGGCGCGGCACCGGCCGGGGGCGCGGGATCGCGACGATGCGCTGTCGTACGCGAGGTTTTTGTTCGACTGGAACAAGCAATTCGAGTTGTCTCTGGATCCGGCGACGGCGAAGGCGATGCACGACGAAACGCTGCCGGACGATTTCTACAAGGACGCGAAGTTCTGCTCGATGTGCGGGCCGAAATTCTGCTCGATGAACATGACGCAACTGGCGGAAGCGGCCGGCGGGCAGGACCAGTCGGCGCGGCAGCAGAAATTCGTGGAGCTGCTGGCGAAGATCGAGAAGTAGCGGCAGTGGCACAGGCTTTTTATCCTGAGCACGGCGAAGGGCAGCCTGTGTTCTTTCGACTTTCGTGCGCGCAAAATTCAAAACCACACAGGCTGAAGCCTGTGCTACTTGTTTTACCGGCCGGGATTCAGATCGCGCATGATTACGTGAAGGACTTGGCTTGCGCGGCGGGCATCGTTCTCGGAAACAGTTAATTGCGGGTTGCCGTCCGCGTCCGTAATCTCCCGATATCTTCGCGCAACTTCCGGCAATCGCGCGCAACCGCCGCGAATGAGCCCCGCTTTTTCGGCGACGGCGAGACGTTTGTTAAACGGCCAATCGGAGATGTTTCCTTCCGTGCCTTCACCGGCTTCAGGGATTTCCGCTGCGGCCAGCGCAGAGAGCCCCATGTGTTCCAGCGCGTCGGTCACGATAGCTTCCAGTATCCCGCAAAAATTGATCAGCGCCGTGCCGTAGCTGCCTTGCTCGAGCGCGTTCCGGCTATCGGTGTACGCCTGCTCGACAACGGGCCGCAGCTCGGGATTGTGAACGAATTCGAACCGGCGAGGGGTGGGCGCGGCCTCGGGAGATGCGGACGCGCTCTGCCCGGCGCCCATTCGGGAGAGCGAAACAATCGCCTGTTCCAGAACGCCGACCAGCCGCTCGACAATTTCGGCCGGCGCCACACCTTCGACAACCTGCCCGGACGTGGAACGCACAAGAAACGCTTCGCTGAACGCCCGCGCCAGCCAATGCGCCTTGCTGCCTCCGGACAATTGATTGATCGCCACACCACAATCCTGCTGCCAGGCGCGATTGGCCACGAGCGCGGATTTGTCCGAGGGATCGGCTGCCAGCGTGTGCCGCAGCTCGCTTCCACGGCGGATCAGGCCATCGAGATGAGAAAGATTTGAGTCGATCTGCGCTCGCAGGTTTTCGTCCATGGGAGGGGCGTCTCTCGCTACTTTCCGAGGTCTTTGGGATGCTTGTGGGTGTGCGTTTGGGTGTGCATTTGGAAATCGGCGATCTGATCGATGTGATTGTACATCGCCTGGGAAGCGCCCTCGGCGTCCCGGCGGCGCAGCGCGGCGACCACCGCCTCGTGTCCGTCGACGGATCGGGCGGGGCGGCCTTCCTGCCTTAGCGATTCGGTGCGCGATTCCACAAGCAAATCGTTGAGCGTCGCCATAATGCTGATGACCACGCGATTGCGCGTGGCGCGCGCCAGGATGGCATGAAACGCCGTGTCCTCGATGATCGCCGATTGGTTGGCTTTGAGCTTTTGCCGTTGCGCCTCGAGGAGGCGCTGCAGATCGGCCAAATCTTCATCGGTTGCGCGCAGCGCCGCGGCGCGCGCCACGGCAGGTTCGAACATGCGGCGAACATCCAGCAGCTCATCCTGCAAATCCGCACGGTAACTCATCACCGAGGCCAGGGGAGCAACCAGGCGGTCCACGGAAAGTTCGTGCGGAAAAGTGCCTTGGCCGTGCCGCGTCTCGACCAGGCCAATCGTTTCCAGCGTGCGCAGCGCGTCGCGGATCGAGCCGCGGCTTACGCCGAAGCGCTCCGCAAGATGGCGTTCCGAGGGCAGCGGCTCGCCTGGAGGAAAGGTGCCCTCCAGCATCAACATGCGAATCCGGTCGGCAACTTCCTCGGCAACGCGAGTTTTCTTGATCGGCGTGATGAGACGAGCCTCGCCGCTGGTAGAATGCGCGAATCGCTTGACAGCATTCCGCGCGGATGATACTGTTTCGTCGTTAAGTGGTTCAATCACTGATCCACTGTACCACAGACTGACATGAGCGAAAAGCTTTTTGAGTTCATGACCGCTGGCTCCCCGCGCGCCGTCTCCGGCGCGATCGAGCAATTTACCGTTGGCCTCGGCAGCCTGACGGCACTCATCGTGCCATGGGAAAGCGATCGTGTCACGCTGTGTATGGCGGTTACCGTGACGCAGGGCGAAGGCTGGGCCCTGGAGCATACCAACCTCGGCACCGTCCGTTTGACCGACGCCGGAAATGAAACGACCCGCGTGGAAGTTCTGGCCGACAAGCCGGAACATGCCGAGCAGCAGAAATTCTCCAAACTCTTCGACCGGTTCAGCAGTGAACTCCAAACACGATTTCAGGCGATGCAGTGAACGAAGCCGCGCCATCCTCGCCCGTAGCCACGATTACATTGCGTGTGGCGGAAGCGCGGGTGGAGGACGTGGGGCGCGCCATTGCGCGGCTCGCTCCGGCCGACATGCAGCGCATTGGCGCCAAGGCTGGTGACGTCGTAAAGATTACCGGCAGCACATCGTCCGTGGCGCGCGTGGAAGTTTCCGACGAACAGCACGGAAGCGTCGTTCAGATCGACGGCACGGCCCGCAGCAATTGCGGAGTGGGCTTGCAGGAGCAGGTGACGGTCGTGCCCGTCGAGCACTCGCAGGCCGTGGCCGTGCGGCTTTCGCCCATGTGGGTGGGCTCGGCGCCGGCCATCATCGCGCCGGAGCGGATCGTCGAGGACCTGACGGGGGTTGCGGTCACGCAGGGTTGTGTTGTGCGCGTGCCGACGTTTTCGAAGGCCGTGAACTTCCAGGTGGTGCGCACCATTCCCTCGGGGCCGGTCATGATTGGGCCGCGCACGGACATTCGCATTGTGGAAGGCGAGCAGACCGTAGTGAGCGCTCCCGCCGTGTCGTACGAGGATATTGGCGGGCTGGAGCGGGAAGTGGCGCGCGTGCGGGAAATGGTCGAGCTCCCGCTGAAGCATTCGCGCATTTTTGAGCGGCTGGGAATCTTCGCGCCTAAGGGCGTGCTCTTGTACGGTCCTCCGGGCACGGGCAAAACGCTTTTGGCGCGCGCCGTGGCGGCCGAAAGCCGGGTGCACTTCATTTCCCTGAACGGCCCGGAAATCATGCGGAAGTTTTACGGCGAGAGCGAAGCGAAGCTGCGCGAAGTGTTCGAGGAAGCGGCGCGGCGCGCTCCCGCGATCCTGTTTATCGACGAAATTGACGCCGTGGCGCCCAAGCGCGCCGAAGTGTCGGGCGAAGTCGAAAAGCGCGTGGTGGCGCAACTCCTGGGCCTGATGGATGGGTTTGTATCGCGCGGCCAAGTGATCGTCATCGGCGCAACCAACATTCCCGAGGTTCTCGATCCGGCGCTGCGGCGGCCCGGGCGGTTCGACCGCGAAATCGAAATTGGCGTGCCGAACACGCAGGCGCGGCTCCAGATTCTCAAGATTCACACGCGCTCGATGCCACTCGCGCCGGACGTCAATCTCCAGGAGATTGCCGAGCATTCGCATGGATTTGTCGGCGCCGATCTCGAAGCGCTGTGCCAGGAAGTGGGCATGATCGCCCTGCGCGCGTTCCTCGCTACCGCCCCGCTCGAAACGGATGGCGCGCCGCCCGCTGAACTGGGATCGCTGCACGTGACGCGTGACAATTTTATCGCCGGGTTGAAGGAAGTCGAGCCGAGCGCGACGCGCGAATTCCTGATCGAGAAGAGCACCTCGACGTTTGCCGATCTTGGCGGGCTTGCCGATACCAAGCGCCTGCTCGATGTCGTCGTCAACCATTCGCACGTGAATAACGATATCTACGATCAAGTGGGGCTTGCGCCGCCGCGCGGCATTCTGTTCGTGGGGCCTTCGGGCACCGGCAAGACCGCGCTGGCGCGGGCGCTCTCTGGCGAGAAGGAGATTCCGCTGATCGCCATCGACGGGCCGCAACTGTATTCAAAGTGGCTGGGCGAATCCGAGCGGGCGCTGCGCGAGGTGTTCAAAAAAGCGAGGCGCGCCGCGCCTTGCATCCTGTTTTTCGATACGATCGATGCGCTTGCGCCGAAGTTCGGCTCGGACCACTTGGGCTCGGACATTTATCAGCGAATTCTCAGCCAATTGCTGCGCGAAATCGATAATTTGCGCGACGTGAAGGGCGTGCTTCTGCTCGCGGCCACCAACCGTCCCGAGCGCGTGGAACCCGCGCTCTTGCGCAGCGGGCGATTTGACTATATCCTTCCGTTCGCGAAACCGGGCGTTGCGGACCGGGCCGAGATCCTCAGGATCTGCTGTCGGCGCGTCCCGCTCGCGCCGGATGTGGATCTGGACGCGTTCGCGTCCCGGACGGATGGGTCGACGGGCGCGGATCTCGAAAGCCTGTGCAAGAAGGCGACGTTGCTGGCGATTGCGAATTACCGGGACGGCGCTCAAGGCGTTCCCTTCGTTGTCGGCCGAAGCGACTTTCAATCCGTGTTGGATTCCCATCGCGGCAGCCCCGGATCGCCGAAGGATTCGGGCGCGCGGACCGGCAACGCCGGGGAGTTTACCCTGGCGGCACATTTACATCTAGATAACAGCGAGGGCAGATCATGAGCTATACCGAACTCACAGTGTGGACGCGCGGCATCATCATGGACAAGGAAGGCCGCGACATCGTCAACTCCATCGGCGCATCGGCCCGGACCGAGGGCAAGTTCTCCCAGGCGATGGAAAATTACGTCGACAACCCGGACCGCACCAACGCCCCGACGCGCAAGTACTTGCGCGTGAGCGACACCCAGATCGAAAACGCGCTGACCTATGAGAACGACCATCCGAACATCGTCGTGCTGGTCGAAGGTACGATGGTCAAGGGCTGGGACTACATGCGCGGAATGCCGCCGGGCGGCACTCTGGTGATCAACACGCACTACTCGCCCGAGTACATGATCCGCTTTGTGCCCGGCGCCGAGCGCCTCGCGCAGCTTGTGTGCGTGGACGCCGCCAAGCTGGCCGATCACAAATGGCTCTATTACCGCCTGGGTGAGCTGGGCCTCGACCGCCTATCGACGGAAGGAGCCGCCGAGCGCGGCAAGGCAGTCGCGCCGGACATCGCCGCTCCGCTGATTGCGGCGGTGGTCAAGGCCACAGGCATCGTCAAGCTGGAAACGATTGAACCGTTGATTGCGAATAAAAAGGCGTTCCGTGCGGCGCTCGATGCCTTGCATATCATGCCGCTGAAGCCGGTTGCTGCGTAGACTACTTTTTCGAGGGGTAAAACATGTCGACTAAAGGAACACACATTCCCGATTGGCTCAAGGTGCCGTTTGCCGGCATCACTCCCGCGCCATCGCAGGAAAAGGGCCAGGATCTTTTTCCGACAGGCAATTGGCGCTCGATCCGGCCTGTCTATCGGGACAAGCTGCCGCCCTGCAACAACGCGTGCGGCACGAACGAAAAGATTCAGGGCTACCTCGATCTGGTGAAGCGCGGCAAGTATGTGGACGCCTACGCGTTGATCAAGGAAGACATGCCGTTCCCGTCGGTCACGGGGCGCGTGTGCTACCACCCGTGCGAGCAGGCCTGCAACCGCGGACAGTACGATGAAGCTATTTCGATTCGCGCGGTCGAGCGGTTCCTTGGCGATCTCGGACAGGCGCTGGCGCGAGATGTGGTCAAGGCCGGGCCGTCCAACGGCAAGAAAGTCGCCGTGGTCGGGTCGGGCCCCGCAGGCCACAGCGCCGCGTACCAACTGGCGCGCATGGGCTACAAGGTGACGATTCTGGAGAAGTCGCCGAAAGCGGGCGGGTTGAATCGCGGCGGCATTCCGGACTGGGTTCTCCCACAGGCGGTGCTGGATCGCGAGATCGAGCGCCTCGTCGAGATGGGCGTCGAGATCAAGACCAACGTCGAGGTCGGCAAGGACGTCACGTTGGCCGATTTGAAAAAGAATTACGACGCCACCGTGTTCGCCGTGGGCCTGATCGATCCGAACAGCGCGCGGGCCGAGGGCGAGGATAAGCCGGGAGTGCTGTTCGGGCTTCCGTTCCTTCGCGACATCGGAATGGGCACGTCGAAAGTGAAGCTGGGGGCCCGCGTGGCCGTGATCGGCGGCGGAAACACCGCCATCGATTGCGCGCGCGAAGCGCTCCGGCAGGGCGCCGTCGAAGTGACGTTGATCACGGTCGAAGGCAATCGCAAGGAAATGCCTGCTGGTCCCGAAGACCTGCATGACATGGTCGAGGAAGGCGTCGAGCTGATGCACGGGCGGGCCATGACGGCCGTTCTGGGCAACGGAAAAGTCGAAGCCTTGCAACTCCATGCGGCGCGCTTCACGGGCGCCATCAACGCCTCGCCGATCGCGATCGACCGGGAAGCTCCCGGCGAGCGTTTTCCGGTGGACAATGTGATCATTGCCGTGGGACAGAAGCCGTCACTCGGATGGATGCCGGCCGAGTACAAGACCGAGCGCGGCACGATCAAGATCGACCAGTTCGGGCGCATCGCCAACACGAACTTTTTCGCGGCGGGCGATGTAGTGCAGCTCGGCACCGGCCAGCCGCTCATGGTGGTGAACTCCGTGGGCGACGGCAAGCGCGTGGCCTTCCATCTGGATAAAGTATTGCGCAACGTTCCGATCGAGCCGCGGACGGTTCCCATCGATGTGATCGTCGATCTGGACCGCATGAACATGACCTATTTCCCGCACTTCCCGCGCGTCCAGCAGAAGATGCTGGCGCCGGCATCGCGGCGCGGCACGCAGCAGGAAGTGATCCTGTCGTATTCGGAAGAGCAGGCGACCGAGGAAGCGAGCCGTTGCTTCAGTTGCGGCACCTGCAACGCTTGCGACAACTGTTACCTCGTGTGCCCCGAGCCTTGTATCGTGCGTTCGGTGCGTTCGAACGGCCTGTACAAGATTCTGGTCGATTACTGCAAGGGCTGCCGCGTATGTATCGAGGAGTGCCCGACCGGGTGCCTCGAAGGCGTGCCCGAACTGGATTTCGATACGGGCGTGGTTCGCATGGACACGGCATTCGCCATTACGCAGGGATTGCATGGACGCCAGGCCGAAGAGCTGGCAAATCTGGCGGACCGCCCGGCGAAGAACGTTTAGTTTTGAGATCGGGCAGGGCGGGCGCCGGTTGCGAATTTTGTCCGGCGTCCGCGTAACCAGCAGTCGTGAACCAGCAGTCGTCAATCGGTATTCATAGCGTCCGCCAATAGGTGGACCGCGCGGAGTGAGACATGGCAACGCTTGTTGCAGGAAAAAAGAAAACGGTTCGGATCAACGGCTGCGTCGCTTCGGCGCAGGCAGCCAAATACGCCGACGTCGATGTGATCACGGCCTATCCCATCCGGCCTTATACGGCGACGATGATGGCGCTGGCGCAAATGGTGGCCAACGGAGAGCTGGATGCCGAGTACATCGTGGCGGACAGCGAGCACTCTCAGTTGAGCATCGCGCACGGAGCATCGTCGAGCGGCGCGCGCGTGTTCACCGGCAGCTCGGGAGTCGGCGTGCAGTACGGCTATGAACTCTATTCGCCGATCTCGGGCAGCCGCATGCCGGTGCAAATGATGATTGCCGACCGCACGCTCGATCCTCCGGGAGATTTCGGTTCCGAGCACACCGACGCGCTCTCGACGCGCGACATGGGCTGGCTCATGGGCTGGTCGTGCGACGCCCAGGAAGCGTTCGACAATCACATCATCGGCTACCGGATCGGCGAAGACCCACGCGTCCTCCTGCCGCAGATGGTTTGCCAGGACGGTTTCTTCGTCTCACACATTGTGTGCGATGTCGAGCTGCCGGACCAAGGCCAGGTCAACGAATTTCTGCCGCCCTACAAGCATCCGTACCCTCTCGATCCGCGGCATCCGGTGTCGCACGGCCCGCAGATCATGCCCGAGCAGGGTCCACCGCTTCAGCTGGAGCGCGCGCGCGCCATGGAAGGCTCGATGGCGGTGATCGAGCAGGCTCACGAAGAATTTGCAAAAATTTTCGGACGCCGGTACGACCCGTGGGTCGAGGAATACATGACGGACGACGCCGACGTGGTGTTCTTTCTGCAGGGCGCGCACGGAGTGACGGCGCGTTACGCGATCCAGCACATGCGCGCGCGCGGCGCGAAAGTCGGCATGGTGCGGCTGCGGACGATTCGGCCCTACCCGACCGACCGCGTGCAGGAAGTCCTCAGCAAGTTCAAAGTGGTCGGCGTGATCGAGACCAACATGGGACTCGGCAGCGTGAGCAGCGGCGGTTCGCTCTATGCGGAAGTTTGCGGCGCGCTTTACGAAAGCAAGAAGCGACCCCTGGTCGTCTCGTTCATGGCTGGAATGGGCGGCGAGGCCATCGTGCTGAAGGAATTTTACTGGATGACTCAGAAGATGCTCGAAGCGCAGAAGCGCGGGAGCATCGAAAAGCGCGCGCATTGGGTCGGGTTCGAGGAGTAATCAGTTTCGAGGAGTAGTCAATATTGATGAGGCGGGCTTGAAGGTTTGCACTATGATAGTTGTGGTGCGAGGCTTTGGGGCCGCTATCCGGAGGAGCTAATATGGCAGTCATTGAAATCGAGCGACAGATACTACCGATGCTGGGCAGCCCGAATCAGGGGGCGCGCTTCTACAATCCTGAATTGCCGTCGACCGAGCCCTTCGTCCCCGGCCATCGCACGTGCGCCGGCTGTGGCCCGTCCATCCAGTACCGGATGACGAGCAAAGCGGCGGGCGACAACACGATCCTGGTTGGACCGACCGGTTGTATGTACGTCGCCAACAGCTCGTATTTGTGCACGCCCTACAATGTGCCCTGGGCGCACACGCAGATCGGCAGCTCCGGCAGTTTCACCGCCGGGATCTCTGCCGCCTACGAAGCGATGATTCGAAAGGGCAAGTATAAAGGCACCTTTCCAAACATTATCTGCGAGGCTGGTGATGGCAGTTCGTCTGACATCGCGATCGGCTCAATTTCAGGCGCGCTCTATCGGAATCATGACTGCCTGATCATTTGCTATGACAACGAGCAGTACGCGAACACCGGCATTCAGGCCTCCTCGCGCACGCCTTACGGCGGCATGACGACGTTCTCGCCTCCAGGCCCGAAAGTTCCCGAGGCGAAGACACTGTTCCCCAAGGACCTCGCGCGCATGATGGCCGCCGGCCATCCGCACTGCTATGTGGCGACGGCGAGCGTGGGTTACCCGATCGACCTGATGAACAAGGTGCGCAAGGGCCTCAACTTCAAGGGCGCGTCGTTCCTGATGATTTACACTCCCTGCCAGAAGGGTTTCGTGTACGAGACCCCGCGTTCGATCGATCTCGGGCGGCTGGTTGTGGAATGCGGGCTTTACCCGATCTGGGAGTGGGACAACAACAAGCGCGCGTACGATTACAGTTTCCGCCCGCAAAGCATGCGGCCGGTGGCGGAATACTTGAAGCTGCAAGGGCGCTTCGGCCACTTGCACGCCGAGCACGTCGCCACGCTGCAAAAGTTTGCGAACATGCAGTGGCAGATGATGGGCGTCCAGTTGCCGGAAGCCTTAATCAAGGCGACGGATGCAAAAAATCAGACGAACATGGGTTCCGCCGAAGCGGCGGCGTCCTTGGCGGAGACCGTATGAGCACCGTAAATCCGAATCCAGTAGTCGCGCAGGAATCCTACATGGTCACCGAAGGCAAGAAGCACGGGGCGACGCGCGACGTTCGCCCCGAGGCCGCCTTCGACCGCTATTACACCGTGTTGCGCGTACATGGCGGCGACGCCATCCTCACGGACAACTGGCACTCGAATGAAGTGTTCAGCCACATCCGGAACAATTTCGAGGGCTACACGTTCGTGATGCGCACGCTGGAAGCCTGGGGCGCGATTTTCCAGGACGAGCACCGCGCATATTACACCGCGGGCGGACGCGTGTGGGTGTTGGATCTGGAACCGTCCGAGGGCAAGAAACCGCGATTGCCCGGCAACCACGGCGCAAAGTAGCGTAGTGCGGCGCATTCTGCTTATCGACGATACGCCCGAGATCGCGCAGCTTTTGTCGTTTGCGCTGCGCGACCACGGATTCGAAGTGTTCGCCTCCGGCTTTACGGACTCCGTGAACGGGCTGATCGCGGACGAGCGCGCCGAAGCCCTCGTGCTCGATTGCTCCGTGTACAACATGAGCGAGTCGCTGTTTGACACTGTGCGCAACGACCCTGCTCTCGCCGAACTTCCCGTCGTGATCATCAGCGATACGCCGGAAGAGGCGGACGAAAGCCTGCGCGCGCGGGACGCCAAAAAAGTCATGCTGATCCCCAAACCATTTACCGGGTCGCAGGTTGCCAGAGCGCTCACCGAGTTACTCGGATCGCGCGGATAACCTACATCATGTGATTCTGGGGACGGAGTGTTTGAGTGGCACAGGCTTCAGCCTGTGTTCTTTTGATTTTGGTTCGCAACAAATTAGAACCACACAGGCTGAAGCCTGTGCTACTGAAAAGCGTTCGTTTCGTAATGGCGATTGCAAGCTTCTTGTGAGAAATGCAGGCTAAGGATAAGCGCGGATAGGGTGAATATGTCTTCCTGGACCATGGACAACTGGCGGTACGTCGAGCGCCAGACCGTCAGCGACCCGCAAGGGCGGCAATGGTCTGTGGCGCTGATGGATGTGCTGGGGCAGGAAGGCGACTCCCCGATGCCCAGCAAGCTGCAGGAACTTCAGTACTCCTCGGGACGGTATTTCACCCTCATTTACTCGGCCAGCGGAAACGTGGTCTTCGAACGCGGCTACGCGCTGCTGCCCGAGGCGACGAAAATCTACGAACGCCTCGTCGTGGACGTCATGGATGGCGCGGTCGATCCGTCGCAGCCCACGTTTCGCGAAGATTTGGAAGATTAATTTATCCGAATCGATGGCCATGAGGGCAAGAGCCGTCCCACAGATTGAATTATTTGTCCGTGTACGGGCCCAAGAACCGCTCACCGTTAAAGTGGATGAGGTGGGAGGGAGATTCCGCAACCCACACTTCAGTCTCCCATGAAATTTCATCGAGATACTTCAGCATTGATTTTCTGTTAAGGAAAGCGGTAACGAATACCAGGCCGGCCTTACAGCCCTTGAATAGCTTCTTCAGTTCGTTTCTTCTCTTAGGATTAACGGGTCCATGGGTGGTTACGGCTTCGATGAGAATCAGCCAGTCTTTCTTGCGGTGATAAACAATAACGTCAGGCATCTTTCCATGCTCTTCGAATGTCACGGTTAGGCGGTTAAGCAGGTCCCTGTCAATATATACAAATTTATCGTCCGTATCTCCAACATACGCCACACTGCCACCAGGGGCGAATCTCGAACAGAACTCATCGACGATTTTCTCGACTAGAATGTTCTGGCCACCAGGTGAGAGGGTGATTGTCTTGCCTTTTGCGATTCGTACGGGAATGCGCCTCATTTCCCGCTCTTGAGCATACTTCTTGGTCAGCGTCTCGACTGATGACAAGTAGGTTTTGATTCTTTTTTCCCAAGAGTTCGTACCCCAAGTCGTTAGCAGCTTCAGCAGACCACTTTCGATCTGATACACGGTGTCGCCACTATTAGTGGGGCGGTCGGGCCTGTCTGGATTTTGGACAATTAGTCCCGCGTCCAAAAACTGATGAACTGTCTGACGCCTCACAGTTTCCCGACTATTGGGCGCATACTTTTTACCATAGTTTTTTGAAAAAAATTCCATCATCGGAGTGATACCCATCAGAGGGGCCGAGGCCTCAGACCATTCGGTCTTCGGCTGAATGTTTACGAGAGACAGTAAAGTTAATGCTGAACGCTCGTTTTGTTGACTGCGAGGCAATCCGAGGGCCTTCAGGATTTCAAAAGCGTCGTCAATTTTCTTCTTTGCCTGAACAGGGTTTTTCACGGTAGCCTCTTCGTCCGGCAACTTGAGCACCTCCTCTAAGTTCCGGTCAATTTCGTCCAGAGTAGGAAACTCCGCTCCGATTCTTGACCCTAATTGCTCCAATTGCGATCTTCGAGGATAGCGCAAATTTCTCAGGTCTGTAGCATTGACTTGTGTGTGGCCGCTGAATTGCCTGAAATACATGTCAACCAGTGTAGAGTTGAGAAAAGCAACAAGCCCCTTTGCCGTGATTGTCCTTAGGCCTTCTCCATTTCTGTGGAAAACATTAATGTGATTTTCAAACCCTACCCGTTTCGCGGGGATAAGTTCCGGGTCGTAGACAGCGGCGACGATACGGCGTTTCTCTTCTTTTGAAGAGAAACGTTTGACAAGAACATAAATTCCTTTGGGCATTAGCAACTCATCGGTTTCAGGGAGAACAGCAACAGCTTGAGGTTTGTTGCCGCCCGGTTTCGGCCATTGGACGTAACCATTCTCGAAGTTTCGAGGGTAAATTAAGGGAACTGAATCCTCTGAAGGATGTTCGCGTAGGAATTCGGTCGCCCTGAATTCCACCACCCTCCCGGTCGAAACTTCAATGTCCAGTTCGGCAAGCGTCGCGTGGAGTTCCGACATTTGTTGAGCCACGGATGCCCCAAGCTCGTCTGACACGATGTGGATGTAATACTCTGGGTCCTCGGGATTGGCAACTTTTTCACGCGGGACTTGGGCGATTGTGACATGGTCGTCCTCCGGCCCAAAGCTTGAAGAAATCGTGACAGTATCCTCGGTCTTTGCCCCTTTCACGCAATGGAAGATGACATTTTCTTGCAGCACATCGTCTTCACGGAATGCTGTCTGACGTGAGTCAAATACATGGATTCGGCGAAGTGTCAGGCTCTCTAGGAATATCTTCCTGAACGATTTGAAGTAAAGACCGTTGCAAAAACTCCTTGGTGTGATGGCGACAAACTCTCCCTCGCGAGCGAGCAGTTTCAGGACCAGGAAAAGGAAGCCTGTATATAGGTTGGAAGTCTCAAGGCCGATGGTTCTCAGAGCAAAGCGCTCAGGAGAGTCGGCATTTATCTTTTTGTACGGCGGGTTCAATATCGCGCAGTCAAACTGGCGAATCGAAGAGAAAAGATCGTTTCTAAGAAGAGATGCGCCTTTATCTATAAAATCAACGTTCACAATTTCGCTGTCAAACTCAATTCCTGCGGCATTGCAGGTCTGCTTGCATTGTTCGAGTGTGTTCGCTAGATACTCGCAGAGCTTGGGGTCTATTTCGTAGGTCGTAGCATGGATTGAACGTGGCCTGACTTGTCGGTTGCAAATCTCCGAGACGAATGCCGCAGTCAATGAGCCAACCCCAGCGCCGGGGTCGAGTAGACGCAAATCTGCATGTTTTGTCGCGAACATCGAGGCCATAAGTCTCGCTGTCGCGGGAGGAGTCATGTACTGACCCAAGTCGGAACGCTTTTCAGGTCCGATGTTGCGGTTGGCGTCAATCCGAAAAAAATCTACGCTGTCTATGAGCATCGCTGATGGAATCGTACTGCTTGGAGGTGAGTGATGCAATCGTTCGGTTACGGCAGGTTGGAAAACCTACCTTGGAATACTTAAGGGAGCTTAAATGCCTCAGGCAAAGCGTCGGCGGCGCGGCCCATGGCGCGCGCTAGGCTTAGTTTGGCGACGTTGTAGGCGAAGACTCCGTTGATGTAATCGAACTCGGCGATGGTTACTTCCTCCTGCGCCTGCACGAACTGCACGTTGTCGATCACGCCCTCTTCCGCTTTTTGGCGCGTCAGTTCCAATGCTTCCTTGTTGACCTCGACGTTTTTGCGCGCGACTTCCACCTGGCTCGCGGCGGCTTGCAAATCCAGATAGGACTCGCGGACGTCGCTCTCGATCTGGCCTTTCAGGTCTTCGTATTCGGCGTGGCGCTGGGCGAGCGTGGCGTCCGATTCCTGAATGTCGCCCTCGGCGCGCCCGCCTTGCCAGATCGGAATTTTCAGGCTGGCCGTGGCCGTGTAGGTGGTCTGCAATTGTGCGGGGTTTATGCCAATGCCGCCGTAGTCGCTGGTGACGCCGAGCGAAGGGTAGCGTTCGGCGCGCGCTGCTGAGTGCGCGCGTTCGGCGGCGTGGACCTGCTCGCCGGCCGCTTTCAAATCGGCGCGCTGCTCGAACGCTTGCGCGAGGGCGGCTTCCAGCGTCACGGGAGGCGCGGGCGCGAAGGGCGCTTCGTCCGAGATGTCGTACTGATCGTTCGGCGGCAGGCCGATCATGCGGGCGAGATTAATTTTTTGTTTCGCGAGATCGTTTGTCAGGGAAAGAAAACGCTGCTGGTGCGTCAGCGCCTGCACTTCGTTCCGGTCGGAATCCACTTTCGCGACGAGCCCCTGCGCGAGTTGCTGGGCGCTTCGCTCGTACACGGCGTTCGCGCTCTGCACCTGCGATTCTTCCGAAGCCATGCGGGCTTTCGCCGCAATGGTCTGGAGATAGGCTCCGCCGACGGCCAGCATGATCAGTTCGCGCGCATCCTGCGCCGCATAGCGCGTGGCCTTGGCAAGGCTGTTCGCGGCGCGGTAGTTGTCGATGGCCGTGACGTCCAGAATGCTCTGCGAAAGATGGGCGCGAAAATCGATGTAGTTGTATGGGCCGAGCACATCCGGAATCGCGAACCCTGGAAACTTGAAGCGGAAACCGAGCGCCTGCAGATCGGAGGTCTGAACGTTTTCGACCACTGTGCCGTTGAGGTTTGGCAGCAGAGCGCTACGCGCAACTTTGCTCTGTCCCTGCGCTTGCCGCAGTGCCTGCGTCGCGCCCGATTGGCCGAGGTTGTAGGCAAGCCCGCGCTGAATCGCTTCGCGCAGTCCAAGTTTTCCGTTGAACGGCATGTTCGCGACGCCCGGCGTGCTTCCGGCGTATGCGCCCTGCACCTGCACGTTTGGACTGAGCGTGTTCACCGTGGCCGTGGTGCTGGGCGCGGGCTGCTCCGAAGTTTTTACCGAGCCGCTCGTTTGCGCCGTGCGTCCGGAGAGCGGAAGCTGCACGGCCTGCGAGCCCTGCGATTGTGCGGGCGGCGGGCTGAGTTGCGCGAAGGCGGGCGCGGCGAGGAGCAGCGTCGCCGCGAGCAGCGGCCATGCGCCGGTCGCGCGCTTGCCGCCGGGATTTGAGAACAATCGAGCTTCTGTTTTTCCACGCATAAGACTCCCCTAAGCAAAACTTAACTGAGTTGTTTTCTGAATCGCCAGATGCTCAGCGCGACGAGCACTACGGTGAACGCCAAAAGCGCCAGGAAATTGGGCCACAGCGTGCCAATGCCGCTGCCTTTGAGCATCGCGCTGCGCGAAATCTGTCCGAAATGCTGAATGGGATTGAATTGCGCGACAGGCTGGAGCCACTTGGGCATGGCCTCGACCGGCGTGAACGCTCCGGAGAGCGACGTGAGCGGAGGATTCACGAAAAAGAGCGTGAGCTGCGCCTGCCGCGCCGACTTCGTGAACGTGGCGATGAACGTGCCAATGCTGATCCCGCACAACAGGCAAAGGCCCGCGGCGGCAAACACCAGAAAAATATTTCCGCGAAACGGGATTCCAAAGACCACGCGCATCATGACCATCGCCAGCGCTCCCATCATGGAGAGCAGCACGAAGAGCGGAAACAGTTTCGCGGCGATGATTTGCGTGGTCGAAGCAGGGGACATCAAAAGCTGTTCGATCGTGCCGGCTTCGCGCTCCTTCACAATCGCGGCGGCGGAAATTAGCGAGCCGTTCAGAATCAGGAGCACGCCGAGGATGCCGGTCACGATAAACCACGTTGGTTCGAGGCCAGGATTGTACAAGTACGCCGGATGCAGCAGGACTGCACCGCGGCGGCTGACGTCGGGCGCGGCGATCCGCTGGAACGGCGCGTGAATTCCCTGGTCCGCGAGCGTGCGGCTGTAGGAGGCGATCACGCCTTCCGCGTATCCCGCGCCAATCGTGGCCGTGTTCGAGTTCATGGCGTTCAGCAGCACCTGCACGGTGACGGGCTGTCCGCGCTGGAGATCGCGCGCGTAGTCGTAGGGAATCACGAGTCCGGCATCCAGCGTGCCGTCCGCGATTTTTTTTCCCATTTTGTTCACGTCGAAATAGACGCCGGCGTCCTGGAAACTTTTGCTTTGGGTCATGGTCGCGACCAGCTCGCGGCTTTCGGGGGTTCTGCTGTCGTCCACCACGCCCAGGCGCAGGTTGCTGACCGTGGCGTTGAGAGCGAATCCGAAAAGCAGCAATTGGAGGGTCGGAGGAAGAATCAGGGAAATGGCCAGCCGGCGGTCGCGCAAAATCTGGCGAAATTCCTTGAGGATCAGAGCCCTCATGCGGTAACCGAAAAATGCGCGAATTCTGTTCATAATTTTAATCTTTCAACTGCATGCGCCGCATATTGCGCCACGCGATGGTGTAAAAAATCGAGCCGATTGCGGCGATGGCCAGCACCTTGGGCCATACCGACGGCCAGCCGCCGCCCGCCAGCAGCGCGTCGCGCACCACTTCAATGTAATAGCGGCCCCAGACCAGATTGGAAATCCAGCGAATGCTGACGGGAATATTTTGTACGGGGAAAAGCAGGCCGGACAGCATGTACACGAGCAGAAATCCGGCGAGCGCAACCGCCTGCATCGCGGCCACCTGGCTGGGAATCGCCGCGCCGATCAGGTTTCCAAACGCCGTCACCGTGAACATGTACAGGATCGTGGCGACCAGAAACGGCGTAGGATCGCCGGCAAAGCGCAGCCCGAAGCCCATGAATAAAATCGCCAGCATGACCATCGCTTCCGTCGAGGCCACGATCATGAACGCGGCGATCTTGCCGAGCAGAAATTCATGCGCGGAAATGTTCGAGACGTAAACCTGAAGAATCGTTTTCTGCTCGCCTTCCTTGGACATGGCCAGCGTCGCGAGCAGCGGCGGGAAAAGGGACATGGCCAGCACGTAGATTCCGGGGCCGTAAAATTTTTGGGACGAGCGGCTGGGGTTGTACCACAAGCGAATCGCGGCCGTGACGGGTTGAGGGCGCGCCGCTCCCGCATTTTCCGCGTTGTATGCGCGAACGATTTGCGCCGCATCGCCCGTAATGATTTGAGCGGTGTTTCCGTCCGAAGCGTCGACGAGGATCTGCACCGTGGCGCTCTCGCCGCGCGCGATGTTGCGTCCGTACTCTTCCGGGATGATCAGCGCGCCGCGCGCTTTATTCGAAGTGAAGGCCGCTTCCGGCTGCTTGTCCGCGGGCCACGAGACAACGTGAAAACTCAGCGACTCGCGGAAGGCGTCCACCAATTTACGGGACGCCTGCGACCCGTCGAGATCCTGCACGATGATGGGGAGGTCCTTGACGCTCAGCGAAATGGCCGTGGTCTGCAACAGCAGCAAAATCACGGGAAGGAACAGCGCGAGCGCGACCGCGAGGCGGTCGCGGAGAAGCTGAATCAGTTCTTTCCGGGCTTGCGCGAAGATTCGCCGCATGATTCGCTCCTCTATTCCTCCGCGCCGATCTTGCCGCGCTCGCGGGCCTGCTCGACCACGCTGATGAACACATCTTCGAGTGAGAAGCGCCCTTCGCGCGCCCCGAGCACGCGGATTCCCGCCGCTTCCAGCCGCTGCGTGTTCTCGCGGATTCCGTCATCGACAGTGCCGTCGGTGATGATGTGCAGACGCTTGCCGAACAGCGCCACGCGCCAGTGCTGCGTTTCGGATTTCAGCAGGTCGGCGGCGCGCTGCGGCTCGTCCACGAGAAATTCGAGCAGATGGCCTTTCTGCTGAGCCTTAATTTCGCTCGGCGTTCCCTCGACGAGCAGTTCTCCCGCCACCATGAAGCCCAGCCGGTTGCACTGTTCCGCTTCCTCGAGATAGTGCGTGGTCACGAGGACGGCGGCTCCCGCATCCGCAAGATGATTGATCATGGTCCAAAACGCGCGCCGCGCCAGCGGATCGACACCCGAGGTTGGCTCGTCGAGAAACACAATGCCCGGCTCGTGCATGATGGCGCTGCCGAACGCGACGCGCTGCTTCCAGCCGCCCGGCAAACTTCCGGTGACCTGATGTTCCTTGCCCTCGAGCCCGGAGAATTCGAGCACCCAGCGTTCCTTCTCCGTGAGTTCTTCCGAGGGCACGCCATAGACGCCGCCGAAGAAATCCAGATTCTCCTGAATCGAAAGATCGTCGTAGAGAGAAAACTTTTGCGACATGTACCCGATCTGCTGGCGGATTTCGGTCGAGCGAAATGCGCCGCGCCCGCCCGCGAGCTGCATCTGTCCCGTGGAGGGCTCCAGCAAGCCGCACAACATCTTGATGGTCGTGGTTTTTCCCGCGCCGTTGGCTCCGAGCAGGCCGTAGATTTCTCCGTACCGCACTTCGAGGCTCACGTTGTGCACGGCGGTGAACGATCCGAATTTCTTGGTGATGTTTTCAGCGCCTATGGCGATCTGTCCGCGCTTGTCTTTGTGATCGTGGCGGGCGGGAAAGGGCGTGTTGCGCATTTCCTGGTTGAGCGAGCGAAGCGTCGCAACGAATGTGTTTTCCAGCGTGGGCTCGTCCACGCGCACGCTGTCGATGGCGATTCCTTCCGCGCTCATGATTTCTTCCACCTTGCTTTGCGCGGCTTCGGGCGAATGCGAGAGCAAATCCAGGCGATCGCCAAAGCGCTGCACGTCGAAGATGTCGCCCGCGCTACCGGCTATTTTTTCAACGGCGTGGAGGGCCTTGCGGAGTTCGGGCGCGCGCAGTTCGATGCGCTTGGCGTTCATGCTTTCGCGAAATTCATCGGGCGTGCCGATTTGCCGGATTTCGCCGAGGTGAATCAGCGCGATGCGATGGCACCGCTCCGCTTCATCCAGATAGGGCGTGGCCACCAGCACGGTGAGGCCCTGACCGGCGAGGTGCGCGAGCGTGTCCCAAAATTCCCGGCGCGATACGGGATCGACGCCCGTCGTCGGCTCATCCAGCAGCAGAATTTCCGGCTCGGAAACAAGCGCGCACACGAGAGCGAGTTTCTGCCTCATGCCGCCGCTCAACTGTGTCGCCATGCGGCTGGAGAAGCGGTCCATGTCGAACATTTTCAAATAGCGGTCGCCACGCTCGTCGATCTCCGCGTGAGGAACGCGCCGCAATTCGCCGATGTAGCGGATGTTTTCCCGCACGCTCAGGTCGGGATAGAGACTGAAGGTTTGCGTGAGGTATCCGGTGCGCGAGCGGGCGTCGCGCGCCGGCTTTCCGAAAATTTCGGCCGTGCCACCCGTGGCTTCCATCACTCCGGCGAGAATTTGAAACGTCGTGGTTTTGCCCGCGCCATCGGCGCCGATCAGGCCGTAGATTTCGCCGCGCTTGACCTCGAACGAAATTCCGCGCACCGCTTCGAGCACGCCGTAGCGTTTCCGAAGTCCGCGAACGTCGATGGCGGCTCCCGAAAACGCGGCATCGCGCGACTGCGGAGTTTCCCGATCCGTGGCGCCAACGCTCATTCGGCCGCTCGTTTGTGCTTCGGCCACGCCGTGCCTTTTACCAGGATTTCGCCGTCGGCCGGCATGCCCGGCTTGGCAAAACCGATTCCCTGCGTCAATTGCAGCTTCACGCCCACGACCTGCTTCACGCGGTCGTCGCGGAAATACGTGTTCTCGGGCGTGAAGGTCGCCTGCGGATCGATGCGCAGAACGTAGCCGTCCAGCGGCTGATTGGAATTGGAGTCCAGAAAAATGTGCGCGGGCTGGCCGATTTTTATCTTGCCGATTTCGCCTTCGGGAAGGAAGCCGCGCAGATAAACTTTGGAGAGATCGAGCAGCGTCACGATCGCCGTGCCCGCCTGCACCACTTCGCCGGGCTCGGCGGCGCGCGTGAGCACGGTGCCGGAAAACGGCGCGACCACGGTCAGATCGGCGCGATCCGCTTGCGCTTGCGCGAGCTGCGCCTCTGCCTGTGCGGCATCGGCTTTGGTCGCGGTCAGGGTCGATCCCTGCTGGGTAATCTGCATTTCGGCGGCGGACACTTGCGCGCCGCGAATTTTCGGATTATCGAGGCTGGCCTGTGCGGTGGTCACCGCCCCGCGGGCCGCTTCCACGCGGCGCGCGGCCGAAGCCACCATCGCGGCTTGCTGATCGGCTTGCACTTCGGCCTGCAGGCCTTGCTGCGCGGAAGCCGCGCCAGTCTTGGCCAGCCGCGTGTACGCGTCGCGATTGAATTCGGCGAGCCGCAGTGCGGCTTGCTGCTCTGTGAGATCGGCCTCCGCCGCCGTCAGGTCCGCCTGCGCCTGACGAACGCGGCCTTCCGCATCGGTCGTCGATTGTCCCGTTTGCAGTTGACTCTGGAGCAATTGATCGCGCAGAACGGAGACTTGATTGCCCGCGGCTTGCAATTTGGCGCGCGCGGCGGCGAGCGCGGCGCGGGCCTGATCTTCGCGCGCGCGCACCTGCGCATCGTCGAGCCGCGCGATGACCTGGCCCGCGGTTACCGTGTCGCCTTCGCGAACGGTAATCTCGAGAATTTTTCCGCTGGTTTTTGGGGCAACAGCGGAATCGTCGCCTTCCATGCGCCCGCTGAGCGCGAGGATGCTTTCCGGCAGGCTCGGCGTAGCGAAAAATATCTTCCAGATCAGGAGCGCGGCCATGACCACCCCGGCGACGAGAAAGATTCTCACGACGCGCGATGCCGGCGCTTTGTTTTCCGGCTGCGTTTCGGCGATCGGGCCGGTTTTTATTTCATCCATGATATTTTCCGTTTCCCACTTTCTTTAAGTATGCGAACGAGAAATCCGCGATATGGTGCGCGATGCGGTCCAGTTGGTCCGGCGTAAGTTTCAGCTCCGGTTGCAACCGCGTGAGCACCGGACGCGAGAAGGCGTAGAAGAGAATCTGTCCAACAATACTGTTCACCGAGAGACGTGTGGTTTCGTGGCCGGGCGGCAAACCGATGATGGCGCCGACGGCCTTGCGCACGCGCTCGTAAATCGGGCGCATTCCTTCGTCCACCACGCGCGCCATCGCCGGCGTGGGATGCGAGAATTCGTGCATCACCAGGCGAAAGTGCCAGTCGGGCCGCGCTTCCTGGCACAGGCTCATCAGCCGCGCGCGAATCACTCCACGAATGGTGTCTTCGGGAGAAAGGCTGGAATCGAGGGCGGCGCTCATTGCCGCGGTTTGAGCGGCGCGCACGGAATGCCGCAGCACCTCCGTGTACAGGCCCATCTTGTCGCCAAACGTATAATTCACGGCCGCGCCGTTCACGCCCGCACGGCGGCAAATGTCGCGAATGGTCGCGGCGGTATATCCGTGCTCGGCAAATACGCGGCCGGCCGCTTCGATCAGTTTTTTGCGCGTCAGATCCATGTCCTTGCCTTTGGCGCGAGGGCGGGCGGAGGACGAAGCGCGGGCTGGAGTGTGGCGGGGCATATCAAACATATGTTTAAAACAACTGTTTGAATTTGTCAAGCGGAAAAGTCGGAGGGGGTTTCCGTTGAAACCAAAATGAAACAATTTACTTGTCCGCATGAACCGATGCGAAACAAATGGCCGATGGGGTTGTTTTAAGTAGCGCGGGCTTCAGCCTGCGGGTTTTGATTTGTGGCCAGCGAAAGTCAAAAGAACACAGGCTGAAGCCTGTGCCACTGAGACCAGCGTCCGTTACTGGCTTTTTTCTAGATCACGCCCAGGTCGCGCGAGAGCTGCTCGGCTTCCTCGATCAAAGCGCCGAGGCTGACGGTGATGCCGTCGTTCCAGAAAGCCTCGCTCCGCGCGTCGAGGCCAAATGGCGCGAGCAATTCCACGACGTCTTTGGTGGAGCCGGAACGCAGGAGGTCGAGGTACAGCGGCTCGAACTTCGCGCCGAGGCGGGGGCGCTGCGCGAAGAGGCTTTGCGTCAAGAGTTCGCCGAACGCATAGCCGTAGACGTAAAACGGGCTGTGAAAATGCGGGACATACGCCCAGAGATGCTCGGAGTTTTCGTACGTGAAAAGTTCGCCTTCTTTGCCGTAGAGTTCCCTAGCGGTTTTCAGCCAGATGGCGTCCAGTTCCTCGACCGAGCGTTTCCTAGGCTCGCTCCAGGTTGCGTAGGACTCGTCCATGCCATGCAGGCGGCGCTCGAAGTTCGAAAAGCCGATCTGGCGGACGACCGTGTTGATCGTGCTATCGATCTTCGCCATGATCAGCGCCAGCAGCGAGTGTTTGTCTCCCGAACGCATCAGCCGTTCCTTCAAAAAGGTGAACGTGGTCATTTCGCCGAACACGGACGCCGTCTCGCAATACGCGATGGGGGCGTGGAACATGAGCGGACCCTGCGCTTCCCCGGCGAGGATGCCGTGAACGCCGTGCCCAAGTTCATGCGCGAGCGTCATCACGTCCTTGCTGGAGCCGAGATAATTCATCAGCGTGAAGGAGACGGGTTTTCCGCCGGGCAAAACGTGCGAGGAATTAAACGCGCCGCTCCGCTTTTCCTTCAGCACCGGAGCGTCGATGCGGCGGTCGGCAAAAAAACTTTTCACAATCGAGGTAAGCGTCGGGCTGAAGCTTTCGTACGAACTCGCGACGATTCCGGCGGCTTCGTCGAAGGGAATGATCGAGGTGTCGGCAAACGGCATGGGCGCGTTGCGGTCGCTCCAGCGCATCACGGTCAGCCCCAGATGGCGCGCCTTCAACTTGTAATAGCGCCGCGTCAGGGAGCCGCCCAGGGTGGTGACGGCATTGTGAAGAACGTTGACGACGGAGTCCGGAATTCGATTGGCTTTGTTGCGCAGGTCCATCGGGTGCGCGTATCCGCGTTCCTTGTCCTCGACCGCTTTCAGGCCGGTGACCATGTAGAGCGTCTGCGCGGCATATTTCGCGAACGGGCCGGCCAACTCGCCATTCACGCATTGCAGGGCCTCGGCGCGCTCGGCGGCATCCTTGGATTCGGCGATGAGGTGCATCATCTCGGTGAGATTTTTCGTGCCGCCCCGAAATTCAAACGTAAGATCGGCTTCCACCTCGTCGAAGAAATCGCTCCACGAACTGGAATCGAATGGCGAGCGTTTCACGAGGGCGGACTCCACGGCTTCAGTCAGAAAATGCCGCTTGAATGTGCGTATGTGTTCGATCCAGGGGCGGTGCTTGGAAACGATGGGATCGCTTTTATAAAATTGTTTGAGCGTATCGTCGCCGAGCTGGACGAGTTCCAATTCGAAGAAGGTCAGGTGTTCTCCGCGCATTGCGCTCAATTCACGCTGAACGGCGGCGTGCCTCGCCTTGATGGCCGAGTTCGTCAGATCCGTGCTCTCCCGCAGGAACAGGTACGAAGAGATTTGCCCGTTGAGCATTTCGATTTCCGAATAATCCTTGATCGCCGCGCCCAGCAGTTCGGCGAGCTTGCCCTTGTAGGCGAGGGAGAAATGTTTGGCCATTTCCGTGAGCTGGCTTAAGTCGGAATCCAGCCGCGGATCGGCGAGATCGGCGTAGAGAATGCCAAGGTCCCAGCGAATTTGGTCGATGTGTTCGAGTGTGTTTGCCATTATGACTGGATCTCCTGATGTGGCTTATCGAATGCGCGTGCCGCGGGGCACTCCGGATATTGTACCCCGGCGTTTTCGTGCGCGGGTTTGCGCCCTGCTGGAAGCCGCAAGCCGGGTGCCCCATCCTTCGCGTTTTGCGCGAAGTGTGGGTTCGCCGAGCACAAGCGACGATCGCTCCTACCCGGCAGCACAGGCTGTGGAGCCTACGCCATTCCGCGGAATTGGTGATATAATTCCGTCAAACCTATTGCCGTTGCAAGGCGGCGCAGATGTTTTGCTTTACTCCACGCAGCGCCGTTCTCGCAGGGAGGGTACCTTGGAAGAATCCCGGTCGTTCCTTTTACAAGTGCTCATGATTTCCTGGGGCGCCATTACGGCGGTTCTGACGGTGCTGGTCATTTATCGAGGGACGCTGTCGTCAAAGGAAGACGATCAGATCTTCATTGACGCGGCCGAACAGCATCATTACAAGGATCAGCAGGCGATCATCGCCCGGATCACGCGGCTGACCAAGCCGATTATCGCTCTGGCGGTTGTTTCCGGAGCGCTTTTGCTGGCCAGCGCGGGGATCTGGATTTATGAGGGCCTCAAGAGCTTCTAGGGCTTGCGGGGCTGGACGGAATTCATCGGGTGGTTGGACTCGGTAAGCGACGAGTCCACCACCGAGGAGTGGTCCAGTGTAATCAGCCATCGGTCGGCCTGCTTGATCAGGACGAGCGTGGTGTGCCCGCGGAATTGAGCTGTTCTGCCGTCTTTCTGCTGCACGGCGTAAATAAATTGGTAGGTAGCCCAGGCGGAATTCCCGGTCACTTTAATGAGGGTATTTGTCCGGTCCAGGCGCGCGCCGCTGACTTGAGCGCGTTGCTCCTGATAGGCTTTCAGGAAATCATTCCAGCCGATGATGGGCTGTTCCCACACGCCGCTTACGATGACCACATTATCCGAGTAGTATTTGTGCAAGGATTCCGCGTCGCCCAGTTGCCAGTAGCCCAGGGCTTCGCCGATGGCGCGATCGATGGCTTGCGGATCGGGCGTCTGCATCGCGGCTCTAAGGTCTTCTCCGGCATCGGTGGTGGGAACGTCTTTTTTCTTGTCCTTTTTTTGCGCGCCGGCCGGCATCGCAAAGATCATCAGGGCGAGCGCGGCGACCATCCAGATCTGGAATCGTTCCGCGCGTTTCGTTGAGGCGTGTCTCATGTCTGCTCCTCCGGCTTCGCTTCTGTCCGCACTTTTGTTCGCACCTCTGTTCGCATCTCGCTCGTGAAGATAGCACAAACCGATTTGCGCCAGCCGGGAATTGGCGGGTGTCGTGCCAGTGCCCGCATTCCAGGAGCGAAGATCCGTCACTAGAAGCGCGTCTTCCGGACGACGTCGAGGCCAAATGTCCCGTTCTCATCGCGCAGGGCAATCACCGAGAATTCGCGGTTAATCGAATATTCGATCTGGATCACTTGATACTGCGTCGTTGTGATGTCCGTGATGTAGGTGATCACGAGGCCGCGGGTAATCTGCTGTTCGATCGTGACGCTGGCGATCGTATTTTGTTGCGTGTTCAATCCCGCAACCGACGGCCCGACGCCGAAATGGCTGATCCCGAATAGCCGCTGTACGCGCCCGCCCAACTGGCTGGAGATCGCTTCGGAAAGCAGCGTCGATGCGCCCACGCCCAGCGTCTGCCCCGTGGCGCTGCGTGCCGCGCTTTCCTCGCCAGTTTGGCCCAAGGCGAGCAATTCGATAATGTCGCTGGAGGGCAGCGGCGGGTCGGAGCGATACGCCAGCGTCAATCGGCTGGCCGGGCCCGTGAAATCGAGAGTGACTTCAAACTGGCGGATCGTGGTGGTGGCCTCGACGTTCACCACCGGATCGAGGCGAAGCGGATTGGCGAAATTGATGTCTCCTCGGGCAATCGTATAATGACTGCCGCGAAAACTCATTTCTCCGCCCAACAAGTGAATGTGTCCGAGCAGAATCGGATGCTCCCAGGTTCCGCGCAAGCGCAGATTCGCGTCCGTCAGCAAGCGCGCGCCCGTCCACTCCATGCGCGAATCGGGGCTGGATACCGCCTGGATATCGAATTGCAAATTTCGGAGAAACGCGGAATCCGTGGTGAACCCGGTCGCGGGTTCCTTGGAGGAAACCAGGAAACTCCCGAAATCGAATCCTTCCACCATCAGCAGGCGATCCACAACGATGCGCCCGGAAAGCGTCGCCGCTTCATCGTTACCCGCAAGGCGCAAGGTGCCGCCTCCCATCCAGCTCATTCCCACCGGATAGCGAATGCGAAGCTGGTCGGAACGCGCATTGATCACATAGTTGATCGGCCCTTCGCCATACATCACCGTGCCACCGATGGTGAGCCGGCCACCGCCGCTTTCCGCGACGACGTTATCAAACACCACGCGGCTCGCGTCAAAATTAAAATCTCCGGCAACATTGCTCAGTCCCATCGGGAATTCTCCGTAACGCAGCGAAGCGCCCTCGACGTGAACTTTACCGTTAAAGCGCGGTGTGGCCACGGTCCCGCCGACCGCCGCATTGATCTGCGCCCGCCCGCTCGCTTCCAGTTGCGGCAGGAAACCGGAGAGGAGTTGCAGGCTGGCCAATCCATCGAGGCGCAGATTGAGGGCTCGATCACCGGTGAAACGTGCCGAACCGCTTATGTGGACGTCCGTGTCGGTCCCGCGGAGATTCGCCCGCTCGACACGCACCTCGTCTCGCCGGTAGGTGAGGCGCACGGGACCGACATTTTCCAGCTTCACGGTTTGAAAATCGAACAGGAGGCGGTAAAGATTTACTTCCACGGCGAGCGTCTCGGGATGCGCGCCGAAGCCCGCGACGGCAAAATGGCCATCCACCATACTGTGGCCATTCAGATGGGAAAGATGCAACGCGGAGACAATGAACGGATTGAAATCGATTCCTTCCGCCGTGGCTTCGGCCGTCACCGGATAATCGCCATCGAGTCCCATGTCTATTTTTCCGGAAAGCTTCCCCGACGGCATTGCCGAATCGATCGTCGCACTCAGGTGGCGGCCATCCGAATCGACTTTTCCGTCAAAGCTTCCCACCACGTCGTTGCCCAGCTTCAAGTCGACCAAACGCAGCGTGGCATGCAATTCGGGCGCGCGTAACGGTCCCTCGCCGTGGGCTTGAAGATTGAGGCGGCCGGCAACGGGCAGGTGCGCCATTTGGATTGCGTCGATCGATTCGAGAGGAATTGCCGCGCCCGTGACGTCAAACGACACGTTGCGCGTGCCGGTGTGATAATCGAGATTTCCCGTCAGAATGCCGGCGGGCGCGCCCGGCGTGTGCGCCGCCAGGCGCACTTCCGCGTTCAAGATTCGCACTTCGCCCGGTTGAACCGCCAATTGCCCGCGCGCTCGCTCGAAGCGCCAGGCGCCGGCCGTTGCGTCCGCGAGATCGAACAATCCCGAGAATTCGGGCTGCGCGCGCGTGCCCTTTCCGTGAAATTGTCCGGTAAGCAAGCCGTGCGCCGGATAGGACGTCCCCAGGAGTTTTTGCAGGTCGTCCGTATCGGAGCCGACCAGGTTGGCGTCGGCCTTCCATTCGCTTTCCGGGGTAAACTCCCATTCATCAAGGTCCATGGTCAGTTCCAAATCCACGGAGGCTCGGCCCCGGCGCGCTCGCGCTCGCGCGAAATAAAACTGATTGGACGAGTAGGTCGTCTCCCCTTCCAGTTCGTCCCAGAGCAACGAGCCATATCGCGCCTGCGTCGCCTTGGCGTGTCCCGTGAAGGTGGGGTCGCCCACCGGCCCCGTGAGGCGTCCCTCCCAATGAACGTGGCCGCCGATCACTTCAGGTTTCTCGTCCGGGCCGCTTAGGCGATTGATGAAGTCGTCCCACAAGGTGAGGTCCTCGGTGTCCACCGTCAGGTCAATCGAAGAATCAACCGTGCTGAGAGCGCCGCGAAACTGGATGCGGCTGGAGGGAGTTGTAATTTCAGCGGGGAGAAATACGAACTGCCTGTGATCCATGTTGAAGTGAAATCCGAAGTGCGCGGATGTCGGAATCTGCCCGGGAGCGAGCGTTGCGGGAGGCGTCCACACCGTGGTCCCTTGCGAATCGACGTGCTGTAAATCGGCGACCCATGTGGTTGTGGCGTCGATATCCATGCGGCTGCCCCAGTGCAGGGGAATGATCGGGAGATTCTTGTTGTCTTCCGCGGCCAGCGCCTTGCGCAGATCCAGCCCGCGAATTTTCGAATCGGCTCGAAATTCGAGCTTCGCAAGATTCACGCTCACGTGGCTGCTCACATTTCCGCCAAGCGCCAGGGCTTCCAGATCGGGCAGATCCACCGTGCGATTGTCGGCATGGTAGCTGCCGTGCGCGGACATGTTGCCGGGATGAAACCATTCGTTCTTCACCGTGATCCGGTCGGCCGTATAACGTCCGCTGAAATTTACATGGTCGGGCGAGTAGCTTGCTTCGCCGGTAAACTCGATGTGCGCGCCCGGCACGTCCTGCCAGCGCAGAATCGTCCACAGGTCTTCGAGGCGCACCTGGCCGCGATACCGGAAGGTCCAGGCAGGCTGCGCGAAATTCGCCAGGTCGGCCTGCGCGTCGATTTCGCTGCCGGCCGTTTTCCATTGCAACTGCGTCACGGAGAGCGAATTCTGCCGGAGAATGAATCGCCCCGAGAAATTCGACGTGAAGGGCAAGTTGCTCATGGCCGCGATTTCGAAGTTCTGCCAGGCGATCCGGCCAACGTAGGCTGGGTGTCCGCCGTCGCCAGCATAGTTCATGGCATATTCGAAACGCCCGCCCCTGGCCTGGAGCGGGATTCGCGTGTCATTCCACAGAATTTCGCCGTCATCGAGGCGCAACTGCGCAATCTTCAAATCGAAAAGGCTCCGAATTGCCAGCGCACCGGCGCTCACGGAAATTTTTGGACCGGGGATATTCGTCGAGCCGTCCTTCGCGACTTGAACGTGCGCCGAGAAGCGGGAAATCGTCACATTACCCAGCGAAATCCTGCGTCCCCAGAACGATTCGATATGAATGTTGAGCTGCAAGGCATCCGCGTGAAACAGCGGAGGGCTGCCTGCCGGTTCCCGGCCATGCAAGGTTAATCCGTCGAAACGCGCGGTGAGCAACCGCCAACTAAAATGGACATTGCCCACCTCGACGTGCGCCCCGGTGGTTCTCTCCAACTGTTCGACAATCGTGCGGCGGGCCCAGCGGTCCACGAGCCCTGTGGCGACCGCATAGGAAAGGACCAGTCCCGTGGCCAGTGCCAGGGCGACGGCAATCCCCAGCCCGTGTTTCAGTCCGAATTTACGCTTGGTTTCGTTCATGGTTTCGAATGCCGGTTGCCGGTCAGGGTTTGCCGCTCGATGTTTCGATCTCTATTTTCAGCCGCGATTTTGTTTCGTCCAGCCATTTCACCGTCTGGCCGCTGATTCCCCGCTGAACGAGCAGTTCGCGGATTTGTCCTTCGACCGCGGCAGGGGCCGGCGCCGGCTGATTTGTTTTCGCAAGCTCCGGCAGCAATTCCTTCTGGTAATACGAGTCAATGTCCTCGGGTTCGATTTGCACGGTCGACCGGAATTTGTAGTCGATGTATCGCTCGACGTAAATCTGGCGCCTCAGCAACTGCCTCACCTGGGCTGGGGAAAGGCCAAGCTCGTTCAGGCGGGATGCATAATTTTCCGGACTCGCAAAATGCTCTCCGAGCCTAGCCAGTTCGCGGTCAATCTCCGATTTTGCGGGCTCCGGAAAATGCGCCGCCGCAGCCTCGGTCCCCACCACCCACTGTTCGATCAATTCTTCGAGCAGCTTATCGTCGCTCTCCGCATGGTCTTCGATCAGTTGCTGGAGGGCGCCCAGTTCGCGCACCTGGCTCTCGAGAATAATATCGCCCTCGATGCGCGCGACGATGCGGTCCACCACGCGCGACGATTGCGCGGCCGCGGCGGCGCAAGGGGCATGCGCCAGGGCCGCGAACATAACGAAAATGAAAATGGTGCGCCGCATCAGAACGTCGTCCCCAAGTTGACAAAGAATTGGAAGCTGGGAAGTCTCGAAAGCGTTGTCAGGCACGCTGCCGTGATGGTGCCCGGGCACGTGCCGCCGCTTTGAATCAGGAATTGCGCGGGGTTCAACTGGTAGCCGAGATCGAACGCCACGGGCCCGATCGGCGTGCCGTAGCGAAACTCGAATCCCACCGTGTGCGAAAAATATCTCAATTCGTTCGTGCAGTTCGTCAAACACACTTGCGGATTGGCCGGATCGAACGTGGGCGCCGGCGGGGCAATGTGAAGCGAAAGTTTTCGTATGCTGGGGAATACGTTGCCTGCGTCATAAAACACGGCGCCGCCCAGGCGGTTGCCAATCAGCGGCAGATGCATCGGAAAGCGCAGGTCCTGGTTAAACACGATCATCGCTTGTCCGCCAATGGGAAAGCCGGTGACGGGATCGCGCGGCCCGGCCTGATTCAGGCCAAACCCGCGCAAGGACGTGCCGCCGCCGCTGAAGAAGCGCTCGGGCAGGGGAATGTCGTTGGAAAGAGAACCGCCGTAAGGCGTCTGCATGCCGAAGCGGGTCGAGCGCGCAAAGACCAGCCGTCGGCCGATCGGGTGATAGGTCGAATTCTGCAAGTAAAGGCGGAGGAAGTTCGCCGACGAGCCGATGGGCCTCATGGCCACGGCGAGGTCCACATTTTCGAAATCTCCGCGGCTCGGATCGGAGGGACTGTTGCGGTGGTCGTGGAGCCAGCTCACGCCAAATTCGGAGACTTCCGTATTTTGGCTGAACAGCGGAATTTCCTCGGCCGCGATTTTGAGATTGCTGGCGACCACATGCCGGTACGCATAGCGGTAGAGGATCGAACTGGTGGGTGAGATGCGCTCGGAGAGTCGGATGGATCCTTCCGCCCGCCGCGAATCGAACGTTTGCACATCGCGAGACGTTTCGTAAAAGGCGGTTAGCTGCAGGCTGAAATTGGAAGAGCCAAAATAATTCGGCGCCGTATACGCAAGGAGCGCGCGGCCTTGAATCGTGCTGGCCCGCACCTTGAACGAGAGCGAGTCCGCGCGCCCCGTAAGATTCGCTTTCGTAAGTTCAAGCGTGCCGCGTGGAGCGAAGCTGAGCGTTGTGGCCGTGGCGCTGTTGGCGCTGCCCAGGCGCTGCGCCTCGAATCCCAGGCCGTATGCGAACGTGTATCGCTTGGCCTCGTCCACCATGACGACGATGGTCTTCCGCTCGTCCTTGCCTTCGGGATTTTGCGGCGCGATCGAAACCCGGCTGAAAATTCCCAGGTTGTAGAGCTTCCGCTGCGTTTCGACGACGGCGCTTTCGCTCAGCGGTTCACCCGGCTTGATTCCCACTTCGCGCGAAATCACGCCGGGGCGAGTGTGCTCGTAGCCGCTGAGCAGCACGCGCGCAACCAGCTCCTGGGGCCCTTCCGTGATGCGATACGTCAGCTGGACGGTTGGGCCCGCGTTCTCTCCCGCGGGAGGCAATTTCTCCTCTTGGACCGAAAACCGGGCCTCCGAGAAGCCCTGGTTGTAATAAAGAGCGAGAATGTTGTCACGGTCGGATGACACGTTGAATTCGGAATAGGGCTGCCCTTTGGACGAGCCAATGACTCCCAGGAGTTCATCCTGGTTGAGTTGCTGATTGCCTTCAATGGCCAGGCTCGCCACTCGGGTTTGCTTTCCTTCCTCGATCACAAACCGGACAAACCGGTCTCCCTGGCGGCCTTTGTAATTATCGACAAGCTGGCTCCGCACATCGGTATCCTGAAAGCCGTTGGCGACGTAGAGGTTGCGAATGGAAGCGACGTCGTCCTGCAGTGTCATGCTCGAGTATCGCCCCGGAGAGGCGTAGGCGGCGGGCTGAATCTTGAGCCGGTTTCGAAGCAACTCCGAGTCGAAGTATTTGTTGCCCGTGAATTCCACGCCTTCCAACCGGTGGCGGTCGCCGCGATTGATCTGGTAGGTGACCACGCGGGCGGTTTTATGCGTGGCCTTGCCCGATTCCTTCGCGGGCGCTTCCGAGATCGTGTAGCTCACTTGCGCGTCAAAGTAGCCGTCGCGTTCGAACCACTCGCGCAGGGAACGCCGCCCTTCCTGGAGAAGATCCTCGTCCATCGTGCCTTCTCGATGGATGGGAACCAGCCGGCGCAAGGTTCCCGCCGAAACTTTCGCTCCTTCCGCAACCAGACGAACTTCCAGCCCCGCATACAGCGTGAAGTCCACCGGCACGCGATTGGCCTGCGCATCGTACGCGCCGCGATGGATGGTGACTCGCGCGCCCAGATAATCCTTGCCCGCCAGCCATTTTCGCGTTCGCTCGGCCACGCGATTCAGGCGGTCGGTCGTCAATTCGGTTCCCGGCTTGAGGTTCAGATGGCCGCGAAGCTCCGCGTCGGAAAATTGCGTCTGATTTTGAATGGTGATCGCGCCGATCCGGGCTCGCGGTTCGGCGGCCACGCGCACGACAATGTCGATCTCAAACGTGTCGGGATGCGGCGTGGCCGCGTAATCGATTTTGGTCCGATACTGTCCCTCGTCCTCCAGGGCCTGGCGGAGACGGTCGATGGCCTCTTTCATGTCGGTTTCGCGGAACGGTTCTCCGACGTTGAGCCGCAGCGCGGACAGCGCCTGCGCCTCTCCCGGAGGCTCGCGCAATCCTTCGATCCGCACACGGTTGATATAAAAATTTTGGCGGACAACATAATCCAGGCGGACTCCGCCCGGGACATCGGCGAGTTCGGCGCGCAAATCCGCATAGCGGCCCGAGCGGAAAAGTTCTCGCAGGCTCGCGCTCTCCGCTTCCATGGAAAAAGGCTGGCCGGGCTGAAGCGTCAGCCGGGGAGGATTCTGTTCGAGCACGGCGCCTGATTCGGCGACGATGCGTACGGCGACGACGCGCGGCGGCTCAACGGGAGCGGTGTTCTGCGCGGCGATAGGCCCCGCGCAGAGTAACCAAAACCCCGGCAGCCATGCGGCAAACCGTAAGAAGGGACGATAAGCGATTGGCATCACGTTTCACGAGAACTCTAGCGTAGCATAGTGGGATTGCGTGGCCGGAGCGAATTCCACGTACCACGCCGAATGCGTCACTCGATTTCCCGCGCGGCTCCGGGGGCGGTATCATGTGAAGTAGGACAGACTTCAGCCTGTCCGGTTTTGATTTTGCGCATGCAAGAAAGAAGACAGGCGGAAGAGCCTGTGTGGCAACGGCCAAATGTTTGCAGGGCACGGCTTCAGCCGTGCCGTAACGTTTGGGGAATTGATACGGCTTTAGCCGCTGGCTGTTTCAGCTTCGCGTGACCACACAAGCTCGGAAGCCTGTCCTGCGTAAACAATCGGGAGACGCGCTCGGCTCGATGGACCCCAAATCTTACGAACGATATTCGAGGCAGATTCTTTTCAGCGAACTCGGCGAGGCGGGCCAGCAGCGCCTGCTCGATTCCTCGGCCGTGATCATCGGCTGCGGCGCGCTGGGCACCGCGCTCGCAAATCTGCTCGTGCGCGCGGGCGTTGGAAAACTCCGCATCGTGGACCGCGATTTCGTCGAGCCTTCCAATTTGCAGCGCCAGACGCTGTTCGAGGAGTCCGACGCGCTGGAAGCCCTGCCCAAGGCTGTCGCCGCCGAGCGCCGCCTGCGCGCCATCAATTCCGGCGTGTCGGTCGAGGGGATCGTCGCCGACGTAAGCCCGAAAAACGCCGAGGAATTGTTGAGCGGATTTCCGCTCATTCTCGATGGAACGGACAATTTCGAGACGCGCTTCCTGCTGAACGACGTTGCGATTCATTTGAATGTTCCCTGGATTTACGCCGCCGTCGTCGCCAGCTACGGCGTAACGCTTACCGTGCGGCCCGGCCAAACCGCGTGCCTCGCGTGCGCGCTCGAAAGCGAAAACGAGAGCGGCCCTCGGACCACGGGCACGGAGGACACCTGCGACACCATCGGCGTTCTGGGCGCGGCGGCGGGCGTGATCGCGTCGATCGAAGCGGCAGAGGCCATCAAGCTGCTCGCCGGGAAATACGAATCCGCGGATGGGCGGCTCATTTCGTTCGACGTGTGGTCCGGGAAATTTCAATCTGTGCGTGTGGCGCGCAATCCGCAATGCCGCGCCTGCGTGCGGCGAGATTTCCGTTACCTCGAAGGAGAGGCGCAACCCCACTTGACGATGTGCGGCCGCGATTCCGTGCAGATTCATGAACGCAGCCGGCAACTCGATCTCTCCGCGCTCGGCAAGCGCATCGCGCCAACCGTGGCCGAAGTTCGCGAGAACGGTTTTCTGTTGCGGTTTCGCGTGCCGCCCTACGAAATGACCGTGTTCGCCGATGGCCGCGCCATCATCAAGGGCACGCGCGACGCGAGCGTGGCGCGGTCGCTCTACGCCCGCTATATCGGCGCATGAAGAGTGGTTCAATGTAGCGCGCACAATTCGCGCGGGCTGGAGACGCTGCGAAAAAGGATTCTCGAACGCGGCAACAAAAATCCCGGGTCTGAAGACCCGGGCTACAGCATGGGCGCGGCCGTGGCGAATTGCTGTAGCCCGCCTCTTCAGAGGCGGGGTCTTTCATCAGGTGATGCAACACGCTCTTGTCATTTCACGCTTTACTCGGAATGACAAAAGGGCGGGACACTTTTCCCACAGCCTGTAAACTCCGTGCTATAAAACAACACATGAATTTCCTGGAACATATTTTCTCGAATTTGCGGCAGGCGGGCGGCCGGGTAGTTTTGGCCGAAGCGCGCGCGGGAGGCAATCGAACCGCGACGGGCGCGGGCCTGCTCGCCCAAATCGCCGCCGCGCGCGTGTTTCTGCGCGCATCGGGCCTTGCCAAGGGAGACCGCTGCGCGCTCGTCGCTCCCAATAGTATCCGCTGGGCCGCGCTCGATCTCGCGATCATCGCCGAGGGCCTGATTGCCGTTCCGATGTACGCCCGCCAGGCGGCCGCCGAATTGGCCGCGATGCTGCGCGACGCCGAGCCCGGCCTGATTTGCTGCGGCGATGCGGCGCTTCGCGATGCCATCGCGGCGGCGTTGCCGCCCGCGGATCAGAAGAATGCGCCGCGTTTCGTGCTGCTCGACGAAATCTTCAGCGCCGCTTCGCAGCCAGCAAAGAGCGCGCCAGACGAGCCCGCCGCTATTTCCGCCGAGGAAACGGTCGCCATCCTGTACACGTCGGGAACATCGGGCGAAGCCAAAGGCGTGATGCTCACGGCCGGCAATATCGGCCACATGCTTTCTTGCACCGGATCGCGCCTGGACGATTTGATGGGGCCTCGCGCGGTCCCGGACCGCGTATTCCACTACCTGCCGTTTTGTTTCGCGGGATCGTGGGTTTTACTTTTGTCGTGCCTGTCGCGGACGAGCACCCTCACCATGTCCATGGACCTCGCGAAACTCGCCGACGAAATTCGCGTCGCGGCCCCGGATTATTTCCTGAACGTGCCCACGTTGCTTGAGCGCATTCGCACCGGCGTCGACGAAAATATCCACAAGCGCGGCGGCGCGATCTCCGGCATTTTTGAGCGCGCCCAGGCGGCCTGGCTGCGCGTCGACGCCAAGTCGCCCCATCCGTGGGATTTTTTTTGGCTGGGCCTCGCCGGCCTTCTGATTTTTCCGTCCATTCGCAAACGGATGGGGCCGAATCTGCGCGCGCTGATATGCGGGTCCGCTCCGCTGGCGCGCGAAACGCAGATCTTTTTCATGATGCTCGGGATTCGCGTCCTGCAGGTGTACGGCCTCACGGAAACCACCGCCATCTGCACGATGGACGATCCCCGGCGCGTCGAGCCGGGACGCGTTGGCCCCGCCATTCCTGGCATCGAAATGAAAGTGGGAGAGAACGGCGAAATCGTCGTTCGTGGCCCGAACATTTTTCCTGGTTATTGGCGCAGGCCCGAGCAAACTGCAGCGGTGCTGCACGACGGATGGTTTCACACCGGCGATCAGGGCGAGGCGGATGCAAACGGAAATTGGTGCATCACGGGGCGCTTGAAAAATCTCATCATCCTCAATTCCGGCCACAACATTGCGCCGGAGCCGATCGAGGAGGAGCTGTTCCGCGCCGTGCCCGGCGCGCAGCACGTCATACTGGTCGGCAACGGCCGCAGTTTCCTCGGAGTGATCGTTACCGGCAGTGTTGCGGATGCTGAAATCGATTCGCAACTGGAACGGATCAACGCCGCGCTGCCGCACTACCGGAAGATTCGCAGGTTTCACCTGGCACGGGAATTATTTACGATTGAAAATGGATTGCTCACGGCCAATGGTAAATTGCGGCGTGATATCATCGCCGCGCGCTTTGCGGATGAGATCGAACGCATGTACGCAAAGCCGGAGTGAACGCGCCGCTGCACGGCGCATCCTTACACGGCAAAGGCAAAGGCTGAACGCATGGATGAATACAAAGGAAAAACGCTCTCCTGGCGCCTGTCCGGTGGCGTTGTCGAGCTTGCGCTCGACCACCCTCCCGCCAACGAAATTGGCCTCGCCATGCTCGAGGATCTGGAGCGCTTCGCCGCCGCGCTTCCCGCGCTGGAATCGAAGGCCGTCGCGCTCATCCTCCACAGCGAACAGAAAGCGGGCTTCTCGGCCGGAGCGGACCTGCGCGAACTGTACGATCAGGCGCGAAAAATGGATGCGTCGTCCGCCGCGAAGGGAGTCCGCGCATTCCTCGAACGGATTCATGCCGTGCTCAACCGGCTGGACACTTCTCCGCTCACGACCATCGCCGCCGTTCACGGCGTATGTTTTGGCGGCGGATTCGAACTGGCGCTGGTTTGCGACCTGATCGTCGCGGACAAGATGGCGCGATTTTGTTTTCCGGAATTGAGGCTCGGGTTGATCCCCGGCTTCGGCGGAATCCCCCGCCTGAAGCGAGACATTGGCAACGCCGTGGTGCGTGATCTCCTGCTCACCGGGCGCAGCATCAATGCCACCAAGGGGCTTTCCGTGGGCCTCGTGAGCCAGGTCGCGGCGGAAGGCGAAGCCCTGCGCAACGCTCGCGCCACCGCCGCGCAGACGTTGAAATTCGATCGCGCGACAACCGCCGCCGCGAAGCGTTTCATCAAGCCGCTGCCCGCCGAAGAACTGCGCCGCGAAATCGATATTTTCTGCGACCTCTTCATGCGCCCCGCAGTCATGGAAGGCCTGCGCAAGTTCGTCGAAAACGCCGGACCGCATCCCTACCTGCCGTAAGCCCGCGACTTTTCTGTAGCACAGTCTTCACAGGTTTGGAAAAAATCTCAAGTACAGAGACGCGCGGGTTGGCGTAGGGGCACGGCATTGCCGTGCCCCTACTGCCACACGGTAATGGATATTGCGGGGATTTGTGAGAAATTCAGCCTACTGCAAAACGCTACGTGCGGTAGCTGGCGTTGATCGTGACGTATTCCTGAGTGAAGTCGCAGGTCCAGACGCGCGCGGCGCAGCGCCCGTGATGCAAATCGATGACCATGGACACATTTTTTTCGAGCAGACGTTGATGCGCCTTGCGCTCGTCGAGCGGCAAGGCGACGGAATAGGGCGAGCCCTTCGGCGGGCCGTACATTTTCATTCCGCCCAGCCAAATTTCGGCATGGTCTGGATTAAACGGAACCCCGGCGCGGCCGGCGGCAGCGAGGATGCGTCCCCAATTGGGATCGGCGCCGGCGATGGCCGTTTTCACGAGCGAGGAGAGCGCGATGGTCTCCGCGACTTTTTTCGCGGCGGCGTCGCTCGGCGCGCCACGCACTTCGATTTCGACGAGGTGAGTCGCGCCTTCGCCGTCTTCCACAATTCCAATCGCGAGAGCCTTGCAGACCTGCTCCAGCGCGGCGACGAAACTCACATAGTCCGCGCCAGTTGCCTTCGTGATTTTCCTAGCGCCGCTCGCGCCATTGGCGAGCACCAGCAGCGTGTCGTTCGTCGAGCTGTCTCCATCCACCGTGATGCAATTAAACGTACGATTGACGACTTCGCGCAGTGCACGATCGAGCACGGAGGGCGCGACCGCCGCGTCCGTGACCACAAACGAAAGCATCGTCGCCATGTTCGGGTGAATCATGCCCGCGCCCTTGGCGCATCCGGCGACACGCACGATTTTGCCGCCGATGCGGCAGCTTGTCGTCGCGCGTTTCGGGCGCGTGTCCGTGGTCATGATGGCGCGCGTCAGCCCTTCAAAAGCGCGCGGCGAAAATTCAAGCGATTCGGCCAGGCCGGGCGCGGCGTTCAAAATGCGCTCGACTGGCAGCGGCACGCCGATCACTCCGGTCGAGCAGACAACCACTTGCTGCGCGCGGCAGCCCAGCAGCTTTGCCACACAATCCGCCGTGGCGCGCGAAGCAACCATGCCGCCCGGCCCGACCGAACAGTTGGCGTTCCCGGAATTGACGATGACGGCGCGCATCGCCGCCGCCGACTCCCGCACATGCGCGCGCGAGAGCACCACGGGCGGCGCCTGCACCAGATTTTGTGTGAACACAGCCGCCGCCGACGCTGGAGGATCGGAAACGATCATCGCAACATCGAGCGTCCCGGTTTGGCCGCGCCTCTTGAGGCCGCAGGCCGCCGAAGCAAAACGAAACCCGCGCGGCAGGGCGCGGGACGATGGGAGTTCGCTCATTTTTTTAGTCACCATGAAAAATTTCAGATTCCGTTGCAGCTCGGATCTTCAGACCCGAGAGTTTTTCTTAACTCCGCGGAAAGGCCTCGCCTCTGACCTTTCGTGTCCACTCAGGGCAAGAGAGGCGAGCTAAAAAGCGCGCTACAGTTCGCGCTGCAACGCCTAGAGGGCCTTTCCCGCTCCGCTCAGGACGGGCAACAATTCGCGCTCGGGGCAGACGACCGCCACCGTCGCGATCAAATTACATTTGTGCTCCTTGGGACACGTGGCGCAGTCGCGCTCGATTTTTTCGGGCACGATTTGCCGCGGGCCGGGCGCAAACCCGTAGCGCGAGAAAAATTCGGGCCGATGCGTCACGGCAAACAGGCGCGCGATCTTGCGCCGCCGCGCCGTGTCCATCGCGGCTTTCATCAGGCGGTCGCCGACGTTGCGACCCTGCCCGCGCGCGTCGGGAGCGACGGCCAGGGAACGGATTTCGGCGAGGCCCGCGCCATACGGTTCGAGCGCCACGCAGCCGAGAACTTTTTCTTCCTTGCCGCGTTTTTCCACGAGCACGAGGAATCGCGCGATATGCTCGCGGATTTCCGCCTCGGTGCGCGGGAGCAGCAGACCCTCGCCCGCATAGTGCGCGATCACGCGGTGCACGGCTGCCGCGTCGCTCATTCGAGCAGCGCGAGCCCTCACGATTTCCTTTCCAGCGTCGCGAGCCGCTCTTTCGCGGCGGCGATTGCGCCGCGAACACGGTCGGGCGCCGTGCCGCCTTCCACGTCCGGACCGGCGAGCGCGGATTCGAGATTCAGCGCGTCGTAGAAATCCGCCGCAAACAGCGGAGAAAATTTGTGCAGCGTCTCCATCGGCAACTGGGAGAACGGTTTTCCGGCGCGCTCGGCCTCGCGCACAATCTGCCCGACAATTTCATGCGCCTGCCGGAACGGCGCGCCCTTGCGCACCAGATAATGCGCCGCTTCCGTCGCCAGCAGTGCCGGATCGGACGCCGCTTCCCTCATGCGCGCTTCGTTCGGGCGCGTGGCGGCCACCGCGCCCGCCGCGATCGTGAGCATGGCGATGGCCTGATCGTGCGCCGCGAACACCGGCTCCTTGTCCTCCTGCAAATCGCGCTGATAGCTCGACGGCAGCCCTTTCAGCGTCGTCAGCAGCGTGTGCAGCGACGCCGTGACGCGGCCCGTCTTGCCGCGCAGAAGTTCCCACGCATCGGGATTTTTCTTCTGCGGCATCAGGCTGCTGCCGGTGGAAAATTCGTCGGGCAAAATGATGAACCCAAACTCCTGCGACGCAAACAAAACGAAATCCTCGGCGAGCCGCGACAGGTGCGTCGCGATCACCGAAAGCGCATACAGATAATCGAGCGCGAAGTCGCGGTCGCTGGCCGCGTCCAGGCTGTTGGCCGTGGGGCGCGAGAAGCCCAGCTCGCGAGCGATGGCGCCGCGATCGATGTCCAGCGCGCAGCCGGCGAGCGCGCCCGAGCCCATCGGGCAGGCGTCCGCCATGGCTTCGGCCGCATCGAGGCGCTGCATGTCGCGGAAAAACGCTTCGGCGTGGGCCAGCAAAAAATGCGAAAACAGAATCGGCTGCGCGTGCTGCATGTGCGTCATGCCGGGCATGGGAATTCCCATCGCTTTTTCGGCCTGGCCCACGAGCGCCGCGATCATGCCCGCCACGGTCGCGCGCATTTCGCCCGCGGACTCCATCACGAACATGCGGAAGTCCGTGGCCACAAGTTCGTTGCGGCTGCGGCCCGTATGCAGTTTGTAGCCGAGCGCCCCGAGATATTCGACGAGCGCCGTTTCGACGAAGTGGTGAACGTCCTCGGCCGGCGATCCGCCGAGCCACGCGTATTCGTTCGCCGCGCGGTCGGCGATCTTGTCGAGCGCCGTCAGCGTGTCGCGCATTTCCTCGATCGAAAGGATCCCCGCCGATACGAGCGCGCCCGCCCACACACGGTCCACCGCCAGCTCGTAGGGCAGCAGGCGGCGGTCGAAGGAGAACGAGCGCTGAAACTGGTAGAAGATCTCGTCGGGAGCGCGGTCAAATCGCCCTCCCCACAATTTTCCCGACGGCTGATCCTTGGGCTCGGCGCTCACTTTACTTTCGCTTCCTCCGGAATCGTTACCGGCAGGGCAAACAGGTTGATGAAGCCTTCCGCGTCCTTCGGGTTGTAGCCCGTCATGGCGAAACTCGCGAGTCCCTTTCTATAGAGCGAATAGGGCGAGGCGCGCTTCGTGACGCTGACGTTGCCTTTGTAGAGCTTGAGGCCCACCGTGCCGGTCACGCGCTTTTGCGCCTCGGTGAAATACGCGTCGAGGGCTTCGCGCTGCGGCGTGAACCACGTGCCGTAGTAAACCAGTTCGGCGTAGCGCAGGGACAGCGCTTCGGAGTAGTGCGCGGTTTCGCGGTCCAGGCACAGCGTTTCGAGTTCGCGATGCGCGGTGACCAGCAGCGTGCCGCCCGGCGTCTCGTACGCGCCACGCGACTTGATGCCTACCAGCCGATTCTCGACGAGGTCGATGCGACCGACGCCGTGCTCCGCCGCGATTTCGTTCAACTGTTCGAGCAGGGCCATCGCGGAAAGCTTTTTGCCGTTCACGGACACTGGCGTACCGGCATCGAATCCGATCTCGACGACCGCGGGCTTGTTCGGGGCCTTTTCCGGCGAGACGACCCACTGCCACATCGCCTCATCGGGTTCGTTCGCGGGATCCTCGAGCACGCCGCCTTCATGGCTCAAATGCCAGATGTTGCGGTCGCGCGAATAAATGTTGGCCTTGGTCTGCTCGACGGGCACTTTGTGCGCGTTCGCATACGTGATGGCGTCCTCGCGCGAGTTGATGGTCCACTCGCGCCACGGCGCGATAATTTTTACTTTTGGCGCGATGGCCTTGTAGGCGAGCTCGAAGCGCACCTGGTCGTTGCCCTTGCCGGTGCAGCCGTGCGCGACGGCGTCCGCGCCGGTTTCGAGGGCGATTTCCGCCTGGCGCTTGGCGATCACGGGCCGCGCCATCGACGTGCCCAGCAGATACTTGTGTTCGTAGACCGCGCCCGCGCGCAGCGTCGGCCAGACGTACTCGGTCAGAAATTCCTCGCGCAGGTCTTCAATCGTCGCCGATGAAGCTCCGGTGGCAAGCGCTTTCTTCTTCGCGGCTTTCAAATCTTCCTGCTGCCCAACGTCGCCGATCATGGCGATCACTTCGCAGCCGCCGTAGGTTTCCTTTAGCCAGGGAATAATGATTGACGTATCAAGTCCGCCTGAATAGGCAAGAACTACTTTCTTTGGCACCAGTTGTCCTTTCAGCTTAGGAGCGTTAACAGGATGGCTTTCTGAACGTGCAGACGATTTTCCGCCTCGTCAAACACGATGGAACGCGGCGACTCCATGACCTCGTCGGTCACTTCGGAGCCGCGATGCGCGGGAAGACAGTGGAGAAACAGTGCGTCGGACGCGGCCTGGGACATGAGTTTGGCGTTCACCTGATACGGCGCGAAAATTGCCGCGCGCGCGGCGGTCTCGCTCTCCTGGCCCATGCTGGCCCAAACATCCGTGTAAACGGCCTGCGCGCCCGAAACGGCTTCCTCGGGAGCGCGGAATAATTCGATGGTGCCCCGCGTGGCGGCCGCATCGCGCCGCGCCGCCGCGACTATTTTCGCGTCCGGCTCGTAGCCCGCGGGCGTTGCGATGCGCACGTGCGCGCCGACGCGCGCTCCGGCGACCATCAGCGAATGGCAGACGTTGTTGCCGTCGCCGACGTAGGCCATTTTCAATCCGCTCGCGGAGCCGAATTTTTCCTCGATCGTGAAAAAATCGCACAGCGCCTGGCAGGGATGATACACATCGGAAAGCGCGTTGACGACCGGCACGGTCGCGTAAGCCGCGAGCGTTTCCAGCGCCTCCTGGGAAAAAACGCGCGCGACAATTCCGTGCACCCAGCGCGAAAGGCTTCGCCCGACGTCGGGAACCGATTCGCGCTCGCCCAGATGCGCCTCGGCATGATCCAGAAAGATCGCCGTGCCGCCCAGGCTCGCCATTCCCACTTCAAACGTGACGCGCGTACGCAGCGACGGCTTTTCAAAAATCATGGCCAGAAAATGGCCGGCCAGCGCGGATTTGTAGCGGTCCGGATACGCCTTGACGTCCGCCGTCAGGCGAAACAGTTCCCGCACCTGCGCGGCGTTCCACTCCGTGCCGGTCAGAAGATCGGAAGCGAGGCTCAAGCCCTGGCCCTGCGCCTGCACATTCATGTTTACCTCGCGGCCGCGAGCGTCTCGGCCGCGGCGGAAGCAGAGGGTACGGCCGCCGACTTGGCGGGCCGCTCGGTCCTGGCAAGGACCGATTCGATTTTCGATAAGCCTTCCTGCACCTGCCGCGCCGTCAAAATATACGGCGGCAGAAAGCGCAGGATGTGGTCGTGCGTGCAATTAATGAGCAGTCCCTGTTTCAAGGCTTCGGCAACATACGGAGCGCCATCGACGTCCAGATCGACGCCGATCATCAGGCCTTCACCGCGCACTTCGCGGATGAAATCGAATTTCGCGGCCATTTTTTTCAGGCCGGCCTTCAGTTCGGCGCCGCGCGCGCGAATATTGGCGAGCAACTTTTTCCGCTCGATGGTGTCGAGGAACGTCAGACCCGTGGCGCAGGTCAGCGGACCGCCGCCAAACGTGGAGCCGTGCAGGCCGGGCGCGAAGGAAGCGGCAAATTCCTCGCGCGCGAGAAACGCTCCCAGCGGAAGGCCGCCCGCGAGCGGCTTGGCGACGATCACGATGTCCGGCAGCCCTTCGAGGCGCTGGTAGGCGAACGCCTTGCCCGTGCGGCCGAGGCCGCATTGAATTTCGTCAGCGATGAGCGCGGCGCCGCGCTGTGTTGCGAGTTCCCGCGCGCGCTTCCAGAATTCGTTGCTGATGGGATAAATTCCGCCCTCGCCCTGAATCGGCTCGATCACGATGGCGCACACCTCGTCCGTGAACTTGGCTTCGAGGTCCGCCACGTCGTTCAGGCGGACAAAGTCCACTCCCGGCACGAGCGGCTCGAACGGTTCCCGGTATTTCAGCGGATGTGTGATGGAAAGCGCGCCCAGTGTGCGTCCGTGAAAGGAATGTTCCAGCGCCAGGAAACGCGTCTTGGCCGCGCCGCCGGGTTTTTTCTTTGCGGCGATGCGCGCGAGCTTCATCGCGCCTTCCACGGCTTCGGAACCGCTGTTCGTGAAAAAAACGCGGTCCATGCCCGACCATTTCGCGAGCTTTGCCGCGAGCGGCCCCTGAAACGGATTGTGAAAAAGATTCGAGACGTGAACCGCGCGGCCCGCCTCGCGCCGGATCGTTTTCACCAGGTCCGGATGGGAGTATCCGAGCGCGTTGACCGCGATCCCGCCCAGGAAATCGAGATACTTCTTTCCGTTTTGATCGAACACGTAGCAGCCGCGTCCATGCGTGAAAATCATGTCGGACCGCTTGTACGTGTTCATCAAGTGGAGCGAAGCGTCACTCAGGACGGACTTCGTCGCGGCGGACGCCGAACCCGCTTTTCTTGTAGTCTTTTTCGAGCGTGCTTTCATTGCCCTACTCCGACGGGGCTGACCGGAAACTCCGAAGTAACGCGCGTGCCCGGGAATCGCGCGCCATTCGCCGCGCCCAGCAATCCCTTGGGCACCGAGCCGCCAACAATGCGCACTTCCGCCACGCCGGCGGATAGCGCGCGCTTGCACGCTTCCAGCTTCAGAATCATTCCGCCCGAAACCTTATTCTGGCGGATCAGATCCTCGGCGTCTCCGGTTGAAACCACCTTGAGCACCTTCGAGCCGTCCAACACGCCCGCGACGTCGGTCAGATAAATCAGCCGGTCGGCGTGAATGTATTCGGCGCACGCGGCCGCCATGTGATCGGCATTGATGTTGTAGAGTTCGCCGTCCGAGCCCAGGCCCATGCACGCTGCCACCGGCACGATGCCCGCCTTCCAGAACGATTCGAGAAGCCCCAGGTTCACGCCGGTCAGGTAGCCGACAAATCCCAGTCCGCCGCTGATTTCGTTATGCGACATCGGCTCGGCCACGAAGCAGCGGGCGTCCGACGCGCAAAGGCCAACGGCAGGCTGCCCTTCGGCGGAAATCGCTCTGGCGAGGCGCTTGTTCAGCAGGCCGCCGAGAACCATCACGGCAACATCGCGCGTCTCGCGGTCGGTCACGCGCAGTCCATTGATGAACTTGCTTTCAATCCCCATGCGCTTGAGCGTGGCGGTGAAGATTTTCCCGCCGCCGTGCACCACCAGAATTTCGTTTCCCTGGTGGGCAAGCTGCGCCACCTGACGCGCCAGCGTTTCCATCGCCGCCGCATCATCGAGTAATGCTCCCGCAACTTTAACGACCAGTCTCATCGGAGTCCTGTGCCCTCCTCAATTCCCATCATCAAATTCATGTTTTGCACGGCCTGTCCCGCGGCGCCCTTGCCCAGATTATCGAGACAACTTACGACCACGAGGCGCCGCCCCGTGGGATCGAGCGCAAACCCGATATCGCAAAAATTCGTGTACGCCACATGCTGCAGCTCCGGCAACTTTCCGGCCGGCCAGATGCGCATCATCGGGCGGTCCGCATAAAACACGCGGTACAGCGATTCAACTTCCTCCGCCGTGTGCGGCTCGGCGAACCACACATACATCGTGGAGAGGATGCCGCGCGCCACCGGCAAGAGGTGCGTCGTGAAAACGATGTCCTCGTCCGCAATGCCCGTGTGATCGGTTACTTCCGGCGTGTGCCGGTGCGAGAACAATCCGTAGGCGCGCAGGTTTTCGTCCACTTCGACAAAGTGCAGCTCCCGCTTCGGTTCCTTGCCCGCGCCCGACGCGCCGGACTTGCAATCGGCCACAATGCCGCGTTCCAGCGCGATCCAGCCCGATTTCACCAGCGGCCGCAGCCCGAGAATCACGCTCGTCGGATAGCAGCCGGGATTCGCCACGAGGCGCGCGCCCGGCAACTGATCGGCGTAAAGCTCCGGCAAACCGTATACGGCTTCTTCCGCCAGATTCTTGGGCGGCTCCGGCAATTTGTACCAGTGCGCGAACGTTTTCGGATCGTGGAAGCGAAACGCGCCGCTCAGGTCCACCACCCGCAGGCCCGCATTCAAAAGTTGCGGCACCGTTTCGAGCGAAGACTCGTGCGGCGTCGCGAGAAAAACCATTCCCGCGCCGCTCGCGGCCACGGCATCGACCGAAAACGTCTTGCAGGGCGCTTCGCCCCAGCCGCGCAGGCGCGGAAAAAGTTCGGTGAGGCATTTCACATGCGCCGAACTCTCACGCAGATAGAACGTCGGCTTTTGAATTTTTGGGTGCCGCAGGAGAAGCTGGGCCAGCTCGAAACCCGCATAGCCCGTCGCTCCGACCACGGCAACCCGTTGAGGGTCGCTCATCGGAGCAGGTCCTCCATGCGTTTCTGGACAGTGGCGCGCGCTTGGCGCGACGGCGTGATGACCAGGACGGTGTCGTCGCCGGCGATCGTGCCGGCCACTTCCTTGAATTTTTCGGCGTCCAGCGCCGCGGCCAGCGGTTGCGCGCCCGAGGGCGGCGTCTTCAGCACCAGCAAATTAAATGCGGGGCGCAGGTCCACGAGAAACTCGCGCAGGGCGCGCCCGAGCGGCGGCATGGGCGCGGCCGATTCGTCGCCGTTCGTCAGCGGCTTGTAGCCCGCGGCGGTCTTGACCAACTTCAGTTCGGACATGTCCCGGGAGAGGGTGGCCTGCGTCACGCGCATTTTCATGTGCGAGAGCTTGCGCCGCAGCTCATCCTGGCTCGAAATCGGTTCGCTGGTGACCAATTTCAGAATCTGTCCTTGCCGGAAGCGTTTGTGTACGTTCAGTCCCATGGTCGATTTAACTTTATGCACCCACTTGCATAATTATGCGCGAGGTTTCCGGCCCCTGTCAATTCCTTTTTAAGTTTTTGGTGATATTTTTCGTTCGAAGAAAATCCGGCCGCACGATGCGCGTTTGCATCGCGAAATTCGCGAATTGCTGTAGCCCGCCCCGTCAGAGGCGGGGTTTTTTCTCCGCATCACGCAATACGTCTGATCAGGGAAAAATCGAAATTAGCCAACGAAACAATGTTAAGCGATGGCCACGCCCGCGTAGCCCACAACGCTTTCCATGTCGCCGTTCACCTCGCCCGAGGTCGCATAGCGAATCAGCGTGGCCCGCGTCGCCCCCAAATCGCGCGCGGCCACCAGCACGGCCACCGCGGCGGCGTATCCGCACATGGAAATTTGCTCGTCCCGCACCGTATCGAACAACTTTCGCGGTTCGAGCGCCAGAATCCGGTCGATGGCCTTGCGGTCCTTCACGCGCGTCACGGCATCGCTCTCGTAGTGGTTCATGTCCGAGCTGGCAACGAGCAGGACCGGTTCGCTCTCCGCGGCAATCACCCCGGCCAGCGCGTGCCCCAGGGCTTCGAGCGTCTCCCATTGCGCGGGGCCTATCACGATGGGCACAAACGAAAACGAAGGAACAAGCCGCTGCAGGAACGGAAGCTGGACTTCGAGCGAGTGCTCCGCGCCGTGCGCCACCGCGTCCTCACGCAGCGCGGGAAAGGCGCGAATGATTTTTTCCGCCAGTGGACGATCGATGGGCGCCAATCCCAGCGGCGTTTGCCACGAGCCATCGGAAAGAATCGCGAGAGAAGCGCCGCGCGGAAAATGGCGCGGGCCAATGAGAATCGCGCGGGCGGGAATCTCAATGCTCCGGTAAACTTCTCCGGCCACCTCGCCCGAATATACGTATCCGGCGTGCGGAACGATGCAGGCCCGGGCCCGTATTTTCTTTTCCGTGCCCGCGCCCACTCCCAGAAAAGTATCGAGCGCGGCGCACAAGCGCCCAGGCTCATCTGGATAAAATTTTCCGGCGACTGCGGGAAGGCGAATCATGGCGAGCCCTTGGGCTCATTTTGAAGCTCATTTGGAAGTCAATTTCGCTTTGGACGGTTTGCCCTTGATCTTGAACGCGACGCTCCCGCCGCGCTGGTACCAGACGGTGACTTTATCTCCGAACTGATAGCCGCCCGCGTTATACACCAGCTGCATTCTGCCGTGGATCGCGGGAGCATAGCTGAAGGTATGCACTTCGCGCACGTTCGTGACGCTGCGCACCTGAAGCGATTGATACAACATGTGCAGGACGACGAATTGCGTCTTGACGAGCGATTTTTTGTTGGGAGAGGCCGAGGTGTTCTGCGCCCGGGCCTCGGGCGGGAAACTTGTCAATAGCGCGGCGCCGAGAGACAGCGTTACGGCGAGCAATAGGGCGCGCGTTTTATTCCGAGTCATCGGGTGTAATTTTCAGCGATTTCAGAAAGCGCAGGTCCTGCGGAGTCATTTCGAACTTCGGCGTCTCGCTCTCTTCCTGCAGGATTTCGTGGTCGACTTGAATGTGCAGCGATTCGAGGAAACGCTGGTCAGTGGGCGTGATTTTCGTATCGCCCTCTGCGCGTTGCGCCAGGCCGATCGTCGCGTCCAGCTTCAGCACAATATCGAATCCCGCGGACCGCACTTCGGCAATCGCCTCCGAGATGCGCGGGGCTTCGGACACCGTATCGTTGATCGCGTGTCCTAGCTCGCGCAGCAGTTGTTTTAGATGATCGTCCAGTTGCACGGGGCCTCCCTTGGGAACCTTCCTCTGTTTAATTGTAGGACGCAGTAGTGGGGGATACAAGTCCCGAAGTAGTGAGGCGCGTGTTCAATCGGTCACACAGCGCGCATCTACGCCCGCCCGTCAAGAAACCGAAGGCTTTTCCGTGGCACGGGCTTCAGCATGCGTTCTTTTGACTTTCGTTCGCCGCAAATCAAAACCACACAGGCTGAAGCCTGTGCTACGAAAGACGCCGTTTTGTACTAGAATTCATGCGTGGCGACTCAACCCATCAGCATGTTTGCGACGCTGCGGCATTCCTTCCGTGTGATCTGGCGCGCCTTGCGCGAGTTGTTTCACGAAGTGACCGGCGCCATGTTTTTTATACTGGCCGTAGCCGCGCTTCAGGCCTCGTACCGCTCCTGGCATAACCGCGCGAGCCGGTGGATGGTGGGCATGACCATCGGCTACGCGCTCCTGATGATATTTTTCGGCGTGCTGTCATTCCGCGACTCGAAGCGTGTGCGATGACCCGCCTTCTGGCCGGAGCAGGGACAACGTGACGGACAAAACGATCAAAAAAGCCCTATCCGGCGAACGCAAGGAGCGCTTCACGACGCTCGGCGGCATTCCGCTGAAAACGGTTTATACGCGGGACGACCTTGCCGGGGAGAACGCCAAGGCCTCGATCAGCGTCCCCGGAGAATTTCCCTACACGCGCGGCATTTATCCCACGATGTATCGTGGCCGTCTGTGGACCATGCGCCAGTACGCGGGATTCGGCACGGCGGCGCAATCCAACGAACGCTACCGATATTTGCTCGCAAAGGGGCAAACGGGATTGTCCGTCGCGTTCGATTTGCCGACGCAGATCGGCCACGATTCGGATCATGTCCGCGCCTCGGGCGAAGTGGGAAAAGTCGGCGTGGCCATCGATTCGCTCGAAGATATGGAGACGCTTTTCAACGGCATTCCGCTCGACCGCGTCTCGACCTCCATGACGATCAACGCCACGGCGGCGATTCTGCTCACGCTCTACGTGGCCGTCGCAAAAAAGCAGGGCGCGGATTTGCGAAAACTTTCCGGAACGATTCAAAACGACATCCTAAAGGAGTTCATCGCGCGCGGCACGTATATCTATCCGCCGCGCCCGTCGATGCGCATCGTGACCGACCTTTTCGCCTGGTGCCGCGCCGAGCTTCCCGCCTGGAACACGATCTCCATTTCCGGATATCACATCCGGGAAGCGGGCTCGACGGCCGCGCAGGAAGTGGCCTTCACGCTGGCCGACGCGATTGCCTATGTCGATGCGGCGGTCGCCGTGGGGCTGACCGTGGATGAATTCGCGCCGCGCCTGTCGTTTTTCTTCAACGCGCACAACGATTTGCTCGAGGAAGTCGCCAAGTATCGCGCCGCGCGTAGGCTCTGGGCGCACCTGATGCGGGACCGCTTTAGCGCGAAAAACTCCGCGTCCATGATGCTACGCTTTCACGCGCAGACCGCCGGAAGTTCGCTCACCGCGCAGCAGCCCGAGAACAACATCGTGCGCGTAGCGATCCAGGCGCTTGCCGCCGTGCTCGGCGGCTGCCAGTCCCTGCACACGAACGCGATGGACGAAGCGCTCGCGTTGCCCACGGAAGATGCGGCGCTTCTCGCCCTGCGCACGCAGCAGATTGTCGCATACGAAACCGGCGTCGTGAACACGGCCGACCCGCTCGGCGGCTCCTACGCCATCGAAACGCTGACGAACGAAATCGAATCGCGCGCCAAGGAGTACATTGCGAGGATCGACGCGCTCGGCGGAATGCTGCGCGCCATCGAAACCGGATACGTGCAGGGCGAAATCCAGAAAGCCGCGTACGAATATCAGCGCGCGATCGAGCGCGGCGAGCAGATCGTCGTCGGCGTGAATCAATTTGTCTCGGAAAAGGGAGCGCCCATTCCGACCCTGCGCGTCGATCCCGACCTCGAACGCGCGCAAGTCAAGCGCGTGCGGGCGTTGCGCGCCCGCCGCGATTCCGCGCGCACGAGCGCCGCCGTCGCCGAAGTCGAGCGCCGCGCTCGCTTCACGGAAAACCTGATGCCCGCAATCGCCGCCGCCGTCGAAGCCCACGCCACCGTCGGCGAAATCTCCGACGCCCTGCGCCGCGTCTTTGGCGAGTACACCGAGTCTGTCGTTCTGTAGGCGTTGCGGCTGTACGCATTGCTGGTGTAGCTCGCCTCTTCAGAGGCGAGGGGTTTCGCCAGGCTGGGAGAAAATCCCCGCGTCTGAAGACGCGGGCTACAACACCGTGAAAATCATTCTTGCCTCGTCCTCGCCGCGGCGCGCGGAGATTTTGCGCGACGCCGGAATTGCGTTTGAAATTCGCGCCACGGAGATTGACGAGATGCCCGTCGCGGGAGAAACGCCGCAGGCGATGGTCGCTCGCCTGGCGGAAACAAAGGCGCGCGCGGCTGCCGCGCAAGCGGGCGGCAACGACGCACACGAGTGCATCATCGTGGGCGCGGATACCACGGTCGAGTTGGACGGCGAAATCCTCGGAAAGCCGCGCGATGCGGCCCACGCGCGCGAAATGATCGCGACGCTCGCCGGGCGCACCCATCACGTGCTTACGGGAATTTTTCTTTTGCGATTGCGCGATGGCGCCACGCGCGCGGCGGTGGAAACATCGGCCGTGACGTTCGCTGCGCTCGCGGAAAAGGAAATCGACGCCTGCGTGGCGAGCGGCGAGCCGCTGGGCAAGGCGGGAGCGTACGCCATTCAGGGAATTGCCGGGCGCTACATCCCGAAAATCGAAGGCTGCTATTTCAATGTAGTGGGATTGCCGCTGGCGAAATTATACGAGATGCTGCGCGAACTGGGCTGGCGGGACAAAGCTTAAGGGGCGAGTAATCGGCAAATAAAAAGGGCGGTCTCGTGAACCGCCCTTTTACACGAATTTTTTAGGCGAATCCTGAATCGATTAATAAGTTCGAGAAACTACTTCTTTTCCTCGATTGCCGGAGCAGCCGGTGGCGCAGCCGCAGGAGCGGCAGGAGGCGGCACTTGCGTGGACTGCACGGTCGTCTGCCCCGCGCCGTGCATGCCTTCCTTGAAATTCCGGATCCCTTCGCCCAAGCCCTTCATCACTTCCGGGATCTTCTTACCGCCGAACAAAAGCACCACGATCGCCAGCACAATCAGCCAATGAAATGGGCTGAACTCTCCCATGATGTACCTGCCTTTTGAGTCGCTTCCCTGTAAATCTACGGGTCCGTTCAAGACTCAATGCCGGAATTATAGCACGATCAAGGCCTGGTTGCCGCTAGTCGGAATTCAAATCAAATTCGGATTGCCTGGCCAAATGGAATTCGCGGCCACGAAAAACAAAAACTTAACCGCGCGGGAGCGCCGAAGCGATTTCTTCCAGGATGGCGCGCGCCGAGGCTTCCGGATCCGGCGCGCCCGTGATGGGCCTGCCGATCACCAGGTAATCGGCTCCGGCGCGAATCGCTTCCGCCGGGGTTGCGACGCGCGACTGATCGTCCGTTTTCCGCTTTCGTCCGCCGGATCGACCGCTGGACGGGCCGCCGCCGACTTGCGGGCGGATGCCGGGAACCACAATCAGGAAATCTTTCCCGCAGGCGCGGCGAATCGCCCGGACTTCTTTCGGGGAGGCCACAACTCCATCCATCCCAGCCTTACGTGCGAGGCGAGCCAGTTGAACCACGCGCCGGGACGCCGGCCCGGAAATCCCTACTCCTCGAAGCGCGGCATTGTCCATGCTCGTCAGGATGGTGATTGCCAGCAATTTTGGCAGGGCCGATTTGGAGGAGGCTTTGGCCTCGTCCCGGACCTTTGCCGCCGCGCGCATCATTTCCAGGCCGCCGAGGGCGTGTAAGTCCAGAAGCTGCACTCCCGGCAGGCCAAGGGCGCTCGATACCGCCCCTTTGACCGTATTCGGGATGTCATGGAATTTCAGGTCGAGGAAGACGCCCGGGCCAAGCTGGTTCAGTTTTTTTACCGCGGAAGGGCCTTCGGCGGTGAATAAATGTATATTTATCTTAAAGATGCCAACAACCGAGGAAAGGGATTGGGCCATCTCGAAAGCTTGGTCAAGGGACGGAAAATCAAGCGCAAGGATCAGTTTTTGGCGGGCTTGCTCGATCAGCGGCGTTTTGGCACCTCGAGCAACTCGATTCGCAAGCGCGAAACTCCCCTGTCGACCATCCCGAGCCGGCAGGCCACCAGGTAGGAAACGTCCAGCTCGCGGTCGTCAATGAAGGGACCACGATCGTTGATCCGAATGAGCACGGCGGAGTGGGTCTTGGGATTGGAAATGCGGACCAGCGAGCCGAAGGGAAGATCCGTGCTGGCTGCGGTCATGGCGTACATGTCGTACTTTTCGCCGCTGGCCGTGCGACGGCCCTGAAACTTTTTGCCGTACCAGCTGGCTGGCGCGCTCCAGGCTCGTATGGGCTGGAGGGGTTGGCTGACGTGCGCCACGAGCGGGGCTTCCAATCCTTGGGCTACCAGGAACATCAACGGTAACCAGCGGAGGGCGGCCCAAATCATGAAAAGTCGCCTACGCATCTTGTTCCCCCAAAGTTAACGGCATCTCTAAATTTTAACATCCGGTGCCGGATGGTTCAAGGAGAATCGGCCTGAAACGATCGAATTAAACTATTGATGCTATTGATGTTATTTGTTTTGCACAGCTTTTCTACCTCGGCCAGAATGTTGACGCACGCCGCAGGCTGAGAAAAGTTGGCTGTTCCAACCTGTACCGCCGAGGCCCCGGCGATGAGGTATTCCAGAACATCTTCGGCCTTTTCGATCCCGCCCAGGCCGACGATAGGAATCTTGACCGCGCGGGCCGCTTCATAGACGAGCCGCAAGGTAATGGGCTTGATCGCCGGGCCGGACAATCCCCCAGTGATTCGGCCCAGCCTCGATTTCCGCGTCTGTATATCAATGCTCATGGCCTGGTAGGTGTTTGCCACCGTAAGCGCGTCCGCCCCAGTCTCCTCGGCCGCCCTGGCAATAGCTCCGATGTCGGTGACGTTTGGAGAGAGCTTGACCCATAGGGGGCGGCGGGCCACCTTGCGAGCGGCGGACACGACTTCGGCGACCATGCGAGGATCGCTCCCGAACTGTAGGCCGCCGTGGGCCGTGTTTGGGCAGGAGATATTGAGTTCGTAGCCCGCCAGCCCTTCCGCATCCTCGAGGATGCGGATCACGCCCACGTACTCGTCGACCGTGTAGCCAAACACATTGGCCATGACTGCGGTGCGGTACTGGCGCAGGGCAGGCAGCTTTTCCGCGACAAAGGCGCGCACTCCCACATTTTGCAGGCCCACGGCATTGAGCATCCCCGAGGACGTTTCGCACAAGCGAGGCGCCGGGGCGCCGGCCATCGGTTCGAGGGAAAGTCCTTTGACGACGAATCCTCCCATGCGGTTCAAATCCACGAGGTGCGCGAATTCGACTCCGTAGCCGAACGTGCCGCTGGCGGCGAGAATAGGGTTAGAGAGGCGCAATGCGCCGACGTTCACGGAGAGGTCCACGGCTGCGGCTGGCACGGTCACGCGCGAAATGTTAGCACGGCGATGCGCGCGCAGGAGCGGCGGACTTGTGGAAAACGAGAAAAATTCGGCGGCTCGCAGAGGTCCGTGCTGGAAGTCGCCGGGTGCAAGCAAAGATGCTCAACCAGGTGCCTCTGAGCGAGGATCATTTGTGCTATATTTCAGGAATTGTAGTTGTAATCCGCAAATCGGGGCAGTAATGCCCGCGCGAGGAATAGCAACATGAAACAATTCCAGCGAATCACCGTGGACGCCGGTCAATTGGGAGGGGCTCCGTGCATTCGCGGACTGCGCATCCCGGTTGCAACCGTCGTGGGCATGATCGGCGAAGGCATGACGGAAGCCGATATACTGAACGCTTATCCGGACCTCGAGATTGAAGATATACGTGAAGCTCTCCGCTACGCGGCGGAGGCAGTCCGGGAGCGTGAATTGCCGGTCGCCGGTTCTTGAAATTCCTCGTGGACAATGCCCTATCGCCCTCGATAGCCGTGGGCCTTCGTTCCGCAGGGCATGATGCAATCCATGTTCGAGACCTCCAAATGCAATACGCGTCCGATTTGAAAATTTTTGCGTTGGCTGCCAGCGAAGACCGCGTCCTTATTTCCGCGGATACCGATTTCGGCACTCTTCTCGCGCTACGCGAGGAAGCCAAACCTTCCGTCATTCTTCTCCGGCGCGGGCCAAAGAAGCCACCAGCTCAACTTCAGTTGATACTCGCCAATCTTCCAGCCATTGAAGATTTCGCATTGAGTGGCAGTATGATCGTTATCGAAAAGAGTCGTATTCGAGTGCGGCAATTGCCTATTGGTGGGTAGTGTGGCACCCGGCAAATTTCATCCATGCACGAAATAGGAAGGGGGAAATTGGGCGCGTTACCTGCCGCAGAACGCGCTTCGAACCTGGGCGGCTCTATGCTAGGATGTTCGCCCGATGAGAATTGTTGAAAAAACGCAGCTGATGACGGCGACGGAAATCGATCGCACCCTTCAGCGCCTGGCCCACGAAATCGTGGAAAAGAGCGGTGGCACCGCGAATCTGGCCTTGATCGGGATTCGCCGGCGCGGCGTTCCCCTAGCCCAGCGGATCGCGCGGGCGATGCGGGGCATTGATGGAGTGGACGTGCCGGTCGGGACGCTGGACATCACGTTGTATCGCGACGATCTGTCGAAAGTCGCGGCGCAGCCAGTTCTGCAATCGAGCGATATTCCGTTTCCGGTCGACGACAAGGATCTGGTGGTCGTGGACGACGTGCTGTACACGGGGCGCACGATTCGCGCGGCCATGAACGGGCTGTTCGACCTGGGGCGTCCGAAGCGCGTGCGGTTGTGCGTGCTGATCGAGCGCGGGCATCGCGAGCTGCCGATCGAAGCGTCTTTCGTCGGGCGCGGCGTGCAAACCAGCGACACGGAGATCATCGAAGTCCGCCTGAATGAAGTTGACCATGAAGAGCGCGTCGTGCTCGTCGAACGCGTTCCCTGACGCCGGTGGCCCCTCGAACGGGACCGGCCTAGATTCCGAGGATTGCAGTGCCATTTCGCTTCGGACACATGCTGGAGATTGAACCGCTCAGCGCCGAGGAAATTCTTTTTCTGCTGGACCAGTCGAAACCCTTCCAGGAAATTCAGCGGCACCCCCTGAAAAAAATGGCGACGTTGCGCGGGAAAACCGTGGCGCTGGCGTTTTTCGAGCCGTCCACGCGCACGCGCATCAGTTTTGCGACGGCCGCTTCGCGCCTGGGCGCGGACCAGATGAACTTGCAGGCGGAATCGTCCAGCCTGAAAAAAGGGGAGTCGCTGCTCGACACCGTGCGGACGCTCGACGCGATGAAGCCGGATTGCATCGTGATGCGGCACAGTTCGTCGGGAGCGCCGCACTTTGTTGCGCGGAATCTCAATCTGCCCGTGATCAACGCCGGCGACGGCACGCACGAGCATCCCACGCAGGCGCTGCTCGATGCGCTGACCATTCGCGACCGGCGCGGCACGCTCGAAGGGCTGAACGTCACGATCCTCGGAGACATCCTGCACAGCCGCGTGGCGCGGTCGAACATTCATCTGCTCACGAAATTCGGCTGCCGCATCACGCTGTGCGGCCCGGCCATGTGGATCCCTCGCGAAATCGAAAACATCGCAGGTGCGGGTGCATCGATCCGGCGCGTCACGCGCATCGAGGACGCTCTCCAGGACGCGGACGTCGTCATGACGCTGCGCGTGCAGCAGGAGCGGTTGCACGAGCCTGCGATGGCCGCCGACGAATACATTCTCCAGTTTCAGTTGACGCCCGCGCGCCTGCGCCTCGCGAAGCCCGACGCACTCGTGCTGCATCCCGGGCCGATGATTCGCGGCCTGGAAATCGATCCGGCCGTGGCTGATGGGCCGCAATCCTGCGTGCTCGATCAGGTGACCAACGGGCTGGCCGTGCGCATGGCCCTGCTGTTTCTGATGGTTGGCGCGGACACATCTTCGGAAAGGGATTCCTCTCATGCTGCTGATTAGCAATGGACGCATTCTCGATCCCGCAAGCGGGACGGACGCGCCGCGCGACATTCTGCTCGACGGAGACCGCATCGCGGCCGTCGCGCCACACGGGCAGCTTTTATCGCGCGCCCAGGGCGCGGAAGTTTTCGACGCCAAAAATTTAATTGTCGCTCCGGGGTTCATCGATTTGCACTGCCACCTGCGCGAGCCGGGCGGCGAATCCTCGGAAACCATCGAAACCGGCACGCGGGCCGCCGCGCGCGGAGGCTTCACGGCCGTGTGCCCGATGCCGAACACGCGCCCGGTGAACGACAACGCCTCCGTGACGCGCTCGATCATGGACCGCGCCGCCGCTGTCTCTCCCGTGCGCGTGTGGCCGATTGGCGCGGCGTCCATCGGCAGCAAGGGCGAAGCGCTTGCGGAAATCGCCGCCATGAAGCAGGCGGGAATCGTCGCGGTTTCGGACGATGGCCGGCCCATCGCCACGGCGAAACTGTTGCGGCAGGTGATGGAGTATTGCCGCTCGCTCGATTTGCCGGTGATCGACCACTGCGAGGACAGCTCGCTTTTCGCGGGCGCGGTGATGCGCGAGGGGAAACAGTCCGTTCGCCTGGGGCTGAGCGGAATGCCCGCCGCCACCGAATCGCTGGCCGTCGCGCGCGATGTGCAAATGGGCGAGCTGACCAGTTCGCGCCTGCACATTGCGCATCTTTCGGCGCGCTCCTCGCTCGAGCATGTGCGCGCGGCGAAGGCGAAGGGCCTGCACGTCACGTGCGAAGTGACGCCGCACCATTTCACGCTCACCGACGAGGACGTACAGTACGACACGCGGTATAAAATGAATCCGCCGCTCGCCGCGCGCGAGGACCGCGACGCGCTCATCGCCGGACTCGCGGACGGCAGCGTGGACGCGATCGCCACCGACCACGCGCCGCACGAGGCCGCGCTCAAGGACGTGGAATTCGACCGCGCGCCATTTGGCATCACGGGTTTCGAGACGGCAATCGGCCTTGCGCTTGAGCTGGTGCACGCGCGAAAACTTTCGCTCCTGCGCATGGTGGAATTGTTCACGACAGGCCCCGCGCGCGTGCTCGGGATGCAGCGGCGCATCGCGGAAAACGAGCCGGGCGATCTGACGATTTTTTCCACTGAACACAAGTGGACGTTCCGCGCGGCGGAATCCGCCAGCAAGTCGCACAATTCGCCATTCGACGGGCGCGAATTTCGCGGCGCTCCCATGGCCGCGATTGTCGCGGGCCGCATTGCCTGGCAGGGATAGCCACGGAGGCACAGAGAAAAATGAAGTAGAGGAAGTGAAGGAGGTAAAGGAATTGAAGGATAAAACCTTGCCGGCCCATCGATCCCTGCGCGATTTTTCCGTTCCTGTACTTCCTTCATCTCCTTTACTTCCCAAGTTTCTCGCCCGGCGTCTCGCGTGCTTCCTCGTCGCCATCTGCACGATGCTGGGTTTCGCGACGGCAACCTTCGCGCAGACCGCCAAGCCTCCCGAAGCGGCAAAAACGCAAGACGCGGCCGCGCCCCTCTCCCACGATCTGTCCGGAGTGTGGATGCAGTATCCGGAGGGAGATTGGCCGGGAACTCCAGGCATGAATACCGTAAATCAAAGGTTTCGTCCGCCGCTGACGCCGTGGGGACAGGCGAAGCTCGACGCCGCGCGGCCTCTTGTGGGCCTAAAGGCCATTCCAGGCCAAGAGAATAGCCCATCGCTGCGCTGCGATCCGGACGGGCCTCCGAAGCTTCTCAATCATCCCAACCCGTTTGAGATCGTGCAGATTCCCGGCCGGATGCTCATGTTTTTCGAGGAGCAACACATCTGGCGCGAAATCTGGGCGGATGGGCGGCCGCTGCCCAAGGATCCCGACCCGAGTTATTTGGGCTACGCGGTTGGAAAGTGGGAAGGCGATACGTTTGTCGTCGAAACGATTGGTTTTAACGACAAGCAGTGGGTCGATCCCTACGGAAATCCCCGCAGCGAACAAACGCACCTGACGGAGCGCTACCGGCGGTTGAATCGCGAGACGCTGGAACTGCAAGTCATCATCGACGACCCCAAATCCTACACAAAGACCTGGGTCAGTCCTCCCAAACTCCATAAGCTGGAGCCGGGCTGGGAAATTGCGGAATGGTTCTGCGTGCTGGACGAAGACAAGGTGTATGACGAAACCGTTCGGAAACCGGCAGGCGGTTTGAACGCGCCAAAACAATAAAGGGGAAATAATGGAAATTGAGGAAGTAAAGGAGGTAAAGGAAGTAAAGGAAGTGAAGGATAAAACCGAGCGTGCCCAGTCGCGCGTGGGCGATTTTTCCGTTCCTCTACTTCCTCCACATCCTCCACTTCCTTTACTTCCAAAGTTTTCTGCTCTCGCCATCCTGGCAGCAATGCTCTTATTCTCGCCACTCGCGTTTGCGCAGAAAAATCCCGCTGCCTCCGCCGCCCTGTCGCACGATTTGTCTGGAGTTTGGATGCAATATCCGGACGGGATTGTGCCGGGAGTTCCCGGCATGAACGCCGTGGACACCAGAACCCGCCCGCCGTTGACGCCGTGGGGAAAAGCGAAGTTCGATGCCGCGAAGCCTTTGGTGGGACCGCGAGCCATTCCGGGAGAGGAAAATAATCCGGAATTGCGCTGCGAGCCGGATGGCCCTCCGAAACTTCTCAACCTTCCCAATCCTTTTGAAATTATCCAGATCCCAGGAAGAGTGCTGATGTTTTTTGAGCTGGGGCATGCCTGGCGCACGGTTTGGACCGATGGGCGTCCGTTGCCCAAAAATCCCGATCCAACCTGGCTGGGCTACTCGGTCGGCAAATGGGAGGGCGACACCTTCGTCGTCGAGACGATTGGTTTCAACGACAAGCTTTGGGACGATTCTTTCGGAAATCCGCGCAGCGACGAAACGCATCTGACGGAGCGCTACCGGCGATTGAATCGCGACACACTGGAATTACAAATCATCATCGACGATCCAAAATCGTATACAAAGCCCTGGGTCAGTCCTCCCAAACTTCATAAATTGGAGCCGGGCTGGGAAATTGCGGAATGGTTCTGCGTGCTGGACGAAGACAAGGCGTATGACGACGTAGTCAGAAAACCGGCAGGCGTCGCGCCAGCGGCAAATAAATAAAGAAGGACGTAATGGAAGTTGAGGAAGTAAAAGAGGTAAAGGAAGTGAAGGATAAAACTATCTCCCGCCATTTGCGCGCGGGCGATTTTCCCGTTCCTCTACTTCCTCAATTTCCTTTACTTCCTTCACTTCCCAAGTTTTCCACCCTCGTCATTCTGGCAGTCGCGCTGGTGTTCGCGCCGATTGCATTCGCGCAGAAGAAGCCCGTTGCGTCCTCCGCTGCGGCTCAGGCGCTATCGCACGATCTTTCCGGCGTTTGGATGCAATATCCGGACGGCCCCGCGCCGGGAGTTCCCGGGATGAATGCCATCGACCAAAGATTTCGTCCACCGTTTACGCCGTGGGGGAAAGCGCGGTTCGATGCCGCGAGGCCCATGCAGGGGCCCACGGCCGTTGCGGGTGAGGAGAATGCTCCTACGTTGCACTGTGACCCGGACGGCCCTCCGCGAGTTCTCAATCTTCCCAACCCATTCGAGATCATTCAGATTCCTGGCCGTGTGCTGATGTTCTTTGAGCTGGGACATGTTTGGCGCACGATCTGGACCGACGGGCGAGCGCTTCCCAAGGATCCCGATCCCTCCTGGTTGGGATACTCGGTGGGGAAATGGGATGGCGACACGTTTGTTGTCGACACGATTGGTTTTAACGACAGGCTCTGGGTCGATGTCTATGGCAACCCGCGCAGCGACCGGATGCACCTGACGGAACGCTACCGGCGTCTGAATCATGACACGTTGGAAATGCAAATCACCATGGACGACCCCAAGGCATACACAAAAGCTTGGGTGAATCCCCCCAAGCTCCACAAGCTGGAGTCGGGCTGGGAAATTGCGGAATGGTTCTGCGTCATCGAAGATGAGAACGCGTATAGCGATGAAATCAGAAAACCCGCCGGCGGAATGAGGTAAAGGAGGTTGAGGAAGTAAAGGAAGTTCAGGAAGTGGAGGAACGGAAACGTCGTGCGTGTGCAATATGGATGCACGCGGTTTGTTCCTTTCTTTCACCTCCTTTACCTCCTCCACTTCCTGAACTTCCTTTCTCCGGAGCCCAAACCAATGATCATCGAAAACCTGGATCAGGTCACGCAAGCGGTGCTGGACGAAACCAAACGCACGCCGGACGCGCGCACGAGGGAGATTATTCAGTGCCTCGTGCGGCATCTCCATGGCTTTGTACGGGAAATTCAGATGACGGAAAAAGAATTCGACCAGGCCATCGGCTACGTCGCCGCGCTCGGACAACTCACTACGGAAAGCCACAATGAAGTGAGGCTAATGTGCGGATCGCTGGGAGTCTCGACACTCGTGTGCCTCATGAACAATGGCTCCAACGCGGCCACGGAAACGTCCGCAAATCTTCTCGGGCCGTTTTGGAGAACGGATTCACCGCGAACCGAGAACGGCGGCTCGCTCTTGCGCTCCGCGACACCCGGGCCGGCGCTGTTCTTCAAGGGCTGGGTGCGCGACCAGCAAGGGAAACCCGTTGCCGGCGCCGAGGTCGATGTCTGGCACGCGTCGCCCGTGGGCCTGTACGAGAGTCAGGATCCCGAGCAGGCGGAGATGAACCTGCGCGGAAAATTCACGACCGGCGCGAACGGAGAATTCAGTTTCCGCAGCATCAAGCCCTCAGGCTATCCCATACCGTTGAACGGCCCGGTGGGCGCTCTGCTGAATGCGCAGAAGCGGCACAACATGCGCCCGGCGCACGTGCATTTTCTGGTCTACAAGCCCGGCTACAAGACGGTCACGTCGCAAGTCTATTCGCCCGACGATCCTCATCTCGAGACCGACGCGCAATTCGGCGTGACGCGCGCCCTCATCGCACGCTACGTCGTCCATGAAAACGAACCCGCTCCCGCGCCCGATGTGAAAGGCGCGTGGTATTCGTTTGAACATACGTTTGTCCTTCAGCCGGGCGATAGTTATTTGCCGAAGCCGCCCATCTCAAAGAAAGCCACGGCGCGCGGCTAGGACGATTCACCGAAAACATAAATGCGATTCTCGAACGCGGCAGAAAGCCCCCGGGTCTGAAGACCCGGGCTACAACAACTCGCGAATTCTGTAGCCCGCCTCTCTTGCCCTGAGAGAACGCGAAGGGGCAGAGACGGGGCTTTCCGCCAGGCTATGCAACACGTTCAAAATAAAATTTTCCGCAATGACAACACGTCGCAAGCCGAATCTTTACACTGGAATTGATTCGTGATTGAATCCGTAGGGCAAATATCGCGATTTGTTAACCGGACAGTATGGATTTATAGGAATTGAGCCATAATCGGCATGTTGAGCAAGAGACCTGCCGGGGCGTGAATCGTGGAATCAAATTTACGGAGAGTGTTCATGAAGACAGTGGTTTTTGTGTTGGCGTTTACCCTGCTGATGGTTCCGGCGTTTCGAGCACAGTCTCCCGATCCACGATGGGCGAAGGGCATGGACCTTTCCTGGGCGTTTCCCGATCCCTCTCCCGATTTTCCGCCTGAGGACAAGAACGCGGTCAAACACGTCCCGGGCAGCTCGAAATCCTACACGCAGGGGCAGATCGACGATATTTACAATCCGCCGGACTGGTTTCCCGAAGAGCACATGCCGTATCCCAAGGTGGTCGCTCGCGGCGAAGGCACGGCAACGCCGGGCTGCGCCGCTTGCCACCTTGCATCGGGGAGCGGACATCCGGAATCGGCCAATCTCACAGGGCTGACCGCCGATTATCTTTTGACGCAAATGCACGATTTTCAGCAGGGGCGGCGGACGGACCCGCGCCACCGCATGAGCGAAATCGCCAAGGGCATGACGGAGGATGAGTCGAAAGAAGCGAGCGCTTATTTTGCGAGCCTCAAGCCGCTCCATTGGATTCGCGTCGTCGAGACCGACATGGTGCCGGAAACGTATCTGAACGAGGGGCGCCGGCGTTACATTCGTCCGGGCGGCCACATGGAGCCCATCGGTTCGCGGATTATCGAAGTGCCTGAGGATCCGGCGCGCATCACGGCGCGAGATCCGCACATCGGATTTGTCGCGTACGTGCCGAAGGGCAGCCTGGCGCGGGGCGAGGAACTGGCCAAAACAGGCGGCGCGGGAAAGACGACTGCGTGCGTCGCCTGCCACGGCCCGGCGCTCATGGGCATCGGACCGATCCCGAGAATCGCGGGGCATTCGCCGAACTACATTACTAGGCAACTCGCCGGGTTTCAGGTCGGCGCGCGTAACAGCGACATGGATCAACTGATGAAGGGCGTTGTCGCAAACCTGACCCAGGACGATATCGTCGCGCTCGCCGCCTACGTAGGTTCGGTCGGCCCCGAAAAATAACGGTTCGCCCGGAATAATGTTTCTGGTTTGTTTTTAGTGGCGCTGGCTTCAGCCTGCGCAGTGTGCGTGTTCGCAACTGAACAAGTTGCGGAATAAGTCTCTAATACGGAGACGCGCTGGTTGGCCATAGGGGCACGGCACTGCCGTGCCCCTACAATTGCGACATATCCACACTGACATTTCTAGCCTTCAGGGGTTAAAACCCCTGAACAAAAGAAAACGTTTATGTCGCGGCTGAAGCCGCTACCCACAAACATTGCGGACTTTTTCCGCAAGCTGTGAAGCCCGTGCCACACCATTCCTTGCATCAACTTTTCGTTCCAGTTATTTGGCGGTCTTCCCATCGCTCGTCCCCGCCGCAGTGCTTGCCGATGTCTCGGCGGCTGCCCCGGTTGAGGAGCCTTCTTCGGTGCCCGGCGGGAGTGAGGCTACGTAGGCCGCGACGGCCACCATGTCGTCCTGGGTCATTTGCGCGACGACGCCTTTCATGAGCGCGCCCATGCTGCCGTGGCGCGAGCCATCCTTGAAGTAGTAGAGCTGGCGGAAAAGATACATCGGAGAATGCCCGGCAATGGCGGGCACTTCGCCGAGGCCGTTGAGCGACGGGCCGTGGCAGATCGCGCACTGAATCGTTTTGCCGTTGCCGCCGGTGGTGACGAATGCCTTGCCCTTGGCGAGGCTGCCCTTCGGAACGTAGGCTACGAATCCGGAGTGCGGATCGCGGCTTTCCGCCCGGGCAACGTCCTGCGGCAATTCGATGATGCGGCTGCCGACCGGCTCGTCTCCGGCTCCCGGCAGCGGCATGCGCATCAGGTGCATGTTGATAAACGTTTTCGGCACGCGATCGATTTCCACAACCGGCTGCCACACGCTCGGTTTCAGCGCAGCAAACCATTCGGCAGCTTGCCGAGCGTCTTCGTCCGAAAGATTCCTGCTCATGTCGTTCATGGCCTCGCCCATTCGGTTTCCGGCCTTGAAATCGGCGAGTTGGCGCACGATGTACGCGGCCGAAAGCCCCGCAAGATTGGCGGATTCCGGGTGGCCGAGTCCGGATGCGAGATGGCAGGAGGCGCATCCGAGAACACCACCGGCGGCGCCGCTTGAAACCACTTTCGGCATGGCAGTGTGTTCGTCGGGAAACCAGTCCGGCGGATTTGCGAGATCGTCAATCTGATCCTGGGTGTAGGCCTTCGCGCTGCCCGGCACGTGTTGCGGACCGTTTCGTTCATCGATCACAGGTTGAACCTTACCGCGGATGGGGAATGCCCAGGGAATGTCCGGCAGTTTCCATTGCTCGGAGGATTGAGCGCCGATAAAAATTACGGGAAGAAAAGCGAGCGCCAATACAAAAATAAAAATCCGTGCAAAATGCCGCCGCATGTTTTCTTTTGTGTTGCGTGCGGTGTGTTTCCGTTTTTCAATCGTCATCAGCTTTTGGTCTCCGAGGAAAGGAAGTTCAGGAAATTAAAGAAGTAGAGGAAGTGAAGAAAAGGAAAAATCTTCCTCGAGCGACTGAGCACGCTCGGTTTTATCCTTCACTTCCTTTACCTCCTTCACTTCCTCAATTTCCATTACGTCCTTCTTTATTTTTTTGGAGCCGTCGAGCCGCCGCCCGATGGTTTTCTGACATCCTTGTCGTACGTCTGAATTTCGCTGGTCGCGCAAAACCATTCCGCAATCTCCCACTTCGGTTCGAGCTTGTGGAGTTTGGGAGGGCTGACCCAGGGCTTTGTGTACGACTTGGGATCGTCGATGATGATTTGCTGTTCCAGCGTGTCGTGATTCAAGCGCCGGTAGCGCTCGGTCAGATGCGTTTCCTCGCTGCGCGGATTTCCCGAAAGATCGGCCCACACTTTATCGTTGAACCCAACCGTATCGACGACGAATGTGTCGCCTTCCCAGTGGCCCACCGACGTGCCGAGCCAGCTTGGATCGGCATCCTTGGGCAGCGGACGCCCGTCGGTCCAGATGGTGCGCCAGATGTGATACTCCTCGAAAAACATGAACATCCGGCCCGGAATCTGAACGATCTCCCACGGATTGGGAAGAATCAGAAGCTGCGGAGGGCCGCTCGGCTCGCAGTGCAGCGCGGCGCTGTCTTCCTGTCCTCCCACGGCGCGCGGGCCCATCAGCGGCTTTGCGGAATTGAATCGTTCCTCTCCCCAAGGCGTCAGCGGAGGGCGGGTGCGATCGTCCACGCCATTCATTCGCGCGAAGGTCGGCGCGGTGCCGTCATCGTATTGCATCCACACGCCGGAGAGATCGTGCGAAAGCGGCTGGTTTCCCGCGGGCGGATTGGATTGCGCAAATACGCAAGGCGAGAAAGCCAGGGCAGCCAGGAGGATCCCGAAAGAACCGAACTGATGACGCATCTTTAACTCCTCGAACCAACTCCTCGAACCAACTCGTCGAATCGATTGCCAAATCCCAACGGAAGATTTCGCCGTGGATTCGGAAAATCCTTCATGCAATTTGCGCGCAACAACAAAACTTTTCCCAGGATCGCGCCACTCACGGGCGCGATCCCTGAGCCATTTCTCATGGGTGTTTGGTAGCGCCGGCGTCTCGCCGGCAGTTTTTGAACTCGATTCGCAGCGCAAAACCGCCGGCGAGACGCCGGCGCTACCAAACACCCGCCACCCAATCGGATATGTGCGATGTCCGAATTTAATGTGCTTCCGCCGTGAGAAATTCAGACTAAAACGCTTTTTGGGTGGTCAATTCCTTGCCGTCAGGGAACACGACCTTTTGCAGAAAGGTGACCTTCGCGCCAACCTTGTTCGCATTGACGAACAGTGTGACCTGGTCTCCGGGTTTCAGGGTTTCCTTGCTCCAGCCAACGCGGTTCAGCATGGCGGGATTGGTGGTTTCGGCGACCCAGTGTTCCACGTTGCCCTTGTCGTCGGTCACGTCGTAATAGACCTGCGTGTGAGGATTGCTGTACTCGAATTTCGTTACGGTCGCTTTCTGCGCGACGGTCTTCGACATGTCGTACGCCGAATTTCCATGATGAGCGAACATGGGGGCGGAGATCATGAGCAAACCGAAAAACACGGCGAAGAGAATCGCGACCCTGGCCTTCATGCGACACCTCATAGGCGAAAATACCGGACTTTCCCGAAACCCAGTCCCGGCTCTTCTTCCATGGCTTGTTGGCGGAATTTTGCCTTGCTTCAGGTAAACACACGTGGCCATTTAGTGTCAAATAATTTCGAATGATTTGGCGCGAACCTGCTGGTGAAACATCGGAGAACACGGGAAATGTTTGTCCCGCCCTTAGTAGCACAGGCTTCAGCCTGTGTGGTTTTCGTTTGCTCCACGCAAGGTCAAAAGAACACAAGCTGAAGCCTGTGCCACTGCCGCATTTCCCTCCGGCGGCGGATCGATAGTTATCAGGCCGTTTATGAGATAACCTCACGTAATGTTGGTCAAGCGGATTGGATGCGCCGCGCGGTTATGTTAACGTCTTTTGCTTATGCTGCATCGCATTGGAGTGTTGCTCTCGGGGCGCGGCTCGAATTTCGAGGCGCTGGCCGATAGCATTGCGGCCGGGCGAATCCCCGGCGCGGAAATTGCCCTCGTTATCGGCAACCGTGAAGGCGCGCCTGGCCTGGCGCGCGCGGCGGCGCGGGGCATCGCGGCAAAAGCGATCCCCTCGAAGGGTTTGGCACGCGAAGAATACGACCGGGTGGTGGTGGACGAGTTGCGGAAGGCGGGCGTTGAGCTGGTGTGCCTCGCGGGATTCATGCGGCTCTTGTCGCCTTATTTTGTGGCCGCGTATCCGCAGCGCATCCTGAACGTTCACCCGTCGCTCCTGCCGTCGTTTCCCGGCCTCGAAGCGCAGCGGCAGGCGCTCGAATACGGCGTGAAATTCAGCGGCTGCACGGTGCATCTGGTGGACGAAAATCTGGACGCGGGGCCGATCCTCGCGCAGGCCATCGTGCCTGTGCGCGATGGCGACACGGACGAAACGCTTTCGGCGCGCATTCTGGTCGAGGAGCACCGCATTTACACGGAAGCCGTGCGGTTGATTCTTTCCGGCGAGTATCGCATCGAGGGCCGCCGCGTGATTGCGACTGGAAAAACTTCATGACCACGAAAGATTCCTTCAAGCCCGCATTCAAGCCCGTCGACGAGCAGATCGCGTACCTGCGCAAGGGCGCGGCGGAAATTATTCGCGAGGAGGATTTGCGCGCGAAGCTGGAAGCCTCGTTCAAGTCCGGCACGCCGCTGCGCGTGAAGCTGGGCGTGGACCCGACGGCTCCCGACCTGCACCTCGGCCACACGGTCGTCTTGCGCAAGCTGAAACATTTTCAGGATTTGGGCCACACCGCGATTTTCCTGATCGGCGATTTCACGGCCATGGTGGGCGATCCCACAGGGCAGTCCGAGACGCGCCCGCCGCTGACGCGCGAGCAGGTGGACGCAAACGCGAAGACATATCTCGAACAGGTGTACAAAATCCTGCACCGGGAAAATACCGAAGTCCGCTACAACAGCGAGTGGCTCGGTAAACTATCGGGACACGATATGATTCACTTGTGCGCGCACTATCGCCTGGCGCGCATGCTGGAGCGCGAGGATTTCCGCTCGCGCCTGGCGGGCAACCTGCCCATTTCCATTCACGAACTCCTCTACCCGCTGCTGCAGGCGTACGATTCGGTCGCGCTTAAGGCTGACGTCGAGCTGGGCGCCACCGAGCAAAAATTCAATCTGCTCGTGGGCCGCGACATTCAGCGCGAGTACGGCCAGCCATCGCAGGTGGCGCTGACCATGCCGATCCTCGTCGGCCTCGACGGCCAGCGCAAGATGTCCAAATCGCTGGGCAACTATGTGGGCATTTCGGAAGCGCCCTCGGACATGTTCGGCAAGCTGATGTCTCTTTCCGACGCCATGATGTGGCCGTACTTCGACCTCGTGACCGATCACACGCCGGAGGAAATCGCCTGGCTCGCGGACGAGGTGAAAGCGGGAGTCAAGCATCCGATGGACGTGAAGATGACGCTGGCCAGGGAGATCATTGCCGGATTCCACGGTGATGCCGCGGCGGAAAAAGCCGCCGCCGAGTTTCAGCGCGTCTTCCGCGACCGCGAAGCGCCGGACGAAGTACAGGAAATGAAGCTTATTTACGGTGGTGGCGGAAGTGTTTCTCGGTCTCGGAAGGATGGCAATATCATGCACCAAGATCTCTTCAGCGTCTCATCGACGGGCATTGAAAAATGGACCCGGTTCTTGCACGCGCTAGAGCAAGTATCTTCCGCGTCCGAGGCTGAAAGAATCATCAAGGGACGCGGTTTTGAAGTTGATGGGGAAACTATCAGCGACCCCTCAGCAAAAATAGATTTGAACCAACGTGGCACTCACATGTTAAAGATTGGAAAAAAGAAATTCTTGCGCATAGTGGTGGAATGAACGAATAGTTTTGTCTGGATGCAATCCTGGGAACGCCATTCTCCTGAATGGCGTCATGTAAAACGCCAATCGGGAGATTGGCGTTCCCAGGGACAACCACTAGAGCTTGCCAGGAGCGGCGGAAGAGAACAAAATAGGCGCTTCGAGCCGGGAGATTGCAAAACAAAATGTCGAATCGCGTGAAAGTCGAGATTTACGGCCAGAGCTACACGCTGGGCGGCGATCTGGACGAAGCCTACGTCCAGAAGCTGGCGCAGTACGTGAACGAGAAAATGATTGCCGCCGCCGAAGCAACGCAGACGGTGGATTCGGTGCGTGTCGCGGTGCTCGCGGCCATGGCGATTGCCGACGAACTCCATTCGCGCCAGCAGGAGACAGGCCAGCGGGACGACGCGCTGCGCGCGCACGCCCGCCAATGCCTCACCATCGTCGAACGCGCCTTGAAGCAAACCGCGTAGTCCGGAATTTTTCCAAAGAACTTCACATTCGCCGTATGGATGATTTTGTTTCCCGGATTAGAAAAGTGGAATGGATGCTTTTCAGTGGCACAGGCTTCAGCCTGTGTGGTTTTTGATTTGCGGCAGGCGAAAGTCAAAAGAACACAGGCTGAAGCCTGTGCTACTGAAACCCTTCATGCCTAGAGCCGCAATACGGCACAATCAACTGAAGTTCGAAAAAAATGAATTCGTGTTTATCGGTATGAATCCGTGGCTTCCCTCTCGCGGATTTTCTAGTGCGCGCCGGGTTCGGCGGCGGGGTGCATGCCGTGTTGCGGAACTTCGTGGACGCCGCGCGCGGGCGGTTCCGTATGAATGCGGTAAAAATGATCGAGCGGGCCGGGGCCCTTGCCGATGGAGAAACCTCTTTCGATGGCTTTGGTCACGTAGGCTTTGGCGAGCAGGACGGCTTCCTGCAGCGGGCGCCCGAAGGCGAGTTGCGCGGCAATTGCCGAGGCGAAGGTGCATCCCGAGCCGTGCGTGTTTTCGTTCTTGAGGTGATCGCCGCCGAAGCGGAGCACTTCCGTGCCGTCAAAGAGAACGTCGACGGCCTTCTCCATGTGGCCGCCCTTGACGACGACGGCGCGCGCGCCGCGCTCGACAATCTTGCGCGCCGCGGCTTCCATCGAGGCCGCATCCTTGATCGTAATGCCGGAAAGAATTTCGGCTTCGGCGATATTGGGGGTCACGATCGTTGCGCGTTTCAGTAATTCCTCGCCGATATATTTGATTCCGCCGGCATCGACCAGATCGACTTCTCCGGAAGTGGATTTCATCACCGGATCGAGGACCACATTCGCGACGTCGGCGCGATCCAGAAACTCGGCGACGACCACCGCGTTGCCGCGATGGCCCAGCATGCCGATTTTTATGGCGGAAATTTTGATGTCTTCGAGCAGCGTGTCCAATTGCGCGCGCAATTCCGAGGCCGGAGTGTCATGCACGGACTTTACGGCTTGCGTGGATTGCACGGTCAGCGCCGTGATGGCCGCGATGCCGTAGCAATTGTGCGCGGCGAACGTCTTGAGGTCGGCGGCAATGCCCGCGCCGGCGGAGGGATCGAAGCCGGCGATTGTCAGCACAATCGGCGGCGCTGTGTGAACATGATTGCTCAATTTCGCGCGTCCTTCCGCGGCAAAATTCGCCCATAGAAACGTGGACCGGCTGCGAAAAAATCTCGCGCGAGCCGGCAAGTCGAAATGTACGCGCGCGTCCGCCCGCGCGCAACATATTTCTTTGCGCGCGCAAGCGATTCTGGAAATCCTCGGTCGCGTCCGTGGCGAGCGGGGAAGAAGTTTGCAAAGTGAATCGGGCATTTCCCGTTCGTGGAAACTTTTTTGGAGGCGCGATTTCCAAAAGCGGTCTTGTTCTCCGGCGCTGAGACCGTGATACGCTATTCTTTTCCGAGACGGAGCACGAAGGGTCGCCGCGTTTGCATGTGTTGGCGCTCGGGCGTTACAGTACCGGGGTTGCAATTGGATCGAGCGGGCTGGGGACAACGCAGATCCCTCGCCAGGTCATGAGGAGGCAGTGATGATTCCTGATCGAAAATCACAACGCTATTTGTTCTCCGCGGCGGGGCTGGTGGCGCTCGCGGCGTTCGTCTCGCTCGTCTCGCTGGGATCGGCCAAAGCCACCAATCTGAATCCGGCGGCGCTGCTCTACAAATTGCCGGCTCAAATTAATTGGGTGGAACAGCCGAACGGCGCGAGCCAGGCGGTTGTCGCCGGAGATCTCTCGAAGCCGGGCCTGTACGTGGAGCTTGTGAGGTGGCACGCGCATCACTTCAGCCGTCCGCATTTCCATCCGAACGACAGATTCATCATGGTCCTCTCCGGAACGTGGTGGGTCGGGACGGGCGCGAAGTACGATCTCGACAACACCGTGCCGCTGCCGGCAGGCAGTTTCGTCACGCATTTCGGAAAACAGATTCACTATGACGGCGCGAAGGACGAAGATACCGTGTTGGAAATTGTGGGCGAAGGGCCGGGAACGTCCACTCCCGCGGAAGTGAAGTAGATTTTTCCTGGCGCGCACGCGCTGGATTTAGAATTTTCAGGACTCCATAACGATGGCATGGTTTAAGCGAGAAAAAAAACGAATCGACCAGCCCACGCCGCCCGACGAGCGCCGCGTGAAGACCGAGGGGCTGTGGACCAAGTGCGAGAAGTGCCGGACGACGGTCTGGAAGAAAGATCTGGACGCCAACTGGCGCATCTGCCCGAAGTGCCAGCACCATTTCCGGTTGAGCGCAACGCAACGCCTGGAACTGCTGCTCGATTCGCGCTGGGTGGAGTACGACGCCGCGCTCGCGTCGAGCGATCCTCTGCACTTCACGGACACGCGACCCTACGCCACGCGCCTGAAAGAAGCGCGCCGCAAGCTGGGCAAGTCCGACGCCGTCATGACCGTGGAAGGCCTGATCGGCGGGCGTCCGGTGATTTGCTGCTCGATGGAGTTCGCGTTTATCGGCGGCTCGATGGGCGCGGTGGTGGGCGAAAAAGTGACGCGCGCGGTGGAAATGGCCATCGCCAGGAAGTTTCCGCTCGTCATCGTTTCCTCGTCCGGCGGCGCGCGCATGATGGAGGGCACGATCAGCCTGATGCAGCTCGCCAAGGTTTCGGCGGCTCTCGCGCGCCTCGATGAAGTCCGCCTCCCGTTCATTTCGGTTTTGACCGACCCGACCACCGGCGGCGTCACCGCGAGCTACGCCATGCTGGGCGACATCAACATTGCCGAGCCGGGTGCGCTGATCGGATTTGCCGGGCCGCGCGTGATCGAGCAGACCATGCGTCAGAAACTTCCCGCGGGATTTCAAACCTCGGAATTTCTGCTGGAGCACGGATTTCTCGACGCCGTGGTGCATCGCAAGGATTTGAAAGCCTACATTTCGTCCGCGCTCGATTTTTTCCTGGCATAAACGCATGACCTACGATGAATCGGTCCAGTATCTCCTCAGCCTGGGGCGGGAACTCGCCTCTCCCCAGCAGGCCAGCGCCACAAAATTCGATCTGAAAAATAGTACCGCCCTGTGCGAGCACCTCGGGCAGCCGCAGCGCGCGTTTCAGTCCGTGCACGTGGCCGGCACAAATGGAAAAGGCTCCACGTCGGCGATGCTCGATTCGATTTTGCGCGAGGCGGGCATGCGCACCGGGCTGTACACATCGCCGCACCTTGAACGCATCAACGAACGCATTCGCCTCGACGGCAAGGATATTTCGGACGAGGAGTTTGCGGCCGCGTTCACGCGTGTCCGCGAAGCGATCGAGGAGTTGCTTGCCAGCGGATGCCTCGCCGCGCACCCCACGTTTTTTGAGTGCGTCACGGCGATGGCTTTCGTGTACTTCGCGCAAGCGGGCGCGGAAATTGCCGTGTGCGAAACCGGCATGGGCGGGCGTCTGGACGCGACCAACATTCTGCTGCCGGAAGTTGCGGTCATCACGCAGATCGATCTCGACCACGAAAATTACCTCGGCCACTCGATCGAGGAAATCGCGGGGGAAAAGGCGGGGATCATCAAGCCGGGCGCGCGCGTGGTCAGCGCCGCCGAGCATCTGATTGCCCGCGTAGTGATCCGCCGCCGCTGCGCGGAGCAAGCGGCGTTTCTCGTGGAAATCGAGAACGCTTTTTTCCTCGAAGACGTGACCTCTCGCGACGGCTGCTTTTCGTTCACCGCGATTTCCCACGATTCCGGCGCGCGCGTCCCAGTCGCTCTGCGGCTGCCCGGGCGGTTTCAGGTGCGCAACGCGCTCACGGCCCTGGCCGCCGCGCGCATGTTGGCAGAGCGCGGCGCGCCCATCGACGACGAGGCCATCGCGCGCGGTTTTGCGGCGGCAACCTGGCCCGGCCGCCTCGAACGCATCGGCGCCCGAGCTGAAAACCGCCCTGAAATATACGTGGATGGCACGCACAATCCCGCCGGCGCGCGCGAAATTGCCGTTTTCTGGGACCAGTTTCTCGCGGGGCGAAACATTTACCTGATCTACGGAGCCATGCGCGACAAGGCCGTCGACGAAATTGCCGGCCTCCTTTTCCCGCGCGCCTCCGCCGTGATTCTCACCACTCCATTGCAGCCTCGCGCCATCTCCGCCGCGCTCCTGGCCGAGATGACGGCCCATCATGCACGCCACGCCGAAGTCATTCCTGACCCCTCGCAAGCCTTGGCGCGCGCCCTCGAACTCGCCGCTCCCGAGGACGTGATCTTCATTACCGGATCGCTCTATCTCGTAGGAGAGTTGCGCCGGGAGTGGATGTCCCGCAAGGGCGGGTAGCCGGTTTCTAAGTCCTACATATCTAGCCGGAGTGAGTGGCCGCAATCAAATTGTGTGCGGAACGGGAAAAACTCTGCTAAACTAACGACTTTGTTTAACTTTGTGGGAATGGATGAGGAGTTGTCATGGCTATGAGATGTGTGCTTTGCGGCAAGGGGCCGTCGTTCGGAAACGTCATCAGTCACGCGAACAACACCCGCCGCCGCCGCTGGAATCCAAATCTGCAACGCGTTCGCGCCGTGGTCGAAGGCGTGCGCAAGCAAATTCGTGTCTGCACGTCCTGCATTCGGTCCGGCCGCGTCATAAAAGCAGCCTAACGGGCGCTTTTCCGCATCGAAACATCGTTTCGGGGGCTCTCTCCCTAGAGAGTCCTCACCCGGCATGATAAGGAGACAGCGTGACGATACGTGGGCGGGTATGGATTGTGCTGGCCGCGGCCTTGGCGGTCGTGTCTGGATGCAAGCAAGCGTCGCGGCCGGACGAAGGCGTGTGGGCCCTGGTGGACGGGACGCCGATTACGCGCGTCGAGGTCGACAAGTATTACCACACGCAATTGAACCCGGACGCGCCCGAGCCCTCGCAGGACGAGGCGCTGTCGCTCAAGCTGAATATTCTGGATCAACTGGTCAACAACCACATCCTTCTGGAGAAGGCCAAGAAGCTGGGCCTGCAGGCCGCCGATGGCGAGGTTGAGGACAAGTTCACCGAATTTAAAAGCCCCTATACCGAGGACGCGTTTCAACGCCAGTTGAAAGCGCGCGGCTACACGGTCGACGATTTGCGGGCTGACATCCGGCAGCAGCTTTCCATTCAAAAAGTGATCAATCACGAAGTGGTGGCCAAGATCGCCGTTTCGGATCAGGACGTGCAGGATTTTTATAAGCAAAACCGCGCGCAATTCAACGTGACCGAGCCGCAATACCGGATCGCGCAGATCGTGATCACCCCGCACAAGGATCCGGGACTGCGCAACCGCAAGAACGACGACGCGACCACCGATGCCGAGGCCCGGCGCAAGGCCGCGGCGCTCGAGCAGCAACTCAGCACGGGCGCGGACTTCTCGGCAGTGGCGATGGATTATTCCGAGGATCCGGCGTCGGCCGGGTCGGGCGGAGATCTCGGCTACGTGCCGGAATCGTCGCTATCGCAGAGCGATCCCATGCTGAAAAAGACCGTGTTGTCGCTCAAGCCCGGACAGATCAGCGGCGTCATCGTCCTGCGAGATTCCTACCGCATCCTGAAACTCGTGGCCAAGGAAGCGCCCGGGCAGCGCGACCTCAACGATCCGTCCGTGCAGCAATCGATTCGCGATAACATCCACAACCGCAAGGAACAGTTGCTGCGCGCCGCGTACCTGGCCATCGCGCGCAACGACGCAAAAATCACCAACTATCTCGCTCAGCAAGTCGTCGAATCGGCCGGGAAACTCCCCGTGGTCGTCACGCCCAAGGCGACGGGCGACGCTTCTTTCGGAAAATAGTTCGCGCGGGATATCGAGTGTGCGGTGGCACAGGCTTCAAGCCTGTGTGGTTTTGATTTGTGGCAAGCTAAAGTCAAAAGAACACAGGCTGAAGCCTGTGCTACTCAAACCCTTCATTCCCTATACCGTATTGAGGCACAATCAACTGACTTTGGCAGTTGCCCACAAGATCTAAAGCCCGTCCTGCCTGCGCGCTACACGCGCTGGACGTAGCGCGCTTCCGACGTATCCACTCTTACTTTATCGCCGGTGTTGACGAATGGCGGCACCTGGATCATGAGACCCGTTTCGAGCTTCGCCGCCTTCATCACCGCGCTGGCGGTGGCTTTCTGCACGGTCGGCTCGGTATCGACGACGGTGAGGTCCATCGTGTCCGGGATGACCACGCCGATCGCCTTACCTTCGTAAAATTCCAGCTTCACCGTGGTATTCGGAATCAGGTAGTACACCGCTTCGCCAAGGATGTCCTCGCCGAGATGAAACTGCTCGTACGTTTCCGAGTTCATGAAGTGGTAGCCCTCGCCATCCGAGTACAGATATTCGTGCTCAATTTCGTCGAAGATGGCGCGTTCGATGTCGACTTCCGCGCGGAACCGGTAGTCGATGATCGAGCCGGTGCGCAGGTTGCGCATCTTCGTGACCATGGCGGCGCGCTTGTTGCCGGGAGTACGGTGCTCGACGCTGTGCACCGTAAACAGCTCGCCTTCGTGGCGGATGGTCATTCCCGGACGCAGTTGTGTTGCTCGCATTCTATTTGCTCCTGATGCCTACGGGGTCTCGCGGCAGGCGGTGATCATCGGCTGCGATTTCGCTTTGCGCAGTGGGGGCGGCTTTGGAATTGCCGGAACAAAATGCGCCGCCCACCAAACAACAATTATAGACGCCGGGCGGAGGCCCGGTCAATGAATGCAGGGGAATGCAGGGGAATGCAAGGGAATGCAAGAGAACGTACGGCCGGGGGAAAGCGCGACGCGCTGAGCGCGGCTGGACCGGGAGGGACTGGGTGTGGATCGCGCTCCGGTTGGAGTACAATCTTTCCCGGCTCAATAACGACGCAAGGAGGAAAAATGGCGGAACCGACATACGACGAACTCAAGGCGCGCTTGGAGGAACTGGAAAAGAAAGGGGCGCGGCGAACCGGCGAATTGGATTTCAAAGTAGGCGAAAAAGGCGGGGTGAGTGTTTACGGGCTGGGACGATTTCCGGTCACATTGTATTACGAGCAGTGGAACCGGCTGCTGGAAGCGGCGCCAAGATTGCACGCGTTCCTCGAGGAAAACAAGAGCAAGCTGAAGCTGAGAGAACCATAAGCGCCCCGGCGCAGGTTTCCACGCGGCCCGCGGAAATGCGGCGTAATAAGTTGCGAAAAAAGCCGGGCAGACCTTCTGTCATTCCGAGCGAAGCAAGGAATCTCTCTTTCTTTTCTTGGGCGTAGAGCGAAGAGAGATTCCTCGCTTCGCTCGGAATGACAGGATTAGTTTTTTTTCGGCAACCTGGCAAGCCGCGCCCCACAGCAACCAATTCTCCGTGCCCCTCCGCATTTCTCCGTGTCCTCTGTGTTAAGCCTTGGGAATTCACCACAGAGGACACAGAGAGCGCAGAGAAGCTCCTTCAAATAACGGTCAGCCGATCTTCCATCTACGGGCATCTACGGGCGCGGCTTCTCGCGTTCAACTCTTCCATCCGCCATGATTTTTTCGATTTCGTCGACCGAGCGCGGCAGGCGCGCGGTGAGCAGTTTGTAGCCGGTGGGCGTGATGAGCACGTCGTCTTCGATGCGCACGCCCAGATTTTCCTCGGGAATATAAATCCCCGGCTCGATGGTGATGACCATGCCCGGTTCGAGCGGCCGGGCGGGGCCGCTCGGATCGTGCACGTCCAGCCCTACGTGGTGGCTGAGGCCGTGAATGTAGTACTGGCCCAGCGAGCGGCCCTCCTTGTCCTTGCCGTGCGAATCGATATAGTCCATCGCAATTTTCTGTAGGCTCGCGGGACCCTGGCCGCCGATGGTCATGCCCGGCTTGAGCGCCGCGAGGGCGGCGTTCTGCGCGCCGAGAACAATTTCGTAAATTTCGCGCTGGCGAGCGGTAAATTTTCCATTGGCGGGAATCGTGCGCGTGATGTCGGAAGCGTAGCCGGCATACTGGCCGGCGACGTCGAGCAGCACAATATCTCCGTCCTCGATCCGGCGGTCGAGCTTGTCGTAATGCAGCACGGTCGAGTTGATGCCCGTTCCGACAATCGGCGAATACGCTTCGGTCTCGCAGCCTGCATAGGCGTGAACCTCCACCATTTTGGCCGCCACCTGATATTCGTACAGGCCCGGGCGCATCATTTTCATGGCCGCGAAATGCGCGTCAATCGAGGGATCGACGGCCTTCTGCATCAGCGCCAGCTCGCCCGGCGTTTTGATGGCGCGCAGCGTGCCCACGGCCGAGGAAACGTCTTTAAGCGAAGCCTGCGGCGTCGCGTCCTTCACCCATTTGGACCAGTTCGCGGCGTGTGGGAACCCTTCGTCATGCGGGCCGGGCAGTTCGGTATAAATCTCGGGATAATTTTTGGCGAGCGCGGCGAGCGTGTCGTGCAGATTTGAGAACGTTTCAACGCGCGCGAAGCCCGTCTTTTCGCGTATGCCCGGATCGTCCGGGCCGATGCGCGGGCCATTCCATTTTTCCTTGGCCGGATCGCGCGGGGGAAGATACAGAATCTCACGCGAGCCGCTCCAGCCATTTTTTTCCGCCGATTCGGGCACGAGCAAGAGCGCCGCGCCTTCCTCGTTATGCCCCGTGAGGTAATAGAAATTTTCCTCCTGCATGAACACGTAGGAGGGATTCGCTTCCTCGTGGCCCGTGTAGCCGAAAAGCACGATGGGCGCGTCGATCGCGGCGGAGAGCCTGGCGCGCCGCTCGCCAAACACGCTCAGCGGCTCGCGCTCCCAGGCCCTCAGCATCGGGGCCATGCACGCCGCCAGCAGGAGAAGGGAAAACGCGCCGCGCAGGATTGAGTTTCGTTTCTTCATCAAGTCACCTCGGACAAACATTTCATCAAGAACATATCACGACACAAAATGAAATTAGCCTCGTTTGTTCACGAGATGGGCGCTTCTGTTTTTAGTAGCGCGGGCTTCAGCCTGTGTTCTTTTGAATTTAGCTTGCCATAAATCAAAACCACACAGGCTGAAGCCTGTGCTACTAAAACCTTAGTGCAATCAGCGCAAGGACCGCCGGATAGCAGGAGACGACGTAACGCGGTTCGGGAGCTTCCACTATGGTCAGAAACGCTGTCCGGACAACGCAATACGCGATCAGAAACGCGATACCCCAGAGATTTGCCCCGCCTTTCCGTTTCGCGGCCCACGCGATCCACACTCCGCCAGCCGCGAGTGCGACGTACAAGTAACCCAGCGCGGCAAACGAGGCGGTAACCAGCACATCGGCATGGGAATCCGCCCATTGTTCGCGGACCGGCCAGAATTTCCCGTCGATGGGCAGGAGTTCGGTGCGCGGCGTGAACCAGATGGTCAGGGCGCGCTCGAATGGCACGTGGAGATAGGTTCGCAGAGGATGACGCCCGGTTCTCTCTCGCGCGATTTCGGAAAATGTCCGGTCCAATTCGGGAGAAATGTCGATGTCAGGGCTGTCGTTATATTTCGAAAATAAATTCGCGATACGCGCTTTTTCCTCGGGCGAATCGAACGCGGCGGAGGGAAGCTCGGCGACATTCAGCGGCTGGTCCATTTCACCGATTTTCCAGATGGTGAAATACACGTCGCGATAGCGTTCCAGCCACGTAGCCGTCCATTGGTAGAAACCCACCGGAGCGTATTCGCCTGGAAAATTAGCATAACGCGGCGCGAGAAACTGTACTCTCTTCAGCGTAATATAATTTCGCGCGGCCCACGGCGCGAGCGGAAGCAGAAAAGCGCCCGTGATTGCCGCCGCCAAAAGAAATGTTTTTCGAGCGCCCAGGGGTTTCCAGCTTCGCAGCGCATACACGAGGACGGCGACGGCAAAAAGCAACGGCATCTCGGGGCGCACAAGGGTTGCAAGGCCGGAAAGGAATCCTCCCAGGAGCGCAAGTGTGAGGGGCGAGGCAAGCTGGCCTTCGCCGCGAATGAAAAAGTTTCCTGGATCGCGAAGGCCCAGCGCGAAACAACACAGCGCTGCCGTCGCGAGAAATGTCACCAGGATTTCGGTCAGCACGACGGCCGAGTAATTGGCCACGAATGGGCACGTGGCGGCGAGCCATAGCGCTGCAATCCACACGCGGCGTCGCGAGGCGGCGGGTGCTAGCGCCGCAGCCAGCGCAGCCGTCAAAAAGCAGGTGATCGCATCGAGCGCGGCCTGAGACAACATAATGGCACGTATGGAGCGTCCAAATAACATGGCGACCACGGCCAGAAAGGCCGGGTAGCCCGGCATGCGGAGGTCCGCCGGAACGACATGCCCGCTGAGCAAAAATCCATAGACATGGTAATCGGCCCAGGTGCGGGCAAACTGAATGTACATTTCGCTGTCGTCGGCCGCCGAAGTGGGAAACCGCAGGACGAAGAGCAGGCGCAAGGTAAGCGCCACCAGCATGGCCAGGAACGCGTGCGTGCGAAGAGCCGTGACGCCGCCGCGCGGCGCGGGTATGATCGAAGTCTCCGGGCCGTCTGGCCGTGCGGCAGGATTTGTGGCAGGTTGAATGGTCATGTATGCCGTTCCGACGGACGGCTCGCTTGAGATAAATGGATGAAGCCGCGCAAGCCCATATTCTACGATGAGCAGCGCCGCCGCTGGCGGCGGACCAGCCGCATTCTGGAAATCAGCGGCGCGATTTTTACTTTGCTGGCCATCACGTTTTTGGTCGACGCCCTCGTCAGCCCGAAATTGCCCGTGCCGCTTCTTCCCACGAGCCGGACGGCGCTGCATCCCGTCCGCGAAAAAACCAGGCCGCGCATTGTATTAAAACGCACCGGGCGGCAACGTCGCGTCGAATCGCTTGGTCAGATGCCCTCCACGTACGATCCCGTGCGCGCCGCATTTTACGTGAGCTGGGATCCGACTTCGCTCGCGGCCCTGCAGCAGCATTTCCGCGATATCGACTTGCTGATTCCCGAGCGCCTGCACTCGATCACCGCCACCGGCCGCCTGGATGTGGAGGCCGATCCCAAGCTCGCGGCGTGGCTGCAAACGCTGCAACAGCAAAATCCGCCGATCAAGATTCCCACGATGCCGCTGCTGAACAATTCCGACGGCACCAACTGGCTCACGAACGAAATGGCCGCCATGCTCAAGAGCCCCGCGGCGCGCGGAAATTTGGCGAAACAATCGGTCCAATACCTCACGCAGAACAGCTTTGCCGGGCTGGTTATCGATTTTGAAGAAATTCCAGAAAAAAGCCAGAAGGATTTTGGCCAATTTATTTCCGAACTTGCCGTGGAGCTGCACGGCTCGAATCTGAAGCTCATGGTGGCTCTACCGGCGGCGGACTGGGCGTACGACTATGCCGGCATTGGAAAAAACGTCGACGCCGTGATCCTGATGAATTACGACCAGCACTGGCGCACGTCCGCGCCCGGCCCCATCGCCGCGCAGGACTGGTTCGTGAAAAATATCGAGGCGATCACGAAGCTCGTGCCGCCCGGGAAACTGGTGATGGGCATCGCCAGCTACGCCTACGACTGGCCCAGCAAGGCGGGACTGAAAGCCCACGAACAGACGCGCGTCGAAAGCTATCAGGAGGCCATCACCACGGCGACGGAATCCGAAGCCCAGGTGCAATTCGATGCGGATTCCCTCAACCCTTACTACTCGTACTCGGACGAGCATAATTTCATTCATCGCGTCTGGATGCTCGATGGCGTGACCGCGTACAACGAATTGCGCGCCGCCGAACGCGTTGGCGTGCAGGGCACGGCGATCTGGCGGCTTGGCTCGGAAGATCCATCCGTCTGGCCGATCTGGGATGTTGCGCACTCGACCGACGCCGACCGCGCGAAACTCGAGGACATGCCTCCCGGATACGACCTGATCCTCGAAGGCAACGGAGATATCTGGAGGTTTGCGGACACACCGCAAAAAGGGAAGCGCGCGATTCGCTTCGATCCCGCGTCTGGCAACATTGTCGAGGACACGTATCAAACGCTTCCGTCTTCCTATCGCATCATCCAGATGGGCGCCGCGCCCTACAAGGTTACGCTGAGTTTCGACGACGGGCCGGACGGGAAGTTCACGCCGCAAATTCTGGATATCCTGAAGGCGAAAAAAGCCCCGGCGACTTTTTTTGTGATCGGCAGCAGCGCCAACGACGCGCTGGGCTTGATCCGGCGCGAATACGCCGAGGGCCACGAAATCGGCAACCACACCTACACGCACCCGCGCTGGAACGAAATCTCGCGCACGCAGATCGACGTCGAGCTGAACATCACCGAGCGCCTTCTCAACAGCACGCTGGGCGTGAAAACGCTTCTGTTCCGACCGCCGTACGGCATCGACCATCAGCCCGAAACGGCGGACGAGGTGGCGGATCTGCCCATCGCGCAGTCCATGGGCTACTTGATTATCGGCGCGCGAATCGATCCGCACGATTGGGGCGAGCCGGGCGGAGTCCCGCCGGCGCCCGCGTCGGTCATCGTGCAGCGCGTCCTCGAGCAGGCGCATTCGAATGGCGGCAATATCGTGCTGTTGCACGATGGCGGCGGAGACCGCACGCAGACCGTGCTGGCGCTGCCTCAAATTATCGATGGCTTGCGCGCCGCGGGATTTAAGATCGTTCCGGTCGCGGAGCTTGTGGGGCAGACGCGCGCGCAACTCATGCCCGCTCTCACGTTCCGCGAGCGGTTGGTTGCGCACGCCGACGGGCTGATCTTCACGCTGTATGAATGGTCGCGGCTGAGCGTGGCATTTATTTTCGTTCTGGGGATTGGTCTGGTCAGCTGCCGCGCGCTCATCGTGGGGTTCCTCGCCATTATCGAAAAGTTCCGGCCGGCGCCTCCGGACCGGCCGGATTTTCAGCCTCTCGTGAGCGTGCTGATTCCCGCGTACAACGAGGAAGACGTCATCGTCTACACGGTGAATTCCGTGCTGGAGTCCGATTATCCGAATCTGGAAGTGATTGTCATGGACGACGGATCGAATGACGGCACGGGCGATTTGCTCGACGCGCAATTCGGTAAAAATCCCGCCGTGCGCATCGTCCACCAACCCAATGGCGGAAAGCCGGCCGCGCTTTCACATGGGCTGGCGATCGCTTCGAGCGGCATTATCGTGACCATCGACGCCGACACCTCGATTGAGCCTGACGCCATCAATAAACTCGTCCGGCATTTCGTCAATCCCAAGGTTGGCGCAGTCGCCGGCAACGTGAAGGTGGGCAACCGGATCAGCTGGCTCACGCGTTGGCAGGCGCTTGAATACGTCACCAGCCAGAACCTGGAGAAGCGCGCCTTCGACTTGCTGAATTGCATTCCGGTCGTCCCCGGAGCGCTCAGCGCCTGGCGCGCCGAAGCGATCCACAATTCCGGCGGATTCAGCTCGGACACCGTGGCCGAAGATACCGATCTGACGATCACGATCCGCCAGTCGGGCTGGAAGATCAATTACGAGGAAGAAGCGATTGGCTGGACGAACGCCCCGGAAACCGCGTCCATGCTGATCCGCCAGCGATTCCGCTGGACGTTCGGCACACTCCAGGCATTTTGGAAGCACCGCGGAACGCTCGGACGCGCGAAATATGGGACGCTCGGATGGATCGCGTTGCCCAACATGTTTCTTTTTCAGCTTCTCCTGCCGCTATTTTCTCCGGTGATCGATCTTCTGTTTCTGGGTTCGCTCGTGTTGTACGGCGCTTCCCAATTCCACTTCACGCATCTGCCGCAAATTTATACGGCCGCGGACGTGCAACGCTCGCTTGTTTTCTTCATCGGATTCATGCTGATCGATTTCCTGACCTGCATTGTCGCGTTCACGCTCGAACGGCACGAGGAGTGGTCCCTGCTGTGGCCCCTGCTGCTACAACGTTTCTACTACCGGCAGATGATGTACTACGTGCTCTTCCGCTCGGTGATGGGCGCCGTGCAGGGCAAGTCGGTCGGCTGGCGCGGCGTGGAGCCGGAAGTTCCGGCGGCACCCGCCGTGCGGGCATAGGTCCGAGAACTCCGATTTTTGAACCCTGCGTTGGTCGCAGCCGCCCGTCGCGGTATAATCTTCCAATGGTTATGAGCAGGAATTCCCCGCAGATCCATGGGACAACGGTGCTGTGCGTGCGCCGCGACAACAAAGTGGTGATCGCCGCCGACGGCCAGGTGACCATGGGCGAGCATGTCATGAAGCACACGGCGCGAAAAACGCGGCGCCTGTTCAACGAAAAAATTCTGGCGGGATTTGCCGGATCGACGGCGGACGCGCTTTCCCTGTTCGAGCGGTTCGAAGGAAAGTTGCAGGAGCATCAGGGAAATCTGGCGAAGTCCGCGGTCGAACTGGCGAAGGAGTGGCGCAAGGACCGCGCGCTGCGGCATCTGGAAGCGCTGCTGGTTGTGGCGGATACCAAGTCCACATTTCTGGTGTCCGGAAATGGCGACGTGATCGAGCCCGACGACGGCATCTGCGCGATCGGCTCCGGCGGCCCGTACGCGCTGGCCGCGGCCCGGGCCCTCGCCAAGCACACGAAACTTTCCGCGAAGGATACCGCGCTGGAGGCCATGCAGATCGCCAGCGACATTTGTATTTTCACGAATGCGAATTTCACGTTTGAGGAGCTGTAAGAAGTATTCCAGGCAAGCTGCGCGAGCGCTTGCATTTTTTGTCATTCCGAGCGAAGCGAGGAATCTCTCTTTCTCGCCGCCAAGTCCAAAGAGAGATTCCTCGCTTCGCTCGGAATGACAAATGTTTGTTTTTGCATCTGCAAGCTGCTAGCAAAGGTGGAACGTACATTATGGTGATCTATCTTCCCGGCGAGCAGCGCGAACCGGCGCCCGTGGTTGAGCCGTCGTTCGACGAACTCACTCCGCGCGAAATTGTCATCGAGCTGGACAAATACATTGTCGGACAGACCGCCGCAAAGCGCGCGGTGGCCGTCGCGCTGCGCAACCGCGTGCGCAGACAGAAGCTCACGCCCGAAATGGCGGAAGACGTCCTCCCCAAAAATATCCTGATGATCGGCCCCACGGGAGTGGGCAAGACGGAAATCGCGCGGCGTCTTGCGCGCCTGGCCGGCTGCCCGTTCGTCAAAGTCGAGGCCTCCAAGTACACCGAGGTCGGCTATGTGGGCCGCGACGTGGAGTCCATGGTCCGCGATCTGGTGGAGACGTCCATCGACATGGTGCGCGAGGAAAAACTGGACGAGGTGGCCGAGCGCGCCGAACAGGCCGCGGAAGAGCGCGTGCTCGATCTGCTGCTCCCCGCTTCTCCGGCGCCCGCGCCCGAATCCGCGAACGGTTCCGCTCCGCAGATCGAAGCCGCGCGCCGCGATCAGCCGGACCGCACACGCGAGAAGCTGCGCGCGCAGTTGCGCGATGGCAAACTCGATCAGCGCCTGGTGGAAGTCGAGGTTCGGGAGCGTTCCACGCCCGCATTTGAAATTCTTTCGAGCCAGGGCGTCGAGGAAATGGACGTCAACGTCAAGGACATGCTCTCCGGAATGTTTGGACAGCAGAAGAAGCGCCGCAAGATGACCGTTGCCGAGGCCTTCGATTACCTGATTCAGGAGGAAGAGAGCAAGCTGATCGACATGGATCAAGTGACGCGTGTTGCGGTCGAGCGCGCCGAGCAAATGGGCATCATCTTCATCGATGAAATCGACAAGATCGCCGGGCGCGAGTCCGGCCACGGCCCGGACGTCTCGCGCGAAGGCGTGCAGC
>PLUM01000068.1 GCA_003165465.1 Acidobacteriota bacterium
TCGTTGGTAAAAGAAAGCCGCTCGACCCACAGCTTCTAATTCTCGCGAGAATCCTTGCGCAATGAAACGTGTCTTCCTTCTCCGGGATAAGAGTTTTGCTTACTCAAAGTGAAAGTTTCTTCCGATTGGAAAGGTATTCTGGAAGCTCTGTCTGGGATATGTCGACATTTTCTGTTCATACTGCATATTGGAGTGACCTAGGTCACATCCTTGTCCCAGAGGACGCAGTACAAACAAACATGGACAACAGAACCAACGAATTGAGCGTAGGATCTGACGAAAGCTACTTTCGTTCCCCCAGATATGAGGTAGGGCCGACGGGCGTTATTTCATCTCCCACTTACTCCCGTGACGGAGGATCCCGGTCAGAGTGAGCACGATGTTTTCGACCATCTTCCCACTGCGGCCCAGAGAGATCTTGTTTACGAATTCTTGAACACGGCGCACGTTCACCTGGGACAATGGCACTTGTCCAAGTTCAGGGGGGGTATGTGCCTTCAGGTGGGATTCACTTGTCTCGACGCCGCGTGGCTTCCGATGAGGAGCGACCAGCTTGCGCCAGTCAGCCACAGCGTCATCCACAGTTCGTGCTCCCGCCGGAACCACAAACTGTGCTTCCGATCCGTCTGCCCTGTTTACGGCATCCTGAGTCGGTTTCATTGCCGCTCTCGCGGCACGTTCACTCAGACCGGGGAAGCTCTTGCCCTTGTGTGCGACCTTGTAAGTCCTCCCAATTCCATTTTCACGATGCTATGGGATTGCTCGCGTTTCCAACTGCAAAGACGCCTGGCCTGCTCGTGCGCCCATGCTCATCGACTTTGGACTCAAGCCGTCGAACCCGATAAATTCGTGGATTCGCTCCACCGCAAGAATTCGAGAACGTCCAACGTCGTAAACGATCGTCGACCTTCCCGCCCGCACAATGAACAAAGCCGCGCTCAGGCCAGCAATACCGCCGCCAACGATGACAGTGTCAACGAGTTCCGAATCACGACGACCAGACAATTCGCTATGTTCGTTCATACACCTTCAGACGCTACACGATGCTCCTGCGACTTCTCTTTGCGACGTTGGAATAACCTCAGCGGTCACGGGAGCAAGACGATCTTGCCCCGGGTGTGCCCCTGCTCCAGTTGCCTGAAGGCCGCGCGGACGTCCTCCAGCGGAAACGTCGCCGCAATTGGTACTTCCAGGTTACCGGAGGCGACTAGCCCTGCAAGTTCGGCGAGGACCGCAGCGTTTCTAGCGGTTTGGCTGCCCTCTGCCTTCGTGCCGTACTCCTTGGCGGCTGCGAAATCGATAATCGTGTTGATCCGGTCTGGCGCCACGCCCAACTCGATCGCTAGTTTGACGTACCCGCCGCCGTGGGTGTCGATGAAAGCCTTGATCCGGGCCTCACGCAGCCGGTCGANNGGCTTGATGCCGTGCGCGGCCAACCAACTGTGGTTGGCCGGACTCGCGATGCCGATCACTTCCGCCGCAGCTCGTTTTGCAAGCTGGACGGTAATCGATCCAACGCCGCCAGCAGCGCCCGACACCGCGACTGTATCACCTGGCTTCAGGGACACGGCGCGCACTGCGGCATAGGCTGTGCTTCCGGCAACAGCCAACGAGCCGGCGACCTCCCAGGAAAGGTTCGCTGGTTTTCGCGTCAGGTTTTGCGCCTCCGCGACCACGTACTCGGCGTGACTGGCGCGCCGGTCGGTGAAACCGCAGACTTCGTCACCGGGCGAGAATTCCGCGACCTCAGAGCCGACCTTCGCCACGGTGCCGGCGAAGTCACTCCCCTCGCCCGACGGAAATGTGGCAGGCCACATGGCGTGCATGAGTCCCTTCCGGATCCCCGCCTCACCTGGGTTGATTGACGCAGCCTTGACCTTTACCAGCACTTCTCCATGAACTGGCTCGGGCATCGCGACGTCGGCTACCCGCAGGACATCAATATCGCCGTAGTTATCGAATCGCACAGCCTTCATTTCCACTCCTCCTTACCGGATTTGCTGTTTAGGCGGGTGGCCCGCCCTTTCGCATTCCGCGGCATTGTCTACGCTCCACACTTTAATACTACTCCCGCAGTTTCACTCTAAGTTAAGATTTCGAACTTGGGGTGCCCCGTCCTTGACGTTCTTCAAGGGCGGGGCTTTTGCTTCTACTTGCCACGCGTAGAGGGACAGACGAAAAAGCCCCGCCCTTCAAAATGCGAAGGACGGGGCACCCCAAGTTCTACTTCAAAGGCCGGGCCACCCGCCTGCCGGCGTTAGCGAGCCTGTCATAAGGGTCAAATGCCCGCCAGCCCATCTTCGCCTCATGGTTGACCTCGGCAATGAACAAGGCGATGGATCGAACATATTTGTCGTTAGGGGCATTGGAACTCACTTCAACTCCGCTAAATTCATGAAAACAATGATCGTCTAATGTGAGGCCCTGATCGCTGGATAAAAAAACCTCGGGGATACGAATTTGGTGGGCAATAAATAGGCCATCTGTCAGAAAGCTCATTAGGAGTGCTTCTGTTATCCTGGCAGGACTTAGGCCATCAGGATTCGAGAAAACAACGTCAGCCCATTTCTTGTAATTACCGGCATCGCGGTAAAGATAGGTGAATTTGATGTTATTCATTGCCGCCCTCAACCTTTCTGGAATATGTCCTTGTTGTGGTATCGGAGAAAATCTGCGTCGGGCATGAAGTGCGCGGGCGGAACAATTGAGACATCCTCATAAGGCCACAGCAACTTCTGCGCGCCGGCATCGGCCTGATTCGTTTTCAACGTGGGAGATACTTTGACTTTCAAATCTGGAGTAACAGTAATAAGTCCACAATCGAACGCTCGGTCGTGAAATGCATTCAGACATAACCCATTCCGGGGATTGGTTCGATTCTTGACATCTACTGACCACGGCACAATGTGACTCGCATTTAGCAACTGAGGAATCGACAGTCCGGTGATGCAGCATCTCCCCTTATAGGCGGCCATTACGGCAGCTCGAAAGAAGGATTGGTTCACCCTAGCACGGACAAGTGCTTCGCGTGTTTTCCCTTCGGGAAAATCCTGCGTTTCGGTAGCGGCCTCAGGTACGCCACCCATCATACGGTTTAGTAAGACCTCACTTTCAAAGGACAATCTTTCCCAATTGTCACTAAACTCGTCCCAGATTTCGACCTCTGCCTTCGCACCATGCGTGGCTCCAGCGATATTCCGCCTTTGCAGAGCGGGATCAAGTCGCGCGAAGTTGGCGAGTTTCCACGAAACAGCAGAAGGGGTCCGCCCAATCGCGTTCGCCAACGCGATCACAGACTCGTTTCTGATATGAATTCGACCAAACGGTATCTTGCAGTAAAGATTGAATGCGACGATTAGTTCCTCGCGAGACCAACCACGACGATTCATAACGTGACACAGATACTTGAGATCGATTCCATCTTTGGGCGCCCTGAACTGATTAGCGGGATGATAGCAAGTTTTCTCGTTCGAGCAAGCTTATTTCGACTTCTAAAGACAGCTGGCGGGTGACCCGCCCTTTCGCGATCCACGGAATCGTCCGCGCTCGATACTTTAATACTACTAACGTACCTATACTATCGGTTAATATGTTGAACTTGGGGTGCCCCGTCCTTGACGCTCCTCAAGGGCGGGGCTTTTGCTTCTACTTGCCGCGCGTAGAGGGCCAGACGAAAAAGACCCGCCCCACAAGATGCGTAGGACGGGGCACCCCAAGTTCTACTTCAAAGGCCGGGCCACCCGCCCGGTTCGTGGGTTACTTCCCTAGGAAGTGCTGGATTCCAACTTTGCCAGCGCAATCTTGAATGCATCCCGGTGGTCCATCTCATCATGGCGGATTTCTTCAAAACGAGTGGCAGCAGCTGTGTCTCCAGCGACCGCCGCTTTCTGAGCGAACTCAAGGTACATCGTGTCAATTTCGTAGGACTCGCCTTTGATCGCATCTTTCAAATTGTCAGCATCGCTGCCAACCAACCCTGCCAGTTGCGCTTCTTCAGCGAAGTGCTCAAAACGCTCCGTATTGGCCGTCTTCTCGAATAAGTCCGCGAGCTCTTTGTTGCCGCCCTTGCGGGCGTGTTCTGCATAGAGTAGATACTTCACGCAGGCAAATGCTTCGCCGTGCATCGCAGTAGAGAGATTGTCCAATGTCTTCTGATCGAAAGTTCCGTGGGTTTCCGTGGCCTTCTTAGCTGTCGCTGTCGCTTTCTGCTTACTAACTCCGGTATTCATAACAGTCCTCCATTTAGTCCTATCCTGGAATACGCTTAAATATCCCAGGCATAGTTGTCCGCCAACGTTCTATTTATACTTTGATATGCGTTCAAACTCCGTGAGAATCATCACGGATGGACGTGACAGCAATCACTGGCATATAACCCTCATCATCATTAGTACAGATACGGTCACCGGGCCCGATGCGAGGGCACCATGAATGCCACAAACCCCGGCCAAGCAATGGTGACAAATTCCAATTGTCTCGGCCTTTGGCATTGTATGGAATCGCCTCTGCTACACACTCTAATACTACTCACGTACTTTAACTAAGCGTTAATATTTTGAACATGGAATGCCCCGTCCTTGACGTTCTTCAAGGGCGGGGCACCCAAGTTCTACTTCAAAGGCCGGGCCACCCGCCCCTCGCGCTCGGTTTAGTCTTGCTCGAAGCTCGAAGTCCCGGAGGGACAGCACAACGTAGCCCACCGTAAAACGGTGGGGAGCGGAACGGGGATGTTTGGAGCCCCGTAGGGGCGGCACACGCGGGTGAGCACGTGTGCCGCCCCTACGGGGCTTTGGTTTGCTTCGTCACGCCGACCCACCGTTTCACGGTGGGCTACGATTTATCGTCCCTAACGGGACTGGGAGTGAGAGAAAAGGTAACTCGTCGCCCAGACACTGAAGTTACTTTTGGTTGCGGCTCCGCCGCGCTGTGTGTCAATCAAGGACTTCCTCCTGAAATCAGGCGAGGTCGTAGCGATCGAGGTTCATCACCTTGTTCCAGGCCGTCACAAAGTCTCGCACGAACGTCTGCTGCGCGTCGCTGCACGCATAGACTTCCGCGATAGCCCGAAGTTGGGAGTTGGAACCGAAAACAAGATCGACGACGGAACCTGTCCACTTGAGCTCGCCCGTTTTCCGATCGCGCCCCTCGAGCACGGATTCCGATGTGGCGGACTTCTGCCACTTCGTACGCATATCGAGGAGATTCACGAAGAAGTCGTTGGTCAACGTTTCAGGTCGCTTGGTAAAAACGCCATGCTTGGCCTGCCCGTTGTTTGCGTTCAAAACGCGCATGCCACCAATCAGAACCGTCATCTCAGGTGCAGACAGATTCATCAGGTGCGCTTTATCCACCAGCATTTCGGCTGCTGCTTCTTCTTGTCCTTTTCGGATGTAATTGCGGAAACCATCCGCAGTCGGCTCCAGCACGGCAAACGAATGCACATCGGTCTGCTCTTGCGATGCATCCGTGCGCCCCGGCGCGAATGGAACCTTCATATCGTGACCCGCTTTCTTTGCCGCCGCCTCGACGGCTGCGCAGCCACCCAGAACGATCAAGTCTGCAAGAGAAACCTTCTTGCCACCAGATTGAGTGCTATTAAAATCCTTCTGGATCGCTTCCAGCTTCGGCAGGACTTTGGATAGTTCGGCCGGCTGGTTCGCTTCCCAATTCTTCTGCGGCTCCAGGCGAATGCGCGCGCCGTTCGCGCCACCCCGCTTGTCGGTGCCGCGGAACGATGCAGCAGACGCCCACGCCGTGTTGACCAGTTGGGAGATGGAAAGGCCGGATGCGAGGACCTTGGACTTCAGGGCGGCAATTTCCTGCTCGTCAACCAATTTGTGATCCACCGCGGGAATGGGATCCTGCCAAATCAGGTGCTCCTTAGGAACGAGCGGGCCAAGATAACGCGGCAACGGGCCCATATCGCGGTGGGTCAGCTTGAACCAGGCACGAGCGAATGCATCCGCAAACTGATCCGGATTGGCGTGGAAGTGCCTGGAAATTTTTTCGTAGGCAGGGTCGAGCCGCAAGGAGAGGTCGGTCGTTAGCATGGACGGCGCACGGCGCTTCGACGGATCGAAGGGATCCGGTACAGTGCCGGCGCCCGCGTCTCCCTTGGGCTTCCACTGGTGCGCACCGGCCGGGCTTTTCGTCAACTCCCATTCGTAGCCGAACAGGTTGTCAAAGAAGTTGTTGCTCCACTTCGTCGGCGTACTGGACCAGATCACTTCCAGGCCGCTGCCGATTGTGTCACCGCCTATGCCGGTACCAAAGCTGGACACCCAGCCAAGGCCCTGTTGCTCTATGCCTGCACCTTCCGGCATGGGACCCACGTGCGCTGGAGCGCCGGCGCCGTGGGTTTTGCCGAANNCGATCGGATCCGGCTTGCCGTTGGGACCTTCCGGATTGACGTAAATTAGGCCCATCTGTACGGCCCCGAGAGGATTTTCAAGCTGGCGGTCTCCGGTGTAGCGATTATCAGCCAACCAAGTACCTTCAGGTCCCCAGTAGATGTCTT
>PLUM01000078.1 GCA_003165465.1 Acidobacteriota bacterium
GATTTGCGAGAGCACGAAATGGCGCGGCGCGCCGACGTCTTCCTGCACCCCAAGCCTGGGACGGATCTGGTCTGGCTCTCGGCGATTACTCGCTATTTGCTAGATAACGGTCTTGCGCACGACGAGTTCCTTCGCGAGTGGGTGAACGGTCTCGAGGAGTACAAAAATAAGCTCGCACCTTTTACGATGGAGTTTGCCTCGCAAACCTGCGGCATTCCCCAGGAAACGCTCAAGAAGGTAGCGCATATGATTGCTGAAGCGAGCGGCATGTGCGTGCTCTGGGCGATGGGGGTGACGCAGCAGAGCCAAGGCTCCGACACATCGACAGCCATCTCAAATCTCCTCCTGGTTACCGGAAACTATATGCGTACAGGCACCGGTTCGTATCCCCTGCGCGGACACAACAACGTGCAGGGCGCCAGCGACAGCGGCTCAATGCCCAACAATTTGCCGGGCTATCAATCCGTGGATAATCCCGAAGTGCGGGCGCGATTCGAGGCCGCGTGGAACGTGAAGCTGCCCTCTGCCAAGGGTCTCGATAACCACGAGATGGTTGACGCGATCCATCAGGGCAAGCTGAAATCGCTGTACCTCATGGGCGAAGAGATGGCCGTAGTGGATTCCAACGCCAATCATGTTTCGGCGGCATTCTCCAAACTTGATTTTTTCGTCGTGCAGGATATTTTTTTCAGCGCCACCTGCCGTTTCGCTGACGTGGTCCTGCCCGCCAGCCCTAGCCTGGAAAAAGAAGGCACGTTCACGAGTACCGAGCGTCGCATCCAGCGTCTCTACCAGGTGTTGGAGCCGCTTCCAGGCAGCCGGCCGGATTGGAAGATTACGCAGGATATCGCAAACCGCCTTGGCGCCAATTGGAATTACGCGCATCCCTCGGAAATCATGAACGAAATGGCTTCGGTCACGCCGATGCTCGCGGGAGTGAACTACGAACGGCTTGAGGGTTTCAAGTCACTGCAGTGGCCCGTTGCCGCCGATGGAAGCGATCAGCGATTGCTTTACACCAAGACATTTAATTTTCCGGACGGCAAGGCGCGTCTGTTCCCGCTGTCCTGGTCGGGACCCGTGGAAAAGCCCAACGCGCAGTTCGATCTTCATCTGAACAACGGACGACTGCTCGAGCATTTCCACGAGGGCAATATGACCTACCGCGTGAAAGGCATCCAGGAGAAGACGCCGGATACCTTCGTGGAAATTTCGCCGGAGCTGGCGCAAGAGCGCGGCGTGCAGAGCGGCACGTGGCTGTTGCTCATTTCGCGCTATGGACAAGTTCGCGTGCGCGCGTTGGTGACCGACCGTGTCAGCGGACGCGAACTCTATATGCCGATGAACTCGACTGAAAGCCCTGTGAACCGCTTGACCAGCAGCCACACAGACCCGGCAACTCACACGCCGGCCTACAAGGAAACCAGTGTCCGCATGGAGATATTGCCCGAGATTGGCGAAAGCCCCCTGCCGCGAGTGAATCCGCGCTTCGGGCATCCCACGCCGCAAGACGGCGTTGAGGTCGAGCGGAAATGGAAGCGCCCGGATTATCGCTTTCCCGGAAGTGAGCTCGTTCAAATTCAGCAGAAATAGAGAAGAAGGAGCGAGAGTCATGGCCAAACCGATCCTTTTAGAGTTACCTGCACGAGATCCGCGCGAAGAGCTGCGCTCACGATTGGACCGAGCGCCGCTCGAACATGCAGAAGCAATACTCGCCGGGTATGAAGTCCTGCAAGGACTGCACGATTGCGGAGCGCTCGAACTGCTGCGTGGGCTGCTGGGATCAGGCGGCAAAGTGCTCGAGACCGCCGCCGAATTGACGCGGACGCCGGAGTCGGTGCGAGCGATTCGTAATCTGGTGATCCTGGGAAAGACGCTCGGAGAAATCGATCCCGACCTGTTCGACGGTTTCGCCATGGCGCTTCCCGAAGCGATGCGGCAAGCGAGGATGCAGGGGAAAGAGCCTCCCAGCTTCTTCGCGATCTTGAACAAGTTTCGCAGTAAGAATTTGCGGCGCGGACTGGTCGCTGTGAACAGTTTGCTCGAGGCTTGGGGAAAAGACTTTTTCTCGGAAGCGCACTCTCCGTCGGAAAAATGAACGCGTCGGGTTTGGGCTCTACTTTTACGCTGAACGCTTCACTCCCGCGGGGGTGAAAGTGAAGCGTGGAGCCCACCAGAATTTGGTGGAGGATATATGCGAAGCATGAATCGTTGGGTGATCGCCACGGCCGGTGTTTTTTTGCAAATTGCATTGGGTGCGGTTTACGCATGGAGCGTTTTTCGCATCCCGCTGGCAAAGCAATTTGGATGGAGCATTCCAGAAGTCACGTTAACGTTTACCATCAGCATCTTCGTGCTGGGTGTATCGGCGTTCTTCGGCGGACTCTGGCTGAATAGGCGGGGGCCGCGCATCGTCGCGCTGACCGGTGGCGTCTTGTATGGAGTGGGAGTCTCCCTGGCCAGCTTCTCCAGTTACGGGCTGTGGTGGTTGTATCTGAGCTACGGAGTGATCGGCGGAATTGGCTTGGGCTTTGCCTACATCGTGCCGGTTGCCGTGCTCGTCAAGTGGTTTCCGGATCACAGAGGTTTGATTACTGGCATCGCGGTCGGCGGCTTCGGCGCAGGCGCGTTGATCACTGCGCCCGTCGCGACGCGGTTGATTCAAACCGTTGGCGTGCTCCACACCTTTGCCTACCTTGGCATTGCGTTCTTGATCGTCACGGTTATTTCTGGTTCCTTCATGCAGAATCCTCCGGAAGGCTGGAGGCCTGAAGGATGGAACCCAACTGCGTCGCAAGTTTCGCATCGAGCACACCGAGACTACACGCTTGGGGAAGCCTTGGCGACCTGGCAGTGGTGGGCACTCTGGCTTCTACTTTTCTTGAATACTTCAGCGGGCATTTCAGTGATTTCGCAGGAAGCGCCACTTTTTCAGGAGCTGGCGCGCGTGAGTGCGGTAGTGGCCGCAGGGATGGTGGGCGTAGTCAGTCTCGGAAACGCACTGGGGCGCGTGTTTTGGGCCTGGGCCTCCGACGCGATTACGCGCAAGGCGACCTTCTTCGTGATGTTTCTGGTTCAGGCGCTGCTCTTCTGGTTCCTGCCGGGGATTACTTCCGCGAGCATACTTACAGTGGTCGCATTAATCATTTTGCTCTGCTACGGCGGCGGATTCGGGACCATGCCTGCATTCGCGGCCGACTATTTCGGCGCCAAAAACGTTGGCCCGATCTACGGCCTCATGTTGACCGCCTGGGGTTTTGCAAGTGCGTTCGGGCCGCTCCTGATTGCTTATCTGCGCCAGGCGGATGGCACGTACCGTGGTGCGCTGCACATTATTGCCGGCGTGATGCTGGTTTCCGCCGTGCTTCCGGTGCTGGTGTCTCCGCCGCGCGAAGCCCATCTCGATTCCAAAGCGCCGATGCAGGATTCAAAGTACTCCAAGAATGCAGAAGCGGGAAGTCCTCGGCCCGCGCACTGAACGCTTGCTGATGTGTTTGCTGAAAGTGCGCTAATCCCATGGCGAAAAAGAACCGCAACATCGAAATGACCCAAGTAACCGAGTGGAAGGACGGCGAAGCCGCTCGTGTGGAAGATTACTTGGCAGCCGAAGAACCACTGGAAATGCGCGCGGGAAGATACTCCCTCGGCGTAACTTTGCGGACGCCGGGAGACGATGAGGAACTCGTAGCCGGCTTTCTTTTTACCGAGGGCATCATCTCCCGGCGAGAGGACTTAGTGGCACTGCGGATGCCAAGCGGCACAGATTCGGAGAAAAATCTTGTGCGCGTGACCCTCGATCCCAAGGTGCGGCTTGCGGCGAATAGCGCGGCACGCAGATTTTCCGCAGGGTCGGCTTGCGGCGTGTGCGGCAAGGCATCCATCACGCAGCTTCGGCGGCGCGGCCTGCGGCGTCCCGAAGCAGCTTCATCGTTCGATCCCGAAATGATATGCCAGTTGCCGCCGAAATTGCGCACGGCGCAGCATGTTTTTGGCCGCACGGGTGGACTGCACGCGGCCGCTCTTTTCGGTCCAGGCGGTGAACTACTTGTCTTGCGAGAAGATATCGGCAGACACAATGCGGTGGACAAAGTCATCGGTTGGGCTCTGCTCGCTGGCCGCTTGCCTCTCAGCGATCACGTCTTGCTCGTCAGCGGTCGCGGCGGATTTGAAATCGTGCAGAAGACGATCGCCGCAGGGATTCCGCTGCTGGCGTCGGTGTCCGCACCGTCGAGTCTCGCTGTACAACTGGCACGCGAGTTAGGCTTAACGCTGGTTGGTTTCCTCCGCGAACGGCGGTTCGTCATTTACGCCGGGGAGGAGCGGATCGCCGTTTCCGCTTCGGCGCCGGTGGGGGGGTGACATGCTCTCTTTCGGTCAGTCGCTCGGCCGACCACCACTTCCGCGCCTCAGTGTAGTCTCCAGGCGAGTTCATGTTTCTCAAGATCCGCTCGCTCGAATCGATATGACGCCATTCGCGCGGATATACAAATTCAACACCAAGCTCCACGATTGCGTCAGAAACTTTTCGTACACCCCGGTGGAGCGCATCCGCAATCGTCGCACAACATTCTCGGCGGTACACAGCGGCCAGCGGCTCTATTCCGTGCTCGGTCCTTGGAATGACGGCCTCTCCGCGCGATTCGAGCGCACGGGAAAGCAGCCAGTCCAGCCATTCCGCCGAAAGATACGGCAGGTCGCAGGCAACAATCAGATTCCAGCGCGAGTGCGTTGCGGTCAGAGCGGCCGCGATTCCTGCCAAAGGTCCGTTGCCGGGACTGTCCGCCCCGCGCTGGGTCTGCGCTTCGTCCGCTATCGCGCTCAGTCCGAGCTTCCTGTATCGCTCGGGGGATCCGACAACTGTGACTTCGGCGACGAGCGGCTGGAGCAGTCGGGCCGTGTGAACGATCAGCGGGTGACCCCCGAAATCGAGAAGACCCTTGTCGCGACCCATGCGCGAGCTGGTGCCCCCCGCAAGAATAAACCCAGCGACTTGGCGATAGCGCTTCACCGGCGTCCAGCGATTCTACGACTGTCAGTGGGACTTGCACAGCGCCCTGAATACACCAAAGGAGACCGGTCATGAAAGTAGGCATAATCGGGGCGGGCGGAGTCGGCTCCGCTTGTCTTCTCTCAATAGTAATGCGCGGAGTTGCAAGCCAAGTCGTTGTGCTGGATAGGACTCATGCGCGGGCGAAGGGTGTCGTGGCCGATCTTCAATATGGCGCCATCCTCTCTCCGTCAGTGGAACTTCTCGCCGGCGACTATGACGACCTTGCCGACGCTGTGCTCGTGATCGTCACAGCAGGCGTCAACGAAAAGGCTGGCGGGGCCACGGACCGCAGTGATCCAGCCGGAAGACTGAAGCTTCTGGATACGAATGCGGGCGTTTACAGAGATATTATTCCCAGAATCGTTGCAGTAGCGCCGCAGGCCCTGATCCTCGTCGTCACCGACCCGCCCGATCCACTGGCCGACCTTGCTCGCGGGATCGCTGGCCATGAGCGCGTGCTGAGCACCGGCACTTTTCTGGACACACTGCGTTTTCGCTCACATCTCGCCCGCAGGTTAAAGGTCAATCCGATGTATGTCGAGGCGCAAGTCGTCGGCGAGCACGGCACGTCCCAGGTTTTCCTGTGGTCTTCAGCTCGAGTTGGAGGCAAGCGCATCGATAAGTTACTCGACCAGAGTGGCCAATCTTTTGACGAGTTTCGCCGAAGTGTGGAGCAGGATGTCCGTTTCGCAAATATCACGATTATCGAGGGAACTGGGGCAAGCCAGCTGGGAATTGGCATGGTCACAGCGCGCATTGCGGAGGCAATCCAACGCGACGAACACGCGGTCATTCCGATTGGATCGTACAATCCGCAATACGGGGTCACCATTTCTCTTCCAAGCGTGCTCGGCCGCCAAGGAGTGAGCCAAATCCTTGAGCCGGAAATGTCAGAGGAAGAGCGGCAGAGTCTTCAGCGCAGCGCGGACATCCTGCGGGATGCGGTGGCGCGAATCATTCAATCGCCCGGGCAACGATCTGCTCGCCAGGCTGGTTAAGATTTGTATAGATACTGTCTTTGCACAAATATAAGCTGTGCGAAGGAGCTAGATTCTCAACGCGCAGTCCCAAAAGTGGAGTGAACCCCAGGAGCGAGACAAACTTTATTGTGTACAGGTTGAACGAAAAGGTGAAGGCATTTCTCAATAGCAAGTCCCAGCGAGCTACTTTTTATTTTGCGGTGTGTTAAAACATCGCAGCTACAGTGTGCGGGAGGCGTTCACTTCTTGGGATTGACGGAGAGCCAAGCGTTTAAGAACCCATCGAGACTGAGAGAATCTTTTCAATCAGCGCGGCCCGAAATGTGGCTTCGTTCCAGGCTTCTCCCGGCACCAAAATTCCACCACAAGTGAATATTCCAGCAGGGAAGCCGTTGAATTCCACATACACCCCCATAGGTTCAACCGTTGTGCCGTTTATGACTTCGTCGGTTTTCATGCCATTTTCCCAAAATGACCATTGGTTATCCAGATTGAATGTCCATAATTTGCCGTATATCGGATGGACTCCCATCACGTCCGTAAGTTCAGAAATCAATCTAAGCGTGGTGAGTTGCTCCAGTTCCATTTGCTGAGTCATCAGCTCATCCAGCTTCCAACTCCTCGGAGCCGCCTGCGTTGGCTGTACTAAAGGCGGCTGAGTCTTAGCCTCAAAAGAAATGAACCCGCCAGATTTGATAAAATTATTCGCTTTCTTTTGCTCTTTGGCGCATCTTTCTCTTTCTGCTTCAACCGCAGTCTTAGCCCGAAAAGACACGTATTCGTCAGAATTGATAAAATCAACGAATTTCTTTTCCTCTTTGGCACACCTTTCTCTTTCTGCTTCGACTGCGGTGCGCCTTATGGTTTCCTCTTTCCGGTGACGGATAAAACGAATCGTTGTTACTGTACGCCCGACCAGATCAAGAACAACCCAAAATCCGACGAAAGCCAAAATTCCAACAATTATTTCCACCATTGTCGTCTCCTCCAACGCCGCCGTCTTTCCTCTCATCTGAACTACTTCAGGATTCTCATCGTTGCCAGCCGTCGAGTCATGGGAGCGCGTCCTTCCTGCATTTACGCGGAGTGTATCGTAATCGTAGGGTATACGTGATCTGTTTTTTATTTGTGCGTCGTGGAGAAGATCGCGGCGGTCAGCTCTTCGTCTTTAATCCAACTGGATTTAAGTCAAAGAAGTGCAACAAGCTTTGTTTGTCGTTCTCGAATAACCATTGATCTGTGAAGTGCGGCTCCATGAGTTTACGCATCCTTGTATAAAATGGACCAATGTTATAGCCTTCGTCATATACCTGACTGTTTCCTGCGGCAGCTAGAATCCATCGTAGATGCTCGTCTTCAGTCATCGTCTCCCACTCTTTGTAGAAGTGACTGTAAATAGTATTCGCTTGAGCGTATGTGCTGACTTCCTTGGTTGCGTGTATCCACGCTTCTGCACGAAGCTGCCGGAACTTCGGCAGTGTGTTTAGCGTCTCTATTAGTTTTGGTTCTTTGACTGCTTGGAAGCGTGCCGCGAAGCCTGCCAATTGTCGGGTACCGGAAAAGACAAGCAGACTCGGCAAACCCAAGGCCAGCGCAGCACCAATCTCCTGTTGACAGAACGCGCTAGAGTTGAAGTCATCGGTTACCAAGCCAACGAAGGCGTGACTACTATGAAGTGTCTTCCAGATTTCTTCGTGCCAATCAGATGTTGGCTGAATGTCGTCATGGGCAAGAAAGCATGGATAGTAGTTTGACTCTAGTGTGCCTCTCAGGGCACTGGCAGCGTGGGCGTCTACATTGCTGTAACTGATGAAAACCATGTGCCGGATTCTACCATGTGCATGAGAGTTATTAGATGGGATGATTGTGGGACGAACCTAAGGACCTGCTAAAAGAGAAGGGTCAATAAGTGACGCCACATCAGCGTGTTAGGTTGAGGTATTCCGCGTGCCACAGACCGATGCTCTGCCAGCTGAGCTACGCTCACCACGGTTGAAGTGCATACAGTTTAGGCCACATTCGGTTTGCAGTTAAGTACGTACGCGGGATTGTTGGGATGAATGTTGCCCTCGGCGAAAAATCGCACTCTCTTCCCGCCGCCAATTGGTGGTACAACGCAGGTATGCAGCTACGCGGCCTTTTTCGTATTCTGTTTCTCTATGACGTGGCCGAGTCCATTGACCTCGGCAAGCTTCGCACATTGCTCGGTGCACAGGGCGGTGCAGCGGAGCAAGCTTTCCCGCGGCGCACGCCCGGCTACGTGCGCTTTGAGCACCCGCCTATTGTGGAGCCTGCCGAAATCGTCTCTCTGTTTCCCGGCGTCGATGCCGCATGTCCCGTGAAATACTACGCGTTCGGCGCAATCGTGATTCAGGCCGATGTGCCATTCGAGTGCGACTGGAATTCTCTGGTAGAACAGGGGGCACGGTGGATGGACGCGCCCGACGTTGAGCCCCGAATACGGGATTTGGCTCGGCGGCGATTGGAGCGGATCGGGCCTGCCGTGAATCGGCCGACAGATGACTGGTTGCAGGAGAACTACCTCGTCGTCGAAATTCACGAAATCCGCGACGCGGAGGGACAACAGCCGACGGCCGACGAACTCGTTGCCTCTCACGGCGGGGAACTGGTGCAACTAATTCGAGGAGAGACGGTTCCGCTCGCGCTCAAGTCCCACGAGGAAGCGCTGCAGGTCAGCCTCTCCTATTACCCGTCGGATCTGGTCGTGGTCGGCTCTCATGGCGCGGTTGTCTACGATCGCGCGGAGGACGCGGCCGCCGTCACGCAGGTCCTGGAATACGCCAAGATGCAACTCCTCGAGTTTCGCTATTACGACAAGTTTATGACCCGAGTGCTCGCGGATTTCTACACCGCGCTGGAACGAAAGAGAAATGCTCTGCTTTCGCGCTGGAGTCTGCCGCGCGAGGCCCAGCGCTTCAATACGATTCGATTGGACGTGATGGATCTGACCGAGCGCATCGACAACGCGATTAAGTTTGTCAGCGATATCTACTACGCGCGAGTTTATCGGCTCGCGGCCACGCGAATGGGCGTGCAGGATTATCGAAATCTGGTGGAACAGAAGCTGGACATACTCGGCGAACTCCACGATTCCATGGCGGATCGGTTCAACGAGACCCGATCGTTTGTATTGGAAGTCCTCGTTGCCCTCCTTACCGTCCTTGACGTGATTCTTCTTTTCCGCGGGAGGTAGCTCCGTTCCATATCCCTTGCAACACCAGCGTCATTTCTTCAATCCCGCGGCCCAATTGATGTCCATGTGAATGGGAACCGCGGTGGTTTGTTCCGCGGCGTTGTTGATCAGGAATCGCTGGCCATCCCTCGAAACGTCATAACGCCAGGAAAAATTTAGTCCTCCGCCGGTTCCGCCCGTAATCTGGGGATGAAACAATGTCTTCGGAACGCCGACTTCGAAGGAGGAGCCGCCGGCATGAACCTCCGCCGCCATGAGCGCGCCATCGGGCGCAACATAAAATAATTCCTTGCCGTCGGGCCGCCATCGAACTTCGCGGCCACCGCCGTTCGACACCAGCCATTTTCCTCCCGAGGAAGCCGGAAATGGCCGCACATACACTTCCACCGAGCCGGACTCATTCGAGGAGTAGGCGACCCATTTCCCATCGGGCGAAAATTTGGCCTGCTCTTCGTTGAAAGGAGTTACGAGATACGGAATTGGCTTTCGTTCCTGCCCCGCCGGGCCGCTGGCGTCCGGCAGCGCCCACAAGTCCTCGCCAGTGTCCTTCCCTCTCTCCGCATATAACAGCCAGCGCCCATCCGAAGACCAATCGAGAGGGGTTTTGGCGCTATCGGAGTGGAATAAAATCTCTTCCTTAGCCGCGCCATTCGACGTCCTACGGAAAATGTCGGCCGACTGGCCGCCACCAACGGCGAAGACAATTTGTTTTCCGTCGGGCGACCAGATCGCATTTCCCGCGCCCGTACTGTCAAACGTGAACCGAGAGCTGACGCCCCGCGCGAGTTCCACCACCCATACCGCCCAGATTCCTTGCGTGTCCACGCGGCCCTCGGCCACCCGCGTGCCATCCGGCGACAACCCCATTTCGTCCCGCTGCGCTGGTTCTCCGACGTGGGACAACACTTTGCCCTGCCGGTCGCACCAGACCAACTGGCGGTTCCCGCTTCCGCCGCTGCTGGTGGCCAGTATGCCGTTACCCGAGACACCGAACATACCGTGAAAAGTTTCGCTCCCCACGGAGTCCGCCACATGCACTGCCGCTCCTGTAAATTGAAGCCGCCGGGGATCGAAGGGCCGCGCCATCAGCGTATCGCCGCGCAAGTACAGCATGCTTCCCGGGCCATCCTCGGCTGAGGGTGCGTACTGCGGATCCGAATCGCTTTCGGTCAGCCGCTGGCTGTCCTGTTGCTCCGGCTTTTTGTCAATTGAGCCGAGATACAAACCGGTATGTGCGGGGGTTGCAACGACGAGATAGACGAAATGCTGTCCATCCGGAAGGAAGACCGGCCCACGATGTCCCAGGTCTTCACGCTTGGGATCGAGTTGCGTCACTGGCGCTACATCTCCTCCCGACGCGCTTACCCGGTTCACGCCCAATCTCGTACTGAACAGAATTACGTCTCGATCGTTCCATGCAAGGCCATTCATTCCTCCAGAATAAGTGCAAATGGTTTCCGCCGCGCCGCCCGTAACGTCAATCTTGCTGAGTTTTCTAGCGGCGCCAAATGCAAGATACCGGCTGTCCGGCGACCACGCCAGAATGACAGCGCCCTCCGTTCCAGCCAGCTTGCGCGCACCTATCGAATCCAGCGACCGAATCCAGACAGTTGGACCCCCATCGGTCCCCACGACACTCATCGCGAGTTTGCCGCCATCCGGGGACATGGCAAGAAAAATGACCGTGCCGTTCTCCGGCGGCGCGAGCTCAAATCGCATGGAAGCGGCTGCGGCGGGTGGCTTCTGGCGCAATTGCAGAAAACCCAGCGCCGCCGCGGCCACCAGGAACACGACTGCCGCGCCCCAGGCTACTTTCGCGGACATCCACGGCGCGGCGCTCGCCGCGCCCGTCATACTTGATGCCGCCTCGGGCGCGGCTTCCAGCAACAAATCCGCGTCTCCTATATCGCGCAGGCGTTTCTTCGGATTTTTTTCGAGGCAGCGTTCCAGCAGGCGGCGGGCCTTGGCGGGCACCTGGGTCAGGTCCGGTTTATCCTTTACGACGGATGCGAGCGTTTCGGTGACATCCTCGCCCGTAAATAGCCGCTTGCCGGTGAGCAGTTCATAGAACACCACGCCAAACGCCCAGATGTCCGTGCGCTTGTCCACCGTTTTGCCCCGCGCCTGCTCGGGGCTCATGTACGCCGCCGTGCCCAGAATCACTCCCTGCATCGTGGCGGCCTGGCTCAGTGTGGGCGAATTGTTCATGTCCAGGGTCGATGAGTCGTCCGCAAACGCTTTCGCCAGGCCGAAGTCCAGCACTTTGACTTTTCCTTCGGGCGTCAGCTTCACGTTGGCGGGCTTCAAATCGCGGTGAATGATGCCTCTGTCGTGCGCGGCTTCGAGGGCTTCGGCAATCTGCCTGGCAATCGCAAGCGCTTCCTCGATGGGAATCGGCCCATCCCTCTTTACGCGCTCATGCAGCGTCTCGCCCGAAACCAGCTCCATGACCAGATAGCTCGTGCCACCCGATTGTTCCAGCCCGTGAATCGTGGCTATGTTGGGGTGATTCAGCGCGGCCAGCATCTTCGCCTCGCGCTGGAAACGCGCCAGCCTTTCGGGATCGCGCGAGAAGGCTTCCGGCAAAACTTTGACGGCGACATCGCGCCCGAGCCGGGTGTCGTGCGCTTGATATACCTCGCCCATGCCGCCCGCGCCAATCTGCGCGATAACTTCGTAGGAACTGAATTTTGTGCCCGAGGGAATCGCCATAACGCTCCAGCCAACAGGGATTTGCGAGAGTATACAGCCGGCAGGCCGTTTTATGGAACAAACGATGATGATTACGGAGCCGTCTTCGCGGGCCGGATGTATGGGCACGGCATGCCGTGCCCCAACGCGTCGCGCCCCTGCATCCGCCGAGAGGCATTTGCAAATTTCCCCGCCACGCGGGAAAATAATACGGGCTTCCGCCTATATTGGCGGGCGCGAAATTTTCTGAGCAAAAGCGCGCAACTTGTTTTATATTTGTGTGCTGCCTTATATCTAAAACAGATGAAAGGATGTTTCCCCTAACACTTATGGACACACGATTCATTGGACAGCCTCATTCTTGGGATCCCCGGCGCGTGTACAGCCAAACCGGAGCGGATTGGCAAATGCGCGTGGATTTCGACAGGCTGCGCAAGGAGCGCCTCGAGAAGTTGCGAGCCTCGATGAAGGTGCACGATCTGGGCGCGCTGGTTCTTTTTGCCGGTGCGAACATTCGCTACGCTACGGCGTCATACCAAGGCAACTGGAAGTACAACATCAATATTCGCTATTGTGTGGTCACCCATTCGAGTGATCCCGTCCTGTTCGAGACGGCGGGTTCGGACCTGCACTGCGCCGAAATCGACCTGCCCTGGATGGAAGGCAATATTCGCCCGGCCATTACCTGGCAGTGGGCGGAAGGCGCCGTACCGTACATGGCAGGCCGCATGGCGGAAAGCGTCATGGAAGTGCTGAAGGCAGCCGGCGTGACCAAGGAAAAAATCGGAGTCGATAACTTCGACATGCCCGCGCTCGAAGCGTTCCAGAAGACCGGCCTCAAGATCGTAAACGGCTGGCCGGCTGTTTCGCAGGCGCGCGTTGTCAAGACGCAGGATGAAATCGAACTGCTCAAGCAGGCCTCCAGCATCGGCGACGCCGCGATGTGGAAGATCAAGTACGAATGGCTGAAGCCCGGAGTGCGCGAGCGGGAAATCGAAGCGAAAGTGCACGAGTTCATGCTCGAGCGCGGCTGCGAAATCATCTATGACATCATTGTCGCGTCCGGAGGCAACACCAGCCCGTACCGCCGCTGGGCCACGGATAAACTGATCCGCCAGGGCGATCTGATCATTGTCGACATTAACGCCGTCGGTCCTTCCGGATACTTCATCGACTTCGTTCGCTGCTTCAAGTGTGGCGGCGCGCAGGGCATGAAGATGACCCAGAAGGAAATCGACCTGTACCGCGAAGTGTACGATTCCATGTACGCGGGCATCGAAAAGCTTCGCCCCGGCATGACCACTGCCGATGTCGCCAACGCGTTCCCCGTATACGACGACGACAAGTACGGCACTGTGACGCTCCAGCAGTTCGCGCACAGCATCGGCATCACGTTGTACGAAGGCATGTGGATGTCGCGGGCCTATTCGCTCAAGTATCCCGCCGAGATCAAGGAAAACATGTACTTCGCCATCGAGACCTTTGCCGGGCATCCGGGCTTGCAGCAGACTTGCCGCCTCGAGGAAAACGTGTTGGTCAGCGGCAAGGGGCCGGTGATCTTCACGTTGATGGAGCACATGGAAGAGGCCATGAAACGCTAATGCCTTCTCTCCAAGTTGCTGTTGCAGACTCTGTATTTCCCAACTTGGACCTGGCCCGCGCGGTTGTTTCGCGGGCCGGGGCCGAGTTGCGCATCGCCGCGCAGCCCACGCCGGAAGGCATCCTGGCGGTGGCCAGGGAGGCCGATGGGCTGCTCGTAACGTACGCCAAGATTACCGGCGACATGATTCGGGAGATGAAGAAGTGCCGGATCATTTCGCGTTTTGGAATCGGCGTGGACAATGTCGATATCGAAGCCGCGACGCGCGCCGGAATTGTCGTGACCAAGGTGCCGGACTACTGCATCGACGAAGTTTCCGACCACGCCATGGCGCTCCTGCTTTCTCTCGTGCGTAAAATTCCGTTTGCCAGCGCGCGAGCGCACGCCGGCCGTTGGGAGATGCCGGCGGTTACGCCGATCCATCGCCTGCGCGGCACGGTTCTGGGCCTGGTCGGATTCGGAAGGATTCCGCAGCTCGTTGCGCCCAAAGCCAAGGCCTTCGGAATCCGCGTCGTGGCATCCGATCCCTTCGTGCCGCAATCCGTGATGGACGCGGCCGGCGTCGGCAAGGTGGAATTTGCGGAGCTATTGAAAATTTCGGATTACATTTCAATTCACTCGCCGCTCCTGCCTGAAACGCATCACCTGTTCAGTACCGAAGTATTTCGCCAGATGAAACCCGGAGCGCTCATCGTGAACACCTCGCGCGGTCCGGTGGTGGATGAAGCCGCTCTGGCGGCAGCGCTCGACGCCAAGCAGATTGCGGGCGCCGCGCTCGACGTTCTCGAACAAGAGCCGCCCGTGACTTCGCCCTTGTTCGGCCGCGACAACGTGATTTTGACCCCGCACACCAGTTTTTATTCAGTGGAATCGCTCGAGGAATTGCAGACCAAAGCCGCGGAAGAGGTTGTGCGCGTTCTTTCCGGCCAGGCGCCCCGCAATCCCGTTAATCCCGAAGCGCTGGCAAACCCGCGCGGCAAGTAAAAGAATATTCTAAGGAGGAAGTCATCATGTCCAATACGCCCTGGAAGACAGACAAGTGGTTCGTAAGCCCGTGGAATTTCAATCCGGCCGTCAACAAAGACTTCCATTTCGCGAAGAAGATCGAGTTTCACGACGTGACGCTGCGCGACGGCGAGCAGCAAACCGGCGTGATTTTCACGAAGGACGACAAGATCCGCATCGCCGAAGGTCTGGCCGAAGCCGGTGTGCATCGCATCGAAGCCGGTATGCCGGTGGTTTCGCCCGCCGACACCGCCGCGATCAAAGAGATCGTGAAGCGCAACCTGGGTCCGCAGATCTTCGCGTTCTCCCGCTGCATGGTGGACGATGTGAAGCG
>PLUM01000038.1 GCA_003165465.1 Acidobacteriota bacterium
GTGCGCGCGTAGGGATCGTAGTCCGAGCGGTTCCAGTCGATCGAAGCATCCTCCTGAACCACTTCGTGGCTGCGCGTGCCCGCGACGGCCACGGTCGAAACCTGGCTGAAGCGGCGCAGGCCGTGCGCGTCGTGCGCGCGGCGCCCCAGTTGCGCGACTTCCAGCGTGCCGCGCAGATTCACGTTCAGGCAGCTTTTCTCGGATTTGCGGTTGAGCGAGGCCGCGCAATGAATCACCGAATCGGTCGTGCCGACGAGTTGCGCGTATTCGTCCTCGGCCAGCCCGAAACGCGGATCAGTGAGGTCGCCGCGAAAAACGGAAATGCGCGTTTCGAGCATTTCCCGAAATTGCGGGAAATCCATGTGCAGTTGCAGGCCGTGCCAGAGGCGCTCGTTGGCTTCCCGCGCGGTCTTCGCGCGCACCAGCAGGCTCAGGCGGTCGGCGTGGCGCTCGAGCAGGATGGAGGCGACGTGCGCGCCAATGTAGCCGGTCGAACCAGTCAGAAAGATGGCCATGGATTAGGCTTTGGTCCCTGCGCCTGATGGCGCTCCCGCGTGGGGCAAATCTTCCGGGTGTTCCGCCGCATGGCCCTCGTGCCGCAAGGAGAACGCGCGGTGCGGACGTTCTTCCATCGGGCGTCCCTCGATGAGCGGATAAACCCACCGGCGCAGCGCCGGGACATGAATGTTAATCCAATAATCCCACCAGTCAACGGCGGCGGGATCGTAACCAAACGCCACGCGCTCATCCGGCGGAACCGCGGCGGAAAGCAACTGCGCATTTTGCGCTTCAAACACCTGCTCATTGTGCAGGATAAAAGGCTCGTACAGCTCGATCAACTTTTCGACGCGCGCAAGATCGCGCTCCTGCCGCGCCAGCGGCGGCTTCCTCATCTGCAAGGCCGAAGCCGCGCGGTTGATGCCGTGAACGACGGCCTTTTGCGCGGGAACAGAGAATTTTTCGTAGCGCGTTTTGGAAACGGGAATCGTATCGAACTGCATCCGCATCCAGTTTTCCAGGCTCTGCTGCGCGCGGTAGTGCTTGCGGTGCGCAAGGCCCGTTAATTCAATCGAGCGGCCCATGTCGCATGGATTGCTCGCGGACGTGGCCAGCTGATAGACCCGCTCGTGACGCCGCGCGACGATGGCCGCGGCGATCAGGCTCATTCCGCGGCACACCATGTCCACGGGAATCACGTCCAGGCATTTTCGCTCGTTCGTCGGCAACTGCCGAAAATACGTGCCCAGCAAATACGAGAGCGGCGCGGAAGTGTTGATGCCTTCGTTCCATCCGCAAAATGGCTGGTCGGTGGAAGTTTCGACGATCGAAGGCCGCACGATGGCAATCGGCAGGCCGGCCCCGTGGCGCACGAGCATGGATTCGGCGAGCGATTTCGAAAGCGTGTAGGTGTTGGGCCAGCCGAGCCGCCGGGCGCGGCGCGTTCCCGCGCGCGTCAGGCGATTGCGCAGCCAGCGCATGCGATTCTTGCGAATCAGATTTTCCAGCTCCGGCCCGTCGGGCTCTTCGCTGCCGCGATGTTTCCCGAGCGCCTGCCGCCGGAGCGCCGCCGCGATCTCCGGACTTTCCGCGCGAGCTTCAGCGTTCGCGACCACTTCCTGCAAGGTCTGGTATTCGCGTTCGGCGTCGAAATCGGCAATCCCGAGCGGCGTGTAATTTGGCTGGACTTCCTCGGCGACCCGGCCGTCCTTCGCTCCAACCACGTAGCAGGTCGAAAGGTGCATCAGTCCGGCGTGGTCCGACGCGCGCAGGAATTCCATCAGGTGCAGGACCGGAGCGACATTGCTCGCCAGGGCATCGCGAAGATCGGGGTTAAAATCCGTCAGGCCGGAGCTGTTGACCACCAGGTCCAGATTGCGCGCTAGTTGCTCGCGCACGTCCGGGGCAATCCCCAGCCCCGGCTGGCTCACGTCGCCGTCGATGACTTCGACGCGCTTGGAGACGAACTCCGCGAACTGGTCGCCGAACTGTTCCTGCAACGGATCGAATACCGGCGACTCCTCGAAAAGTCTTTCGAAGCGCCGCTGCGCGGTCGTCGTGCGCTGCCGGCGGATCAGCAGGTAGACCTTGCCGATCTGGGGAACTTCGCTTAACAGCTGCGCCAGCCAAACCTTGCCGATAAAGCCCGTCACCCCGATGAGCAGAATCCGTTTCCCGGCGAGCGTGTGCCGTACGGAAAGCGGCTCGGATTGTTTTTTCCCGTTGTATACGACCAGTGCATCGCGGTTCGCCAGCTTGGGGCGCGAGGCGGGCAGGATGGCCTTCTCCAGTTGCTCGGGATGTTCCGTCAGCCCGAGATTGCTCAGCAGGCGATCCGCGGGCACGCGTCCGTCGGTGTTGCGCTGAAAGGCCCATGCCTTGGGACTTCGCGGGCGAATCACGGGATCGAGCAGGCGGCCCGTGGCGGTTCCGTTTCGGAACTCCAGCCGGTTCGATACCAGCCGGGAAACGCCCAGATATTGTGCAAGGGGCCGCATCACGTGGTCCAGGCCCTGGCTGACGAGGACTACGTTGTCCGCGCCTTTTTCCGCCACGCAGGCCCGCAGGCGCTCCACGCCTTCCGGTTTGAGCTGCTTTTTCAGGACGTATTCGAAATATTCCTCGCCGAGCGAATCCAGGCGGTCGCGCGTAACCCCGGCCAAAAGCGTGTGCAGAACGCGCGTGGCAAACACGCGGTGGCTCGCATACAGGAAAGGCCGCACCAGCGCTAGCGCCAGGGCACCTCCTCGGCGGGCCCAGCGCCCGGCAAACGTGTGGGAGTTCCAGGTGAAGTAGGCCACCGGGCGCACTGCCCCCAGCGCAGCCAGGCTCCCTTCCACGCGCCAGAAGGTCAGGGCGCGCAGGTCCGGCTGGGATGAATCTGGAGGAATGCTCCCAGGGGAAGTATGGCCGTCAGGAAAACTATTTGGGGCGCTCGGATTACTCAAAAGTGCGGTCCACTCCAATGACGTAAGGAAGAATCACCCGGTCTGGCCAGATTGAAACTATCACTCCCGGCACCTGCATCGCAAGGGCTTGGGCAGGTTGGGGTACGTAACGGAAGACAGTGGCGCGGACTTCAGCCTGCGCGGTTTTGGTTTGTGGCAAGCTACAGTCAAACCCCGCAGGCTTCAGCCCGCGCTACGAAATCAATCTATCTATTTCGCGCGGCGCTAGCCATTTCCGCGCACAGCCGGTCGGCGAATTCGACGCAGCCAACCTTGCTTGTGCCCGGCTCGACGGTGTCCGGAGTGCGAATGCCGCTCGCGAAGATGCGGTCCACCGCGGATTCAATCGATTCGGCCTCGCGCTTCAGGCCAAAGCTTTCGCGCAGCATCATGGCGGCGGAGAGAATCATGCCCACCGGATTGGCAACGTCTTTTCCGGCGAGCGTAGGCGCGGAACCGTGAATGGGTTCGTACACCGACGGCCCCGGCCCGCAGCTCATCGACGGAATCAGGCCGATCGACCCGGCCAGCGCCGCGCCCAAGTCGGTCAGAATGTCGCCGAACATGTTCGAGGTGAGGATCACGTCGAATTGCGCGGGCGCGAGAACCAATTGCATCGCGGCGTTGTCCACATACAGATGTTCGAGTTTTACGTGGGGATGATCCGCACCCATGCGCGTCACCGTCCTGCGCCAGAGCTGCGACGTGGTCAGGACGTTGGACTTGTCGATGGAAACGAGCCGGCCCTTGCGGGATTCCGCCCGCGCGAACGCGTACTTCGCCACGCGCTCGACTTCTCCGGTCGTGTATACGGCTTCGTCCGTGGCGCGCTCACCACTCGGGTCCGGCCCCACGCGGTGTTCGCCAAAATAAATGTCTCCGGCCAACTCGCGCACAAAATCGATATGCACGCCGCTGGCACGGTCGGCCTTGAGCGGCGACAGGCCGTAGAGCGGCGCGCGCAGATCAATCGGGCGCAGGTTGATGTACAACTGCAGCGTCTTGCGCAGAGCGAGCAGTCCGCTTTCCGGGCGCTTGGCGAGCGGGACCGCGTCCCACTTTGGTCCGCCGACCGCGCCGAGCAGGATGGCGTCCGCCGCACGGCACGCCGCAAGCGTTTCACCAGGCAAGGGTTCGCCGGTCGCGTCGATGGCGCAGCCGCCGAAGGGGAATTCGGCAAATTCGAATTCGAGGCCGAATTCCTTGGCGCATTCTTTCAACACGCGCACGGCGGCGCGCATGATTTCTGGCCCGATGCCGTCGCCCGGCAGAAGCACGATTTTCTTTTTGGTATTGGTCATGGGTATATCGGAGTTCGAGTTCTCGGGAAATTTCATCCGCCGCTCACATTTTGCGCGGAGGAAGCCCGCTCGTCCCGGCCCGACAGTATAATCCGGATCGTCCGAAAACGGGGAATTGCACGACTGTGACGCGGCTCACGGAAAGCAGACGCGCATCGCGCGATAAAAGAAGTGAGATTGCAGTGGTTTCAGAAGGGATGGCCAGAATATGTCAAACAGACTTGCAGGAAAAGTGGCGCTCATTACGGGAGCGGCGCGGGGCATGGGCGCGGCCGAGGCGCGTCTCTTTGTGAAGGAGGGAGCGAAAGTCGTCGTCGCGGACGTGCTGGACGCGGAAGGCCGCAAGGTTGCCGACGACATCAATCGCTCGCACGCGAATCACGCCAGCTACATTCATCTGGATGTGACCAAACTGTCCGAATGGGAGAGCGTCGTGTCCAGCGCCGAGAAACAGTTTGGAAACCTCCACATTCTCGTGAACAACGCGGGCATCCTGAGCCTCGCGGGCGTTGCGGACACGACGGAAGCCGAGTGGCAGCGCGTGGTGGACGTGAATCAAAAGGGAGTGTGGCTGGGCATGAAGATTGCCGCGCCCGCCATACGCCGCGCCGGCGGCGGCTCGATCGTCAACATCTCGTCCATCTACGGACTAATCGGCTCCGGCGCATCGGCCGCGTATCACGCTACGAAAGGCGCGGTGCGAATTCTCTCCAAGACGGCCGCGGCGGAATTTGCGCCGTGGAACATCCGAGTGAATTCCGTGCATCCCGGCATCATCTCAACTCCCATGGTGGACCCTCTTCCCGGCGATCTGCGGCAGAAAGTGGTTTCCACCGGCTGCATCAAGCGCGAGGGGCGCCCGGAGGAAGTCGCCTACGGTGTCCTGTTCCTGGCGTCGGACGAAGCCTCGTACGTCACCGGCTCCGAACTGGTCATCGATGGCGGGTATACCGCGTTGTAGTGGCGTAGGCTTCAGCCGTCCCATACCGTGCGAGGAGTTTTTCTGTTTCCGTGGGTGCCCCATCCTTCGCGGTTTGTGCGAAGGGTGGGGTTTTGCTCCCTACTTCCCGTTTCCTGCGTCGATCCTCCTTCACGGACCCACCCTTCGCACAAACCGCGAAGGATGGGGCACCCGGCAATGAGTGTGCTGCGCGATCCGCTGTAACGCCGGCGTCTCGCCGGCTCTTTTCGCAATGCGTGCAGGCCGGAAAAATGCCGGCGAGCCGCCGGCGTTACGAAACCCTGCGGCTTCTACTTTCCAATTTTATCGAATGGTGCTATCGCCGCGGCGTATTCCTTCGTGAACCCGGTGCGCTCGTTGGTCATCGTGAAACTTCCGTCGGCGCGCACGGACATCTTGATGTAGTGGCCGTGATCGGTTTCGTTTAGATTCGCGAGAAATTGTTCCGGTGAATTGTGCTCCGCGCCGCCCGCCGCCGAGCGGTGAATCTGCCAGAAATCCTCGAGGCCGGGCGCGTCGTGCACGGTCTGCCAGTATTCGGGCGAGCCGCCTTTTCGTTCGCCGTTGTTCATCACCGCGACGCGCGCGTGAATAGCGTGCACGAATTGCGGCGCGCCCGAGTGCGGGTCTCCGTGCCGCGTGGTGTGAAACACCGTCATCGTGCCTACAAGATTGTTCGGGCAGGCCAGCGCGTGCTCCTGATTCCAGGTCAGGTCACCCAGATCGATGAGACGGAAGTTTCCATAGCGCACCACGATTCCCACCGATTCAAAATTTTCCGGCGTGGCGTCCTGCTCCATCAATTTCGCATCGCGGCACAGCGGATTGGGCGCTCCGGCTCCGGGCGCTCCCGCCATCGGCTCCTTAATCACATCGCCCGCCGACGAAACGAGCTGCACATCGAGGCCTTCCACGGGAATCCGGTCGCCGGGCTTCGCTGTGATCGCGTGCGCGTGGTCGCGAACGGGCAAGTAGGACAGGATGGGAGCGTCGCGCCCCGCCTGCATCTCGACCGTGTACGGGCCATGATCCACAAAATGGCGGATGGGAATGCGATGCGCAAGTTCCGCCGCGTTGCCGGCATGGTCTCCGTGAAAATGCGTGATCACCACATAGTCGAGTACGCTCACATTCGCCAGCTTCAGGACGGCCATGATGCGGTCCGCATCGCGCGTGACGCCCGGCGCGTTCACTTCCGCCGGCAGCGCGCCTTGATTGCCCGGAAAACCCGTGTCCACCAGCATCGATTGCCCCGAAGGAGAAACGAACAGCGTGGCCTGCCCGCCTTCGGTATCCAGAAAATAAATGTCCAGCGACTTCTTCTGCGCCGCCTGCTGCGCGCGGACGAGCGAAAGTGGCGCGAGCAGTGCCGCAGCCACAAGCAGACACACTCTCATACGCATGAGAATCCCTCCATGAAGCTTGAAGATGTGAGCTATGGAAAACGATTTGCGAACAAATGTCCAGCGGAATGTCGGTTTTCAGTAACACAGACTGAACAGGTTGCGGGAAAACTCAAAAGTCTGTCATTCCGAAGCGCGCTCTTCGCCGAGGAATCTCTCTTTGGCTGGGCTTAAAGCAAAGAGAGATTCCGCGCTTCGCTCGGAATGACAGAATCAGGAATTGTTTTCGCAATCTGTGAAACCTATGCCATTCAACGCCTTCTCATCACGAAGGGGAGCTGTGACCGGTGCAGTGCAGCACCCCAAGGTATTCGCTCCACGGACCCACGGCTTCCCGGCATTGGTGGGCCATCACCCTTGAGATTTGGTGCAGATGAGTTAAATCATGAGCTGCCCAGGTCGCCAGCAACGCCGACAGAGTAACCACTCCGAGGGAGGGGTGCCGTCCACGCAGACCGAGTTTCTCCGGCTGAAGATTCAATGCACGCAGTTCACGCAGGTTTTCCGAACGCAAATGGGCAAATTCATCCAATCGGTTGCCTAGCTGCGTATCTTGATTCTCCCGCCCGAATCCCCCGCGATCGAAGCGTTCAAACGTGCGAGTCTCTCCAAATTGCAGCAGGATCTTCACTCGCGGCATCCAATCGGCGCGTTCAGCGTGAATCAGATGGCCGACAACATCGAATACGCTCCAAGTGTTTTCACCTTCATTTCGGAGCGTCCACATTTCCGGCAGATCGCGCAAAAGCAAATCGAGGGCCGCCGGGGTGCGAGCGAGAAGCGAGATTGTGTGCTGCAAATTATGTTCCACGCCGCTCCTTCGTTCACGAATGGCGATGGCCTCTCCGAGACTCGGATGCTTTATTCCGCGGCGACGGCGGTTTCACCGGCGCGCTTGCGCATCACCTGATGCGCGATGGCGAGCAGATCGCGAGTGCTGACATTCTTGGATTCATCGGCGAGCGCCGATACTCGACGGTAACATTCGTCAAGCTCCTCGCGGGTAGGCGCATACCCGATTTCGACCAGCGCCACGCGCAGCGCATTCCGCCCGGAATGTTTTCCGAGGACCATGGACCGCTTGGGAACGCCAACCGCTTCGGGAGAAATGATTTCGTAGGTGAGTGGATTCTTGAGGATGCCGTCCTGGTGGATGCCGGCTTCGTGCGCGAACGCGTTCGCTCCTACAATCGCCTTGTTCGGCGCTACCGGCGCACCCGTAATTTCCGTCAGCAGGCGGCTGGCCGCAAAAAGCTGGTTGAGATGGACGTTGGTCGTGACGCCGAGCGTGGCCTGCCGAACGCTCAGCAGCACCACAACTTCCTCGAGAGCGGCATTTCCGGCGCGCTCGCCGATGCCGTTGATGGTCAGCTCGAGTTGGCGCGCGCCCCCCTGCACCGCGGCCAGCGAATTGGCCACGCCCAGGCCCAGATCGTCGTGGCAATGCGCGCTCAGCGTGACGCCTTTCGCGCCATTCAGATGCTTGATCACGCGGCGGAACATGGCCGCGTATTCTTCGGGCACCGCGTACCCGACTGTGTCCGGCAGATTAATGATCGTGGCGCCCGCGCGGACCGCCGCGTCCACCACCTTGTTCAGGAAATCGATGTCGGTGCGGCTCGCGTCCTCGGCGGAAAATTCGACTTCCGCGCAATGCTCGCGCGCGTAGCGCACGTTTGAGGAGATGGCTTCGAGGCACTCCTCGCGCGTCAGGTGCAGCTTGTAATGCAGGTGCAGGTCGGAGGTCGCGAGAAACGTATGCAGACGCGGACGGGCCGCGCCCTTGAGGCCTTCAAGCGCCGCGTCAATGTCGTCGCGCCGGGTCCGCGCCAGCGCCGCCACCGTGCAGCTGCGAATCTCGCGGCACACCGCGCGCACGCCCTCGAGGTCTCCGGCCGAGGCAATCGGAAAACCGCTCTCGATGACGTCCACGCCCAGCGATTCCAGCTGGCGCGCCATGCGGATTTTCTCCGCCACAGTCATGGAAAATCCCGGGGACTGCTCCCCGTCCCTCAGCGTCGTGTCGAATATCTGTACATTATCCATGGCACTCTCCCGCATGTCCCATTCCACACGGGAACCGCCAGCAGATCAAATTTATAATAGTTCTATGTCCCATAAAGTCTTATTATAGTGAAACGAAGCCGTTACAGGGTAATGGTGGAACAGGCTTCAGCCTGTTCGGTTTTCGTCGGCACGCCTCGGCGCAAAAGGGAGAAGCCGGCCGGTCGCCCGCAACAAATCAAAAGCAAATAGGCTGAAGCCTGTTCTACTGGAGAGACGTTCATGGACCTGTCCCAACTGCACGTATTTCTGACGGTCGCGAAAGAGCGGAGCTTTTCCCGCGCCGCCGAAAAACTCTACCGCACGCAGCCCGCAGTCAGCATTGTCATCCGCAAGCTCGAGGAATCGCTTGGCCAGCCGCTGCTGGTGCGCGGCGCGCGCCAGGTGAAACTCACGGACGCCGGCGAACTCCTGCGCGATTACGCCGAGCGCCTGCTGAACCTCCGCGACGAAATCCAGAAGGGCATGGAAGACCTGAAAAGCCTGGGGCGCGGCGAACTCACGCTCGGCGTGAATGAAAGCTCGATCCACGCCCTGCTGCCGACCCTCGCGCGCTACAGGAAACTTTACCCCGGCGTGAAGCTGGTCATGCACCGCACGCTTTCGCGCGACATTCCGCAGGAGGTCCTGAATTACCGCCTGGACCTGGGCGCGGTGTCCTACGTGCCGCAGGACGCGAAGCTCACGGCCGTCGAAATCCTGCGCGACGAACTGACGTTTGTCGTCCCGCCCAAGCACCGCCTGGCGCGCCGCCGTTCGGTGGACATCAAGGAGCTGGGCGGCGAAACGTTCATCGCGCACAATGTCGAATCGCCCTACCGCTCGCGCGTCATCCAGCTTTTCGAAAAACACCGCACCACGCTGCGCCGCGACGTCGAAATGCCCACCATCGAAAGCATCAAGCGCTTCGTGCAGATGGGCATGGGCGTCGCGATCGTTCCGCGCATGTGCGTCCGCTGGGAAGTCGAACGGAAACTCCTGGCCGAAGTCCGCATCCGGCAATTAAAAATGCCGCGTTCTTTGTATCTCGTGTCGCGCCGGGGCGCGCGCCTCTCGCACGCCGCCCTCGGGCTCATGCGCCTGCTGCACGCCTGAGGAAAAAATCCGGCTCATCATTCGTGTGCATGCAATGCCGTTGTAGCTCGCCTCTTCAGAGGCGAGGCTTTTTCGCTCAATTTTCGGTCAGCTGTCGGAAAACCCCCGCCTCTGACGCTTCGTGCCTACTCAGTGCAAGAGAGGCGGGCTACAGTAAACCATCCGCGCGATCCCGGAGATCCGTGAAGTTATGACGAATTCATCGGCGCGCTAGAGGGTCGGCCCGCACTGCGCGCCCGTTTGCTATACTCGCGGCGATGGCAAAATCAGCCCCTGTAAAACAAATCTTCCTCGTTGACGCGATGGGATTCATCTTCCGCGCCTACTTCGCGCCCATGGGGCGGCTGAATAGCCCGCAGGGCGTTCCCACAAAAGTTCCGTATCTCTTCTCCACCATGTTGCGCAAACTCCAGAAAGAGCACGCGCCGGACTATCTCGCCGTGGTCTTTGATACGAAAGAGCCGACGTTCCGCGACAAGCTGTTCGACAAGTACAAGGCGCAGCGCCCGCCGATGCCCGACGATCTTGCCGTGCAGTTGCCCTACGTGCGTCGGATGTGCGAAGCCATGCGCCTGCCGATTCTCGAATTTCCCGGCTTCGAGGCGGACGACGTGATCGGCACTCTCGCGAGGCAAGGCGCGGAAAAGGGCCTCGATGTTTCCATCGTCACCAATGACAAGGACATGATGCAGCTGGTTGGCGGAAACGTACGAGTGCTGCGGCCGGGCGCGGGGCCCGATAAAAGCGATCTCGTCGTGGACGTGGCGAAAGTGGAAGAATTGATGGGCGTGCCCCCGGGGAAAGTCGCCGACGTGATGGCCCTGATGGGCGATTCGATCGACAACATTCCCGGCGCGAAAGGCATCGGGGAAAAAGGCGCGAAGGAATTGATCCGACGCTTTGGTTCGGCGGAAGCGGCGCTCGACCGCGCGAAGGAAGTCGAAGGGAAACGCTATCGCGAGGCGCTCGAAAACAGCCGCGAAGCTGTAGTCCTGTCCAAGCAACTTGCGGTGATTGATACCGCCGCGCCCGTACCCCTTGTGCTTGACGATCTCGCGCGGCGCGAGCCGGACGTCGAGGCTCTGCGCGCGCTCTACGCCGAGTTGGGTTTTATGTCGCTGCTGCGAGATCTTTCTGTTGCGAACGCCGCCGCAAACTCCGCCGCGAGCGCCGCCTCCGCCGCGCCAAACGATTCCGCGGCCCTCGAATCCGCCTCCGCCCTGAAAAAATATCTGAGCGCAATTCCGCGCGACGCGGAAGTCGCCGTGTGGCTGACGCTCGCCGAGGGCGAGCGCGAAAGTGAAGGTTTTGGAACGCCGGTCGTATCGTTCGAAATTTCGGCCGAGGCGGGCGTCTCGCGCACGGCATGGCTGGACGCAAAAGGCGAAATGCTCGCCGCGCTCGGAGAATTTCTGCACGACGCCGCGCGCCCGAAAATCGTGCACGATCCGAAGCTCATCGAACTGCTCGCGGGGCCTGTGGCCGGAATTCGCCACGCAACGATGCTATATTCCTATTTGCTGCGTCCCACCACGTCGAAGCACGGCCTTGCGGACGCCGTGCTGCGCCAGGAAAGCGTCGCGCTCTCCGGCGCGCCCGGCGAACATGCGCTCCACCTGCGGCGAATCGCGCCGCCCTTGCGCAAGGAAGTCGAGGCGCAGGGCCTCGCGCATCTTTACGAAACCATCGATTTGCCGCTCGCGCCCGTGCTCGCCGCGATGGAGCGCGACGGCGTGCTCGTCGACCACAAGGCGCTCGACGCGATGTCCCAGACCATGGAGCGCGAAATCCGCTCGCTCGAAAAAACGATTTGGGATCTCTCGGGATCGGAATTCAACGTCAATTCGCCGCAGCAACTCGCTGAAATCCTGTTCGACAAAATGGGGCTGACGCTGGGCGGACGCCGGCGCGGAAAACCCCGCTCGACCGCCGCGGATGTGCTCGAAGAGTTGGCGCTCGTGCACGAACTGCCGCGCAAAGTGCTCGAATACCGCGAACTCACCAAGCTCAAATCCACCTATGTGGACGCACTGCCGAAATTGATGCACGGCGAAACCGGGCGCCTGCACACGAGTTTCAACCAGACGGGCACGGCGACTGGCCGATTAAGTTCCTCGAACCCGAACCTGCAAAATATTCCCGTGCGTTCCGAGCTGGGCCGCCAGATTCGCGCTGCGTTCGTGGCCGCTCCGGGCAACGCGCTGCTCTCGGCCGACTATTCGCAGATCGAGTTGCGCATCCTCGCGCACTTCTCGAAAGACCCTGTGCTGATCGATGCGTTCCGCAACGGCCAGGACATTCACGCGCGCACCGCGGAGGAAGTCTTCGGCGTTGGGCCGATGGCGCAAAACGCCGAGCATCGCCGCGCGGCCAAGGCGATCAATTTCGGCATCATCTATGGACAAACGCCGTTTGGGCTGGCGTCGCAGCTGGGCATCGACCAAAAAGAAGCCGCGAAGTTCATCGCCGCGTATTTCGCGCGCTATCGCGGCGTGAAGGAATATCTCGAGCAGTCGCTTGAAGAAGCGCGCAAGACGGGCGTCACGCGCACGCTGCACGGGAGAATCCGCCCGTTGCCGGAAATCACGTCGCCGCAAGTGAATTTGCGGAATTTCGCGGAACGCACGGCGTTGAATACGCCACTGCAGGGAACCGCCGCCGACCTCATCAAGCTGGCGATGATTGCGATTGCCCGCCGGTTCGAGAAAGAAAAGTACCAGGCGAAAATGATTTTGCAGGTACACGACGAACTGCTGTTCGAAGCGCGACTCGCCGAGATGGACCGCCTGAGGAAACTCGTGCGCGAGGAGATGGAGAATGTGCACGATCTGGCCGTGCCGCTCGTCGCGGATTTGAAAGCCGGCCCAAACTGGCGCGACATGAAGTAGGTTTTTTTCCGCACATTTCTCGCAACGCACCAAAATAAATGCGTAACCGTAGCGCCGGCGTCTCGCCGGCAGGTTTTATGCTTACCGAGCATCGTAAAACCTGCCGGCGAGACGCCGGCGCTACAAAGTACTTTTGCTTATTTTGTCATTCCGAGCGAAGTGAGGAATCTCTCTTTGATTTAAACTCGGGGAAAGAGAGATTCCTCGACGAAGAACACGCCTCGGAATGACAAGCTGTTTTCATATTTTCCGCAAGCTGTACAGCTCGTATTACTCGATCGCGTTGGACGAAGCGGCGGCGGGAAGCTCGATCGTGTATTTCGTGCGCTGGCGTTCGCGATGCTGCGCGAGCGCAAGTTCGATCAGGCGGTCGAGCAACTGGCGGTAACCGAGGCCGGAGGCTTCCCAGAGTTTCGGATACATGCTGATGGACGTGAAGCCGGGGATGGTGTTGATCTCGTTCAGGAGAATTTTCCCGGTGCGGTGTTCGAGGAAAAAATCCACGCGCGCCATGCCCAGGCATTCGAGCGCGCGGAACGCGCGCACGGCATCGTGCTGGAAGCGTTTCACCTGCGCGCGCGTGAGTTTCGCGGGAATCAGCAGGCGCGTGCCTTCCTCGAGATATTTCGCCGCGTAGTCGTAAAATTCGCGGTGCGGAACGATCTCGCCGGGAATGGACGCCTTCGGATCCTCGTTGCCCAGCACGGACACTTCGATTTCGCGCCCGCGAATCGACTTCTCCACCATGATTTTTTGCGCGAATTCTCCGGCGAAGTCCATGGCGGTGGCGAGTTCCTTCGCGTTATGCGCCTTGGTCATGCCCACCGAGCTTCCGAGCGTCGCGGGCTTCACGAAAACGGGAAAGCGGAATTTCTTGACGATCGCGCGCAGCACTTTGGCCCGCGATTTTTCCCATTCCGAGCGCGGAATCGCCAGAAAATCTCCCACCGGCAGCTTGGCCTGCAGAAACAATCGCTTCTGTACATCCTTGTCCATGCCGACGGCGGAGCCGAGCACGCCCGAGCCGACGTACGGGAGTCCCGCCAGATCGAGCAGACCCTGAACGGCGCCGTCCTCGCCAAACGTGCCGTGCAGCACGGGAAACACGACGTCCACGCGCAGCGCATCCGGCCGCGAATTATTCACGGGCACGAGCGCGGCCACATTCGGATCGGCCGACAGCATCACGCTCTCGCCCGTGCGCAACACTTCCTGCAACGCCGGCGGCAGCATCTTGTGCGCCGAGGCGCCGGCGAGCCAGCGTCCGTCTTTCGTGATGCCGATGGGCACGGCTTCGTATTTTTCCGGATCGAGCGCGGAAATCACCGACGCCGCCGAGATCACCGAGACTTCGTGCTCGCCCGAACGCCCGCCAAATAAAATCCCGATGCGCAGCTTTTTTGTTTCAGTGGTCATAATTGGCGAAATCCGTTCCGCAAAGAATTTGTAGCCCGCCTCTTCAGATGCGGGCTACAGCAGGTCCCTATTACAAAATTTTCTTCCCCAGTCCGGAAAGCACCATCTCGACGCCCAGCAACGCCGTCTGGTTGTGGAGATCGATCACCGGATTAATTTCGACAACTTCGAGCGACACCATCGCTTCGCTGTCCGCGATCATTTCGAGCGCCAGATGCGCCTCGCGGTAGGTTACGCCGCCGCGCACCGGAGTGCCCACGCCCGGCGCGTCGTCTGGGTCGACAAAATCCAGATCGAGGCTCACGGCCACCCCATCGGTGTCGTCGCTCACGAAGCGCAGCGCTTCGCTCATCACGTCGCGCATGCCGCGCTCGTCGATATCGCGCATGGTGAACACGTGCACGCCGGATTCCTTGATCAAGCGGCGCTCCTTGGGATCGAGATCGCGCACACCCACGAGGACGACGTTGCGCGGCTCGACCTTCGGCTTATAGCCGAGCATCTCGACCAGCTCCGGCGCGCCATAGCCGATGATGGCCGCGAGCGGCATCCCGTGAATGTTGCCGGAGGGCGAGCTATCCGGCGTATTCATGTCGCCGTGCGCGTCCAGCCACAAATATCCCACGCGTTTCGATTGCCCGCGAAAATAATTCGATACGCCGGAGAACGATCCCACGGCGATGGAGTGATCTCCGCCGAGCACCAGCGGAAAAAATCCTTCGGTGAGCGTGCGCTCGGTCATTTCCGCGAGGCCCCGGCAGGTCTCGGCAATTTCGTTGAGGTACTTGGCGCGTTTTTCGCCGTAGTGCTGCTCTTCCGGCTGCTTCACGGGAACATTACCGATGTCTTCCACCGTGTGGCCCAGCGATTTGAGACGCGTCTGCAGCCCGGCCACGCGCAGCGCCGATGGACCCATGTCCACTCCGCGGCGGCTTTGGCCGAGGTCCATCGGAACGCCGATGATCCGAATTTTTTGCGCCATGATTGCAACTCGATTCCGCCCGCCCTTTCGAGCGGCAAGCGGCGAACCTAAGGGTATACGCGGTACAGCATTCGAGGGAAGGGAATCACTTCGCGAATGTGCTCAGTTCCGCAAATCCAGGCCACCGTGCGTTCCAGGCCCAGGCCGAAGCCCGCGTGCGGAACGCTGCCGTAGCGGCGCAGATCGAGATACCAGCCAAACGCTTCCTCCGGGAGATTGTGTTCCCGCAGCCGCTTCAAAAGCAAATCGTAATCCGCCACGCGTTCGCCGCCGCCGATGATTTCGCCGTAGCCTTCGGGAGCGAGCATGTCGAATCCCAGCGCCAAATCGGGCCGCTCCGGGTCCGGCTGCATGTAGAACGCCTTCATAGCGGCTGGATAACGATGCACCAGCACTGGGCGGTCGTAGGTGCTGGAGAGAATTGTTTCCTCGTCGCCGCCGAAGTCGTCGCCCCATTTCGCGGGATTGCCGCGCTCTTGGAGGATCCGGATCGCTTCGTCATAGGTGATGCGCGGAAAGGGCGCCGTGACGCTGGCGAGTTTGGACGTGTCGCGGCCGAGAAGCTCCAGCTCGCGCGCGCGGTTCTTGAGCACCGACTGCACGACGTGGCAGACGAGGCCTTCGCCCAGCGCCATCATATCTTCGAGATGCGCGTAGGCCGCTTCCGGCTCGAGCATCCAGAATTCGGTGAGGTGCCGCCGCGTCTTCGATTTCTCCGCGCGAAAGGTCGGCCCGAACGTGTAGACCTTGCCGAGCGCCATGGCCGTGGCTTCCACATAAAGCTGGCCGGACTGCGTGAGATAGGCTTTTTCGTCGTCGATGTATTGCACTTCAAAGAGCGTGGTGGTGCCTTCGCATGCCGCCGGTGTGAAAATGGGCGCTTCCGTGAGGATGTAGCCGAGCGAATCCATGTATTCGTGCGCGGCGCGCACGGCCTCGGCGCGAATGCGCAGGATCGATGCCTGGCGCGGCGTGCGAATCCAGAGATGGCGATGATCCAGCAGGAAATCGACGCCGTGTTCCTTGAGTTGGATCGGGTAGGGCGTATCGTCCGGCACGCGCTGCACGACTTCAATCGCTGTAATCTGGATTTCGAATCCGCCGGGAGCGCGCTTATCCGCGTGGATGCGTCCCGTGACGATCACGCTGGATTCTTGCGTCAGGCCGCGCAGGGATCCGAACGCCGCGGGCTGGTCCTTCAGCGAAACGACGCCCTGAATCGTGCCCGTGCCGTCGCGAAAAATGGGAAACAGGAGTTTCCCGGCTTCGCGCAGGTTGTACAGCCAGCCTTGCAGTGTGACTTCCTGCCCGTCGTATTTTCCCACTTCCTGAATCGTGACTACCGGCATGGGTTTATATTTTCTCCCCGCTCAATTAAATTTCGAGTTCCTGCGGAAAAGTTTTTACTTTGTCATTCCGAGCGAAGCGAGGAATCTCTCTTCGATTCGCGCCCGACAAAGGAATGAGAGATTCCTCGCTTCGCTCGGAATGACAAAGGGTGGGGCGTTTTTGTTTTACAGCCTGCAAACCCCGCGCCACAATGTTACAGCCATTTCGGGTGGCCATGCTTCCTACGCCTGCGACCGCTCTTCCTCGAGTTTGTCGAATGCGCGGGGAATGCCGCGCAGCGTTTCGGCGAACGCCTGCACGTCGGCCGAACCCACAGCCACGGCCGGCTCTTTCAATTCGAGGACGATGGGCGCGTCGGGCGGCAGCGCCGCGAGTGTAGCGCCCCAGTCGATGGTTCCCTCGTATGGCAGCAGATGCTCGTCGCGCTCGCCGTGATTATCGTGAATGTGCGTGGTGGCGACGAAATCGCGAACGATTTCCAGCGATTCCGGAACGCCGCCATCCAGATGGGCGTGCCCCGCGTCGAAGCAAAGCTTCACGCTCGTGAGCCGTGTCTTGTCCAGAAACTTTTTCAGGTTCGAGGGAGTCGCCATCTCGCCCGGCGTGTTTTCCAGCGCGATGGTCACGCCGCGATGGCGCGCGAACAGCGACAGATTTTCGAGCGAACTGAATGCCACGTCCCAGCGTCGCTCGTCCGGCAGATCGCGCGTGTGCGCCACATGCTGCACGCAATAGCGGAAGGGAACGTGTTCCACGAGGTCCAGCGCGCGCTTGATTTCGTCCACCGCATCCTGGCGCCTCAGGCGCTCGGGATCGCAGATGGAGAGCGGCGCGCCGCTTTCCCGCGTGAGATGGAAATCGCGCGTGGTCGGCGAATGAATGGAATGCAGCGTGAGGTTGTTTCCCGCCAGCCATGAGGCCAGTTCGCGCGCGTCGTCCGCCGAGCGGTAATCGAAATGCCCGCGCGAGCAAAACAGCTCGATGGCCGAAACTCCCGCGCGCGCCGCTTCGCCCAGCAAAGCAGCTGTCAGCTTCCGGTTTACAAAAAGATATGTGGAGAGAACGCGTTCGATCGTCACAATGTGCGGGCCCTGTTCATCGGAATGATTTCGACTCTATGCGAAGCCGTGTGTTCCTCGCAAGGCTGGAACGCGTTGCATAACCTGCCGAAAGACCGCGCCTCTGAAGAGGTGGGCTACAATAATCGCCTGCAACATTTGTAGCCCGGGTCTTCAGACCCGGGGATTTTTCTTCGGCGTTTCGGAATCGCTCGATCGACTCGCGATCGAGTCGCGCAACGGCTTCTACTTTTCGACCAAAAACTCGGGTTCCGGGGGGCCGGGAATCAGTCCGGCATCGACGCCGCGCTTTAGAAATTCCCGAATCGCCTGGCGGCCGCGATCGCCGTAGCCCAGCGTCCAGTTGTTTACGTACATGCCGATAAATTTGTCGGCCATGTCCGTCTCCATGTCGCGCGCGAATTGCATGGCGTAGTTGACGGCGGCTTCGCGATGCTCCAGGCCGTAGGACACGCTCTCGTGTATGGCGCGGCCGATCTGCAGGCCGATCTCCGGCCCCAGGGCGCGCCGCACGGCATTGCCGCCCAGCGGCAAGGGAAGCCCGGTCTGTTCGGCCCACCACTGTCCGAGGTCAATCACCTTGTGCATGCCCATTTGCGGGAAAAACAGTTGCCCCTCGTGGATCAACAAGCCCGCGTCAACCACCGAATCTTTCACCGCGTCCAGAATTTGATCGAAGGGGATGACCACCGGCTGGAAGTTCGGCTCAAAGAGGCGCAGCGTCATGTAGGCGGAGGTGCGCAGCCCTGGAACGGCGATCCGGCGCTTGGCCAGGTCCCCAGCCTTCAGTGGATGCTGGGCAACGACGATTGGCCCGTAGCCCTCGCCGAAGCTCGCGCCGCAGTCCAGCAGCACGTACTTATCGCGCAAATACTGGTATGCTCCGAAGCTAAATGCCGTCACGTCATAGATTTCCTGGTTGGCAGCCTGATTCAGCGTCTCGATGTCGGCGAGCACGTGGGAAAATGTCAGCCCCGGCGTCTGCACCTTGTGCGTGGCCAGGCCGTAGAACATGAAGGCGTCGTCGGAATCCGGCGAGTGCGCCAGTTTAATCTCTCGAACCGTCGCGGTAACAGGTTTCGTCGGCATTGCGTTCTGCAATCTCTCCCTTTTAGCATGTTCTCCGAACTGGGGAAGGCGGCCGCAGAGTCACTCCTGCCTGCTTGTTTTCCGGGTACACTGGAGTCACTGGAAAACCGGCGCCACACCCGAGTTACAGAGAGGAACATCCGAAGCGGATTCCACTCCCACGTTCGAGGAAACCGCACTTTTGAGACCAAAAGAGTAGCACACATCGATCTGTCGAACAATTCCGGAGCGTTTCGGCGCGCGCGAAGCGGGAGGCATGGCAGGAGAGCGAAAAACAGACGATCCTTGCAGGACGCGGCTGAACAGGCTGCGGAAAAACTCAAAAGTTTGTCATTCCGAAGCGCGTTCTTCGCCGAGGAATCTCTCTTTTGCTGGGCTTAAGATAAAGAGAGATTCCTCGCTTCGCTCGGAATGACAGAATCAGGGGCTTTTTCCGCAGCCTGTTCCGCCGCGCCCTGCAACGGTTCGCCGGCTATCCCGGTTTGTACTTGTTATGGCAAGTTTCGCAGGCGGTCAGAATTTCGTCGCTAATATTGTTGAGCTTGTTCACGTCTTTCGCGTTCGCCGCCTTAAACGCCGCCGCGCCCGCATCCACCAGCGCCTTGGAATCCTTCATCCATTCGGCATTGTCCTTGGCGCGCCCCGCAATCATCAGCAGGTTGCCGGATTCGGCCAGCAGCAGGGCGTTATTCTGCACCGCGGTCCACTCCTTGTCGTTTTTCGGGGCTTCGGTCGCAATCTTGAAGAGCGCATCGGACGAAGGGATCACCATAGCCTTCATCAATTGAAGCGTTGTCCCCACAGGCTGGAATGTGGGCGCCTGGGCCATGGCCGCGCCGGCCAATAGAAGAATCATCACGCCAATCGTTCGCATTCGCGCTCCTCGACGGGAATCCGGAATAAAAGTTCCCGTCTCACGTGACAACGTAGCGGCGTATGGCGGAAGCGTCTGTGCCTATTGTCACAACGGGGAGTGATGCATGTCACAAATAACCATCGTGTTTCCGAGCAGGCAGGTTTCAAGTAGCGCGGGCTTCAGCCTGCGGGGTTTAGACCTGGCAAGAGTTAAACCCCCGCAGGCTGAAGTCCGCGCTACGAAAAACAAAGCGGGAATGTCCAGAGGATCTCAGCCAACTATCGTTTCGGCAGTGGTTTGCGGGGAAGCAGCGCATCGGCGTTGGCCGTCTGGTAAACGAACGTGGCGACGATCGCGGCCATTTGTTTCATGTCCGCCTCCTGGATTCGTTCGTACACGTCCATGTTGGTGTGGTGCGTGCGCGTATCGTATTCGATCGGATCCTGAATGAATTGGAAGCCGGGCAGGCCAACCTCATCGAACGAGACGTGATCGGTGCCTCCGGTTCCGCGAGCCGAAAGCGTGGTCATGCCTTCGGGCTTGAACGGCTCCATCCACTTTTCGAAAATGGGCCGCACGGCTTCGTTGCCCTGCAAATAAATGCCGCGAATTTTTCCCGTGCCATTGTCCACGTTGAAGTAAGCCGAAAGTTTTGCGTGGCCGGGCTTCCGTTCCATCGTAGTTCGATCGGCGAAATGTTCCAGTACATAGGCGCGCGACCCGAGCAACCCCTCTTCCTCGCCCGTCCACAGCGCCAGACGCACGGTGCGCCGCATCCTGGCGTTGCTCGCTTTTAGAATGCGCATCGCCTCCATGGTGACGGCCGAGCCGGCGGCATTGTCGGTGGCGCCCGTGCCGCTCGCCCAGGAATCGAAATGCGCGCCCAGCATCACGACTTCGTCGGCCTTGTCCGTGCCCGGAATTTCCGCGACGATGTTGAACGAATTCAGGTTGTCGTCGTAAAACTTGTTCGCGATATCAATCCGCAGCGTTACGGGAATATTTTTCTCCAGCGTGCGGAAGATGCGCCCGTAATGCTCGATGTCCACGCTCACGCGCGGAGGCACGGGAGGCGCTTTCGGATCGCGCGGGCCTCCGGCCATCACTGTGAGCGTCCCGCCGTCGTGCGGCGCGGGCTCGATCCACGCGGCGGGGCCTTCCCCGATCATGAATTTCAGCAGCTTTTCGTTGAATTCCAGTTGCTTGTGCAGGTGGTCGAGCGCGGCTTGGTCGGGAGGAGGCGGGGGCGCGGGAAGTTGCGCCAGATCCGTCAATTCCTGATCGGTCAGGCGATGCGCCGGCGCCGCGAACTGCGCTTCGACCGCGCGCATGGGCGCCGTCAGCACAAATTTTCCTTTGAGCTTGCCGCGATACGTGCTGAAATCCTCTTCCTTTTCGATCTTTGCGTACACCGCCTCGGCCGTCACGGGTCCGTTCGTGCCCGGCGTCCACGCCTTGGGATAGGCGATCAGCGGAAAATGCTGTGGCGCAATTTCATTCGCATCAAACAGTTCGCTCGACCAGCCGTGCCCGAACGGCCCCCACGTTTCCTCGTGCACGTTCGCGAGGCCCCAGTCGTTGAGCGTTTTTACCGTATACTCCGCAGCCGCGCGTATATTGGGAGAATTGGTCAGGCGCGGGCCATAGACGTCCGTGAGATAGCCCATCACCTCCATGATCCGTGAGTGCTGCGAGCCTTCCTCCTGGAACATGCGGATGATCGAAGGGTCGGGCGCGAACCAATCCGTCCGCGCCGCCACCGTCCAGGCGAGCGCGAACGCCAGCGCCAGGAGCGCCGCGAGTTTTACCGGGTTGCGTATGTTTCGGGTTCTCACGTCAGGGATAAATTCTACTCGAAGATGATTCGTCGCGATATTTCGGATGCCGGGCAGGGTTCCATCCGGGCGGGTGACGCGGGGCCATAAACTGTGCTATCCTGAATGCTCCGGATGCACTTGTAATTCCTCTTGGAAACGAACGTGGAGGCTGCAAGTTCGCAGTTGCGGCCTTTTTTGTTTTCATCGCTGCACCGAGACGACAATCGAATAGAAAGCTAGGATTCCATGCCACAGATTCGCAATATCGCCATCATCGCNNATGCTGCACCAGAGCGGCGTTTTCCGCGAGAATCAGGTGGTCATGACGCGCGTGATGGACTCGAACGATCTCGAGCGCGAACGCGGCATCACCATCCTGGCAAAGAACACGGCCCTCTTCTACCTCAACACGAAAATCAACATCGTGGACACGCCCGGCCACAGCGACTTCGGCGGTGAAGTCGAACGCGCGCTGAAAATGGTGGACGGCGTGCTCCTGCTGGTGGACGCGAGCGAAGGCCCGCTGCCCCAGACGCGCTACGTGCTGCAGAAGGCGCTTCACGCCAAGCTGCTTCCCATCATTGTGCTCAACAAGATCGACCGCACCGACGCGCGCGCCGCCGCCGTGCTCGACGAAATCTACGATCTCTTCATCGACCTCGAAGCCACGGAGGACCAGCTCGATTTTCCGGTGCTCTACACGAACGCCAAGACCGGCGTCGCGCACCGTAAGCTGGACGACGGCTCGACCAATCTTCAGCCGCTCTTCGAGACCATCGTTTCCGCGATCCCCGAGCCGAAAGGCGATCCGAACGGCGTGTTGCAGGCGCAGGTCATGAACTTGGACTACAGTGATTTTCTTGGGCGCATCGCCATTGGGCGCGTCTTCAACGGCACGCTGCGGCGCGGCGCCGATGTGGGCATCGCCAAACGCAACGGAGACATTGTCGCGACGCGCATCACCAAGCTTTACACCTTTCGCGGTCTTGAACGCGATGAAGCCGAGGAAGTGCCCTGCGGAGACCTCGCCGCGATTGCCGGCGTGGAGGGAATTCAGATTGGCGAGAGCCTGACGAGTTTCGAGAATCCTGCGCCGCTCGAACTTCTGGTGGTGGACGAACCCACTTTGGCGATGAATTTCACGATCAATACCAGCCCGCTCTCCGGTCGCGAAGGCCAGTTGGTCACGTCGCGCGATCTGCGCGCGCGCTTGCAGAAGGAATTGCTCACGAATGTTTCGCTGCGCATCACCGATTCGGAAACCACCGACGTCTTTCGCGTTTTTGCGCGTGGCGAATTGCAGCTCGCCATCCTGATCGAAACCATGCGCCGCGAAGGTTATGAGTTGATGGTCGGCAAGCCGGAAATCGTCATACGCGAGGAAAACGGCAAGAAGCTCGAACCCCTCGAACGCCTGGTGGTCGATTGCCCGGAATCGTTCGTCGGCGTGGTGATGGAATCGCTCGGACGGCGCCGCGGCGAACTCGGCAAAATGGTGAATCACGGCTCCGGCTGGGTGCGCATGGAGTTCACGATTCCTTCGCGCGGCCTGATCGGCCTGCGCGGGCAGTTGCTTACGGACACGCGCGGTACCGCGCAGCTTCACGCGTTGTTTGAAGGCTGGACCGAATATGGCGGCGAAATGGCCACGCGCCCGACCGGCGCCCTCGTGGCGGACCGCGTGGGCAACACGACCGCGTTCGCTCTGTGGAACCTGCAGGAGCGCGGCGAGCTGTTCGTCGGCCCCGGCGAGGAAGTTTACGAAGGCATGATCGTGGGCGAAAACTCGCGCGACGCTGACATGGACGTGAACGTCACGAAAGAAAAGAAACAGACCAACATGCGCGCGTCCAGCGCCGATGAGGCCATTCGCCTGATCCCGCACCGCCAGTTGAGTCTGGAACAGGCCATCGAGTTCATCTCCGACGACGAACTCGTCGAAGTCACGCCCAAATCCATCCGCCTGCGCAAGAAAGTTCTCGACACCAAGAAGCGCCCGAAACGCTGGCAGCAAATTCGCGCCAACGCCGAGGCATAAAACAGTAGCACAGGCTTCAGCCTGTGTGGTTTTGATTTGTGGCAGGCTAAAATCAAAAGAACACAGGCTGAAGCCTGTGCCACTAAAAACCGCCCATTTCTCCGTAGTGAATGTGAACGTGTTGTGAGAAATGCGGGCCAGAAGCCTGATCCGAAACGCTTGCTGTGAGAAATTAGATTTAGCCTATGGTATCAAGTGGTAGCCTGCGAAAATTGGAATTTCAACAGGATCCCGCGCGAACGGTGAAATCATGGACCGGCTAACTTTATTCGGATTATTTGCAGTCAGTGCCATGCTGGTGACCTACACGCTGGAGAAGCGCAGCCACTGGTTTATTCTGGCGTTTGGCGGTTCGTGCGTGCTCGGCTCGGCCTACGGTTTCCTGCAGGGCGCGTGGCCGTTTGGACTCGTCGAGGGCGTATGGTCCATCATCGCGATTCGTCGCTGGTGGGAGGCAAGAACCGAAAGTAAATGATTCGTTCGCGATTATTCCATCGATCTTAAAGAAAAAGCGCTATCCCCCCGCTGCACGCGCCTTCGCAATTTGATTTTTCTCTCGATCCATTCCCAATTCCGCAACGCTCCGTTCGAGGGCGTGCGCGATCTCTTGCGCGTTGGATCCCGCGGGGAATTCCACGGGTTCGCCGATGTGTACGCGGATGCGGCCGGGCCGGTTGAAAAGGCTGCCCGCTTCACGGATTTCGTACGCGCCGTCAATGCGCATCGGCACGACGGGAATTTTTAAATTGGCGACGAGGATCCCGATTCCGGTGCGGAAGGGCTGCAATTTTCCATCCGGCGTCAAATCGCCTTCGGGAAACACAAGAACGCTCCAGCCGCGATCCGCCAGATCGCCCGCAAAGCGGAAACTCTCGCGCACCCCGGACGTTTTTGGCAACGGGAACACGTTGAACAGGGAAACGAGCAGGAAATAATTCATGTGGTGCAGCCAGCGCCTCGGGAAAGACCATTCGCGTGGCGGCCTTCGCATTTCCGCAAGGCGTTCGCCTCCCATGGCCACAGCCAGGCGATGGCGCATCCGCATCGGCAGCGCCGCAAGCACAAACCCCACGTCCAGGTAAATCACGTGGTTCGAGATCGCCAGAACCGAACCTTTCACGCCGCGAAGATTTGCGCGCCCGAGGACGCGCGGGTGGGCCATCAAGTGCGTTGCGGGCCAGGTCAGCAGGTAATAAAAGAATACTCGAATCCACGTCACCGGCCAGCGCTGCGCCCATCGCGGAAAAACAAATTCAGAACGGATCGGCGATGAGTTGCCCACCAGGCTCTCGATCTCGCCGACGGTTTTTGCCGCCGCGAATCGCGTCTCATTCACGTCAACCTGGTAGTGGTCTTCGAGCGCGCTTAATAGCTCGACACGGTCGAGCGAACTCAGATGCAGTTCGCTCTCGATGTTTGCGTTCAAGTTTGCGTTTAAGTTTGCGTTCAAGCCGGCCCCGCCCTGTCCTCCTTGCACGCGCGCGATCAGCTCCGCAATTCCGCCGGTTGCGGCCGGTTGGTTCGCGGGGGCGTTCCGATTGCCCCACTGCGCTTCGACCGCCGCGCGAATCTCGGCGAGCTTCGGTTTGCCGGTGGACGTACGTGGGAAATCCGCCTCGGGCCAAACAAACCAGGAACGCATCCTCTGATATTCGGCGAGGGATTCGTTCACGCGCGCAACAATGCTCGCGGCATCGCGCGGCCGTTTTCGCGCCGCATCCTCGCGCAAGAGCAGGACGCCGCATGGCTCGGCGTTTCCGCCGCGTTCCATGCCCACCACCACGCAATCCTTCACCTCCGGCTCGCGGTGCAATAGCGTTTCCAGGTCCCCGGGAAAAATGTTCATGCCCGCCGACGTGACGATCACGTTTTTCTTGCGCCCCTTGAAATACAGATTTCCTTCGACGTCGAGCGCGCCCAGGTCGCCGGTGTGAAACCACCCCGCGTCCGCGCCATTCTTCGCGACCGCGAGATCCGCGTTGTCCTCCCAGTATCCGGCCGCGATGTTTTCTCCACGCACCAGGATTTCGCCGCTCGCATCCAGCTTCACTTCCCGGCCCTTAAGCACTTTCCCGATCGAGCCGCGCCCGATGCGAAACGGGTGATTCACGCTGACGAGCGAAGTGGTTTCCGTCAGTCCATAGCCCTGAATCGCGGCAAATCCCGTGCGGCCCCAGAAGCGTTCGGTATCCGGATGGAGCGCCGCGCCGCCGGAAATGACGGCCCAGAATTTCCAGCCGAAGCGGCGATGAATGTTCCGGAAACGCCACATGCGGCGAATAAAGCTTTCATTCTCCGCGGCGTCGAAATTACCGCGAAACGTTTCCAGGGCCCCTTTCTCATCGAGATCGCGTTCGATCTTGGCCTGCAGGGATTCGAGCACACGCGGCACCGCGATCAATACCGATACGCGCTCGCGCCGGATCGTCTCGACGATGTTCGACGGGCTGAGTGAATCCTGGAAATGGACGCACGCCCCAAGCAGCGGCGGAATCCATACGCCCATGAATTGCCCGAAGACGTGGCTTATGGGAACGAGATCGAGAAATCGAAGCGGGTGCACAAAGCGTTCCCACTTGAGGTACGGCTTCATGCCTTCTTCGAGCGGCTCGATGTTGGCCAGAATGTTGCCATGCGAAATCAGCACGCCCTTTGGTTCGGCTGTCGCTCCCGAAGTAAAAATAATCTGCGCGATGGAGCTGCGATCGAGCGGAGGAGAGGTGTAAGGTTCGCTGGAGTGTTGGCCCACGGTCTCCCGCAGGGAATCGAACACGATCGCGGGCCGTTGTCCATCGAGCGGCGCATTTTCGCGATCGTGAAGCAGAAGCTTTGCGTCCACTTGCCGCGCCACGCGGCCTGCGAAGTCCGCCGTGGCGGCTTGATCCATCGGCACGGCGACCGCGCCGCGCAGAATGCATCCGAAAAATACTGCTACCCATTCCGCGGAGTTTTGTCCCCAGAGCAGAACCCGGTCACCCGGCGCGATTCCCAGCCGCTCAAATTCCCTGGCGCATTGAGCCGCCAGACCTGCAACCTCCCGGTAGGACGTGCGCGACGTCCGGTAGCCGGAGTGGCGCACAAATGCCGTGCTGCGCCCCCGGCTAGCGTATTCATGAAGGTAATCGATCAGAGAGTGGCGAAGCATGGCTGCGGTCATGATAATCCCAGGGTTGAGGGCCCCAAGGAGAAGATTAACCCCGATTCAGCCATTCTGGCGCATAAATCAGGACCGTGAGAGGCCAATGGGGGAGCTTAGATTATACAGGGAATACGAAATGCGACGCGCTCAAATGTCTCATAATATACTGATAGTACAGGAGATAGCGTATGGTGGCATTGCAAAAAAGCCCAGGCCTTCCCGGCATCGATCCATCTGGACAAGAAATGGCTTTTTTTGGTAAAATTAGTTTGCGTTTGCAGCTCTTGTGATTCCTTTTGACTCGTACAATGAGGCTGCAAGTTTAAGACCTTGCAGCCGTTTGTTTCTACGGGCTGGAGGCAGTCGAGGCCCCCGCTCCTCGCTCTGCGTGATGCGCCGGTCGGTACGAGAAGCGCAAATAGCTTAGAGAGATGCAGTGGCAGTGAAAGAACAAGGAACAGTGAAAAGGAACAGTGAAGTGGTTCAACGCCAGCATGGGATTCAGATTCATCCAGCGCCAGTCCGGTGAGGATGTGTTCGTCCATTTTTCGGCAATCCAGATGGACGGATACAAATCTCTCAACGAAGGGCAAGCGGTTGAGTTTGAAGTTCGCACGGGTCCCAAGGGCCTGCAGGCGGAGAACGTTACAGGCCCCTAGTCCGACAAACGTGGGTTCGTCCCGGTCGCCGGGGCGGAGTCGCTTCCTCTCAGCAAGTGGTCCGCAGGCCAGGCAGTGAATAGGAGGCAGTTGTGCAGGTTCTTTCCGAAGGGCAGTGCATCAAGCACGAGCAGTATGGTTACGGAATCGTGGCGGAATCCGACGGCGAACGAACGACAATCGATTTTGACAGCGTCGGCCTGAAGAAGTTCGTCACCGGCCTCATGGCCATGGAGCTGGTGGGCGAAGCGCCCGAACGCTCCATCAAGCCTCGCCGCCGCAGCAAGAAAGCCGGCGCGACGGCGGCCGCAAAAGTCGCGGCAGCCAGCAAGTAAATCAAGGTCACGCTAAACTTCCCAGCCCAGCGTCGTACTCGGACCGCTGGCGACGGGCGCGTGTGCGCCTGCCGCTTCAAATTGAAGAATCGCGTTGGTTGTCCGTCCCGCCGGACACGCTTCCTACCTGCATTTCTCGCCAGCCCTGCCGAGATCGTTCACGCTATCCATGAATGGCGCCGAATATTAGTGATGTCACGGTGGTAGGGGCACGGCATTGCCGCGCCCTTATGGCCAACACAATGTTGCGTGCAAGAAATACAGGCTAAGAGTTTGTCCCACGGAACGAAGAATCGCTCATATCGTCGGAGTCAGTCCCGTTAGGGACGGCATAACGTAGCCCACCGCTTCAGCGGTGGGTATGCGAATGTGCACAAAGCAAAGCCCCGGAGGGGCGGCACACGGTAGCCATGTACCGTGTGCCGCCCCTCCGGGGCTTTGAATCATCACATCGCGCGTCCCACCGCTGAAGCGGTGGGCTACGCTATGCCGTCCCTCCGGGACTTCGATCGCCACAAAAACGGAATACCGCGCATGTACAGTGTTCGAACTTTTCCGTAGGACAGACTCCTAACGTGTCTTATTCTCCGCAAACTGTTTCTTGAACGACTCCAGCGTTTGCTTCAGCCCTTCTTCCAGGTTAACTTTCGGTTCCCATCCCAGGAGACGCCGCGCCTTGGAGATGTCCGGGCAGCGCTGCTTGGGGTCATCCTGCGGCAACGGTTCGAAGACGATGGGAGCGGACACGCCCATCAAGGCGCGAACGCGCTCGGCGAATTCAAGAATCGTTATTTCCTGAGGATTTCCGATATTCGTGGGCTCGTGCTCATCGGACATCATCAGGCGGTAAATTCCATCAATCAAATCGGAAACGTAGCAGAAACTGCGCGTTTGTTTTCCCGTGCCGTAGACGGTGATGGGTTGCCCGGTCAGCGCCTGATGGACAAAATTCGGCAGCGCGCGGCCGTCGTTGAGCCTCATGCGCGGCCCGTAGGTGTTGAAGATGCGGATAATGTGCGTGTCCAGGCCCTTCGCGCGGTGATAGGCCATGGTCATGGCTTCGGCAAAGCGCTTGGCTTCGTCATAAACGCCGCGCGGGCCGACGGCGTTCACATTGCCCCAGTACGATTCCGGTTGCGGGCTGATCAGGGGATCGCCGTAGCACTCGGACGTGGATGCGAGAAAATATTTTGCGTTCTTTGCAAGCGCCAGCCCCAGGCTGTTGTGCGTTCCGAGCGAGCCTACTTTCAGGGTTTGAATCGGGAGCTTCAGATAATCGACCGGGCTGGCCGGGGAAGCAAAATGAAGGACGTAATCGACCGGGCCGGGGACATCGATGAATTTTGTGACATCATGCTGGACCAGCCGGAATCGCGGATTGTCCGCGAGATGGCGCACGTTGGTGGCATTGCCCGTGACGAGATTGTCGATCGCGAGAATGTCCCAGCGGCGATCGATGAGATAGTCGCAAAGGTGCGAACCGAGAAATCCCGCGCCTCCCGTGACTACCGCGCGCATCGTGCCGTCCTCTCCGCGCGGGCGCTTTCCGGAAAATTCCTATTCGTCATGATGTTGCATTCCCTCACGCAATCAAAAGTGTTGAATCCGCCGGGCTTTATTCTAGCCTCCGCGATCTCCCGCACCTAGCCTGGTTTTGCGATCCAGCTCGTTTTCGTAACTTCCCGGGCGGCGTGGCCGCGCGACCGTTTTTATTTTCTCCGACCCATGCGTGCCGTAAGAGCCCGCAACAACATTGTTGCGAAGACTTGGCCCGCCGACACTATAATTCAACGTTCACGATGGCGCTCGACGAATCCGATGGCGGGATTTGCCGGGGCCTCCGGGGAAAGCATAAGAGGAACGCATACTTTGTTCGCGGGAGAGGGCGCCGCGATGAGGCGGAATTTTGATTGAATGGAGATCGAGCAGTCGCCGCTGGCTGATTGCGGGCGGAATTATAATCGCGCTCGCGGCCGCGGCGGCAACTGTGTTTTTCACCGTCGGCGAGTGGCTGGTTGTCCAGGATCCCATCGCTCATGCCGACACCATCGTGGTCCTGAGTGGGGGCCTTCCCATGCGCGCCATCGAAGCCGCCCGAATCTACAAGGCCGGTTATGCGAACCAGGTTTGGATCTCGCCACCTATTTCTCCCGTGGAAGATTTGAAGACGATGAAGATTCCTTATCTGGGCGAGGATTTTTACAATGAAAAAGTTTTGATCGTGATGGGTGTTCCGCCCGACTCCATCCGCATTCTGGAACGCCCGGACGCGAACACGGAGGAAGAAGTCCGGCAAATTTCCGAGAATCTCCGGAGCAATGATTTGCATTCCGCAATCGTGGTCACTTCGAAATCCCATACGCGGCGCGTGCGCACGATCTGGCGCAAGCTGGTGGGTTACGATCCGCGCATGATGGTGCGTTATGCGAGCGAAGACCCTTACGATGGCGCGCACTGGTGGCGCCGAACGAGGGATGCGCTGGAAGTCGTCCGTGAAACCCTGGGGCTCCTGAACGCCTGGGCGGGCTTTCCATTGCGCCCGAGCCGGAATTAAATATGCCCATACGACAACGCAAACCGAACGAAATCTCTCAGCAAATCGTCCCGCTGCTTCTGTTAGGCATTGGTTTGGTTACCACCAACAAATTAGTGACGTTCATTGATGACGAGTGCATTATCCTGAGCGCCGCTGCAAATCCCGTACGAAAGACACTCGCCCTGTTCTTTTCCGGCGCCGGCCAGCACGAGCATCCCCCACTGTATGACATCTTTCTCCATTTCTGGTTGCGCTGGACGGATGGAAACATGGACTATCTGCGAATTCCGTCCATTCTTTTTTTTATCGCGGGGCTTTTTCTCCTGAGCCGCGCCAGCCGCCATTTTGCAGGCGTGTCCCGGGGCATTGCCGTCATCTGGGTGGGAGTCCTATGGCCTTTCGGCTTTCATTTTGGCCGCATGGCGGCTTGGTACTCGTTTTCGTTTTTGTTGGTCTCCGGTTTGACGCTCTCCTATTTCAAGTATATGGAAGACCGGACGTTTGGCCGTTGGGCGGTATTATTTCTTTTCTCCCTCTGCCTGGTTTGGACAAACTATTTCGGCTGGGCCATCCTTGGGTGTCTGGCGATCGATCAGTTTCTTCGCTCCCGATCCAAGGAACCCGCGGCACCCCCCAAAGTGTTCATTGGAACTGCGGCTCTGTTATGTGTCTCCTTTCTTCCTCTCTTTCCAGCGTTTCGTACCGAGCTTTCCAGCGGGGTGAATGTGCATCAGGGCGCCCTTACGATTCTTGCAAACACTGCGTTTAACGTATTTTCGCTTTTCGTCAGCGAATCGGTTGCTCCGTGGTATTGGTGGTTGAGCGTCCCCGCGGGACTCGCGGTCCTGTTTTGCGTGGCGATGGTCGTGTGGTGGCTTCCGCGTCCCGCGCGGCGATTCTTTTTCTATGGAGCATTTTTGATCGTCGTGATGGTCTTGATCGGAATCCTTAAAACGAAGTATCTGCTCATGCTCTCTCCCTGGGTCTTGTTGCCGGTCGGCGTCGCGATTGAGAGGGCGAAGCCTCGATGGGCAACGTTCGGCCTGGCGGCAGCGCTTTTGGTAATCGGCGCGGCTGGGTGGTACGGCATCTATTCGCGGCGTTATTATTCCGCGCCTCGATTTATCGAGCCGTGGCAGGAGGTTGCGGGAGACGCGGCCGTAAAGATTCACGGCGGCGCAACGGTCATCGCCGACGATCCTTCCTTTCTTTTCTATCTTACCTATTTCCTGCACCTGCCCAAACAGGACGGGCCCTGGAGATTCGAAGGTTCGCTTCCCGAATTCGTCAGGCACCCGCAGGTCTTTTCTTCCGCCGACTGGCTTGCCGCAGGGCGTCCGGCGAGTGGAAAAATGATCCTGGTTCGAGGTGGACGTGATACCCGGGGAAGCGAACCCATTGACGAGGCTGCGGAACAATTGGACCAGTCCTGCGGGTCCATATCGTCGCGTCTACGTATGCGTGACGAAGGCTTTGCGTGGAAACAGCGATTTTCGCCTCAATCGGCCGGCCGGCAGTGGAGAATCGAAATTCGCGAATACGATTGCGACTCGTCGCATTCAAAGCAGATCTACCGCATCCCTCCCCGCTGATTTGGGCAGCCTGAGACGCGGGCTTCACAGGTTGCGAAAAAAGTCCTCCGGACCTTTTGTCATTCCGAGCGAAGCGAGGAATCTCTCTTTGTTTTTCTTGCGTGTAGAACGAAGAGAGATCCCTCGCTTCGCTCGGAATGACAGAATTAGGGCGTTTTTCCGCAACCTATTCAGCTTGCAGGGGTTAGTGCTTGCCAGCCGTAACCCCCGCAGATTGAAGCTCGCGCCGCTAACCCCAAGCGAGTAATGGCGTTAGTACCGGCAGTACGTAAGGGGTATTTGGCTAGTACGTAAGTTCTATTGCCGGGAATAGGCAGATGAACGATCCTGTAACCACGAGGGAAGGGATCTGAATGATTGCGTTTATTCTATTCACGGTTTCAGTAGTTGCTTTCGCCCAATTTGGGGTGTACTACTGGCGCGCGACGATCTCCACCGTCGCGGCGCAGGCTATTTCAGACCGCATTCTCACGGCTGCGGGTATCACCCATGCCGAGGTCGGCGCCCGCGATTTTCGCAACATACTAATATTAAATGACTTATCTCCAGGACTGCGCGGCCCGGTCGGGAGTTTCAAGACCATTCGAGCCTACTATGCCGCGATTGAGAAGCTTGGTCGCATCGTTCCCGCCATGGCCAGCTGGGCCGAGGCCGAAATGACCACTTGCTCACGCTATGTTGCGGTCCTGATGGACCAGCACCTTGCACGCAACATGGCCAGCGCCTCCCAAGCGCGAGGAATCTAAGCCGGGAGCGGATTGCTGTAGCTCGCTTCTTCAGAGGCGGGGTTCTTCCCCCCTAGTTAACCAACCCGTTCTAGTAAGCCCAGCGAAGCAGTACGCCGCCGGACGTATATCCCGCTCCCACCGCAACGAGCAGCACGAGATCGCCTTTTTTGAGCCGGCCTTGCTGGACCGCATCGTGCAGCCCCAGGGGGATGGTTCCGCCCGTTGTATTGCCGTAACGATCGATGTTCACCATGATTCTGGAATCGTCCATCCCCAGCCGTTCCTGCATGCCCCGAATGATGCGCAGGTTGGCCTGGTGAGGCACGACCAGCGCGAGGTCCTTGCTCGTGTATCCATTTCGTTCCAGCATCTCACATGCGAGGTCCGCCATGCGGCGCACCGCATATTTGAATACCTGAGCGCCCTCCTGGTGAACGTAGTGCATCTTCTTGTCGATTGTTTCGTGCGAGGCAGGGTGGAGCGACCCTCCGGCGGGCATATAGAGATATTTTCCCCCGGAGCCATCAACTTCGTGGACAAAGTCGAGGATGCCTTCATCGTCCCGGTCGGTGGGCTCCAGCAGGACGGCTCCCGCGCCATCTCCAAACAGCACGCAGGTGGCGCGGTCCTCGTAATCCAGAATGGAAGTCATCACATCGCTGCCGATGACCAGAGCTTTCTTTTGAGTGCCGGCTCCCACGAATTGGGCTCCGACCGTCAGGGCATAGAGAAATCCGGAACAGGCCGCCGAGAGATCGAAACCCCATGCGTGCGTGGCGCCCAGGTTGTTCTGAACCAGGCACGCGGTTGCCGGGAACATCATGTCCGGCGTAACACTGGCGATCACGATCAGGTCGATTTCCGACGCGGGTATATTCTTCGCGGCGAGGATTTGTCGGGCGGCGGCCGTCGCCAGATCCGATGTGCCGACGCCTTTATCGGCGACGTGGCGCTCGCGAATGCCGGTGCGCTCGCGAATCCAGGCATCGTCCGTTTTCACGAGCTTTTCCAAATCCGCGTTGGTCATTACCCGGGGGGGCAGATACCCGCCCACACCAGTAATTTTTGCTGAAATGCGTCTGGACATTCCGTCTCCGTAAGTCCTTTTGGTCAATTGCAAAAGAACCGCGATTTTACGCAATCAAACGCTGTGAAACAAGTCTGGTGTGGTTTCAGCTTCGCGGAGGATCGTACCCGTAGCACAGGCACTCTGGCCGGTGCGGTTTTGATTTGTGGCAAGCTGAAGTCAAAAGAACACAGGCTGAAGAGTCTGTGTGGCAACGGCCAGATCTTTGTAGGGCACGGCTTCAGCCGTGCCGTAACGTGTGCAAATAGAATTCGGCTTTAGCCGCTGGCTTTTTCGGAGTCGAGTTGGCACACAGGCTCTGAAGCCTTTGCTACGAAAGACTCGAACGAGATGCGCTTCTAGGGGGAACTCCTGCTGGAATCGCAGTATTCGTATGGTTTCGATTTTCGGGCAATACGGGCGATTACCCGTTCTTCTCGGACGAGTGCAGGACTTTCGGCTCCTGCTCCTGAGCGACGGCGGGATTCGGAATCACGGGACTGGGCAATTTACGCAGACGCGCGATGAAGAGCCGCACCAGGTCGGGATCGAATTGCGCAGTGCCGCAGCGCTCCAGTTCCTGCATGGCTTCTTCCGGCGCGCTCGCTTTCTTGTAGATCCGCTCGCAGGTCATCGTGTCATAGGCGTCGGCAATGGTAATAATTCGCGCACCCACCGGAATCCGGCTGCCGGAAAATCCTTTCGGGTAGCCCGACCCATCGAAGAATTCATGATGGTGGAGGACCATTTCGCGAATTCGCTCGGTTCCTCGCAGCGGTTCGAGCAGCTTGGCTCCGTATTCCACATGGTGTTTCATCGCCTCCCATTCGCTGGGGTTGAGAGGGCCGTTTTTATTCAAAATCGATTCCTCGATTCCGACTTTTCCGACGTCATGCAGCATCCCGCCAAGACGCACTTCCTCGACGTCAGCGGGTGTCATGCCGGCGGCCTCGGCGATCAAGACCGCATAGCTGGAAACCTTATGCGAGTGGCCTTGCGTGAATTGATCCTTGGCGTCGACCGCGAGCGCGAGCGACGTGAGCGTGTCCAGGATTATGGGAGGCAGTGGCTCAAAAGATGGCTCGCCGGAAGATTGCGATTTTTCCGGGTGTTTCGAGGCGGGTTCCATTTCGGCAAGCGACCTTGCGAACTGCTCGACCCGGCTGTGGATCTCGACCAGCGCGTCGGGACCGGTGGCGAACTGCCGCTTGAGCGTGACGCCGAGGTAGGCGTCGAGGACGTCGCGCCGCCATTGTTTGGCGTCGTTCGGATTGAAATGGTCCGCGGTGGATACCGTGTTGCCACCCTGGTGCTTGGAAAGATACATGGAGGCGTCGGCAACCTGAATAAGTTCCTGGGGCGTTGATCCATTCAGCGGAAAAGTCGCGACGCCAAAGCTGGAGGTCACGTTCTTTTCGCGCAGAACGGGATCGGCGTAAATGCTGGAACGCAATTTCGCGGCGAGATGGTGGCTTTTCTCGGAGTCCGTTTCATGCATCAGGATGACGAACTCGTCGCCTCCGTACCGCGCCACCACATCCGACTTGCGGCAATTCAAGTCCAAAATCTGCGCCACCCGCTGCAGCACCAGGTCGCCGTCCAAATGTCCGTAGAAATCGTTGACGAATTTGAAGCGGTCCAGGTCCAGCAGCACCACGGAGAAGGAGCGTCCCGCGCGGGTTGCCCGCTTCCATTCCGCAGAGAGCGCCTCCATGAAGAAGCGGTGGGTTTTCAGCCCGGTCATGCCGTCGGTAATGGCCTGTTCCTGCGCTTTCTGGAATGACAAGGCATTGTGCAGCGCGCCGGAAATCAGGTCGGCCAGCGTCGTCAGGAACAGGACTTCCTGCTGAGGGAAGTCGGAGGGTTTGTCGGTCTCCACGTACAGCACTCCGTGCAACTGGTCCGCGTACGCGATCGGCAGCGCGATCGCGGATTCGGAGCCGTCGATCACCGGCTCGCCCGTGGAGTGTTGCGCGTCGTACGACACAATCGCTAACTGTCCCGTGCGCGCGACTCGCCCGACCACGTTGCCATCCAGGGCCAGGCGGCGTCCCAGCGCGCCCTTGCGCTGGCCGGCTTCGGCATGGATCACGATTTCCTTGGCCGAATAATCGAGCAGGCCGATTCCGATGTGCGAGTAATCGAGCGCGTGTTCCAGCTCTTCCGCGATTTTTGAGAGCAATTCATCCGGGTTGAGCGTGGTGATGATGTTGCGGGAAATATTGTTGAACAGGGTCAGCCGGCGCGATTTTGCACGCTCCTCGCGAAACAGCCGCGCATTTTCCAGCGCGATCACCGCTTCGCTCGCCAGCACGCGCATCATTTCCAGGTGGCCGTAATCGAGAGAGCGTTCCAGCGGGCTTTGCAGAATCATGGCGCCGATGGGCCGTTCGTAGAGGAGCAAGGGCACGCCGCAAAAGCAGCCCTGCTGAGAATTCTGCGGGTCGAGCCCGAGGTTGCGCATTTCCTCGGCGTAATTTTCGCGGATCAGCAGAGGCTGGCGCGTGCGCATCAGATATTCGGTCACGAATCTGTTATTGACCGGACGCGACCGCTTGGGCAATGCCGTGCCGTCCTGCACCTCGACCTCCATCCGGATTTCATTGCGGACGGGATCGTGCAGCGTGACCAGGAAATGATTCACGTCGAACAGGCGCCTCATTTCATTCAGGATGGTTTCGAAAAGCGTATCCGGGTCCAGTGTGGAACTCAGCGCGCGGCCGATTTCGTTGAGCATGTGCAGCTCTTGCGTGCGGCGCGAGGTTTGCTGGACGAGATAATTGTTTTCGATGGCCATTCCGATTTGATGGCCCAGCGCGAGCAGGAGCCGAAGCTCGGCCGCCGTGAACCGGTGCGGGTCGGGAGTGCCGAGAAACAATACGCCGAACGCATGTTCCTTGGCTTGCAGGCTGATGCCCACGACGGTGCGCAATCGCTGGCCGATGGCAAGCTGACGGAAGCGCCGGAACGCCTCCTCGCTTTCGAGCGTCGTCCACGAAGCATCGCGCACAAGATCGTGGAAAACCACGAGCCCGCCCATGCGCGACACCATTTCCACGAGATGATCGTCCAGCCCCTCTTCCTGCGCGACGACGCAGAAATTTTCTCCCAAGCCAACGGCGACGATTGAAGTGGGCCCATCCGGATGTCCGTGATGCAGGAAAAGCGCGCCGGACGGCATGTGCACGACGCCCAGCACTCGCTCGAGGGCTTGCGAAAGCATCTGTTGAATTTCCGGGCCGGAAATGCTCGAAGTTTCCAGGTTTACGTTGGAAAGCGCCAGCATGTTCTGTTCGACCCGGCGCTTTTCCTCTTCGTACAATCCCATCACCATCAGGGCCGCAGTAAACAATTGGAACAGCAGCTCGAGTGGGTGCAGCATATTGGCGATGCGGGGATGGAGCAGTTGTTCGGCGATCAGTAGCGCGCCCCAGCCGAGGAACGAACTGGCCAGCAGTAAATCCGCGAATGTTTCGTGGTGATGGCTATGCTGGTAGAACACCCAGGCAACCGCCGCAAGCACCAGGGCCACGCCGAATTGCGGAGAAATGCCGATCGCGTGCAAGTAGTAGGCGGCCGACCAGACCGCAAAGACGCCGCCCGCGGCGATCTGCGGCCGGACCCACGGCTGGGAATGTGTGTAGCCCTGCGCCGTGCTGAAAAATAGCAGCGCCGCCGAAGCCAACAGCCATTGGTTGACCGCTGATTGCCACGGCGCGACAACCGTCCAGGGATCAATTGCCGGGCTGAGGTAATGCAGCGCCAACAGGCACCACCCGGCGCTCCAGAAGATGAGGTAGGTCTGCCGCCTCAGACTGAGCATGTAGGCAAAGAACGCCGACGTCAGTGCCGAGGCTGTCAGCAGGGCAATCGCAATTATATTTTCAGACGTCATCAAATCTAACGGCCACCAGGGCCGCGATGTTCACTTTCAACCCGTTAAAATTATGCCGCCTCGAAAAAACCACCAATAAGCGCACCATATCCGTCCCAAGGAATTTGCCTACTTTGCTAGTATGGGGGAAGTATTTTCAGGGGGTCAAGAGTACGGGGGGTACCAATCGAGAACAAGGCACGTGAGGGATCGGACACACGCTTTTCAAGTAAAGTGTTGCTCTCGAAGGCTTTCCGAGGTCCTTGCGATGGCCCCTTCGACAACTCGCCTTCCTCTTCCGATTCGGCTAAGATGAAATGTTTCTAATATAGTGGCTTTGAGGAGTGACGGGCAAAGGGCATGACCACGACTTCGATCGCATCGGGCAATCCATCCGGCAAAATTCGCGTGCGCTTTGCGCCCTCGCCGACGGGCTATCTGCACGTGGGAGGCGCGCGCACCGCTCTGTTTAATTGGCTGTTTGCGCGAGCCCAGGGCGGCACGATGGTGCTGCGCATCGAAGACACGGACATCGAACGCAACCGCCCGGAACTGGTCGAAGGCATTCTGGACGGCCTGCGATGGCTCGGCATCGATTGGGACGAAGGCCCGTATTTCCAATCGCAACGCCTGGAAATGCACCGCGAGGCGGCGCTCAAGCTGGCCGCTTCGGGCGCGGCTTATTTTTGCGATTGTCCGCCGGAGAAATACGCGGGCAGCGATGCCGTCGAGGAAACCGAGGACGCGAAAAAAGAGCAGGGGCCGCGCCGCATCACGCGTTGCGCGTGTCGCGCGGGCAAGCCGGGGCTGAGCGCCGAGAATGCGGCGATCCGTTTCCGCGTTCCGCTCGGCGCAATCACTCGATTCGAGGACGCCGTGTTTGGCCCGCGCGAAGTGGTGAACGAGGAGATCGAGGATTTCGTTCTGCTGCGCTCGCCCAAGCATGGCCAGACGCATGGCGGCCCGACGTATCAGTTGAGCGTCGTCGTGGACGACATCGACATGCGAATCACGCATGTGATTCGCGGCTCCGACCACATCTCGAACACGCCGAAGCAGGCGCTGCTGTATCTCGCGCTGGGCGCCAAGCCGCCCATTTTTGCGCATGTGCCGCTGATTCTGGGGCCGGACCGCACGCGCCTTTCCAAGCGTCACGGCGCGACCAGCGTGGGATCGTACCGCGACGAAGGCTTTCTGCCCGAGGCGTTCCGGAATTTCCTGGCGCTGCTCGGCTGGTCGCCCGGAAACGATGAATTCCTGCGAACCACGGAAATCGTCGCGCGATTCTCGCTCGAAGGCGTGAGCCGCACGAACGCCGTCTTCGACCGTCCCAAACTCGAATGGTTTAATACGCAATATCTGCAAAAGCTGCCGATCGACGAGCTTCTCCCCGCCGTGCAAGCCGAACTGGAGCGCTCGAAGCTGTGGCAGCCGGAATGGGCGGGCGAAAAGCGCGAATGGTTTTCGAAAACCGTGGACCTGTTGCGCCCGCGCACGCGCCTCTTGCCGGATTTTTCCACCTGGGCTCGCGCGTTTTTCAGCGATTCGTTCGAATACGATCCGCAGGCCCGCGAGAAATTCTGGAAGGACGAGCGCCTCGGCGCGATGCTCGGCAAGCTGGCGGACTCGCTCGCGGCTCTCTCCGACTGGAATCACGACGCCTGCGACCACGCTCTGCGCGAACTCGCCGCCGCCGAAGGCGTAAAGGCCGGCCTGCTGATCAATGCCACGCGTGTCGCGATCGTCGGGCAGGCCGTGGCCCCGCCGCTGTTTGAAACGATGCTGGTGATCGACCAGGAACGCATTGTCAGCCGCCTGCGGAGCGCCGTCCAGGCGTTTCCCGCCCGCTGATTAACCCGTATTTCTCACGCAAGCCAGCAGGTTTGGGTGCCCCATCCTTCGCGTTTTGTGCGAAGGGTGGGGTCTGTCTGGTGGCACGGTGGCTAGTGGCCGGTGACTGGTGACTGGTGAAAACCGGATTGGGCGTAGCTTTGAGTTGAGAGTTAAGAGTTTAAGGAAACGGCGGCGCGAGTTATTTTGACTCTCAAATCTCAAATCTCAAATCTCAAATCTCAAATCTCAAATCTCAAATCTCAAATCTATGACTCTTCGTCGACGGACCCCACCCTTCGCACAAAACGCGAAGGATGGGGCGCCCACGGAAACGGCCATCTCGCGATCGTAATATTTTTGTGTGAAATGCGGGTTAGTGTTGGGCAGGGGACTGCTTGGCCGGAGCCGGAGAGAAAATTTCCGCGTGGGCGGGATGCGCGGGCGTATCCTCGGCGGCGATTTCCAGGTTGGCTGTCACGGGAAGTTTTGTCGGGGGCAGGCACGCGTCCTGATTGCAGGCCTGGTAGCCAACGGTGAGGCCGATTTTTTGAGGGCCGAGCGGCGCGGAGCCCGTGGCGCGCAGCTTAATGCGCACCGTGAACGAGCCTTCGTAAACGCGCAGCGGCGTCTTTGCAAACCGGAAGGCGCGCATCACTCCGCGCGGATAGATGGTTTCCACGACCGAAATTCCAGGAAAATTATCCGCCGTCACTTTCGTGGGGATCAGATACTCCTCCGAAGGTTCGTGCGCGTTGATGTGAAAGCCCGGAGAAATGTTGGCGACCACCGCGATCTCAAACGCGTGATCGCGCGGCACGGGCTGCAGCGAAACGTAGGCTTGTGGCTGAAGCACGCTGGCCGCTGCCGGGTAGGCGCCATTTTGCGCCGCCGCGTTCACCGTGAGAAGCGCCAGCGCCAGAAATACAAAACCGGCGAGCAAGCAGAGTGCGCGATGGCCGCGATTTGTGACAGGCCGGATCGCCTCAGGTTGCGGAAAAAGCCCTCCTGACCTTTTGTCATTCCGAGCGAAGCGAGGAATCTCTGTTTCTTTTCTTGCGCGTGGAACGAAGAGAGATTCCTCGCTTCGCTCGGAATGACAAACAGAAAGAGTTTCGCCGCAACTTGTTGCCTGCCTGTTCGAGTGCTGCACACCGTTCACAAGTAGTGGATTCATTGGGATTTATACCGTCACGGGGTTGCCGAGTTGCTCGGTGAGAATGCGGCCCATGAGCTGCATCAGCGTCTCGCCGGTTTTGTCCAGGACGAAAGTTTGCGCCGCATCCGACCACGACAGCTTGAAACTCGTGGTCAGCGCGGAAATCCAAATCTGGCGCACCGGCGCATTCGGGCTGATGACAAACCGGGTTTCCTCCGCGTCCTCGAACAGCACTTCGAGTTTTCCGCTTCCGCCCTCGACTTCGAATCCGTGCGCGTCGCCCGCATCCTGCAGGCGGCGGAGCAGCGATTCAAATGCCGTATCGCATCGTTTCTGAAATTCGTGTTCATCCATCATGGTAGAAACAGATTACCGCGAAGCCGTTGGGCGATCAAGGAAGGGCAGCAGTAAGGCAGGTTTTAGGTAGTAGGTGGCAGGGGGTAGGTTTTTGGTGTGTGACGCTGTTATTGTGAATGAGTTTGGGTAGCATATCTTGAACTCCGATCGCGAGGTAACAATCAGCCCCTTGGGGGACCTTGGCGCTGGTCCCCCCTCGGAGCTATGCTGATCCGAAAGGGTGGATCTCGGAAGAAACCTGCATGATGCGAATCATCCAAGGCGACTTCAGTGACCCGCGCGTGGTCGATCTCCTGCATATCCATTTGACTAGTGCCCGAGCGGAAACAGCGGCGGGCAGTGCGCACGCCCTGGGCCTCACCGGGCTGCAATCCCCCGACATCAGTTTTTGGACAATCTGGGACGATGAAACGCTCTTGGGAGTCGGCGCGCTGAAGCGGCTCTCGACCGATCATGGTGAGGTCAAGTCAATGTATACGGTTCAGTCTTTGCGCCGAAGGGGCGCGGGAAGCACGATGCTGCGCCACATCATTGCGACTGCACGAGCAAACGGCATGTCGCGCCTCAGCCTCGAGACGGGCTCGTGGGATTATTTTCTGCCTGCACAGGCGCTCTACAGGAACCATGGCTTCGTGGAGTGCCCGCCGTTCGGTGACTATGTGCTCGACCCAAACAGTGTCTTCATGTCGCTCGACCTGCGAGAATCATGATCTGTAGGACATCCGTCCTTGCACCTGCCCCCTAAAACCTGCCTTACTCGTAGCGTAGAGCATCCACCGGATCGAGCCGCGCGGCCTTCACCGCCGGATAGATGCCGAAAAAAAGGCCGACGGTCATGGAAACGATGACCGCCAGAAGCACGGCCCACAGCGGCACGCTCGAAGGCAATTTTGGCAAAAACACGTTGATGAGCAGGCTGATGCCAATTCCCAGCAGCACGCCGATGATTCCGCCCACGCCCGTGAGCACGACGGCTTCGATCAGAAACTGCCAGATCACGTCGCGGCGGCGCGCGCCCACCGCTTTTCGCACGCCGATTTCGCGCGTGCGCTGCGTGACTGACATGAGCATGATGTTCATCACGCCGACTCCGCCCACGAGCAGCCCAATCGAGCTGACCACGGCGGTGAGCAGCGCAACCGACCCGGTGATTTGCTTGAACTGGTCGGCAATTTCCTGGGCCGAGGACATGCCGAAATTATCCGGCGCCGAATAGGCAAGGCGCCGCGTGCGGCGCAGCACGGCGGTAATTTCGTCCTTCGCCTCGGCCATTTTTCCGGGCGCCGCCATGGCGCCGATGAAATGCTCGTCGTCCGCGGGATGATGTTTCCTATAGGTGTGATAGGGCACGAGCACCATTTTTTCGGCGGGAGGATTCTGGAAGAACTGTCCCTTGCGATGCTCGAATACGCCGATGACGCGGTACGGAAATCCCTCGACATAAATAATTTTGTCCACCGCTTCGTCGTCCGGAAAAAATGTTTTGCCAAGGTCGTAGCCGATGACGGCAACGTCGGAACTGTGCAAATCCTCGGCCTCGGTGAAATAGCGGCCGATGTAGGTCTTGATGTTATAGACATCGGGATAGTGGATATCCGACCCCGAATATTCCAGGCCGCTGACTTCCTTGTCCTTGTAGCGCGCCGTGATGATCGGCTGTCGATTCATATCATAGATACGCTTCATGATCGACACGGACACTTCCCGCACGGCGGGGCATTGCTCGCGGATGGCCTGCGCATCTTCGTAGCTCAGGGGCTTGCGGTTGCGCTGTTCGGCGGTCATTCGGCTGGTGTTGATGCCGGGGGATACCTTGAACAGCCAGATCGTGTTGGCGCCGTAATCGTTCAGGTAAACGGTGACGTCCGCGTAGAAACCCACGAGGATGGACGCCACGGTGATGAGCGCGGTGATGCCAATGACCACGCCGAGCACGGTCAGGAACGACCGCAGCTTGTTCTCGCGGAGCGTGTCCAGCGCCATCCTCGCATTTTCACCCAGAGCGATTCGCATGAATTTCGGTCCGCCTTCAGAGCCTGTGTGGCAACTTAATTCCGAAAGAGCCAGCGGCTAAAG
>PLUM01000027.1 GCA_003165465.1 Acidobacteriota bacterium
TTTATACTGCGTCGTCTTCTCGGAAACTGGCTTCTTGAGTCTCGCCCCACAACGAGAAGCGCGGCTCTCAGATTGAAGCGGAAGTTCCAGCGGATTATGCGCCCACGAAATCCATAAATGGTTGCGCACTTTGGGTGTGTCGCCGTAGGGGCACGGCATGCCGTGCCCCTATGGACAAATCGCGAACTCATGTGCGCTCCGCCGCTCGATCAAACTTTTTGTAGCACGCTGCGCAGTTCGCGGATGTCTTTCACTTTTTCGAGGCCGAGAATTTTGTCGATCAGGCTGGTGCAGCTTGCCTTGCCGAGGACTGGCTCGACGAGGTCGCGGCATTTCTGGACCACTTCTTCGCGCGTCATCGGATTATCGACCGTGCCGCGCACATCCTTCACGTGGTCGGAGAGAACGGTTCCGTCATTGAGCGTGATTTCGACAATGGCTTGCCGCGCCGGCTCCATTTTTTCCAGCTCTTCATTGGGAACGAGTTGCACCTTGGTGCGAACGGCGAGGACGGCCGGGTCCTTCATGCGCGGCTTGTCGTGCGCGGCGTGGAACGACGCGGTTTTATCCAGCAGCATTACGGACACCATGTGCTGGAGGCAGATATCGGGCATTTCACGATTGTCGACCACGCGCGCTTCGCTATTGGCAAGGCGCACGACGATTGACTTCACGTCGTCGGGATTTACCGGGCGCTTTTTCAGAATGTTGTACATGCAATCGAGCGGCGCCTGGATCGGCGATCCCACGGTCCATTTTTTGATATTGGTGCGGGCAATTTCGTAGCGCTCGCCCAGCTGCGAGACGAGTTCCTCTTTATTGGCATTGGGAGCGTAGGCGTCGAAGTAGTTGTCCACGCCCGAAAAAATGTCGTCGATGCCGTCAAATCCAGCGTGAACCACGAGAGCGGAAGTAACGCCGTTGCGCGCGCTCATGCCCGCAAAAACAAAAGCTTTTTCGATGTGTTCGGTATCGCGGTTCCACGCGCCGATGCCCGAGGATTGCTGCGCGGTGTAATCCAAGAGCCAGCGCATCTGCTGCGCGTTCAAGCCCGCCGCGCAGCCCGCCGCGGCCGCCGAACCGAACACGCCGGAAATGGCATGAGTGCTCTTGTGGCTGTGGTTCCGAAAATCGAGCGCGCCAAAGCTGATGGTCATGCGCGGGCCGATGTCGTAGCCAAGCGTCACGGCGCGCAGAAAACGCGTTCCGTCGATGCCGAACTTTTCTCCGGTGGCGAGCGTGGCGGGCACGACCGAGCAGCCGGGATGCGACTGCGAAAATTCGTTCGAGTCGTCGGTTTCGTCGGAGTGCGCGAGCATGCCGTTGACGAACGCCGCCTCGGGCGGGGTCGCCGTCATTTTCGATGCGACGATGGTCGCGGTCTTGTCAGTATTGAAATCGCGCGCGTAAGTGAACGCTGCGCGCGCCGGAGGCAGGTCCGAGCCGGAGATCATGGCGGCAAACGTGTCGAGGATGTGGTGCTTGGCTTTCTCGATCACCTCGTCGGGCAGAGCGCGGCCGGCGGCTTCGCTCATGTATGCGCTGAGCTTGGCCATTACGGGGCTGACGCTCTCGGCGGCAAACACACTGGCGGGAATGGCCGCCGCCGCGACGGTCCACCCGGCGCGCTGCAGAAGGCTGCGCCGGCTCAGGTTTCCCATGCCGCGCGCGGACGAATTCTTCGTACCTCGACGATGTCGCATATTGTTTCTCCCGCGAAATCCTAACATGCAATCGGCGGCTTGCGGAAGGCCATGCCGGGGAAGGATTTTCCAGGTCGCGTACGCGCCGTCCTAGGATTTCGTCTATAATCTGGGCCGGGTCGTGGGTGCGGCTCGTGTGCGCAATTTCGGGCAAATAGATCAACGATGCGATTTCTCCTGCTGAGCGACATTCACGCCAACGCCACCGCGCTCGATGCCGCCCTTCGCGCGGTCGAGGGGCGCTGGGACAGCGTTCTCTGCCTCGGCGACCTGGTCGATTACGGACCAGACCCGAACGAAGCGACCGAGCGCGTGAAGGCGCTTTCTCCCATCATCATTCGCGGCAATCACGATAAGGCCGTCGCGGGATTGACCGACCTGGAGGATTTCAATCCCATCGCGAAAATCGCGGCGCAATGGACGACCCAGGAAATCCTGCCGGACAATCTAAAATACATCGCGCAATTGCCCGCCGGTCCGATTTCCGTGAATGGTTTTACAATGGTTCACGGAGCGGTTCAGGATGAGGACGAATACGTTTTCGTGCCCGGGCAGGCCATCGAAGGGCTTCTCGAATCGCCCACCGACATCACATTTTTTGGGCACACGCATCATCAGGGCGGATTTGCGTATCGCGCCGGGCAAGTCGCCTTGATTCAAATGCGGCCGGAGCCTGGGCCGAAGTTCACGGTCCTGCAACTCGAAGCGGGAACGCGGTATTTGCTCAATCCCGGATCGATTGGCCAGCCGAGGGATGGAGATCCGCGCGCCGCGTTTGCCATCGTCGATCCGGATCATCAGACCGTCGAATTCTGGCGCGTGCCGTATGATATTGCCGCGGTCCAAAAGCGCATGGAGCTGGCCGCGTTGCCTCGCCCGCTGATCGAGCGGCTCGCGGCGGGGCGGTAGCCTGTGCCACTGGAAAGCCCGCCAGGCTCTCTGTAAGGATTCGGCGGGACGAGATCAAAAGAAACAATCAGGAGGATTTCCGACTTGATCCCCACCCAAGAACGCAGCCGGCTGCCGATCGCATTTCTGGCCGGAATTGTCATTGTGGCGTTGCTCGCTGGCGGAGCCGTGCTGTACAGCCGGTATGCGACTCCGGCCGGTTCGGAAGACGATAAGCCGCTGCCTGTGGGATCGGCCGAATTGGCTTACGCGCCGCAAATCCATTTCCTCGAACCCAAGATGAGCCGCGCGGCGAATTTCCTGAATCAGGAAGTGACGTACGTATTTTGCACGGTCGAGAACGGCGGCGACCGCAAGATTCACCAGATTGAAATCACGCTCGAATTCCGCGACCCTTTCAAGCAAGTCATCCTGCGCGACAAGCAGCGGCTGTTTCTGCCGGCGGCCGCGCCCTTCCTTCCTGGCCAGCAGCGCGATGTCCAGATCCCGTACGAACACATTCCTCCGCAGTGGGACAACGCATTTCCGTCGATCGTCGTGAGCGGCGTAGCGTTTCAGTAGCCTGTGCCACTAAAACCGATTTCACCTCTTGTCACTAAATATGTCTTTCTCTTTTCGCACGGCTATCTGATAATTCGCGCCAATGGAACTGGCCGCCGAACTGCGACGGGCCCTCGATGCGCTGTGCGCCACGGCCGCGCCCGAAGTGCGCGAAAATGGCGAGTGGCTGGCCGGCCTCGAAGGCGTGCAATACGAAGTGCGCGCGCAGGGTGACGCGGCGCTTCTGCATTTGTGGAGCGCCCGGCAATCGCTGGTTCGCCGCGTCCTCCGCGTCGCGGAAGAATCGCGCGAACGCGTTGTGCTCGAGGTCGCGCGCTTTGGCCACGCGCGGCCCGCACAGCTTGAATTTGTCGCGGGTGGCTCACCGCGTGAAACCCGCCGCGTCGATCGCGAACAGTTTTCCGGCCGTCTGCGACGCATATTGACCGACCGTTTTCCGGATGAAATCGTCGAGTCCCTCGTAACTGGCGCCGACCTGAGCCGTTCGATTTCTGGGTCGTACACGCGAGGAATCGTGCGGCGCGGCTCGCAAGCCTTTGCCGTGTTCGGCGCTTCGCCCAGCGAAGATAGCGCCACGATTGACGGCATTCTCACGTTTGGCCTGATCTGGCTGCATCACGCGCGGGAACGCGCGCGGCGCTATTCGGTTCAGGGATTGCGCCTGTTCGTGCCGCGCGGCAGCGCGTCGATCACGGCGCATCGCATGGCCGCCCTCGCTTCTCCGCAGGAAGTTGAGCTGTACGAATATGAGCCGCTGTACTGGCGCATCCGACGAATCGCCCGGTCCGACGCGGGCAATCTGGACACTTGGATTGTGCCGCGCCGCGAAATCGAGCAGGCCATCGCCGCAGCCATGCCGATGGCCGAGCGCATTCAGCGCCTTGCTCCGGACGCGATCCATATCGGAGTGGCTCCGGCAACGCAGGAAGTAACCTTGCGGTTTCGCGGACTGGAGTTCGCGCGTTGGCGGCTTGGCGCGATGTGGTATGGGCTCGCGGACCATCAGGATATTTTGACGCCCGGAAAATGGCCCGCACTGGAAACGCTTGTCCGTCAATTGGAAACGCACCGTCATCCGCTGGCGACCGACACAAAACACCGCCTCTATCGCGCGCAGCCCGAACGCTGGCTGGAAACCATGGTTGCGGACGACCCTGCGAGAATCGATGCACGGCTCGATCCGCGGCAAATCTATGCGCAGGTTCCCGCATTTTCTTCCGGCGACCGCGGAATCGTCGATTTACTTGGAGTCACGCGGGATCGGCGGCTAGCTATTCTTGAATTAAAAGCTTCCGAGGACATTCATCTGGCTATGCAGGCCGTGGACTACTGGCTCCGCGTGCGCTGGCACCACGAGCGGGATGATTTCCGCCGGTACGGCTATTTCCCGGAAGTTCCGCTCAACACGAAACCTCCGCTGCTGTTTCTGGTCGCCCCCGGATTCCGTTTTCATCCCGCCCTGGATATCGTATTGCGATACATATCTCCGGAAATACAAATTGTGCGCGTCGCGCTCGCGGAAAAGTGGCGCTGCGGCTTGCACGTTGTCTTCCGGCAATGAGGATGTTTTCTCCGCGCTTTTCTCAGCGCCTTCTATGTCCTCTGTGTTCTCCGTGTTAAATGTTTTGCGGTTTTCCAGATGAAAGGCTTAACACAGAGGACACAGAGGGCACGGAGAATTCGGCGAGGCCAGCTATTCTTCCGTGGTGGAACGATTATTCCGCAAAAAAGTGCGTAAAAAAAGGAAGCAGCCTTGGCAGAGCCAACGCTGCTTCCCGGGGTGTGTCCTTGAAGTGGTTTGTCTAATTAGACGCTACGAATATGAAAAGGTTGCTCAAAGTAGATCAATTTTAGGTGAATGCCAAATCGTTACTTCCAGAATGAAACAAAGGCGGGTCCTGCGAAAATGTAAGCCTCAGTAAAACAAATACTTACGCCATTTCTCGTCCTTGTTGCCAATCAGGCGCATAAGCTGCCGCGAGGTGTGAAGCGTAAACGGCCGGGGTCTGCGCGCCAGGGCCAGACCGGCTTCTTCCGGTGTGCGGTCGCCCTTGCGGTTATTGCACTGGTAGCAGCAGGCCACAAGATTCTCCCACGAAGAGCGGCCGCCTCGGGAGCGGGGCATCACGTGGTCCAGGGTCAGCTCGGACGCGGGAAGAATGCGCCGGCAGAACTGGCAGGTGTTGCGGTCTCGCATCAGGATATTCTTGCGCGAGAGGGCGCGCGTCTGTTGCGGAATGTGCCGGTAGGCCAGCAGGCGAATCACGGACGGCACAGCAAGCGCGCGAGAAGCCGAGTGCACATGGGTGTGGTTAATTTCTTCCGCCTGGGCCACCCCCTTGAGCATTAGGACCATGGCGCGGCGAACGGCGGTGACGTTGATGGGTTCGAAGGTTGCGTTCAGGACGAGGACCGGCTCCTGCATAATCGCCGGCTTTTGCACGGCCGGGCGTACGGAGCCCGGTGGGCGCGCCTCGCCAGAGGCTTCCGGCGAGAGCTTCGGCCGGGGAGGTCTACCGCTATGGCCTGGTGCTTTCATTCCCCAAGGTTCCGATCTTGCAAGGCCGCCTCCGGAGGCAGATACAGAGACAGGGCTCTGGCAACGGTCAGACCCACCACCCGGGCGGCCCCGGCCCGCTTAAGGGCCTTCGAACAGGCGTCCAGCGTCGCGCCAGAGGTGAATACATCATCTACCAGTAAAACACGCAGCTTGTCAACCTCAGCCGCTTTATGCGTAGCATAAGCGCCACGAACGGTTTCCCAGCGCTCCAACCGTGTTAGACGGAGATGGTTTGGCCGAGGCCGTGTGCGCACCAACAGATAGGATCGAAAAGGGATGCCGAGCAGCCGCGCCAGGGGCTTGGCAATGTGCTCGGCCTGGTTATAGCCCCGCTCGCGCAACCGCTCTGCGTCGAGCGGCACGGGCACAACTGCATCCACTGCAAAATCTTGCGGTTGGCGCTCGACCAGATCGGCCAGCCGGCGGGCAAACCACGCTCCCAGAGGAGTGACGTTGCCGTACTTGAGCAGCAGAATGGCGCGAGACATCGGGGGCGTGTAGGCGGCAAAACTGCGCGCGAAGTCAAACGCGTAGGTCCCGGCGCGGCAAAAGTAGCAGCGAGGTGGCTCAATCCCCTGCGTCACGGCGGTGGAAACAATGGGCCGGCCGCATTGGGCGCATAGCGGCTCGCGCAGCGGTTCGGAGAGCGCCGCAAGGCACGCGCGGCAAAAGGGGATCGCGCTGCCCGTATCGAGCATGCGGTCGCAGATCCGGCACGGCGCGGGAAGCAGGAGCGAAGCAAGCGCCTCGCACATCCCTCGAAAATGAGAGCGAACGGAATCGGCGGCTCGGGCCACGGTGCGCCAAGCCTACGCCAGCCACGCTTTCAGGGGAAGAGGAAAATCCACGAGCTGGCACCATTCATGCCTTCACGAAAATAAGAAGCCGTCCCCAAATTCTCTCAAACTTGCCGTGGATCCCGGCATTTGTGGACGAATGACTTTGCATTTTGCAGGCGTCGAAGATGTAGGGGGAGGGCAATGCCGTGCCCCTACGCGAGCCTATGAACCAGCGGCTTCCTCAACGGATCTGCGTCAAAACTAAATTGCTCGCACATTGCTTGCAAGAAGGGCGGGTGAACAGGTTTCCAAAACACAGCGGCGGGCGGGATTCGATGAATCGCTCATCGAATCCCGCCCGCCGCTGAAAAGCGCGAATTATTTTCCGGCCGCTTTAAAAAACGAAGCGCGCCACTAGATAAAGCGTGTTGTTGGAGTCGGCATTCCGTCCCGCTCCATCATAGTTTGTGGCCGCTCCATTGAAACGCGTGTAGCCCGTGTACTGAAGCGAGAGTCCGATGTTCTGGACCGGCCACCACGAGAGATTGCCGATGAAGCCGGTGCTGCGCGGATCGCCGTTCGCACTTCCGGTCACAGGGAGCGGGGGGAGCGACCCTGCATTGAATAACAATGGATCGGGCGTTCCGTTGACGTTGAAAAATCCGACGGTGGCGGCGTATTTGTCGCCGAGGTGATACTCGGCGTTGGCCTGGATGGTATTGAGGTGATGCTGGACGAAGTTCGATCCCGAGGGGAACGTCGCGACCAGCGCGGAATTTTCGCGAATATACGTGCCGCGAATCGAGAGGACGTCGCCCTTGAATTGAGGTATGGTCCGGTCGTACTGGAAATCGGCGGCCCAATCGGTGTAGCTGTCTTCTAGGCCCGTGATAGCCCCCGGCGTCGTTTTCACGTGCATGCCGTAAGTGCCAATCTCCAGGTTGTTGTTCTTCGAGTTTTGCTGCCAGGCCACGCGCCAGTAGGGAGCAATCCCGCGAATGTTGACGCTAAGCGACCCTCCGCCATTGTCCAACCCAGTATTTGGCTGATTAACCCCGATATGCGCTGACCGGTAACCCGTCGCCGCAAGATACAAATGATTGTTCCACATGGCGTATCCGCCGAGCCCCGCCACGTCCTGCGCCAGCCCTCCATTGATGATGGCCCCCGCGGTCGGTCCGGGCGCCCAATCGCTGTTCACCCACGGAAAGCCCCAAGCCGGAGTGCTGTTCCAGAGATCCTCCACGGTCGGATTGTTGTTCAGCGTGATCCCGTACGCGAGGTCCTTATTGAAAAGCTTTGTGGAATTGGCGTAACGGATGTCGGAGTTATCCCAGGTGAAATGATCGCCCTGGCTGGTATAGGTCACCTGCACGAAGCTGCCGACATGGGTGGCCCAGGCACCGGCCAAAAAGAGCGAGGCCTGCTGGGGAAGCTGAAAACTCCCGTTCTGGGACGCCGGTTGCGGAGATTTCAATGATGTGATGGATGTATCCAGCATTACAGAAAGTGGGAATGATTCCAATATGCTGAGGCCGCTCGTGTTTCCCTTGCCCGGCGACGTGACGGTTGGTTTCCCCGCCATGGTGTAGCCGTTCAGCTTGAACGCCCGGCCAAGCGGCGTCAATTCAGGCGGCATATAATGACAGGACTTGCACGGAAACCCGGTCTGCCGCGCGTAACTTGGAATCGCGGAAGCCGTCGGTACTTGAAAGAATAGAGTTATAAGAAGTGCAAAGAATGACCCTATGACAGTGGTCCCATGGAAGTGCATCCTCTTAGCATTCATGACTGGCTTTCCCCTTTCTATCAATCACTTCTAATCTAGAATTGAGACACCCTCACCTACCCACATCGATTGACACTTGTCTGGGCCGTGCGGGGCGCCCCGCACGGCCCTATCCTGGTAACCATGGCGGCTGGTTCAAAAATGCCGCCGGAAAGCAGACCTTAGCTTGGCTTCTTGGCGCCCGCCTTCTTGCCAAACTCGCGGATAACCGGGATCAAGCTGTCAATCTGCGCCTTGTTCAAGGTTCCTCCGAATGGAGGCATGTTCCCCTTGCCCTGATCGATCTGCGCGGCGATTTCGGCGTTGGTCAGCTTCTTCGATTCCGCCCCACCCAAATCCTTCGCCCCAACCGCTTTTCCGACGACTGTGCTGCCGGTTCCATCGGGACCGTGGCACTTGGCGCAGTTTGTGTCGTAAAGTTTCTGGCCTTCATCGGTCTTGGCCGTCTGCGCCGCGGTCGTATGCGAAATGGCGAACAGAAACAGCGGGAGCAGAGCGACAGCGCCGAGCTTATATTTCGTTGTGATTCTCGTGAACATTTTCCCTCGCAGAGTTTAGAGAATACGTGCCCAATAAATTGCACCCACTATTTGGCACGAAAGCTAGTCTATCATCCGTGACCAGCCGCACAATATGCTGTGATATAGGTCACAATGCCGAAAGTCACTAAGATCTGGTTGCAAAGCCAGCCACTTAGAGCGGGAATCGTCATGGCTCTCCAATCGCAAAACCTTGCGGCCAGCCCTGTCCAGAGCCATTGTCCGCAATACGCCTCATTCAGCGGGAAACGATGCGGTCCCTTTCGGTTCCTATCGGCTTCCAAGCGCGGTTCATGACTGGTACCGTTTTCGCCGGCGCATTCGCATGAAATGTTGCCTTTCCAGCACTACCTTTTTTCGCCGATTGCTTGCGTTTGCATCATGCGTGCCTTAAACTTTTTATTCGGTGTGTATTTGCCGCTTGATTTGCTGCGCACTGCCGCTCCAGCCGTAAATTCTCCCGCTGGCACGCCGGAAAAATGGAGGAAGTTTCATGTCTACGCCCCTGGAACAATGGGTAGAATCCGCTGCGCGCATGACGCGCCCCGCGCACATTCAATGGTGCGATGGGTCCGAAGAGGAAGACGCCCGCATCAAGGAACAAATGATTCGCGAGGGGAGCACGTTTCCTCTGAATGAGAAGACGTATCCAAACTCGTTTCTCCACCGCAGCGATCCAAGCGACGTGGCGCGCACGGAAAAAGTAACATTTATCTGCTCGCAAGATCCAGGCGAAGCCGGACCCACCAACAACTGGCTGGCTCCCGCCGAAGCCAAGAAGACGGTGGGCGCGCTGTTCGAAGGCTCGATGAAGGGCCGCACGATGTACGTTGTGCCCTACATCCTGGGACCGGCATCTTCGCCGCAGAGCCGCGTCGGCGTCGAGATCACGGACAGCGCCTACGTGGTCGCCAGCATGAAGATCATGTCCCGCATGGGAAAGGTTGCGCTGGACCGCCTGGGCAGCTCATCGGATTTCGTTCCAGGACTTCATTCCCTGGGCGATCTGAGCCCGGACCGCCGTTACGTCGTGCACTTCCCCGAAGAAAATTTGATTTGGAGCATTGGCTCGGGCTACGGCGGCAATGCGCTGCTGGGCAAAAAGTGTTTTGCCCTGCGCATTGCCAGCTCGATGGCGCGCAAACAAGGCTGGATGGCCGAGCATATGCTTATCCTGGGCATGGAAGCGCCTGATGGGAAAGTAACGTACATGGCGGCGGCTTTTCCGAGCGCCTGCGGCAAGACCAACCTGTCCATGATGGTTTCGGCCTTGAAAAACGAGGGTTACCGCGTCTGGACCGTGGGCGACGATATCGCCTGGATGCAGGTTGGCGCGGACGGCTACCTGCACGCGATCAATCCGGAGGCCGGCTTCTTCGGCGTGGCTCCCGGCACGAACGACAAAACCAATCCGAACGTAATGGCGGCGCTTCGGAAAAACACGCTTTTCACGAATACCGCAATGACTCCGCAGCGCGAACCCTGGTGGGAAGGCATGAGCAGCAATGTCCCCACAGACATGTTGGATTGGCAGGGCCGTGCCTGGAATCCATCGAACGGCCCGGCGGCACAGGCGAATTCGCGGTATACGGTGCCGGCTGTTCAGGCGCCTTCGATCTCTCCACGCTGGGACGATCCGGCTGGGGTGCCAATCTCCGCGTTTATTTTTGGCGGCCGCCGCGCACGGCTGGCTCCGCTCGTGTACGAAGCGATGAACTGGCAGCACGGCGTGTATGTCGCCGCGACGATGGCGTCGGAAACAACCGCGGCGATCACCGGAGCTGTGGGCGTTACGCGGCGCGACCCCATGGCCATGCTCCCCTTCTGCGGCTACAACATGGCCGATTATTTCGGGCACTGGTTCGAGATGGGCAGGAACATCCCGCATCCGCCGAAGATTTTTCACGTGAATTGGTTCCGCAAGGGCGCCGATGGAAAATTCTTGTGGCCCGGCTATGGAGAAAATGCCCGCGTCCTGAAATGGATGCTCGAACGCATCCAAGGAAAAGGCGCGGCGACCGAAACACCGATTGGCGCCGTTCCCGCTCCCAACGCAATTACGCTTGACGGCCTTGACGTGTCCCGCGAAACGATGAGTGAATTGTTGCGCGTCGATCCCTCGGACTGGATCAAGGAACATGCCGACGTCGGAAATTTCTTCGAAAGATTCGGCGATCGCCTGCCGGAGGGAATTTCCGAGCAGCACAAGGGCCTCGGCGCACGCCTCCAGCGCACGACCGTTGGCCCAAAATAGTATTCGTGTGACGCAGATCACAGACTCGACGGCCCAACAGTAAGAAAGTCCCTCGTTTTGGTCTTCGTTGAATTGGTCTGCCCGATTTCACTCCACATTTTATGCAAGTTCCGCTTGTTTTCGATTTTGTCTGCTGCTAGTATCCGCGCCTTGGGAAACCATTTCCAAATTCATATGAGCAAATTTCGAACAATGGGTCCCCAGCGACTCGCGGTTTGCGCGGCGTTCCTCGCTTTCTGCGGATTCACTCTCGCCGGATGCAGCATGGGCAAAACGGATGCGGCCACGCGGGGCCGCGATGTGTTCGAGACCTGCGTTCCCTGCCACAATTCGGATGGATCGGGAAATCGGGAGGTTGGCGCGCCGAATATTGCCGGAATGAACGAGTGGTACGTCGAGGAAGAGCTTGATAAATTTCGCGCTGGAGTTCGTGGCCTGCAATTCAATGACATGGAAGGCATGCGCATGGGGCCGATGGCGCTCAGCTTGACTTCCGAGGATGATGTGAAGGCCGTGGCGCATTATGTGGAAACCTTGCCCGTTGTGCGGCACGCAGCCTCGCTGCCCGGCGATCCAAAGGCCGGAGAGGCGTTGTACGCGACGTGCGGCGCATGTCACGGGGATCAAGGCGCGGGCAATCCGGATCTGAAAGCGCCGCGCATTGCCGGAGTGGACGACTGGTACCTCGTCACGGAACTGAGAAAATTCAGGAGCGGAGTGCGCGGCGCGAACCCCAAGGATATGCAGGGCCGATTGATGCGCCCCATGGCGCGGACGTTGGCCAACGAAGATGCTATTCGTAATGTCGTCGCCTATATCGGCACGCTCAAGCCTTAGGATTGAAATAATCGGAGAGACACATTCCATGAATCATGCCGAGACATCGCCGGAGCAGGTGGCCAAAGTAATTTTTTGGATTATTGCGGTGTCTTCGCTGGCTTTTATTGCGGGAGTAATCATTCTAATCCGGTAGCTGGCTGGAGCCTCTATGCTGGAGCGGTACCTAACGGCGGCATCGACTTACGCGCACAGTATCGATCACCTGTTCATCCTGATCGGGGCGATTGTGGGATTCTGGTTGATTGCCGCCGAGACGATGATGTTTACGCTCATCTTCAAGTTCCGGGCCAAGGATGGGCGCCCGACGCAGTACATCACGGGCGAAGAGAAACACCTGAAGCGCTGGATCACCATCCCTCACATGCTGGTTCTCGTGTGCGACGTCGTCATCATCATCGGCGCGATCACGGTCTGGTACGACATCAAGCAAAACATGCCCGTGGCTGATGAGACGGTGCGCGTGATCGGCCAGCAATGGGCCTGGAGTTTTCAGCAGCCCGGCCCCGACGGCGTTCTGGACACGGCCGACGACATACGCACGGTGGGCGAATTGCACGTCAAGGTGGATACCACGTATCGCTTTGAGCTGGTCTCGCGCGACGTGGTGCACAGCTTTGCCATCCCGGCCTTTCGCCTGAAGCAGGACGCGCTGCCCGGCCGGACGATCTCCGGATGGTTTCGCCCCAATCGCGTTGGCACCTACGACATTCAATGCACGCAGATGTGCGGCCTCGGCCACGGCCTGATGGCAGGCCGAATTATCGTCGAGACGCCCGCGGCCCATGCCGCATGGCTGCTGCGCAACTCCAGCCCGTCAGAGGCTCCACAACAAGCTGCACAGTCGCCCGCCAACAAAGGGCCTACAACGATCGCGGAGGTGCGGCGATGAGCGCGGAAGTGCAACACGCCGAACCGGGAATGTTCCAGAAATACTTCTGGTCCACCGACCACAAGATGATCGCCATGCAGTATTTGTTTACCGGCATGGCCATGGCGCTGCTCGGCGGATTTTTCGCGTACGGATTCCGTATGCAGCAAGCCTTCCCGAACCAGAATGTTCCGGGCCTGGGGCTGATTACGCCGGGCAAGTACAATGCGCTCGTCACCATGCACGGCAGCATCATGATTTTCTGGGTGGCCATGCCCGTGCTCATCGCGGCGTTCGGAAATTTTCTGATTCCGCTGATGATCGGATGCGATGACATGGCGTTTCCGCGCATCAATCGCCTTTCCTACCAGATTTTCCTTTTGAGCGCGCTGGTTCTTCTCTCCTCTTTTCTCGTGAAGGGCGGCCCGTTTGGCGGCGCCTGGACCGCGTATCCGCCGCTTTCCGCGAACGGCGCCTACAACCTGACGCCCATCGGCGCGGTGCTGTGGCTGGTTGCGGTGGCGCTCGAATTCGTCGCGTTTCTCTTGGGCGGCATCAACTTTACCGTGACCACGATGAACAGCCGCGCGCCGGGAATGAAAATGTTCGATATCCCGCTGCTTGTCTGGATGATCGTTCTGGCCAGCGTCATCTTCATGGCTTCGGTCGGGCCGCTGATCGCCGGCGCGGTCATGCTGCTGTTTGACCAGACGATGTCCACCGGCTTTTACGATCCCACGCGCGGCGGCGATCCGCTGTTGTGGCAGCACCTTTTCTGGTTCTTCGGCCATCCCGAGGTGTACGTCGTATTGCTTCCGGCCATGGGGATTGTGGCGGAAGTCATCGCCGTGTTCGCCCGCAAAAAAATCTTCGGCTACAAAACGGTTCTGTACACGACCTGGGCCGTTGGGTTCCTGAGCTTCGTGGTGTGGGCGCACCACCAGTTTGTGGCGGGCATCGACCCGCGCATGGCCAATATTTTTTCGGTCACGACGCTGCTGATTTCCGTTCCCATCACGGAAATGATTTTCCTGTACATCGCCACGCTTTACGGCGGATCGGTTCGCCTGGATACGCCCATGCTCTGGGCGCTGGGATTCGTGGCCGAATTCATGATCGGCGGCGTGACCGGAATTTTCCTGGGCTCGTCGGGCACGGACATCTATCTGCACGACACGTATTTCGTGATCGCGCATTTCCATTACACGTTCGTGCCCATCGCGATTATTTCCGTGTTTGCGGGCATCACCTTCTGGTATCCGAAAATGTTTGGCCGCATGTTGAACGAGACGCTCGGAAAAATTCATTTCTGGGGCACGGTGATTCCCTTTAACGTGATCTTCATTCCGCTGTTCATCACGGGCACGGCCGGCGATCAGCGGCGCGTGTACAGCTATGCGCAATTCGCGGAAGAGTCGCGGCCCGCGCTGCAACACTTGCGCACCACCTCGACCATCGCGCTGCTCTTCATGCTGGCGTTCCAACTGGTCTTTTTGTTTAATTTTTTCTGGAGCCTGCGCAACGGCAAGCGCGCCGGGGCCAATCCGTGGCGCTCGTCCACGCTCGAATGGACGGTCGCATCACCGCCGCCGCACGGCAACTTTGCCGAACTGCCGACCGTCTACCGCGGCCCCTATGAATATGGCACGCCGGGACGCGCGGACGATTATTTTCCGCAGGACGTTCCCGAATAGTTTTTTTCGGAGACAAGAACTCATGAGCACAAGCGCCAAGCCAGTTGCCAATACACGAAGCGCCACGGGAATTCCGAGCGCGCGGCTGATTACCTGGTGGGTGATCGCCTCGGAAATCGTGATCTTCGGCGGCCTGCTGGCCTCGTACATCATGCATCGGCTGGGGCATCCGGAATGGGCCGACGCCGCGTCGCACACCAATACGCTGGCGGGAGCCTTCAACACGTTCGTGCTGCTCACCTCCAGCCTGTGCGCGGTGCTCGCGCACAAAGCGGCGGACGCGCATGACGGACCGCGCGCAGCGAAGCTGCTTCGCCTCACAGCGCTTGGCGGGCTGATCTTCCTGTGCGTCAAGGGATTTGAATGGGCGAAGGACATTCACGAAGGCTTCGTGCTTTCGTCCGGCGGCTTTTGGTCGTTCTATTACACGCTGACGGGGCTGCACGGCCTGCACGTGCTCGCGGGAATGGTCATCATGCTGATCATCGCGTCGGACGCCGCGAAAAACGAGGAATTGCAGCGCGTGGAATGTATCGGGCTGTATTGGCACTTCGTCGATATCGTATGGATTTTCCTGTTTCCGTTGCTGTACATTGCCCGGTGACGCAGCCCGTTGAGTCATTGTTGAGCCATTGTTGAGTGCTGATCGAGGAATTATGACCACTGCCGAATCTCACGTTCATCATCCGAATTACGTCAAGATCTGGGCCATCCTGGTGGTGTTGCTCCTTGTGAGCGTCGTCGGCTCGATGTCCCACATCCGCGAGGTGGTGTTGATCGCCGCGTTTGGCGTCGCGCTGGTCAAGGCGTATATGGTGGCCAAGAATTTCATGCACATCACGGTGGAAAAGCGCTGGGTGCCGTATCTGCTGATCGTTTGCCTGCTGTTTGTCGCGATTCTGTTCGCGGGCGTTGCTCCCGACGTGATGAAGCAAAGCGGCCTGAACTGGACGAAGAATCCGCCGGCGCAGTCCGGCTCGAACGCTGCCGTGAAACATGAGTAGCCCGACGACCATCATCGAATCGCGCGCGGCGAGCGCCACTCCGGCCGCGAACAAGCGCCTGCCGAACTCCGTCCTGGGCATGATTATTTTTGTCATCGCCGAGGTTATGTTTTTCGCGGCGCTGATGAGCGCCCATACCATTGCGCGCGCCACGGTGCTGGGCGGAGTGTGGCCTCCCGCCGGCCAGCCGCGCCTGCCGATCGGGCGCACGGCATTCAACACGGCCATTCTGCTGCTCAGCGGCGCGTTGTTGTTTCTGTCGAGCCGCCGCGCGCGCGACGGCTACGACAAGGCTCTCTCGTATCTGGCGGGCGCCATCGTCACGGGCATCGCTTTTGTGCTGCTGCAAGGCGTGGAATGGCTTGCGCTCCTCCGCGAAGGGTTGACGATGCAGTCCAGCACGCACGGAGCGTTTTTCTACCTGATTGTTGGCGCGCACGCGCTGCACGCGCTGGTTGCCATCGTGCTGCTCGTGGCAATCTATTTCCCGATGCGGCGCGGAACGCTTGCGCCTGCAACGTTCACGGCAATGCAGGTGTTCTGGTATTTCGTGGTCCTGCTGTGGCCGGTGATTTATTTGCGCGTGTATTTGTGAGGCGTTTGCATTGGTGAGGGTATTGGTGAAAGAACGATGCGTGGTCTAAATTTTACGGCGCGTTTTGTTGCCGCCACGGCTGGCGCGGCGCTCGTCCCCGGCGCGGCGTGGGCTTGCCCCGCCTGCATGGTGGGCGACCCGAAAACCGCCGGAACCTACCTCGGAATGACGCTGGTCATGAGCGCGCTGCCGATTCTGCTCGTCTGCGGCCTCGGCTATTGGCTGTGGCGCCGGCATTCGTAGGATCGCCCGCGGAAAACCCCGCCTCTGAAGAGGCGGGCTACAGTAAATCGGCATTGCTCGCACAATGCCATCCCCTTCAAATCCAGAGGTACGCGCCGGAATCTCCGTAGGGCGAGTTGACGTAGAAGAGATTCGCCTCGGGCACGTTACCGAGGGCCTCGCACAATTTTGCGGCGCCGTGCTTTGCACAAAAAAGGCCGCCGGGCGAAGTTTCGATTCGCTCGGTCTGATCGAGGCTCGACACTTCGCGCCGTGAAATCCAGAGCCAAGTTGCCGGATTGCCGCAGTCGCCGCACTCGCCCTTCAAGTTCTTGAGGCGTGATTCAATCGCGGTGGCTATTTCCGGGCGCAGGCCGGCGGCGACGAAATCCTCGCGGCCCACGAAGAAATATTGCGTGAACGTCTCGCCGTCCGGTTCAAATGCCATCACGCGGCTCGTGCAGGACGCGAGTTCCGGGAGCAGGAGGCTGGCCAGGCAATCGTAGCAGACGGAAACTTCCGGCCGCGCAGGTTCGCGGCGCACCCTCGGCTTGCCGCGCAGGTACAGCGTGTCCGGGATGTACGTGGCCATCCAGTGATGCCCGTTTTCCAGATGCACGCACTCCGCGGGCCAGCGCATCAGCCGCGCCCACAACCCGCGCGAACGCGCGCGAATCGATATTCCCGGATAGGCCTGCTCCACGCTCATTCGCGACATGTCGCGGCATGGTACCAGAATCCACGGCGGCGTTCGAAAAAATCCATTATCTCCGTTATCATGGGACGGTTAGTGGCACAGGCTTCAGCCTGTGTGGGTTAGGCTTGGCACGGACCAAACCACACAGGCTGAAGCCTGTGCTACTAAAACGCATCGCTCGCCCCGCGCGACATGCCAATCATTTCGTTTCAATTATGAGGAGGCTTCATGCCGATTACCGTGGGACAGACCGCTCCCGAATTCACGCTGAAGGATCAGTCGCAAAAGGAGATCAAGCTTTCCGACTATGCCGGCAAACGCAACGTCGTGCTGATTTTCTATCCGCTCGATTTCAGCCCCACCTGCACGACCGAGCACGCCTGCTTCGTGAACGATCTGAAGCAATTTGAAGCGCTCGACGCGCAAGTTCTCGGCCTGAGCGTGGACAGCGCCTGGGCGCACAAAGCATTTGCCGAAAAAATGCGCATCACCTACCCGCTCCTCGCCGACTTTCAACCGCGTGGCGAGGTGGGCGACAAATACGGCGTCTACCACGCCGATAAGGGAATCACGGGGCGCGCCATCGCCATCATCAACAAGGCTGGAAAAATCGCCTGGTTCAAGAATTACGATTTCGGGGTCGTGCCGGATATGAAGGAAGTGGGGCAGGCTCTCGCGGCAATCAAGTAGAGGGCAAGTAAAGGGCAAGTAAGGAGCAAATCGGGGCGCGGCTGCGATGTTTCTTTGAAAACCTCACGGGCGCCGCGCCCCTGTTTTTCGGCCTCGTGCGGTTTGGAACTACTTCGCGGCGTCCTTGGTCAGCTTGCGAATGTAGCCCACCAGTTCCCAGCGTTCCTTTTCCGTCAGGGTTTCCTTCCACGAAGGCATGGGACCGCGGCCCTCGGACATCTTCCAGAACAGCGCTCCATCGGTTTCCGCCGCCATCAACTTTGCGTCGGTAAAGTTTGCGGGCTTTACCTTGATGGCCTTTGCGCCGGGCCCATCGCCGATGCCCTTTTCGCCGTGGCAAAGCGAACAATTGTCCGTGAAAAGGTCCTGCGCGGCGGCCAACGTTTCCTGAGTGGGCGGGATAGGATTTTTAACTTTCTTTGCGTCTTCCGGCACCACCCAGGGCGCGGGCGTGTCGTCGGCTGCAACACGCCGTCCCACGAATGCAACCATTCCCACCAACAGGCAGACGCCCGCGACGCGCGCCAGCCACAAAGAAGCTCCTTTATTGAGTGCTATCATTCCGAGGCCTCCAGTCAAATCGAGATTTGCGAGAACCTCGAAAGTTTGCCATAAGACACGACATATTTCACCTGCTAAACCTTACACCGGATCGTAATGAGGTGTAACGAAAATATACGTGCGAGGCGCATTGCAGTGGCACACGCTTCAGCCTGTGTAGCTTTGATTTGCCGCCAGGCTAAAAATCAAAAGAACACAGGCTGAAGCCTATGCTACTGAAAACAGCCCGCGCCACGATTCCCTGGAATATGGTAGTGTCGGAAACGAAGCGTTTGAATGAAAACATTTTCCATGGACGGAGGACTCATGGCGCAAGCCGGTGGCGAGCAGGTGCAAGTTCAGATCAAGGCGGATGAAAAGGAATTGGTCGGCCAATTTTCCAACCTGGTGATGTTTCACCACACGGCCGAGGAGTTTACGGCGCATTTCATTTACGTGTTTCCGAATGTGCCGCAGGGCAAGCTGGTTTCGAGCGTGATTGTCAGCCCGGGACACGCCAAGCGGATCTTGCACGCGCTGGAGGAAAATATCCGGCGCTACGAGAAGCAGTTCGGTCCCATACGCGAAGCTCCCGAACCGACTCCCGTCCCCAACGTGGGTTTCGTCCAATAGGCCGCCGCGCCCTGTGCGGAGTGGGCAAGCGATCTGGCGCGGGCGCCTGTCCGGCGGGACAGTACTCTCTGCGAAACCCCGCCCGCGCCAAGTCCTTCGAGCATGGAGCGATCGTGCTAGATTTAGTTGAGGAACCCTAGGGTCCGAAGCAATGAAAGCAGCATGTTCCAATTGTGGTGCACAGCACTCCCTGCCAGACGCACAATTCAAGGATCATCCCCGCGTGCAATTTCAGTGCGCGAAATGCGGTAAAAACACCATTGTTGAACTTAAGGCCGCTGCCGGCGAAACGCAGGTCCTGACGCCCGTGCCCGGGTTTGCTCGCAGCGCAGGCGCTCCCCGGCTTGCGGGAAGCGGCCCCGAGGAGAGTTCCCTGCACTTGCCCACGGGGAAAACCATAGCGCTTTCCGTGATCGCCGGCCCTTCGCGCGGAGTTGTTTTTCAGGTGACGAAACCTCGCGTGGTGCTCGGAAGGGCGGACGCCGACGTCATTATCGACGACAAGGAAATTTCGCGCTGGCATTGCTCCATTGAAATCAAGGGGGACGTCATCCGCTTGCGCGACATGGAATCGACCAATGGCACCTACTTCGACGATGAACGCGTGCGGGTCGCGGAGTTGAATCACCTCTCGGAATTCCGCATCGGCACAACCGTTATTCTCATCAGCGTCACGTCCAAGCTCGCCCCCACGCGTTAACCGCCGTGGCATGAGTAGCGCGGGCTTCAGCCTGCGGGGTTTGGTCCGTGCAAGGACTAAAACCCGCAGGCTGAAGCCTGTGCTACTGCGCGCCACTACCAAACCTCACACCCGCCGCATTTCGTGTTACCGTACCCGATTGGATTTTCCATGCCCAATCTGACCGTGACTCTGATTGCATACAACGAGGAACTGGACTTGCCGCGGGCGCTCGCCTCGCTCGCGGGAATTGCCGACGAAATCGTTCTGGTGGACTCGGGTTCGACGGACCGCACCTGCGAAATCGCCCGCGAATTTGGCGCTCGCGTATATACGCGCAAAATGGACGGCTTTGCCGAACAAAGGAATTACGCCGCGTCCCTGGCCTCGAACGACTGGGTTCTGGTCATCGCCGGCGACCATGAATTGAGCCCCGAACTGCGCGCCTCGATCCTTGCGTGGAAACAGCAAACTCCCGAACAAACCGTCTATCAAATTCTTCAGTTGACGAATTATCTTGGCGGGTGGATCCGGCATTCCGGCTGGTATCCTGAATATCAGGAACTTCTCTACCGGCGCGACAAATGCAAATTTGCCGGGGCTCTCCATGAGCGCCTCCAGGTGGAAGGTCCGGTGGGCCGCTTGCCTGGACAGCTGTTTCATTACACGGTTCGGTCCTTCGCCGAGCACAGAGCGAAGGTCGACGTCATGACCACGCTGGCGGCGGAAGACCTGTTTGCGCGCGGGCGCAAAAGCTGGCGCGGCGCAATGATGTTTGCTCCGCCGTGGACGATCGTACAAAAGCTGGTGTTCCAGCTTGGCTTCCTCGACGGCTGGCGCGGCGGGCTGATCGCGTGGATGGCGGCGGTCTACATTTATCGAAAATACCGCAAGCTGGGGCGGCTGCTCGCGGGAGAAACGCTCACGCACCGCTCCTGGCCGCAGGCCGGAGAGGAATAGACGTGCGCCCGCTACTCGTCGACCTCGGCCGCGACTATCGTGGAGGACAGCATCAGGCGTTGCTCCTTTTGCGGGGCTTGCTGGAACGCGGCCACGCTCCGGAATTGATCGCCATTCAGGATTCTCTTCTCGCTCAGCGCGCGCAAGGCGCCGGCGTATGCGTGCACGTCGTAAACCGGCGCTGGCGACGTCTCGCCGCGTCATTTGTCATCCGCAATTTGCTGTCGCGGCGCAGCGTGGAAATCGTCCACGCCAATGAACCGCACGCGCTGACCTCGGCGTGGCTTGCCAGAGCGCATCGCCGAGCGCCCCTCATTGCCTCGCGCCGCGTCATCTTTCCGCTTTCGCAAGGCGTCATTTCCCTTGCCCGCTACCGCGCCGCCGCGCGAATTGTGGCCGTGTCGCAGTGCGTCGCGTCCGCCGTGGCGGCCTCGGGTCTGCCGCCCGGCCGGATTATGGTCATTCCCGACGGCGTGCCCATACCGGGAGCGGTGACAACGGAGAAGCGTGAAGCGGCGCGGCGCAGCCTGGGAATCGAATCGAACGCCCCGCTCGTCGGCTGCGTGGCTGCGTTAACGCCCGATAAGGGACAGGAAATTCTGATTCGGGCGCTTCCCGCCATCCGCGCGCGGTTTCCAGGTTGCCGGCTTCTGCTCGCCGGAAATGGGCCATGCCGCGCCACGCTCGCGGCAATGGCGCATGACCTTGGCATCGATCGCGAGGTCCATTTTGCGGGATTTGTCGAGGACGTCGACCGTGTCTACGAGGCCATCGATGTGTTTGCTTTCCCTGCGCAGACTGAGGCGCTGGGTACCGCATTGCTATCCGCGATGGCGCACGGCCTGCCCGTCGCGGCCATCGCGCGCGGTGGAATTCCCGAAGTCGTGGAAGACGGCAAAAATGGCTTGCTGGTGATGGATCCCGACCCCGACGCGTTTGCTTCCGCCCTCGTGAGTCTCCTCGCGCATCCCGAAGAGGCCATGCGCCTCGGCAGCGCCGCCCGCGAAACGGTCATGGCACGTTTTTCCGAAGGTCGCATGGTGGAGGAAACGTCTCTCCTCTACGAACAACTGGTGGCTGCGGAGCGCGCGAATTTCCCTCAGGAAAACTCCCTGAAATGACGAAACACGATCAAGGACGGAACAAAATGTCCGGCGAGGGGAAACGTGGTTCGTTGAAGGAACTGGCGTTCTTCTTTCTGCGTCTGGGGATCACCGCGTTTGGAGGACCTGCGGCGCATATCGCGATCATGGAAGATGAACTGGTCCGCCGCCGAAAATGGCTTTCCCGCGAAACGTTTCTCGACCTGCTGGGCGCAAGCAGCGTGATTCCCGGCCCTAGTTCGAGCGAACTGGCCATCCACATCGGCTATTTGCGCGCGGGCTGGGCGGGGCTGTTCATCGGCGGCGCATGTTTCATTTTTCCTTCGGCCATGATCGTCGGGGGCATTGCCTGGGCGTACGTGCGCTTTGGGCATTTGCCGGCGGTTGCCGCGCTGCTATACGGCGTCAAGCCCGTGGTGATTGTCGTGATTCTGCAAGCGCTCTGGGGGCTGGGCCGCACGGCGGTCAAGAGCATGGCGCTCGCGATAGCCGGCCTGATTTGCGTGGCGCTCAATTTCGCGCAGGTGAATGTTCTGCTCATCCTGTTTGGAATGGGCGCGATCCATGCCGGCATTCAGGCGCTGTCCCGGCGCAGAACGGGAAATCAAGCGGCAGGCGCGCTGACTTTTGTCTCGGTGTGGCGCGGAGCGCGCGCGGGCCTGGCGCGCGTTTTCCCATGGGCGGGAGCGTCGGGCGTGGCGTCGGGGGTGGCGGCGGGTGTCACAACGATGATTCCCGGCATGTGGCCGATGTTTCTGGTGTTTCTGAGAATCGGTTCCGTGGTGTTCGGCAGCGGTTACGTTTTGCTCGCGTTTCTGCGCGCCGACCTCGTCGTGCATCGCGCGTGGGTGACCGATGCGCAACTGGTCGATGCCGTCGCCATCGGGCAGGTGACGCCGGGGCCGGTGTTCACGACGGCCACTTTTCTTGGCTACCTGTTGCGAGGCCCCGCGGGGGCGGTTGCCGCCACGGTCGGAATTTTTCTTCCGGCATTTATCCTTGTGGCCATCAGCGGACCGTTCCTTCCGCTGCTGCGCCGGTCCGCGACGGCCGGGGCTTTTCTCGACGGAGTGAATGTGGCATCGCTCGCGCTCATGGCCGTCGTCAGCTACCAGCTCGGGCGCTCGTCGATTGTCGATGGGCCGACCATTGTTCTCGCCATCGTTAGCGCGTGGTTGCTATTCCGCTATCGAATCAATTCGGCGTGGCTGGTGCTCGGCGGAGCGCTCATCGGTTTCGCCGCCCGGCTGCAGTAAGGCGGCTTGTTTGGATATTTCACCAAAGAATTGCGTGGCCACATCGTACGAGCGGCGTGGCCCGTAATATTTTGTAGCGCCGGCGTCTCGCCGGCAGATTTTGCGATCCATGGAGATCGAACAAATTGCCGGCGAGACGCCGGGGCTACAAAGAACTTTCGTTCCGCCGCTCGGAATTGTGGAAAGAAATCCAGCCAGAATTATTCTTTCGCGGGCAGGTCCGGCTGCCTGGGTTTGATCCAGAAATCGATTCCCAGCCAGAAGCTGTACGCGTGCCGCACGAACAATAGAGACACCGCGACGGCAAAAACCATCCAAAGAAAAACCTTGGAATTCGTCGAAAGCGTTGTGAAATCCGGAAACAGCAGCGACAAAAGAAAGATCGTCACGACCACGGCCGTGGTGGCCGCGTAATTAACGATCATGGCGCCGAGGTAGTATCCCTGCTCGGGAAAATACGAAAGTCCGCATTCCGGGCAGCGTGGAAACATGCGGAAGATGCCGCGAAACAGCCGACCTTGCCCGCAATGCGGGCAGCGCCAGTGCGCGGCGCGGTGCACGATCTGCCTGAGTGGAGGTCGTAGCATGGATTACGTTGTCTGCGCTCAGTGTCACACAGAATTGGCTGGCGACTAAGCGGAAAAACCCCGCCTCTTCAGAGGCGGGGTTTTTCCGCTGTCATGCGACAGCTTCAATCGAAGCAATGCCAATGCCCCAAATAAAAATCGAGCGAATGATTTCGCCATCACACGAGTTTTTCAAGGGAAAAAGGGCGGGCGCAGGCGAAGGAGAGACTTGCGCGCGGCGCAGCCAGGCTGCCGCACCGCGCGCAAGTCCTTGGCGGAAAGACGCGGGTCACGATATGAAGTTGACCTCCACTCGCAGATTCACGGGAGTGGGTTCACCATCGAGGATCGTGGGTTCATATTTTCGGAGCGATACGGCCTTGAGCGCCGCTTGCAGCAGCAAGGGATGTCCGCTGACGGCCTTTTCTTCGACGACGTTTCCGTGTTCATCGATGATGGCGTCGATCACCACCATTCCATGGACGTGCGACTGACTGGCCAGGATCGGATACACCGCCGCGGGGCCGTAGATGAGGCGCGGCGGCCTTACGTTTCCGCCGATGCGCACGGGCCGTTTCGGCCCTTCGGCGGCGGGCGCGGCCACCACGGGAGCCGCAACGCTCGGCATTCCGCCGACGATGCCGCCAATCTGTCCTCCTGGGACGCCACCGGCGATCCCTGCCGACAACGTTTCCTCCGGGGGAGTCGCGTCGCTGGAAGATGCCGCCGGAACGGCCTTCGGAACGAACATAGGCGCGATCAGTTTTCCAGGAGTGAACACTTTCGGCGCAACTTTAACCGCACGTGCCATTGAAGCCGGAGGCGGGGGCGGCGCGGCCAGCGGCGGCATAGGTGCGACGAGGAGCGTCGTTTGCAATCTCCTCATGTCAATCCCTTGCGAGAAATAGAGCGGAAGAAATAGCAGCACGAACAGGATGGCAAAATGAATGAAAAACGAAAGGGCCCAGTCCATCGGGCTGCGGCGCTGGCGCGCCGTGGAATTCTCCAGCATGGCCTCGGCAAAAACGCGGGTTTGCGCCGCTGTTTTGGACGGAGGCAGAATCACCGCGCTTTTCGGTCTGCCGCCCTGGTACACATTTTCCAGAAAGAGATATTGTTCACTCAGCATGAAGCCTCCTATCGATGTTTCCTGCATGTATTTCCCGCAAAATCTTTCCGGCAAACGAATACACCAACGCACAGATTTCGAAAGTCGCTCGAAATAAACTGTCGCTTGCCAGGACACAACGGAGTGTCTGAAACAGCTTTACTACCGAAGGAAAACCCGGGGAACGTTCCCTTTCGTCATGGAAGAGAGGTGTTTAATCCAACGCTTCTAAATCTTTTCCTCCTGATCCATCCTGCCCCAGGTATGCACGGAAGACAAATTCAAAGTTTGAATCGTTCGCTTCCAAACATGTAATCCATCAGCCAGACACAATCATCCGGGCGCGGCTTGACACTCGCCGGGCAGCGGCATTAAGGTGGCACGACACCAAGAAAAAACGGCGGGAACAAGTCAAATCTCCCGGCAAGATGGGCGGAAACCATAATGCGAAAATCCCAAAAAGATTCGATCGATCGCCGCAAGTTTCTGAAGGGCGCGGCGGCGGGCGCAGCAGCCCTCGCGTCGATTCCCGCGGCGGCGGGCGCTCGTCAAGCCGAGTCTCCCCGAGCGGGCACCGCGCAGCCCATGCCGAAAGAGCCGGAGACCGGAACGCCGGCCGAGCTGGAAGTTCTGACCGAGGGCCGCTCCGGATCCGACTTCATGGTGGACGTGCTCAAGTCGCTGGGCATCGAGTATGTGGCGTCCAACCCGGGATCGAGTTTTCGCGGCCTGCACGAATCGGTGATCAATTACGGCGGAAACAAAAATCCGGAGTTCATCACCTGCTGCCACGAAGAGTCGGCCGTGGCCATGGCCCACGGCTATTCGAAAATCGAAGGCAAGCCGATGGCGGTTTTTCTTCACAGCGATGTTGGCTTGCAGCACGGATCGATGGCCATTTACAACGCGTTTTGCGATCGCGCGCCCGTCTACCTGATTGCGGGCAACGCGCTGGAAATCAATTCGCGGCGTCCGGGAGTCGAGTGGGACCACAGCGCGCAGGACGATGCAGCCATCGTCCGCGATTGCCTGAAGTGGGACGACATGCCGATGTCGCTCGATCACTTCGCGGAATCCGCCGCGCGCGCTTATAAAATTGCGATGACGCCGCCCATGGCACCCGTGCTGCTGGTCGCGGACGGAGAGCTGCAGGAAAGCCCGGTTCCGGACGACGCCAAACTGCGCGTCGCGAAACTGACGCACGCCATGCCGCCGCAGGGCGATTCAGGCTCGGTTGCGGAAGCGGCGCGCATGCTGGTCGCAGCCGAAAATCCCGTCATCTTGCTGGAGCGCACCGCGCGCACGGCCGATGGATTGAAGTACGCCATCGAACTGGCCGAAACGCTGCAAGCGCCCGTCGTGGATTTGGTGGCGCGCATGAATTTCCCCTCGCAGCATCCCCTGAATCAGACGGAACGAACGCGTGCGGTGATCGGCGCGGCGGACGTGATCCTTGGCCTCGAAGCGGTGAATTTCTGGGGCACGATCAATTCCTACCGCGATCAGGTGCACCGCACTTCCGAGCCCATCACCAAAAAAGGCGTGAAGCTCATCAGCATTACCGCCAGCGATCTCTACATGAAAAGCAATTACCAGGATTTCCAGCGCTACACCGAAGTGGATCTGGCCATGGCGGCGGACGCCGAGACGACGCTGCCCTCGCTGATCGAGGCCGTGAAACTTTTGCTGACGGACGACCGCAAGCGGATATTCGCGGATCGCGGAAAAAAACTTGCCGCGCAGCATGAGGAAGCCCTGCGCCGCGCCCGCGATGAAGCGGCCTACGCCTGGGACGCCAGCCCCATCACCACGGCGCGCCTGTGCGCGGAAATCTGGGGCGCGATAAAGAATGAAGACTGGTCGCTCGCCTGCGAAGTTTCTCCCTGGGTGAACCGCTGGCCGCTGCGCCTGTGGAATTTCGACAAGTATCACCAGTACATTGGCAATTCGGGCGGATTCGGCGTGGGCTACGGCGCGCCCGCCGCGCTCGGAGCGGCGCTGGCCAACAAGAAGCATGGCCGCCTGACCGTCACCATACAGAACGACGGTGACTTGATGTACGCGCCGGGAGTGCTGTGGACTTCGGCGCATCACCATATTCCGCTGCTCAGCGTCATGCACAACAATCGCGCGTATCATCAGGAAGTGATGCACGTGCAGCGCATGGCCGACCGGCACAGCCGCGGCATCGATCGCGCCGGAATCGGCACTACACTCACCGATCCCAACATCGACTTCGCCATCGTCGCCAAAGGCATGGGCGTGTATTCCGAAGGCCCGATTACGGACCCGAAGGATCTCGGTCCGGCAATCAAGCGCGCGATGGAAGTCGTCAAGCGCGGCGAACCGGCGCTGGTCGACGCCGTCACGCAGCCGCGCTGAGCGTTGCAGGCCCGCGCCACTACGGATCGCCTACTGATTGAGCAGTGAAATATCCTTGGACGGCGCGGGTTTTGGCCTCGATTGCAAGTACGCGTACATGTCGGCGAGTTCCTGGCTGGAGATGACTTTGCTCGTGTAGGGCGGCATCTGAGCAGTGGGCTGGCGAATGTAGTTGGTGAACGCCTCGAAGGAAAGTTGTGTCGGACCGATGCGCGGCCCCGCTCCCTGCGCCGCGCCTTGGCCTTCGCGGCCATGGCATTCGTAGCAGCCGTCTTTCGTGAAAATCTTTTTGCCGGTTTCCGCGTTTCCCGAGAGTGCCGCTTCGCCCTTCTCGTTACGCTGCGCGGCAGCGGCATTTTGCGCTCGCAAGGCAGGGGCCGCAAGCAGAAGAATCGCGGCCAACGTGGGGAGAGCGACGCTCCAGATCATCCAAGGCCGCCGATGCCCAACCGCATTCTCGGAAAATAAAAATGTGTTCACGGATTCTCCTTTTGCGCCATTGTGCCATAGGACCGTTTTCCGCCGGCAAGCAATCTAACCTGCATTTTTCACAAAATGGAATAATTTACTTTTGAAAGTAAGTTTCTCATGGCGCCATGCGGTTTTGGGGATGAAGGGTTTGCGTGGCATAGGCTGAAGCCTGTGCTACTTTTGCGTTGTTTGCGCGAGCGGCGGGGTGTAGATTTTCGTCCGGCGGAAGATGAGAAGATCGCAGCTCGACGGAGGGCGCACCCATGCGGCATCGCAATTCCGGAAACAGAAACGCCACGGTTGAAATTGTCCGTGAGCATGTTGGTGAAGAAGACGGCTCGCGGCCCGGAATCGATTCCGAATCCTCGCGCCGAAAAATTCTGCAATGGCTGGCGATGGCCGGAGCGGGTTCGTTCCTTCCAGGCGGCAAATTACTGGCGCGGGCTGCAATGCCCGCCGCCGCGCCCACGGGCCGAATCGACGTGCACACGCACACCGTGCCACCCTTCTACACAAAAGTGATGGAGAAAGAAATTTTAGCGACGGGGCATCCGCTTCCGTCGTGGTCGCCGGCCGCGGCGATTGAAATGATGGACAAAACCGGCGTTGCCACATCCATGCTTTCGCCGATGACGCGCGTCGTGCAGGATTCGTTTTCCGACAAGACGGAGCGCGCGCGCAAACTCGCGCGCCAAAACAACGACTACACCCAGCAACTTGTTCGAGATTACCCCGGCCGCTTCGGACACTTTGCGGCGCTCCCGCTGCCGGACACGGAGGGCAGCTTGCGCGAAATCGAATACGCGCTCGACACGCTCAAGGCGGACGGCATCGGCCTGTGGACGAGCTACCTCGACAAGTGGCCCGGCGATCCTATTTTCGCGCCCGTGTACGAGGAGCTGAACCGCCGCAAGACCATCATTTTCTTGCACTCCGCGCCGCCCAGCTGCTGCCGCACGCTGCAGCCCGGCGTGGCCGACAGCGTCGTGGAATACGATTTCGATATCGCGCGGGCCGTGGTCAGCTACCTGAAAAGCGATTCGTTCCGCCGCTACTCGAACATACGCTTCATCTTCCCGCATTCCGGAGGCACGCTGCCGGTGCTCGCCAACCGCGTGAGCGAAACCCTGCCCGAAAAACGTTCCGAGAAGGACTCCGCCGAAATCCTGGACGAATTGAAGCAAGTGTATTTCGACGTCGCGCACGCGGCCTACCCCGCGCCGCTCGCTGCGATCACCAAAGTGATTCCCATTTCGCAACTCCTGTTCGGCAGCGACTATCCTATATTTCCTCCTCCGGTCACCGAGGGGCCTCTTGACCATTTTGGATTCTCGAAAAGCGATCTGCAGGCAATCAATCGCGGAAATGCCGAGCGATTGTTTCCTCGGTTGAAGGCGTAAGCATTTCAATACATTCATGGAGGTACTTATGAATCGACGAATTGTTAGAACTCTACTGGCAACATTTTCGATGGTGGCGCTCGCCCTGCTGTCCGGCGCGCGGCTCGGCGCGCAAACCGGCACCGCAAAAAACTCGGCGATGCCGCCCGCTTCCATTCCCACGTTTTCGATGGACAACGTCGCGCGCGAAGGTTTTTTCTACGTGGGCGGAAAGTATGAGGGACCGACGGGCAAGGAAGTGATGCACGGCGCGATGTACGTCGAAGTCATGGTGCCGAAGCAGATCAAGCAAAAATATCCCATCGTGTTTTTCCACGGAAACGGGCAGAGCGGCACGGTCTGGAAGCAAACGCCCGATGGGCGTCCGGGCTGGGCCTACTACCTGATCAACCAGGGCTACGTCGTTTACATGGTGGACTATCCGGCGCGCGGGCGCTCACCGTACGTGCCTGACCTGGACGGCAAATTGGGCCTGCGTACGGCGCTCGATCTCGAGCAGATCTGGACCGGCCCCATGCTATCGGGCGGAGATTTCCCGCGCAAAAATCTATACACGCAGTGGCCGAGCGACTCGCCGAAAAAAGGCACGATGGGCGATCCGGTGTTCGATAACTTCATCAAGGGCCAGTTGCAGTTCATCGCGGGCCAGGCTGAACTCGCCGTGCCCGCGGGAGTCGCTCTGCTCGATCAGATCGGCAGCCCGGTCATCCTGATCACGCATTCGCAGGGCGGCGGCATCGGCTTCAATGTCGCCGATCAGCGCCCGAATCTCGTGGCGGGCATGGTGGCGATCGAGCCCGGCGGGCCGGAGATTGGCGCCGTGGACACGGCCAAGGTGGCGTACACGGGCAAGATTGGATTTGCGTGGGGAATCACCAACATGCCCATGCACTACGATCCGCCGGTCAACAGCCCCGACGATTTGAAAACGTACCTCGAGGAAAAATCGGAGCGCTCGGATGAAGTTCCCTGTTACATGCAGAAGGAGCCCGTGCACAAGCTGGTAAGCCTGGCGAACCTGCGCATCCTGTCGATCTCCGCCGAGGGCACGTATCACCGCGTGTTCGACTCGTGCATTCCCAAGTGGCTCAATCAGGCGGGCGTGAAGGACGAGTTTGTCCGGCTGGAAGATGTAGGTATCCACGGCAACATGCACGAAATGTTCCTCGACAAGAACAGCGACGTGGTCATCAAGTTCATCGACGAATGGATTCGCAAAAACGTGAAATAGATTGGGCGCCCCGCCCTTGGGCGCGAGGGCAGACAAGGACGGGCTTTTGGTTGACGTGGCTGCGGCCAAAGAACTGCGAAGCCAGTATCGGTGAGATCGCGGTGCAAGCATCCGGCATTGTGACATTCGGCGGCAATTGGTAGGATATGGCATGGTCTTTCATGTGACGCTCGACAAGGTGGAAGATGGTTGGGTAGTTGCCGAATGTCCTGCCTTGCCCGGCTGTGTGTCTCAAGGGAAGGACGAACAAGAGGCTCTCGCCAATATCAAGGAAGCGATCGCCGCATGGCTTTGGGCGGAAGATCAGAAGGCCATGTCCAGCGACCCGCACCGAAAGCAACCTGAAATTCTTGTCTCAGTCTAGCCTGATGGCCCGGCTTGCCAACATTTCCGGCAAGGATGCTGCGAAGGCCTTTCAGAAGGCGGGATGGCAGACCATCGGTCAAGTCGGAAGCCATCTCGTAATGTCGAAATCTGGGCTGCGCGTCAACCTTTCGATTCCACAGCACAAAGAGTTATCGGTAGGCACTCTTCGCGCCCTCATACGCCATGCCGAAATGACCGTCGAGGAATTCCTTGCTCTTCTTTAAAGTAGTTCGGCGATTCGAGCCGCCTTGAGAAAAGCGGTCACCGTTGCGCGCGTCCATCTACCGGCGCGCCACTTTTTTGCGCTTTGCATTCGGTGAATTGCGGTTTTATACTTCTCGGCGCTTCACATTGTTCGGCAGGGGCGGCAGCGCCCCTGCTTTCTTAATCGCTTTATTACGCCAGGATCGAAATAGGGAGGCTCCAATGGCTCTGACTGTCGAACATGCAAAGGTACTTGCCCAATCCACTCTCGCCGACTATGAGCATGAGCGCGCCGCCACCAAACGCGTGATCACCGCCGTTCCCGCCTCCGGGAATGACTACGCGCCGGATGCCCGGAGCATGAAGGCTCTCGATCTCGCCTGGCATGTGGCCATCACCGAACTGTTTTTTCTGAACGCCGTTTGCACTGGCCAATTCAGTCGCGGAGAAAACAAGCGACCGGACGATATTCGCAACGCGCAGGATGTATTGGCATGGTACGAGAAAAACACTTTGCCTGCCCTGGAACGCGCCAAAGGCCTTTCCGGCGAGCAACTGGCCAAGGTGGTCGACTTCTTCGGGCAGATACAGTTGCCCGCCGTGTCGTTCCTGAGCCTCATGGTCCGGCACGGCGTTCATCACCGGGGCCAGCTCTCAGCCTACCTGCGTCCCATGGGCGCCAAAGTGCCCAGCATCTACGGCCCCAGCGGTGACAGCAAGTAAACCCGCTAGACCCGCGCACCGCGAAGTTTCGCTTACTTCGCGGCCGCCGGCTCCAGGCCGCTCTTCCGGATGGCAGCGTACCCGGCTGGCGACGCGAGCCACTGAATGAGCGCTCTCGCCGCTTCCGGATGTTTTGATATAGCCGGAATGCCCGCGGCAAACACCGTAATTCTCTGCGCTCCGGGCGGCAACGGTCCCACGATGTCAATGCCCTTCACGGGACGCAGCTCGCTGATCTGCTGAAAACCGATCTCAAACTCTCCCGTCGCGACGACTCCGCCTACGGGGTCGGCTTCGATTTTCTTGCTCTTGCCTTTGATCTGGTCGGCAATCCCGAGTTTCGGAAACAATTCCGTGGAGAGATAGACGCCGCTGGCGCTATCCGAATAGGCAATCGACTTCGCCGCGAGCAGCGTGCGTTTCAGCGCGTCCACGGTGCTGATATCGGGCTGGGGCGCGCCCGCCTTGACGGCCATGCCGATGTACGACTTAACCAGGTCCACGCGGCTGCCCGCTCGCACCTTGCCCTGCTGGATCAACTCGTCCAGCGCCGGCCCCGCCATGATCACGACGTCGATCTCTTCTCCGCGATCGAGGCGTATGGGAATGGCGTTGTGCGTCGTTCCCATCGAGGGGCCGAACTCGGTCGACAGTTTATTGTGCGTGGCGGCTTCGTACTGGGGAACCAATTCCAGATAGGCGGCCGTGAAGCCGCCGGATGTCACGACTTTGATCTCGTCCGCGCGCGCCGCGCCGGCGACTCCAAGAAGCGCGCAGATCAAAAGCAGGGCCATCAGCCTCGCAAATTTCGCCCGGCAAATCGTCTTCATAAAATTCCTTCCCCGCGCGCGTCCCGCGCGGATCAAATAAGCGCCACGATCATAAGACATTTCGACTTCTCGTGAAATCGGCAAATCCCGGATGCTGCTCCTGATCCGTATTTCGCATGTAGCACAGGCTCTGAAGCGCCTGTGGGGCAACTCAACTCCGGAAGATCTGGGTGCCCCATCCTTCGCGTCTTTTGCGAAGGGTGGGTCCGTGACGGAGGATCCACATAGGGAGCGGGAAGTAGGGAGCAAGACCCCCACCCTTCGCAAAAGGCGCGAAGGATGGGACACCCAAGGAAAAAAACAAACCCACGGAAACGCATCCCTGGCGCGATTGGCCGTCCGGCGATAGAAACTTATCGCAGAGTCATTGCGTTCCGAAGCCGTCGGATGTATGTTTGCCCACAGCTCGGAAGTCAAAATAGAAATTCTCGTTCAACGACACAATCACAATCGAACCATGGAGGAATTCCAATGAAATACGCTTTGTGGGTAGCCGCGTTTCTGCTGGCGATGTTTCAATTGCAGCCGGCCCTGGCTCAGGGAAATGCGGAAAATCTCGTCAAGCAGGCCGTTGCCGCGGAAGGCGGCGCCGATGCGCTGCGCGGCTTGCAGGGCCTGGCGATCAAGGGCGACGCCAAATTCTGGGAGCCCGGCCAATCCTTCGCGCCCGACGGCGAGCCGCGCTTTCTCGGCAACGCGACGTTTGCAATCACCTGGGATCTGGCCAATGGCAGCGCCCGCATTGACTGGGTGCGCGACCAGAAATATCCGGACCCGATCATTCTGAAGTATGTGGAGACCCTCACGCCCACACTCGGCTACGTCACGGACGAGAAGGGCAGCCAGCCCATGTCCGGCATCCGTGAGGCCGCGCAGTTGCGCGAACTCGAGCGCACCTCACCGGGGCTCCTGGTGAAAGCCCTGAACGATTCGAAAAATGTGACCGATGCGGGATCGCAGAAGCTCGGCGCGCGATCGCTTCCGGCCGTTTCCTTTGCCGATGGCGGGACGACGTTCATCGTCCTTTTCGACCCTAAAACGCATCTGCCCGCCGCCATCCGCACGCGCGATGACGACAACATTCATGGCGATTCAAACTACGATCTCGTGCTCGGCGGCTGGAAGGCCGTCAAGGGCGCGCAAATCGCGGAGTCGCTCTCGTATCGAATCGGCGATGTCGAAGTCGCGAAACTCGACTACAGCGACGTTTCCGCCAATCCAGCCATCGCGGCCGATACGTTTGCCGTGCCGGACGCGGTGAAAGCGGCGGCGAAGCCCGTGGCGACCAGCAACGTGCCATATCAATGGGTCCTGCGGCGGCTTTTCCTGACGCGCTTTACCGACACCGACAACGTATTTTTCCCCAACGGCGGTGGCCTCAAGCTGGTGGAACTCGCGCCCAACATTCAACACGCGCAAACCGGAACGGCCAATAATCTGATCATCGAGATGAAGGATTACCTCGTGGTCTTCGACGCTCCGTATGGCGAATTGCAATCGCACGCGGCCATCGCCGCGGCGAAGGCGAAATATCCCGGCAAGCCCATCAAATATCTCATCCTGACGCATCAGCACATGGACCACACCGGCGGCATGAGAACCTACGTGGCTGAAGGCGCAACGGTGATCGTGCCGGCTCCGGACAAAGCGTATTTTGAGAAGGATGTCAAAGCGCCCCACACGGTCGTGCCCGATGATCTGCAGAAGAAGCCGCGCACTCCGGAAATCATCGAGGTCAAGGACCAGATGACGATCAAGGACGACACAACGGAGATTCGCCTCTACTTCATTACCAACCCGCACGTCGTGGGCATGCTCATCGCCAACGTGATCGCCCCGAACACAAACATCGTGTACGTCACCGATCTAATTTCTCCACGCGGCCCGATTGAGCGCACCGAAGGCACGGCCGCCGTCGGCACGTTCCTGCGGAAAAACAACATCACCGGCGCGCTGATCGTCGGCGGCCACGGCACAACGGTCAAGCAAGCCGACATGACCGAGCAACTAGCCGCGAAGTAGCGCAAGTAGCGCGGGCTTCAGCCTGCGGGGTTTCGCCCATGCAAGGACGATCACCCGCAGGCGCGTGGCCCACGTTTTGAGATGTTGTTGATCTTTCGGGCGACCAATCCGTCGTGGGTTTCGAGGGGTCGGTGTTTTTACTTCTCACTTTGTTTGCGACTCAATCAAAGAAAAGTCAAGAACCCGACCCTTTAAATAAAAGCAAAAGGGTCGGCCAACCCGAAAGAACTAAACCCACAACTCTGCGTGGAGATACTGGAGGAATATCATTCAACAGTTTGGATTCGCCAAAAGGACGGGCCACCCTCCCCAATATATTCATATGATATTGCTTTGCCTTAACGTCGCGTTTGCCCTCATTCTAAAACAATCTTTGACATCGTCTTTTTTCTTGGAGATGGGGCTTCAGTACAGAATCAACGCCTATTTGCATTTGCACCCCCACAACACTACTGGTGGCTATCTCGCAACCCTTGGTTTGGCATTGGGTTTGGCTTTATGTATTTTCCTTGGATTACAGTTATTGCGATACGTGAGCCCCCCTCTGATGAACGAATTCCTTCGGTTAGGTGGGGTACTGTCACTTCTCGCTCTGCCAGCTTGCTGGTTTTATGTTTTTCGGGCAACGGAACGTCGGATGGATGGAATCGAATCGCGGGCTTGGCTCATGGTCGAAGTGGGCATAGTCACTGTGCTCGCCTTTCTGCACTTATTCGCTAGTTGGAGGATTCCGAGTTGGGTTGGTGTTGTTTTTCTCATTCTGCACAACTGGTTCTGGGGATGGCAATTTTTTGGGCGCGGAGCAATACTATATACTCCGGCGTTGATCTTCCCACTGCTTGGTTTCTGTTCTTCGCTTGCTTGGGCAATTTATGTAGCTCATGAGCGACAAGTGCTGAACGAATTGTAAATTAACTCACTGGCGGGTAGCACATCTTCTGAAGCGGCGGGTGGACCAGCCTTTAGGCGATTCGGCAATTGGGGTGGCGCACCCTTTGAGGGTTTGATTTATCAAAGGGTGCGGGTTTATCTTCTTTTTTCTTACGCTACTTCTTTTCAGGTTTGCCATAGCCCAAGCCCGGCAGTTTATCGGCGTGATTCAACTTTTCGTCGTATTCCTTGATTGCGGATAGCGTGCAGGGATGCGCGTCGAGCGTCCAATCCTTTTTCAATTTCCAGAATCCTGTGATCGACCACGGCTTCGTGTAATTCTTCGGATCGTCGAATGTGAAAACAATTTTCAACGTGTCCTGATCGACGCGCTGCCAGCGTTCCGTCTGGTGCATGGATTCGCTGATGGGGAAACCTTGCCAGGTGAGAAACGCCTTGCCGTTGTAGGCGGCGGAATCGACGACGAACGTGTCTCCTTCCCACCGGCCGATGGAGTAGCCCATGTACTCGGGATCGGCATCGGCGGGAATTTTCCGCCCGTCGGTCCAGATTTCGCGCCAGTTGTCGTAATACTCGAAGTGCTGCACGAGCCTGTCGCGCGTCAAAAGAATTTCAAACGGGCGCGGCGTGAAAAAATTGCGTGACGTGCCGAAGGGATCGCAATCGAGCACGGCGCCGGCGGCGATAAACTTCGCGTTGGCCAGATACTTCGCCTCGCCCGCGGGCGTAAAAGGCGGCAGCGGATTGGGATGTCCGCGGAGATCGAGCGGATTCACTTCGCCCTTCGGCTGCATGAAAGGCGCGGGGTTCCAAACGCCGGCGAAATCATGCGGGTCGAACGCAAGAGGCCGGGCATCGGCCTTCGCCGCGCCCGTGTGATCCGCCTGGGCGCGCACCACCAACAGGAAGGCAAACGATGCGCCCAACACAACCACGGCGCCTAATAGCCATTTTCGCATCCCGCTACTCCTTTTCTCGTTCCACGATCGCACAATCGGAAATCTCGCTTGCGTCACTTCAGTGGCTAAAGCTCTGCCGATTCCCGAAACTTTACGGCACGGCTGAAGCCGTGCCCTACAAGCGTCATGCCAATTTCATGCCATTCATCCTCAACTGGAAAAACGGCGTTGCCGGCATTTCCACGCGCGTTCCCTTTTTGCTGGAATTGAATTTCGCGCCTGACGGAAACCTGCAATGGGAATTAAACCATGATAATCAAAATATCGCCCCGAGGGGAATAGGAAATCTCCGTACGCCATGCGGCGCCTGACGCAGGACAAACGCCAGCCCGGCATCCGTTTCCTGAAGTCCTTGAAGTAGTGACCTGCGAAAAGTGAGGGCCTAAAATTCAGGAAGGGGAGACCTGGCGATCCCCCCTCCCGACGTTCTGGCTTTTGCGTTGCGGCGTTTCGGCTGCCTCGCGGACGCCTGACAACGCACCTGCGATGAATCGACTAAATTTGGACTTCTCTTGCTTTGCTTCCAAGCTCGGCGGAACCTCTTTCCTTTCCGCTAGTCCACAAGCTTGCATGCTTTTTTTACAATTATTTCGCAATCGCGCAAATGACGTGGGTCACTGTTTCGCGTGACCGTGGTCACGAGCTATGTTCCGGAAAAGCCGGGCGGAAGGATTGCCTTTCGGGGTGGTTGGTTATATCTTGCCGAATGGACTGTAAATCGCCAGGAAAACCGTGATGCAATCGAGGGCATATTCATGCTGAACGCAGCGATGGACCAACATCTGCGCGAGTTATTGCGGGAATTGGAAGAGCACGGCCGGGAGAACGACGCGCGCGTCACCGAGCGCCCGCGTATGATGCTCAATCTCGATCCCGCCACCGCGCAACTTGTCAGCATTCTCGTGCGCGCCAGCGGCGTGACGCGCGCCGTCGAGATCGGCACGTCAAACGCCTACAGCACCATTTGGCTTGCGTGGTCGCTGGGGCCCGCCGGCGGCCGCATCGTCAGCATCGACCGCAATCCCGACAAGCACACGCTGGCGCGCGACAATCTCCGGCGCGCGGGTTTGCTCGACCGCGTCGAATTGCACACCGGCGACGCCACTGCAATTGTCCGCCAGCTTGCCGGCCCGTTCGACCTAGTGTTTCTCGATGCTGACCGCCGGAATTTTCCCGAGCAGATACAAATCCTTCTGCCCAAGCTCGCCGCAAAAGCCCTCCTGATCGCCGATAACGTCCTCTCGCATCCGGAGGAGATTGCCGAGTACTTGGAATTCGTTTCCGGCCTCGCGGACTTCCAGCACACAACCGTGCCGATCGGCAAGGGACTTAGCATCGCCTATCGCGGATAACATTTAGTTGCCAGTGACACACCACGAGGAAATGCCGGTATTAGGCGCGGTTGACGCTATCGAGGGGGCCAGCCAGCGCCCTGGTTGACGCGAGTATGCAACTCGCGTACTCTGCAATCATGGCCAAGAAAAAGAGCGCTCGGAAAAATCCAAAGAGCACGCCTCTCGGTAATCTGGATCGCCTTGGCGGAAAAAAATTGATGCAGCATGGCGCCGAGGAATTCTCCCGCGTAAAGGAATCGCGCAAGCACTCCGTCGGCGGCGGCCGCAAGTCCGGCTAACCGGCATTTCACGCAAACGGATTATATTGCTCCACCGGTGGTCGAAGCCTGTCCTGCGACGATCGTGGAACGCACCTTGCGCAGGTTTTCAAACAACAAGAATAGAAAATTGCGATGTTTGTGGTGAAATATCTAGCGGCATGAACGATCCTTCCCTCCACACTGGCTCGGAGAACCAGACACTTCCGCCGCACCTCGTATTTTCTCCACACGCGGGCCGCCATGCGCGGAGCGTCGCGCCATCGGTGCTTTTGTTTTGCCTCGTTTTCGCTCTGCTGATGGCAAGGGACTGGCACACGATAGCCGCCAGGGATTTGTACGTCTGGGACGAGTCCACAAACTCCACGGTTTCTGCCAACCTCACGCGCCGCGCTTTTCCGGCCATGCTCCGAATCAACTCTCTGTTGGACGAGCAGGGCGAGAGGAAGTTCTCCGGCTCCTGGATGGAAGGCCCCTATTGGCAGCATATTCCACCGCTGTTTGCCTACATACCTCTTCCCCTGTTTGCGATCGACGGCCGCGTGACCATTGAAATGAAGCGGCTGGCCTACGCCCTGGTCTTGCTCCTCAGCGGAATCGGCTTCATCGTTTCGGTTTCGCGCTTCGACCGCAGCCGGCTCGCAAACGCATCGGCCACGTTTGCGGCAATCCTTTGGATCATGAATCCTTTCACGCGGGGCCTGATCTCGGGAAGAAATTTCGGTGTATCCGACGTCGTGCTGGCCGGCACGACAATACTTTGCCTGTGGGCCATGCTCCGCTATCTGGCGCAGTCGCCCGCAATCCGCGCCGCTTACCCGGCAGGCAAGGTCGCTCAAATCGCCGCTGTCATGGCCCTTCCCATCCTGGTCAAGAGCGCTCTGGGATTGATTCCCGCCGCGGCTTTCTTCACCCTCCTCGTTTGGGACCGGAAGAAACCCGATCGCACGTTGGTCATTTCCTGCGTGGCTTTTTTGGGCGTAATCGCCTTTTGCTTTGCGCCTCTTTACTTCAGCTCGCCCGAAACATTCCGAAGCGGAATTATTGTTCCCATGGCGCATACGGGAAATCTGGAAGGCTGGGCAAAGCCCTGGTATTTTTTCGTCGTCTCCTACCTGCCCGTCTATTATTTTCCAAACTGGACGCGCGTTGCGTATGACATATTTCTTTTCAGCCTGGCTCTTCTGCTCGACAAGCGGATACAGGGGCGGTCCCGAACCATTCTGGCCATGTGCGCCGGATGGTTTGTGTGGAACCTGATCGCCGTCTCCTCGATCAGCTCGAAATCTCCCAATTTCATGTTTCAAAGTCTTCTGCCCTTTTTATTTTTCTGCATATACGGTCCCGTCCGATGGCTGGAATTGAATGGCGGCTTCTCTCCCGTCATCGCAACGTACGCCGAAAAGCTGCGCGCGAATTGGCCCGCCGGGCTTAAGCTCGCCACGACCATCATTTCCGTGCTTGCTTTTGCCGGCTTTGCGTTTTGGGCCTACAGAATTCACCGGGAAAGAACCACGCCCTATTTTTACTACACCACGCACGAACTGTTCTATCAGTTCGCCGAAGCCGAGCAGGCCGCCGGAGCGAATACGAACGATCTGTTTATTCTGAACAGTTCGGTGGAGGATTGCTGGTTCCGGTATTACGTTTTGTTTCTCACCGGATCGGATGCGAGAACGCTGAGTGAGATGGTCTCCTACGATGTGGCGGCAAAAGATGTTCAGGCCAAATATGCCAGGATTCACTTTGTGCTGCCCGAGCCGGACACGCCTCCGGAAATCGCCACGGCCATGAACATGGGCGTTTTGAATCGCTATCGAACCCTGTCTTTCGATGCGCGCGAATTAAAACCGGACTACGCGGCAATCTTGAAATCATGGGCCGCGGAATCCCCGCGCAACCGGCTCTACCCTCCCGCCAGTTCCTGCACATGGCCTCCATTCGCCGCGAAACGCTAGCCTGAAATCTCATCACGATTGGGAAATAAGGGTGAAACAGACTGAAATGTTTCAACACGGAGAACACAGAGGGCGCAGAGAAGAGCCTCGGAGAAAAAATATTTCCCCTCCTTACTCCGTGCCTCCGTGGCAAATCCTTCCGCGTAATTTACGATTCGAAGATGACTTGCGCGAGGGCCGTGTTGCCGTCATGCGTGATGGTGAGGGCGATATTTTTCACGCCGAGGCGGTCGGCAATGGCGCGCGTCGCGCCGGAGAGTTTCAATGTGGGCTTGCCGCTCGGTTCGCGAACCACTTCGATATCGCGCCAGCGCACTCCGCGCGCCCAGCCGGTTCCGAGGGCTTTCATCGCCGCTTCCTTGGCGGCAAAACGTCCGGCGAAGCGTTCGGCGCGGTTGCGATGCTTTTCGCAGTAGGCGATTTCGGAAGGCGTAAACAGGCGCTCGAGTAATGCGCGACCGCGGCGGGCGATGGCCGCTTCGATGCGATCGATTTGAGTGATGTCCACTCCCAAGCCGATAATCATTTGCACTCCTCGAATTTCCCGTGGGTTTCCGCGTGAATCGCTTTCCGAACACGCGGAATAATCCGAATGCCCGTAGTCGAAACCAGTGGAGTAGGCTGAAGCCTACACCACTAACTAAATTATACAGCGCCCCTAGGGGGCAGACAGAAGCCGATGCGTTACGCTAAAGTGAAGAGTAGGACACACGACAAACATGGCGCGAGCGATTAAAACTCGATCATCAGGACGCAATCCGGCGGCGCGAGGCGCTCGCGCGGCGCATCGCAGCGGCAACTCCGCGTGGTCCATTCGACGGGCGCGCGGCGTGCAGGTGATGGAGTCGCGCGCGCTGGCCAGGCTGGGCTGGCTCGTGCACGGGTTCAGCACACGGCCTGGCGGCGCAAGCGAAATCGAAGGAAAGCCCGCGCTGAATCTGGGCTTTACGGAGTGGGACGAGCGCACGCGCGTCGAGGCGAATCGCAAAAAATTCCTGGCTGCGCTGGACGCTCGCAAAATGCCGCTGGTCACGCTGCGGCAATTTCACTCGGACGCGATACACCTCGCGGGCGCGCCCATCGCCGAGCCTCCGAATGCGGACGCGCTGATCACCAGCACGCCGGGCTTGCTGCTGGGCGTGCAGACGGCCGACTGCGTTCCCATCCTTCTTGTGGACACGCGGCGGCGCGTGGTGGCGGCAATTCACGCGGGCTGGCGCGGCACGCTCGCGCGCATCGCGGTAAAAACACTGGGGCGGATGCGTATGGAATTCGGAACGAGTTCGCGCGATATCGTCGCCGCGCTGGGGCCCTCGATTGGCCGCTGCTGCTTTGAAGTCGGCCCCGAAGTAGCGCAGGCTTTTTCAACGCAATTTCCTCCCGCGGCGGACTGGTTTGACGGGCCGTTCGAGCAATTGGCGCATGGCGAGGAGCCGCTCTGGCTGCCCTGGCTGACGATGATGCCGCCGGGACACGTGCCTCCGCCGCCGCGCGTGCAACTCGATCTGCGCGCGTCGAATCGCTGGCAGTTGATCGATGCCGGCGTGCCGGGAAAGCAAATCGATGTGAGCGATGCATGCACCGTGTGCCAAGCCGATCTGCTGTTCAGCTATCGCCGCGAAGGCGCAAAAGCAGGCCGAATGATGGCGTCCATCGGAATGCGCAAGCCGTAGAAAAGGGTTTCCGTAGCACAGGCTTCAGCCTGTGTTCTTTTGACTTTAAAGCTTCTGTTTCGCTGCGGCGATTGTGAACTTCTTGTGAGAAAAGCAGGCTAAAGCTACGAACCGAATCGATTCGTGCCCGGATCGCGGGGAGCGCCCTCGGTGGGCGGAAATTCGATGGGCCAGAAGGCCTGACTCAGCGAAATGAACGCGAGCCCCACCTTCCATGCGTTGCCATCCGCTTCGTGATGCACAACCATGCATTCCGCTGTCTTCTTGTTCTGCAGGTTGAAAAGGACGAGCCGTTGTCCCCTGTTGACCGGGGTTTTAAGGGTCACCGAACCGCCAAAATTATTGATCTCCACCGTGTGCGTATCTTCCATGAAGCGCGTTCCCTGGGAGTTGTATCCGGAAACCTTTACCTGGATCTGCATGGCGATTCGTTGTGTTCTTCGCCGGCTTGCCGCGGCCCACGATGCCACGATATACGTGGATAGCCAGAAATCGAGAATGCGAAATCCCTCTCCCTCCATGGACGTAAATTCCAGGGCCAGGCCCTCGTGAGGGATCACCCGCACAACGCTTGCCCGCGCCTTTACAAAATCGCCGCTCTTCGAGAGCGTCAGCATCACTTCGGTTTCGTTCGGCAGCACGGTCTCGGTTTCGACGAAGCATCCTCCGCGGCTTAAGTCGGCGAGGCGCGCCTTGAACGGCACCCTGCCTTCTCCATGAAGAATCTCGACGTCGGGAGGCGATGACAAACGATAACGCGCATTGGCGCGATTTTCGACTGTCTTGTTTGAGTTGTCCTGTCGGTCCATTCCAGTCACCCCGCGATCACAGGCGAATCTAAACACGGTGTCACGACGGAGTCAAGATGCTGAAGAAATACGGAAAGTTTTACGCCGACTGGACCGACGAGCTCGGCAAACGAAAACGCAAAGCATTCACCACGAAGGAGGCGGCGCGAGCCGCTACCTAAAAGAGGATTTATTCGCGTTCGATGACGGCATTCGAGGAGGGCACTTCGAGGCGCATCATGCGGCGGCTTGCGTCCACATAAATCATGATTTCCAGGTCCGTGGAACTGACGCGCAAAGCTTCGTATTTTCCGTTTCCCGCCTGACGCAGACCGAGCGATTCGGCCGAAATGCTTCCCGGAACCATATCCTGCGGGATGACCACGGGAAAGGTCTGCTTGCCGCCGGCCTTCCAATCGTAAATCCGCACGAGAACCGCAAACTGGTAGTAGAGATTGTTGTCGAGCACCGCGATGCGCGGCGACGGGAATACAAAATCCCTGCGGAATGGAGACGCCGCGCCCATGTCCACGGAACATTTCGCGGTCCCATTCACAAAATCAACCGCGCCACTCCCCTTTTTCTGCGCTTCCGCCGACCAATCGTAACGAATCGGCGCTCCGTCGGCGGAGAGCTTGAGCTGGCCCGAGGCCTTGATCTCGGCGCCGCCGGGCGCGTGCGCGCTCATCGAACCGCGCGCGATCCACTCCTTCCCGGACGAGGAAATCGTGAACTCCTCATTGCCCACCGTCTGCCCGTTAATCGTGATGCGCAGTTTTCCCTTGTCAGCGGCAAACACCGCGGCCGTGTCCGCGGGACGGGGCGAAGCCGGAGCGGCATGGATGCCCAATATTCCCGCCGCCAGCGACAACGCCAGCGCGGCCGCTAAATGCATTTTCAATGGGGTTCGATCGACACTCATGTTATCGGCGCTCCGGGAAGATTTCCGTCCGAGGGAGAATTCGCGACACGCCCCAAAATTCCCAGGGCCAGGATTTGTTCGACCACACGCATGGGTTCTCCGCCGCTCTCCACTCGATAATCGGCCTGCCGATAGTACGGCAAGCGTTCCTCGTAGAGTTTACGAAAACTTGCTTCGTCGCGGAAGAGAGGCCGGTCCCCCATGAGTACACACCTTCGCAGAAGTTCCTCCGCCGGGCAATCCAGCCAGACGACGGCGCCATGCGGCAGTGCGTCCGGTTCGCGAATGAGCGCGGCGTTGCGCGCTTGCGTGAACGTGCCGCCGCCGAGCGCCAGAATCAATCGCGTGTTTCGCTCCGACGCCGATCCCAGCACGCGCTTCAGGCATTCGTGTTCGATGTCGCGAAACACGGCTTCGCCCTGCCGCGCGAAAATTTGCGAAACCGTCAGTCCGGATTCGCGCTCGATTTCCGTGTCCAGATCGGCGAAGCGCCAGGCCAGCTGAGCGGCGAGCAAGCGCCCAATCGTGCTCTTGCCCGAGCCCATGAATCCGGTCAGGCAGACCACACGGCGCTCCGGGACAGGCCCCGATGGGGGCGTGTTTGATGGGGATGAATCCTGCAAGCGATTCCGCGAGCGTTAGTCACGCTTCAGAATTTTGATTGTACCACTAAAGGAAGTGAGCTCGACCTTCGCGTGCCCGTCGTTCATCGTGCCCAGCAGGCTGTGCCCCCATTTCGAGGCGGGGCGAGGGCTCCCGTGCGTGTCGGGTTTGAAGGATGCCTGGTTAATCACGTCGCCCTTGAGGGAGGCGGCGTTCACGTCGAACGAATCGCTCGAGGAGAAATGCACTTCGATCGTGCCGCTGAAATTTTTCATGATGTAAATGCCGCGGCTCAGAAAGCTGCCGTCAAACAGGATGTTCCCGGAAGAAGTTTGCACGCGCACGCTGTCCAGCGCCGGTTGAACCATTTGCACATTGCCGCTGATCGAATTGGCTTCCAGCTTTCCGGAACACCGCGTGCAAATGAGCGAGCCGTCGATCGTCTTGACCACCATGTAGCCGTTCACGTCGGAGAGTTGGAGATTTCCGCCAACCGTGTCAAAGGTCATGTCGCCATGAACGCTGTCGACCGTCACGTTTCCGGAGTCCGTCCGCACGTTGAGTTCGCTTTCGGCGGGAACGGTAATCTCGAAGTCCGTCTTATTGTCGTCCGCCGAATCGCCATTCTCGATCGGCCGCGTCGCCACTTCCACGCGGTTTCCGGCCTGTTCGGTTTCCACCACCGCTTTTCCGCTCGCATTGGTCCAGGCGACCAGCACTTCATTCCTGGACCAGGACTTCACCTGAATACGCCCGCTCGAATTTCGCACGGTGATCTTCGGCTTGTTCTGCACCAGAAAATGTTTTTCGATGCGATCGGCATGAGCGGGAGAAGCGGCGAGAACGAATCCCGCCATCACCGCGCCCAGAGCGCTTACACGCAATATCTTGGAAGTTGTGTTCACTGCAGTCCCCCCGGAATGCTGCGATTCATGGCCGTGGCCAAAAGCTCCGCCTTCTGTTGATAGGCTCCGTACAGATATTCCCGCGCCATCGGATTGTCAGGCTCTTCGCGGACGCTCTTTTCACATACTTGAATAAAGTTGTCAACAATCCCGAGGTTTCGCCGGATGGAATCGCTTACGGCGGTGTCTTGCCTTTGCAGCCCCACAATCGAATCGCTGCCCACGGTTAAAATTTCTTCCTTAAAAACGCTGTCCGCCGAAGGAACGGGAGAAGTCTCCTGCTGGGCCGCCAATTGCGGCTGCATTGCCGTCTGCGGAGAATTCGACCAGTAGCCGACCGTGACGGACGCGGCGAGCACCAGCCCCAGAAACGCGCCGGCAACGGCGGGGCGCTGAAAAACGGTCCACCAGCCCGCGCCCGTGCTCGGTGGGGCCGCCTGTGGATCGTGAGTCAGGCCGCGAGTCAGTTCACGAATCAGGCCCTCCGCTTCCAACTGGTTGCGCACCGAAATCCACACGCGCTCGGGAGGAGCAATCCCCTCGGCGCCCAACTCCAAAGCCACATCACGGATGGCTCCGAAATCCGCCAGGAGCGCGCGACACGGCTCGCAGGCTTCCACGTGCATGATCGCCGGATCTGGTAGCGCGCCGCCGTCCTGCTCTTCCAATATTTGTTCGAATTGTTCGCACTGCATGTTCGTTGTCCTTACCTTTGCGCAAACATTGACTTAAACTTCGACTTAAACTTCCAGCGTTGTTTCCAACAGCCCTCAGCCCTAGTTCGCTTCGCCGGCCTTTGCCTCATGGCGTTCCTGCCGCGCCAGATCCCGCAATGTTTCCTGCAACAGTTCCCGCAATCGCATACGGGCCTTGTGCAACTGCGATTTGGAGTTCCCGATCGAGCAATCCATCAGCTTGGCGATCTCATTGTGCTCAAACCCCTGCACGTCATGCAGCAGGAAGATCTGCCGGTAGCCTGGCGGCAACTGCTCCACGGCGCGCTCCAAGTGGACCCGGTCAATCGAGCCGGTAAGCAACAGGTCGGGGCCGCCCAGCTCTCTCCGCGGCGCGCTCGACTCGTCCTCCGGATCAATGGTTTCCTCCAGCGACGTCTCCGGAAGTTTTTTCTTCCGCAGCTTCATCAGGACCACGTTCACGGTCATCCGATGCAGCCAGGTGGAAAACGCCGATTCCCCGCGAAACGTTGCAATCTTGCGAAATAGCTGCAAGAAAGCGTCCTGGGCCAGGTCCTCTGCCTCGGCCGGATTTCCGACCATGCGCAGACACAATGCGTAAACCCGTCGGTTGTGAAGCCGATAGATTCGCTCAAAGGCGCCAGCATCGCCCCGTTGGGCGAGGCGTATGGCCTCAGCCTCGTTCATCTCGCTGGTGTCTGTGCGTCTCGTGCGGGTCACCGTGCCCGTTCGGGACGTATCCACAATTTCTGGGATGCGGCCCTTACTCCTTAAGTTGCACGCTTCCGATATCGAATGTGCTGGATTGCCATCGGCCTCATCCGCGCGCGATGGCTGGCCTAAAAGACCAGTGGATTCGCAAGCCTCTATTTACTATCGAACGATCGCATCTGTCCAGGATTAGCCATAAGGCGGGACGGGATAGTGTCCGCAAGCCTCTTTCGGAAGGCCTCCAGCTCTTCCGGCGGCAAGGCGCAGAAAAACGACTTCAAAATGACGGTCGTCTCCACCATGCACGTATTTAGATCATAAACAAGGACTTCCAGATGCCGCCAAGCCAGGTCCGGGGAGGGGGAGGCGCTCTCGCAGAGGTCGGCGACGATCCAGTGCGCTTCATTTTGCAAATCTTCAATGATCTCGCCGAGGGATGATAGCTTGTGGAAAAAACGCGTCCTTCCCCGGAATAGCACCTTGGCGAGCAGGTTGTTCGTCACGGCCACATTTTGAGCTGCCGTTCCCCGAAAATTGGAGGGCTCAAGTGGATTCACGTTGGGCAGCGTGCCAAAATGGGAGCCGTGGTCTTTGATTGTCCGAATGACGTGCACCACGCGAAGCGTCAGGAGGTCGAACAATGCACTGAATATCCGCGCCATTTCCCTGGAGGATTCGAATTGCCCTTCCGCGCAGAGAGAAAATGCCTCGTCCAACGTAACGCTCAACATGAAGTTTGAGGATTCCAGGTCATTGCGGGTCGAGCCGAAAAGCTCGTCCATCTCGTTGGGGATCCATGCAAACCAATCTTCGCGCACGGTTTGTTTGCGCTGGATAGCGCGTTTCGTGCGCGGTTCTTTCATGGCCCCCCCCCGACACAACTAAGCCGCCATCCTATCACAACGGTGCAAGTTTCAGGCTTTCTTGCCAGTGGCACACCACGAGGAAAAGCAACCCGGCGCGGCAAAACCAAGCACGGTGACAGGAAGGTGACACCCATGATGAAAAAGTACGGGAAGTACTACGCCGACTGGACCGACGAGCACGGCAAGCGGAGACGAAAAGCGTTCCCCACAGCGAAGGGAGCGCAACAGCACCAGACCAAGGAAGCCCGCCGCGCCGCCTTAAAAAAAGCCCCAGCCTCGGCACCGTCGCGGCAATCGTCGAGGCGTGGCAAACCGCCAAAAGCCCGCCGCGCGACAGAAGTGTCGCCCGCCAAGTGACCGACATGTGCGGACCACTCACGCCGCACCAGTTCACCGAGAAGCACATCGAACTGCTGGTGACAGGCTGGAAAAAGCGTTACGCGCGAGCCACGCTCTACGGCTCGCAAATCATCCTGCGCCGAATCGTCGCCGCCATCGGAGCCGCAAGCGGTCGGCCCTACATCCATCAGGAAGTCAAATTCGGGCGGGCACCCACCGCCCGCAAAACCATCGCCACGCCGGAAGAGATCGCCGCACTACTCGCGGCGTCGCCCGCGTGGATTCGGCTCCTCATCTTCCTCGGCGCTCACGCGGGCTTTCGCATCAGCGATTGCATGCGCGTCGCGCCAATCCATTTCAACCGCGCCAGCTCCACCATCACCATCGAGCAGCAAAAAAACGGCAGGCCCGTCACCGTCCCGGCGACCGCCGCGCTGCAAGCCTACTTCCACGAAGAGTGGGACGGCTCGCACCAGCCCCTCTACATCCACTTCCGCGGAAAACGCATCAGCAAAACCGCATTCAACAAAAAGTGGGCGGCCCTGAAAAGAAAAACCGGAGTCAACCCGAACCTGTGGTTCCACGACCTGCGGCGCACGCTGGCCGTTTCCCTCTACGAACTCACAAAAGATCTCCGCGTCGTCGAGCAAATGCTCGGCCACGAGTCGCTCGCATCCACCATCCACTATCTGGAGCACCGCGACCCGGCCAAACTGAAGCCGTACCTCGCCGCACTCTTCACCCCCAAAACGGCGGTGATCCAATGAGGCGCATCTGCGCGTGGTGCGGAAAAAACCTCGGGTTCAAATGCCCGCATTGCAGCCGCCCGCTCACCATCATCGAAAACCCGCGCGGCGAGGGAAAGGTTCTCGCGTGCGTCGCGGACGGCCTCACCGGAAAAACCACAATCGTATTCGGCCCGCAGGTCGCCCGCGACTGGCAAACCACCCACGGCATCTGCACCGACTGCACCAACCGCGAAGCTTTCAACGCCAAGCACGAACCGGAAATGACGCTGGAAGACATCGCCAACCTGCACGCCTACTTCACCGAGCCGTCCGACCCCGACGACATCGCCGAACTCGAATCAAAGATCGACGGGGACAAGTGACGCCGATCAGCGAGCGCGACGAAAGAAGCATCGCCGCGCTCGATGGGCTCGGCAACCGTGGCGAACGCCACAGAGAGGAAACAAAATGCTCGACCGAATCGAAAGAGCAAAAGCAAGAATCGCCACGCTTCACCTTGACACCACCAGCGAGCGCGACCGCGAATTGCGGCGCGTCACCGTCGATGAAACGGACTCCATCGAAACGCTGCTGACGGAGCTTCACCGTCTCCACATCGCCATCAGCGTACAAGGAGCCGAACTCGCCGTCCTGAACGGAACGCTCGCGGGCAAAAAGGCCACCGCGAAAAAATGACCGAGACAACATCACAGGCCGTCGCCATGGCGACGGCAGCAATCACGGACGCCATCTCGGAGATGATCTCCTACTCCTACCGAATGCGCGGCCAACAAATGCAACTCACCGAGCCCCAGTTCCGGCGAATCATCGCCGGATACTTCGAGCAAAAAACCCTAAAAGACTGGTGCGATACCTTCGGCGTCGAACCAACCGAAAACGACGAAGCCGCCAGCAACACAGGCAAACGCTTCCGAGCCAACTAAAAAAAAGGTACCACGGGGGTACACAAAGAGGCACGGGAACCCGTCCAGACGACGCCCGCAAAAGAGACGGCACACCCGCTGACACCGCGCCGCGCAGGCGCGGTGTCGGCAGAAAGGAAAACAAAATGATCGTCAACAAAGAACAGATCACACTCCGCGAGGCCCGGAAGCAAATCAGCAAAATCCTAGCAGCGGGCCAAACGGTCGCCATCGGCAAGCCGTACGAGAACGTCCGAGGCTTCATCGTCGGAGTACCCACGCACGACCGCCGGAACAAATCCGCGAAAGCAAAAGCGTTCAAAGAAGCGAAGGCGCGATTCATCGCCGCATGGAGCGAGCAGAGCAAGGACTGACGCGCCAGCTCAGCGTGTACACATCGCGGCGCCACCCTCGATCACCAGCGTGTACACAAAAGCGGCCGGAAGCTCCAGCTCACCGTGTACACGCGCCGCGCGGATCCGCGCAGCTCGCGGATCGCCGCCCACGTCGCCGCGCGGACACTCCCGCAAACCGTCGCCTGCCCAACCGCGTCACGCGCCGTGCAAAAAGAAAAAACGCACGTCACGTGCCGCTTCACTCGTAGCGAACGCCGACGCAAACCGGGCGCGCGAAAAACGCGCTTCCCACGAAGGCCCACCCACCCTTGAGCATCTGTCCCGGGCTTCGCGAGCAGCCCGGCAATGCTGCTGCGGCGGCGATACGCCGCCTCACTTGCCTCAGGGCGCTCCGCGCCCGTGGTTCCTGAACGTTGCGCAGGCAAGGGGCTACGCCCCCTGCACCCCTGCCCGACGTGCCACACCGGGCGCGCACAAATCGCGCTCCCCACCAAAACCGGGCGCACACACCGCTACCCAGGCAAACCGGGCGCTTCGCTACCCAACACCGGACCTGATCGGCGCGGATCGTGCAGCCCACATAATTGGACGTTACCGGAGCGCCGCTGCGCTGGCCGAAAAGCGCGGCCAGCGCAAAACGCGCCGTCCGGTAACGCGCAATTATGTCAGGGGGGCACGCCCCACGCCGATCAGGGAAAGCTTCCGAACGACGCCGATGGCGCGGGCTGGNNCCAGCCCGCGCCATCGGCGTCGTTCTCCAGCTTTCGCGGGTACTATGCGAGACCAAAACACAAAGCCGCACTCACCGGATTCGATCTGGCAAATCGCCGGGAAAAAACACCCGGCGATTTGAAATCAAAAGCCCGGAACGAACCGCTGAAAAACGCGGTTCGCGCACCAGGACGGTTCAAACCACCACCACCACGACCGGGCGGGGTGCTGGTGGTTTGAACCGTCAAAGTCCAAAACGCACGCCGAGGGCCAAACGACACCGGGAAGCCGTAGAAAACCCCACCACCACAGGTAGACGTGTGACAGATCGAGCACACTACCCCTTGCGCTTTCCCGCGCGGGTCGGCACACTCGGAAAAGAACCAACGGCGCGGCGGGACCCATCCCGAATCCGAAACCCGCCGCGCTCCTGATCGGCCAGCACCTTCCGGGCTTGCCACGTACGGCCCGGAAAGGATGTCGTGGCAACCCATCCGAAAACAGCACAGCCAGCACAGGCCCACAAGAAAAACGGTCGCCCGCGAAACAACCCCGGCGAGCTCGCAAAAGAAACCGAGGCCTACCGAATGCGCCACAACCAGCGCAGCCGCGAACGCCGCGCCAACACCGCAATCAATTTTATGACCAACGAACGACGCCGCGAGCGAGCGTGGAGATTCGCGCAAGGCAGGCAGGAAGCCAATCTAAAAACGATCATAAGAGTTTTCGGAACGGGAAGGCACGTTGCCAGTGTCGTGAGCGAGTACGATCTACTCCGCGACCGCACGCGCTTTTCAGGACCGGGAAGAGCGCGGGCAGCGGCCATGGAGAGAGAGACGGAAGCTTTCCTTCAGGCCGCCACCCGCGCGAATCACAATGCGGACTTCGACAAAATACGGCAAACGCCGCCGCCGCCGCTGTCCCATTCCGCACACGGATAAAAAAACGGATAAAAAGTGGACGCCAATCAAATCGGCGATTTCCTGAAGCGGAGGGAGCACAGCAAGGAAACCCCGCGCTGCGGCCTCTCGAAATGCTGGTGCGGTCGATGTCACTGCACCAAGTGCGCAACACGCCGCTGGAAACTCGCCCACGGCATCTCCACCCTGAACCCCGACGACCAGCCCACGCCGCACCAGAGCGACAAATGACCCCCGAGGAAAAATACCCGGACCGCGTTTTCCCCGCGACGACGCCCGTCCTCAAGCAGATCGACCAGCTCCACGCCGACATCAGACGCCTGCGCGAACGCATCGACCAGCTCGAAGCCCCCAGCGACGAGCAGGAAACAGCGTGGGAAGCCGAGCGCCGCGAAGCCCAGGACGAAGCCAACGCGAAAAAAGACCGCGACAAAAAGACCGCCGCGTCCCGCGCGGCCATCGACGAGGCCCGCGCCCGCGCCGTGAGCGCAATAGCCAGGCAGCTCCCCCTCGCGCTGAAGCAAGCCAAGGCCGGGAAAATCGCGCTGCTCCGCCTCATCCTGCGTTCCACACGGTAAAAAGGCCCATCAGGAAGCCCCAGGACGAAGGATCTCAAAGCCGCACAACCCCCAACACCCCCCAAAATCCCCGTCACCGTCACCGCGCGGTGACAGATTCGGCTTGACACAGCGCCCGCATCGGGCGAAACTCCGCCCAGTAATAGTCACCGCGATACCGCGACACCGCAATTCCTCGTGTGCCGAGTGTTTCTTGCCAGTGGCATAACCAGCCGTTATACTGCCCATCTACTTTCGAGGGGGAGTCTCCACTGTTACCTTTTGAACCAGCCGATCAGTTTCTTCAGCGCCAGAAAAAGCTTGCCGAGATCGAAGCGCGCGGGCACGAGGCGTATCCGCACAAGTACGATTGGACGGCAACGCCCCCAGACCTATTCGAGCAGTACGGCACGGCCGACGCGGCCACGCTCGAAGCCGCGAAGCCGCCCGTGCGCGTTGCCGGGCGCATTCTGACGCTGCGCATGCATGGAAAAGCGGGCTTCGCGCACATTTTTGGATCCGGGCAGCGGCTGCAAATATACGTGAAGCTGGACAATGTGGGTGCAAAATCCTACGAGCTGTTTCAATTGCTCGACCTCGGGGATTTGATCGGCGTCGCGGGGCACCTGTTCCGGACGAAGACGGGCGAACTGACCGTCTGGGTGACGGAAGTGACGCTCCTCAGCAAGGCGCTTCTGCCCCTGCCGGAAAAATGGCATGGGCTTTCGGATGTGGAAATACGCTACAGGCAGAGGTATCTCGATCTAATCTCAAACGAACGGGCGCGCGCAGTTTTTATCCGGCGCGCGCAGATCGTTCGCGAACTGCGGCGCTTTTTCAACGGCCGCGGCTACATCGAAGTCGAAACGCCCATGATGCAATCCATCGCGGGCGGCGCGGCGGCGCGGCCTTTTATCACGCATCACAACGCGCTTGACCTGGATCTTTATCTGCGCATCGCGCCCGAACTCTATCTGAAGCGCCTGCTGGTCGGCGGCCTGGATCGCGTGTACGAGATCAACCGCAATTTCCGGAATGAGGGCATCTCCACCTCGCACAATCCCGAATTCACGATGCTCGAATTTTACGAAGCCTACAGCGATTACCGCGACCTGATGGACTTGAGCGAGCAACTCTTCGCTTCGCTCGCCAAGGAAGTCACCGGATCGACATTCGTGAAATACGGCGAGCACGAAATCGACTTCGCGAAATTTCAGCGCTTCTCCATGCGTGAATCGATTGGCCTGTATTGGCCGTCGGGCGCAGCTCCGCCGCCAACCGTCGCCGAACTTGCCGCGCCCGGCGGGCCACTGGCGGCCGCGAATCGCTACAACGTCTGGGCCGCGTCCGCGGGCCGCGAACATCTCGCGGGCCTCGGAAAAATGAAGGATGGAGAAATTACCGGGCTGATGTTCGAAACATTTGCCGAGGCGAACCTGATTCAGCCCACGATTCTGTACGATTTTCCGGTGGAAATTTCGCCGCTCTCGAAATGCCGCAAGGACGATCCCTCGCTCGTCGAGCGCTTCGAAATTTACGTGGCCGGCATGGAAATCGGCAACGCGTTCTCCGAGCTGAACGATCCCATCGAGCAGGAACGCCGCTTCCGCGCGCAGGTGGAAGCCGGAGGCGACGAAGCCCCGCGAGAAGTGGACATGGACTACATCCGCGCGCTCGCCCACGGCATGCCGCCCGCCGCCGGCGAAGGCATCGGCATCGACCGCCTCACCATGCTGCTCACCGATTCGCACTCCATCCGCGAAGTGATCCTGTTTCCGCTGCTGCGGCCGGAATCTTCCGGCCAGGCCGCCGCTGCGGATGCGTCCCATTCCACGGCACAGGATTCAGGCGAAAAGAAATGAGATTTGCGTGGCTGGTTGCGCGGCGCTACCTGCGGTCGCCTTATAAGCCCGCGGTGCTGCGGCTCGTCACGCTGTTCTCCGTGGTAGGAATCGCGGCAGGCGTCGCCACGCTCGTGATTGCGCTATCGATGAACACGGGCTTTCGCCGCGCGATACAGGATCGCCTGCTTGGCGTTTCCGCGCACGTCAACCTGACGCGGCCCGGTGCGGAAGGCATCGAGCAGTATGGCGCGCTCGCCGAACGCTTGAGCCGCGTCGAGGGCGTGCGCAGCGTCGCGCCCGCGATTTATCTTACCGTGCTGCTTTCCGGCGGCGGCCACGCGCGCGGCGTGGTCGTCAAGGGGATCGATCCCGAAGCCGAGCGCCGCTTTGACGACGCGCTGCGCCGCATCGTTTCCGGCGCGGCGGATTTTGCGCCGGATGCGGACGGCTTCGATTCCATCGTCGTCGGGCATCTCATGGCCGAGGAACTCAATATCCACACAGGGGATTACGTCACGCTGACCAGCCCCGAGGGACGCCTGACGCCCTACGGAATGGTACCGCGCTCGCGCCGCTTTCGAGTGACGGGCGTGTTCGATTCCGGCTTCTACGATTATGACGCCAACTGGATTTTCGCCAACCTGCCCGCGGTGCAAAACCTGGCGGGCGTCGGCAACGTGGTGAGCGTCCTGGAATTTCGCATAAAAGATGTGGACCGCGCCGCGGACTCGGCCCGCTTGATCGGCGCGGCGGCAGGCGCGGGATTCACGACCACCACGTGGGAAGACGAAAACCGCGCCCTCTTCCGCGCGCTGCACTTGGAAAAACTCGTCACCGCGCTGTTCATCGGCCTGATCACGTTCGTCGCCGGGCTGAATATTCTGGTCGTGCTGTCCATGAGCGTCACGGATCGCGCGCGCGACATTGCCGTGCTCATGTCCCTGGGCGCGTATCGCCCGCAGATTCGCACCATTTTCATGTTGCAGGGTCTCACGGTGGGAGTCGTTGGCACGGCGATTGGCCTCGTCGCGGGCTACACCATCTCCTGGGCCGCCGGCGCGTATCACCTGATCCCGCTCGACCCGCAAGTCTATTCCGTACCCTTCGTCCCCTTCCAATCCAGCGCCCTCGACGGCATGTGGATCGCCGCCGCAGCCATCGCCATCAGCGTCGCCGCCACACTGATCCCCGCCCGCGCCGCCTCGCGCATCTTGCCCGTCGATATTCTTCGCTACGAGTAGCGGTCCCTCCCTGTCTCTCGGTTGGGCGGCGTAATCTCTATGGCGAAAAACCTTACTAGTGCCCTGGTTGGAAAATTGAATCGCGCGAGGCTCGCTTTTCAATTGGAACAGGTGAGCCCTGCCTTCTGGAATTCTTCTTCAGCGCCTCGAATTTCATTTTCAAACTTGAGGGCGAAGCAATCGTTGATGGTTTGAGCCGCAAAGAGAACATAAGTGTGGGCACCGACGAGTGCAACATTGAGCCACCGTTTTGATGGCGCGCAATCGAGCTGCAAAGTAGGCACGCCGTTGTCATCTTCAACGTGTGCCATCATTGCATCGGGACTCAAGTGGTGCATGGAAGAGAGCCAACTGTACACTAACTCGTATTGGTCTTCGCGCCCAATCGCATCAGCCATCTGGCGAATTTTGCGTATAGACCAGTTGCTCCGCATCTTCCCTTTCGTGTCGGTGAAACGACTCTTAACCTGGTTAAATCTCTGCTCTATTCGCATGGATCGCTCGGCAGTGAAGGGTTTCTCAGGATTGTTCTTAAGGAACCACTGAAAGCGGCGCCAAGCTATCACAGGCCCAAACGCTAGGTAGTTTTCAGCCTCAGGTGGATTGCGGAGCACGTATTCAGCAACGGTGGAACTCTCAAACATTCCGCGAACGATTCTTAGCGCGGCAGCGCCCGAGCCATTCCCGCAGAGCAGGAGGACGTCATTCATGTTAACCAACGTAGCTTGTGCCAAGAACCTGACAACTTTCTCGACAGCATTCATGTCGGTCTTGGTCTCTATAGCAGAGAAAATCGGGTTCAAGAGTTCTGGTAGCTTCAAAATAATTCGAAGCCTTGGTCCCTGCGCCTCATAAAACTTAGGCCAAAACTCAGGGCAGCCAACAGTGATTCGTACTCCGCTCATTCCTAAATCTTATCTAGAAACATGCCTTCGCGGCGTATAATTCGCGCCACCGAGGGTGCTATGCCGCTTTGGAAAAAGTTGCTGTTGCGAAGTTTCGGTTTCGGCGCTGGCTTCGGACTGGTGCTGTGTTTTGCGATCGGCATATGGGCCTATTACAAGTCAAGGCCGAAGCCGCCAAAGCCTTGGGATACCCGCTCAATTACGGCAGAATTTGACAGTGTACGCCCATCTGGTGACAAGAACTATCTCACCTTCTATTATGTCCTTGAGAACAATACTGATTTCGACTACCGGCTTGAATCTGGGACGGGTATAGATGTGACGGTAAAGCTCAAGAAGGCGAAAACATTCGCCCAATTCGGCGGCCTTCGCGACAGCTTGAAATTTCCTGTTTTCGTTCCTGCAAGAAGGAGGGTTCGTTTCCCGCTGACCATTCTTTACGCTTACCAAGTTAAAGAGCCAGAGAAATCCACTCCTGAAGAGCGGGAAAGGTACGAGACTGAAGTCAGGAAATATGTGACAGACGAACTCGCCAATCTCGATGGCTTCGTCCTGTTCGACAGTTCTAGCCGCTATGAAGTAGATTTCCCGAACGGGTGGAAACAGGGAAAATAGCAAAGGTGGCTCGCCCAATCTCGCAGGAGAACGTGAATTTCAGGGCTCGATAAATCGCTAAATAGGGACGCTGGCGTTGTTTGCGGTAGATAGTCTAAAATGCCAGCTGTATGAACCTGAATGACGCTGCCTCAATCGTCCACTTCAAAGAGCTTCATTTTCTTCCTAGGGTCATCTTCTCGATTGGCGCAATTTTTCTCATCGGGTCGTTCTTCGTGAAGAGCTTCATATTGGGTTTATTCGCTGTCGGTGTGATCTTTGCGGGAAGCGCGCTGAATCTCCTTGTGAATGCCATTTTGGCCTACAACGGGGCGTCCTCCCGATGGAGTATTCCGTGGATGCTGCTCTTTCAATTCTTCATCGCACTTGCTCTCGCCTACGTGACATTGCAGATCTCCTATCATTATTATCACCTCGGCGTTATGCCGCCCTACCTCCAGCCCGCGATTTCACGAACGGGCGCGATAGCCCACGTGCATAGATGTGTAACTCACTCTATGCGGGAGGCGGCAGGACGTGTCAACAATGTAGATACATTCATCGGTGGCGCGAAAAAAATCTATTTTGTCATTCCGAGCGAAGCGAGGAATCTCTCTGCGATCTACGCACAGGAAAAGAAAGAGAGTTTCCTCGCTTCGCTCGTAATGACAAAATACTTGGGGAATTTTTCCGCAGGCTGCTTGGCCGCTTGCCCGTCGATATTCTGCGCTACGAGTAGCTTCGTGTCCGGGTCATTGCTGATTTGCTAAAAGCAAAGTCAGCTCCTCAGCCGCTTGTGCGATCGCTTCCGCGTAGGACGATAAATCTGTCGCGGGGTCTCTAAGTGGACCATCCGCAGTGAACATCTCGTGTAAGACGGTGATTGCTGGCATCGCCGCAGCAGGACGCATTTTCAGCCCCTCTAGCACCTGTCGCAGCTGAGCCGCCGCCTTGCCTCCGCCACGATGACCGTAGCTGACAATCACGGCTGGCTTGTGGGTCCACTCCTTGAACAAGTGGTCGAGCGCATTCTTCAGAGACGCCGGATATCCCCAATTGTATTGCGGTGTGACAAACACATAGCCGTCCGCTGCGGCGATTTTTCGACTCCATGCGCGCGTATGTTCTTGGACATAGACGTCAATCGCAGGTATGCCGGGCTCATCCGATAAGGGCAAGTGCCAATCATTCAGATCCACGATTTCCGTTTCGAAGGCTGCCGATGCTGGAATGCTGTCCCGCACCCATTCCGCGATCTGGCGGCCGATCCTATTCATTCGCATGCTGCCAACGATGATGTAAACTCTTTTTCTCATATTTTGTGACTACCCTCTCCACTAATTGCGTGGGAGTATAGCCTATACGTGATGTGAGGCCTCTGGCGAAAAGTAAAGATTCGTATTCTTGGGATTCGTAGGAGGGTTTCATGAGCGAGATTACCAGGCGCGGATTTGTGAAGGGCGTGGCGCTGGCGCCGCTGGCGATGTCGCCGTTTCGTTCCATGGCGCAGCAGGCCGCCCCAGGAGACCGTTTCGATTTTGTGTTCGCGGGCGCGGGGCACAACAGCCTGATCTGCGCGGCGTACCTCGCCAAGGGCGGCTACAAAGTGCTCGTGCTGGAGGGACGCCCGACGATTGGCGGCGGCACGAAGACGGCCGAAGTTTGCATGCCCGGATTCAAGGAGGATTTGTGCTCGAGCGTGCACTCGGGAATCTCAAATAATCCGCTGATCCGCAACAACGAACTCAACCTGCGCGATTACGGCTACGGCGACTACATCGATCCCGACCCGGTCATGCACATTCCTTTTCTCGACGGCGCGTCGATCACCGTGTGGCGTGACCTGGACCGCACGTGCGAGACGATAGGTCGTTTTTCCAAGAAGGATGCGGAAACGTTTCGGCGCATGGTGGCCGAATACAAGGCCTACACCGCCGCGTCCCGGGGCGGAGAGCCGGGCGGCGCGGCTCCCAAGATTCCGAAGGCGGGAGTCTGGCAGCGGCGCTTCGCGATGTCCGGCTACGAACTGGTCTCGGAGCTTTTCGAGAGCGACTACATGCGCCGGGCGAGTCTCGCGTGCGGACATTTCGGCTCGGTTCCGGGAGCCGATCCGGGCACGGGCGGCCAGGCGTATTCGCTGGTCGTGCAGCTTCTCTACGGACGCGTGATACCGAAGGGTGGCTCGGGCACGCTGAGCGTCGCGCTCGGCCGCTTTATCGAGGATCACAACGGCGTGGTCCTCACGAGCAAGCCCGTCACGCAGCTGATCGTCGAGAATAACAAGTGCGTGGGCGTGAGCTGCGCGGATGGCAGCACGCACCGCGCCGAAAAAGGCGTCGTCTCGACAATCCATCTGAAGCGCTTGGTGGACATGGCCCCGCGCGAATTGTGGGGCGAGGATTTTCTCGAAGGCATGGAAATGTTCCAGCCCGAGCACGCCATGATCAGCCTGCATTACGCGACAACCGAAGCGCCGAAATATCCTCTCGCGTACGGCGGCACGATTTCCACGTGCGAATCGGCTATCCCTCCCAGCCTCGATTACTACCTGATGATGAATTACCGCGAGGCTCGCGGAGAGGTCAACCTGGACGATCCTCCGGGACTTCAGGTGGTGTGCCCGAGCGTTGCCGATCCCACGCGCGCGCCGGCCGGTTTTCACACAATGAAAATCGAAAGCAATCTGCCGTATGGATTGAAGGAAGGCCCGAAACATTGGGACAACATCAAGGATCAGGTCGCGGAATCGCTGCTCAATCACTTGCGGCGATTTGCACCCAATCTGACGCCGGATAAATTTCTCGGCAAATTCATCGAAAGTCCGCTGGATATCGAACGCATGAACCCATCGATGTGGCGCGGCAGCGCGCACGCCGGCGCCAGCGGTCCCGCGCAGGCGGGGAATATGCGCCCGGTGCCGGGCTGGGCCAATTACCGCATGCCCATCGCCGGGCTATATCAGACGGGCGCATGCACCGCTCCCGGCGGCTCGGTTTCCGGCATGCCGGGGCGAAATGCCGCGTCCGTGATCCTCAAGGATTTCGGCACGAGTCTCGAGGATGTGGTGGCGAAGAAATCGGGCAAGACGTCGTAGAACGTAGCGGTTTATTTCGAGAAGTTTCGTGGCATCAGGCTGGAATTTGCTTTGTAGGAGGTCCGACCTTCAGGTCGGACAATCCGATTCTCGTGTGGAGGGCCTTTAGGCACTGAAGCTTCAGTGGCTAAAGCCCCTGAACCCGCGAACTTGAACGTCGGGGCTAAAGCCCCGACCTCCTGAAGATCGGATACATAAGAGCGGATGCATCGCGTAAAATTTCAAATTATTAGGGTAGCGTCGTCATGGAAAAAGTCACCGCCATCTCTCACGAATATAAAAGGGGAGTGCTTGTGCGAAGTGAACGGATTGTTTTAGTTGCAGGGCTTTTGTCGGCTATGTTGGGCGCGGCGTTGTTCTTCCCGGCGCGCGGCGTAAAGGCGACGCAAACAAAGGGAACCTCGGAAGCGGGAAAAGATGTGCCCGATAACGTCGCCGAGCACACGCCTCCCGCGCAACCGATTCCGTATAGCCACCAGACGCACCTGGCCATCGGCCTCGAGTGCAATCGCTGCCACACGAATCCCGAGCCGGGCAACTTGATGACATTCCCCGAGACGAGCACGTGCATGTCCTGCCACAGCACGGTCGCCACGAAGAAACCCTCGATCCAGAAACTCGCTTCCTTCGCCAAGTCCGGGCAGCCCATCCCGTGGGTGCGCGTCTACACGGTCACCGCCGGAGTGAACTGGACGCACCGAAAACATCTGGATGCCGGCGTGAAGTGCGAAACGTGCCACGGCGCGGTCGCCGACATGGCGGCCATGTCCCTGGCAACCAGCGTGACGTCGATGGGTACCTGCATTAATTGCCACAAACTGCACAATGCTCCGACCGTTTGCCAGACTTGCCATGCGTGGCCCGCGAATTGATGGAAGGAGCTCATGATTTTTAACCCGGCACATCCCGGAGAGGTTTTGAAGGATTACCTGAGTCGAATGACTGTCAAGGAGGCGGCGGCTCGACTGCGTGTGACGAGGGCGACGCTGTCCCGCATCCTCAATGGACATGCCGGGATCACGGCGGGAATGTCGTTGCGGCTTCCGGCAGCGCTGGGAACTTCGCCGGAGTTTTGGTTAAAAATGCAGGTGCAGTACGACCTTTGGCATGCGCGGAAGAAGGCCCCCAAGATTCGTCGGTTCCCAGAGCTTTGCGATGCCGCGTCGCACGTTCGCCAGCCGGATTATTTCCGCCAGAGCCGGTGGGGAAGCAAATAGGTGAGCCCGGCGAAAGCTTCCCAGTGTGTGGACGTGCCCGTTAAACCTTTTTCGAAACCGGCGTCGAAGACCAGATTTTTCCGCGCCGTGTAGCTGGCGGCCCAGAGATTTCCAACGGCATTGCCACGCAGAAAAGGTTGCGTGAAGCGCCAGATCTCGCCGGAAAGGGCGAAGCCTTTTCCCAGCGGATGGGAAATCGAGAGGGTCTGGCCGAACTGGAGCCTGCGCACCGGGCCTTCGAGGACTTCGTTGAAGATGGCGTTGGCATCGTAGTGAAAGCCCTTCACATCCGCGCTCGCGTAGAATACCGAGGAGTTTCGCGGGCTGCCGAAGTCGAGTTCGGGCGCGCCACCGTCGTAGACGCGGCGGGAATAACTGGCCGCCAGTGTGGGCCGCGCGCCTTCGCCGGGCATGAACACGGCTTGCACGCCGAGGAACACCTCCGCGGAGCCATTGGTTGAAATTCCGTTCAACGTGGAGTGAACGGCGGGTTCGGAAGCCTCGATCAATTCCACGCGTCGCGTGACAGCGAGTTTTATGACTTCATTGAATTCGTAGCGGGTGGAAAATTCCGGCGATCCGGTAGCGCCCAGGGCACCGGACTCAAATTGCAGGTAGCCGACGGGTGTGAGCGTGGCGGGATTGCTCACCGTGGGACGCGCGGGATTCGCCTCGGGCTCGTCCCGTTGCTCATCTGGCTCTGAGGCAGTGGGTGCGGCAGGTTGCGTGGATTGACTGGCCGCCGGCCGAGCGGCCATCGTCCCGGCAAAGACCATAAACGCCAGGGCGCAGCACTTGGAGCCGCACATTCGCCGAAAGGTTCTTGGTCGCCGGTTTGGATTCTTGAAACGCACCGTACGTTAGAAAAAGATGATATCGCATTTCCATTCGATCCGACGAACTCCGCGCCATATGGCTGCATCCGCCTCGACAACGATCAGGCGCAGGTTTTCGTTCTAGATCGAATCAACCGTGTGGCATTGCATAGCGGTGCAATATTGGGCATGGTTTTATGCCGTTATGGCGCGCTGGTTGCACTTATCCATGGGATGAGGCTTTGACACGCAAAAACTGCGCTCAGAGGCCATTGCAAGTATTCTGATTATGCTACAATTGCCGCTATATCAATAACTTGTGGAATTGGCGGCAAGGTTCGAAGTGAAGCGTTATTTTCATGGGTACTTGCAGGGCAGAAATGGGAAATTGCTTGCCCTTGCGTGCGGCACGACGAAAAATGGCATCTAAGTTTGTATAGGGATCAGGGACGAAATTGTGGCGCATTGCGGAGGCGGATGGCGTTGGCTTCCGTCTAAAATTCCGAGCGAATATGTCGGCAGAGATGACAACTTCGGCGAGCACTCCAGCGAGCGGCGCGGCGCACGCATTGATTGAGACGCGGGATTTGCGCAAGAGTTATGGCGCGGGCGCGGCCGAAATTAACGTGCTCTCCGGCATTAACGTGAGCGTGAAAGCGGGCGAGCTGATTGCCGTGACGGGGCCATCGGGGACCGGCAAAAGTACTTTCCTGCATTTGCTGGCCGCGCTAGACACGCCAACAAGCGGTACAGTATACTTCGACCGTAAAGCGATAGATTCGTTTCGGGAAAGCGAACTTGCGGATTATCGCAACCGTTCGATAGGTTTTGTTTGGCAGAGGCATCATCTGCTGGCCGATTTTACGGCGGCCGAAAATGTGGCCATGCCGCTGCTGATGCGTGGCGCAGGGTATGGTGAGGCGCTCGAAACAGCCGAACGCTGGCTCGGGGAAGTCGGTTTGGAATCCCGGGCAAGACAGCGTGCGGGTGAGTTGTCCGGAGGGGAACAGCAGCGCGTGGCAATCGCACGCGCGCTTGTGCGGCAGCCGGCGTTGTTGCTGGCCGACGAACCCACCGGCGACTTGGACGAGCGAAACGCAATGGCCGTCTTTGAGTTGATGCAGCGGTTACATCGCGAGCATCGGTTGACCTCGATCCTGGCAACGCACAACACGGTTCTGGCGGGACGTGCGGATCGAGTGCTGCAGTTGGAGCACGGAAAGCTTCGGCAGGTTGGGACGTAGACCAAAGCCCTGTTTTTGCACTGGGGGAGAAACGAGTTGACCCGTGTTTGAACGGTATACAGAGAAGGCCCGGCGCGTCATCTTTTTTGCGCGCTACGAAGCCAGCCAGTACGGTTCTCCGTACATCGAGACCGAGCACCTATTGCTTGGCCTGATGCGCGAGGACAAGGCTCTGGCCAATCGATTTCTGCGTTCCCACGGCTCGATCGAGTCCATCCGCAAGGAGATCGAGCAGCGCATCACGATTCGCGAGCGCATCTCCACGTCGGTCGAAGTGCCGCTCAGCCAGGAATCCAAACGCATTCTGAATTTCGCCACGGAAGAGGCCGAGCGCCTCGGGCACCGGCACGTTGGCACCGAACACCTGTTGCTGGGAATTCTGCGCGAAGAAAAGTGCTTTGGCGCGGAAATTCTTCAGGAGCGCGGGCTGCGTCTCACCGCGCTGCGCGAGGAACTGGCTCGCAGCGCCGGAGAAAAAACTCCCGCCGTGCGCCCGAAGGAAACCTCGCTGCTCGCCGAGTTCAGCCGCGACCTCACGCAAGCCGCGCTTGAGGGCCAGCTCGATCCGCTCGTCGGACGCGACCGCGAACTCGAACGCGTCATTCAGATTCTCTGCCGCCGCACGAAGAACAATCCTGTCTTGATCGGCGAACCAGGCGTGGGCAAGACCGCCATCGTCGAAGGCTTGGCCCAGCGCATCGTGGCCGACGACGTGCCCGAGACGCTCACCGGCAAGCAGCTCTACACCCTCGAC
>PLUM01000118.1 GCA_003165465.1 Acidobacteriota bacterium
CGTGCTGGTCGATGATCCACAGCCCTTCGCCGTTCACAGCCACGATGAAACTTGAATTCACCTGCCCCAGCGGCTTCAACTCGCTCAAACTGCCCGCGCTCGCCAGCGGCTCGAACTCTCCCGCACTGCGTACGTTTCCGGAAAACGATTCGTCGGACAGCGTTCCGAGGCCGCTTTCAAAGCGGAATCGCTGCGCCTCGGGCCGCATCGGCGCGCCGGTCAACTCGAAATCGCCGCCAAGAGCCGCGCCCGTTGCTCCAGTCGCGCCAGTCGCGCCTGACGCGTTCATCTCCGTTCCGTCGATTGAAGTCCTGCTCATCGGAGCGCCGCCCAGCGGAGGAATGAAGGCGCGCGGCAAACCCGTGCTCGATTGGTTTGCGGCAGCGGCGGCGGCAACGGCTCCGGCCTCAGGCTCTCCCGCGCTTGCCGCTCCGGACACAACGCCGGAAAAACTCGGGATCGGCCGCGCGCGCGAAAGCGCCTGCCGGATCGAATCCCGCGTGAAGTCGTGCACGAACTGGGGATGCCGGAACCGCACCTCGATTTTCGCCGGGTGAACGTTCACGTCCACTTCCTCGGCGGGCATGTCGAGAAACAGCAGCACGGCGGGAAACACGGATGGCGGCAGCACGTTGCGGTACGCCTCATGAATCGCGTGCAGGATCAGGCGGTCGCGCACCAGGCGCTTGTTCACAAAAACATAAATGCCGTTGCGATTGCCGCGCTGCACCTCGGGCCGCGAAGCGAATCCGCGCACGACAAGTTCGGCGCCGCGCTCCTCGCTCGCGATGTCCGCCTCGGTGATCGCCGCGCGCATGGGCGAGGACGCCGGCGGAAGCTCGAACAGTTCGTCGAGCGCCTGCCTCCCGAAAAGCTGGTAGACGCGCTCGGCCATCGTCTCGACGGTCGCCGCTTGAATAATTTCCTGCGTCGGCGTTTTTAGGACAAATTGTTTCCCAGGATGCGCGAGCGCGTAATGCGTGACGAGCGAGGCGATGTGGCCCAGTTCGGTCGATTCCGATTTCAGGAAGTTGCGCCGCGCGGGCACGCAATAAAAAAGATCGGCCACGCTGATCGTCGTCCCCGCGGGAAGCCCTTCCGGCTTGACGCCCACGAGCTTGCCGCCGGCGAATTCGACCCGCGTGCCCTCCGCGTCCTCGGCCGCGCGCGTTTGCAGCAGCAGGCGCGAAACGGCCGCGATCGAAGGCAGCGCCTCGCCGCGAAATCCGAGCGTCGCGATCGAGAGCAGATCGTCGGCCGTGCGCAGCTTGGACGTGGCGTGCCGCTCGAACGCCAGCAGCGCGTCGTCGTGCATCATCCCCGTGCCGTCGTCGATCACGCGGATCATCCGCTTGCCGCCCGATTCGACTTCAATGCGAATCGATGTCGCGCCCGCATCCAGCGCGTTTTCGAGCAGTTCCTTGACGACGGACGCAGGCCTCTCGACCACCTCGCCCGCGGCGATCTTGTTCGCGACGTTCTCCGGAAGTATGCGGATGCGAGTCATGGATTACGGAATTGGGTGCCTACAACTCATCTTTCTTCGAATTTACTCCATTCGACGGGCTGCCAAATTTTCGTTTGTGGGTGCCGATGCTCGACGAAATAAAGACCATTGATATCAACAGTAACCAGCGGAAACGAGCCAGGTCCCAAGGGGCACCCTATGTTTCGAGCTGAACCACCACCCACTGTGAATCGTTCATATTTTACGCGCCATTTACCGCCGCACTCACAATTCTTTGTCAATAAGTTTGGAATTGTTTGCAGATGTAACTCGTCGAGCTGAGAATCATCGACGTTTGACGGCGCTTCCGCCATCAAATCCTGCGCCTTCGCCGTCTTCGGGAAAGCGATCACCTCGCGGATTGACTTCTCACCCGCAAGCAAAGCCGTGAGGCGGTCAAGGCCCAAAGCGATGCCGCCATGCGGCGGCGTTCCATACGTCAGCGCATCGAGGAAGAAGCCGAAGCGACTCCTTCGCTGCTCCTCGCTGAGGCCCAGCATCTTGAACACGCGGTCCTGCAACTCCTGCTGGTGAATTCGTATGCTGCCCGAGCCCAGCTCGACGCCGTTCAGCACGAGATCGTAGCCCTTCGAGCGCATCGACAGGCGCACTTCGTCCGAGGGGTCTTCGAGTTTGGGAATATCTTCCTCGACGATTCCGGTGAAGGGATGCTGCGCGCTGACCACCGCCTTTTCCGTCGTGTTCCATTCAAAGAGCGCAAAGCCCGTGATCCACAAAAATTCCCAGCGGTCCGCCGGAATGATTTTCAGTTGATCGGCGAGCTGCAAACGCAATTGACCGGCAATCAGCGCGGCGGCGTCCGTGCCGGGGATTTGTTCCTTCGCGGTGACGGCGACAACCAGGTCGCCGGGCTTGGCCTCGACGCTTGCGGCGATCTTCTTCAGCGCTTCCGCGCCAAGATTTTTTTCGAGCGGCGATGTCACGCCCTCGGCCGTGACTTTGATCGTGTACACGCCGCGCGCACCGAGCGATTTCGCCTTCTCGGCGATTTCGTCAAGCTGCTTGCGCGAGAACGCGGCCGCGCCGGGCGCAGCGAAAGCCTGCACGCTGCCCTCGATGTGCATCGTTTGGCGCGCGGGCGCAAAATGTTCGCTCACGTCGCGCAATTCCATCCCGAAGCGCAGGTCGGGCTTGTCCGAGCCGTAGCGGCTGATGGCCTCTTTGTATTCCATGCGGCGAAACGGACCTTTCACCGCGATGCCGGCCACGGCGCAGGCGCGCACCATGACGTTTTCAATCACGCCGAAAACCGTGTCCTGCGTGGGAAACGATATTTCCAGATCGAGTTGCGTGAACTCGGGCTGGCGGTCGGCGCGCAAATCTTCGTCGCGGAAGCACTTGACGATCTGGAAGTAGCGGTCCATCCCGCCAATCATCAAGATCTGCTTGAAAATCTGGGGCGATTGCGGCAGCGCGTAAAATTGTCCGGGATGCACGCGGCTCGGCACCAGATAATCGCGCGCGCCTTCGGGCGTCGAGCGCGTGAGCATCGGCGTTTCGATTTCGTAGAAGCCCAATTCGTCCATGGCCTTGCGGATTTCGAGGATCACGCGATGGCGCAGCGCGAGATTCTGGTGCGGCTTGGTGCGCCGCAAGTCGAGATAGCGATAACGCAGACGCGTTTCCTCGTTCGCGTTCAATTCGTCCTCGACCACGAACGGCGGCGTCTTCGCCGTGTTCAGTATCAGCAGTTTTCCTGCGATGATTTCGACTTCGCCCGACGCCAGGTCGGGGTTCGCCTTCTGCCGCTTCACCACGCGCCCGGTGATGGCCACAACGAATTCCGAGCGCAATTCCTCGGCGCGCGCATGCGCCGAGGCCTGCTGCTCCTTGTTGAAAACAATTTGCGCGAGCCCCGAGCGGTCACGCAGGTCGATGAAAATCAGATTGCCGAGGTCGCGCCGCTTGTGGACCCAACCCATCAACACAACTTCCTTGCCGTCGTCCGAGGCGCGCAGATTGCCGCAATAATGCGAGCGTTGCAGTGTTCCGAGTGAATCGAGCACGAGTTTTTCTGTCCCTTCCGCTCTAGTTCAATGAACTGAATACATTCAAACCGGCTTTTCCGTTGCCGAGCGAAGCGAGGAATCTCTCCGCTGCTTTTCCGCGCGAATCAAACCCACCGAGAGATTCCTCGCGGAGTTTATCCCGGTCCCTACCGGGACTCGGAAAGAAAAAATTACTTGGATACAGCCAAGACGAAAAACCGCGCCACCATTGTAGCCCGCCTCTTCAGAGGCGGGGGGTTTCTGCGCGCCCCGCGCATCGTCGCTCGTACCGCGAAAAATCACCGCCTCTGAAGAGGCGGGCTACAGCAATCGTTCATTCGCTTGCGGCTTGCGCGGCGCGCAAATACGAAAACAATTCCGGCTCGGCCAGCTTCTGCTGCGTGCCGTCGGCGAGGCGCTTCACGGTGACGACGCCCGCGGCGAGTTCGTCATCACCCACGATGACGGCGTGGCGCGACTTCAGCCGGTCCGCAAGCCCCAGTGATTTTCCGAACTTCAGGTCCACCGCCGGCAGCTCGACCACGAAACCCGCGTCGCGCAGCCTCCGCCCAAGTCCAATCGCCGCCGCCTGCGCCGCCGCTCCAAACCACGCGAGATACACGTCAGGTCCTCCACCCTTACCGGCAGGGACTCCTGTTGCCGCGCCCTCGCCCGCTTCCTGCAGCGAGAGCACCAGCCGATCGGTGCCGATGGCGAATCCGATTCCTTTTGTCGTGGCCGGACCGCCAAGCAACTCCACAAGCCCATCATAACGCCCGCCGCCGCATACGGCATTCTGCGAGCCGAGTCCCGGCGCGGTGATTTCAAACGTCGTGCGCATGTAGTAGTCCAGGCCGCGCACCAGCCGCCAGTTTTCCTGGTAGACGATGCCGCGCATTCCAAGCTGGCGCTTCACTTCGTCGTAGTGCGTGCGGCACTCGGCGCACAGATGCTCGGCGATGCGCGGCAGTTTCTCGATGATGCCCTGCTCGTGTTCCAGCTTCGAGTCCAGCACGCGCAGCGGATTCGTCTCGATGCGCCGCTTGCTATCCTCGCCCAACTGTTCGCGCACCTTTTGCAATTCGCCGCGCAATATTTCCACATACGCAGGGCGGCACTGTTTGCAGCCAATCGAATTGATATTCAGAATCGCGCCCTTGAGCTTGAGGCGCTCGAAGAGCCTCATCAGCATCTCAATCACTTCCGCATCAATCCCCGGCGCGTCCGAAGCCCCCAGCACCTCCGCGCCAATCTGATAAAACTGCCGGTAGCGCCCCTTCTGCGGCCGTTCCCTGCGAAACATCGGCCCCATGTAGTAGAGTTTTACATTGCCCGGGAGCACTTGCATTCCGTGCTCGATGTAAGCACGCACCACTGACGCCGTCGCTTCAGGACGCAACGAAATGGAAGATTCGTCGCGATCCTCGAATGAATACATTTCCTTTGAAACAATGTCCGTATCGCCGCCAACGGAACGAGCAAATAACTCCGTCGGCTCAAAAATGGGCAAGCGAATTTCGGCGAAGCCAAACGTGCCAAACACCTCGCGCGCAACCTGCTCGACGCGGTTCCACAGCGCGGACTCCGGCGGAAGAATATCGCGCACGCCTTTGATGGCCTGAAATTTAACTTTATCGGACAATGGACGATCCTGTGACTGGTGACGGGTGACTAGTGACTGGTGATGCCAGAACTCTCATCCTTCTTCTCCGTGGCCCTCTGTGCTCCGGTCTCTGTGCCCTCTGTGTTGCGCTTTTCAATGATTGTCAGGCCTGCCCAGCCTCCGCCTTGTACGTCTCCGAATACTCGATGTAGCGCGCGGCGTAGGCGTCGATACTGGCCTGATCTTCAGCCGTAAGCGCGCGCCGAAATTTCCCGGGATGCCCCATAAACAAGCTGCCGGGCGAGACCACCACGCCCTCGGGCACAAGCGTGCCGGCAGCCACGATCGAGCCTTCGCCGATGCGCGCCCCGTTCAACAGGATCGCGCCCATGCCAATCAGGACGCGCGATTCAATCGTGCAGCCGTGCAGGATCGCGCCGTGCCCGACCGTCACCGCATCGCCCAGGATTAACGGATGCAGATCCTTGTACACATGCAGGATCGAGCCATCCTGAATGTTCGTGCGCGCGCCGATGCGTATCCAGTTCACATCGCCGCGAATCACAACGCACGGCCACACGCTCGAAAGTTCTCCGATGCTGACGTCCCCGATGATGACCGACTGAGGATCGATGTAAGCCGAAGCCGCGATCTGCGGCGTCCGGCCATGATGGCTGCGAATCATGCGCGCACCTCGATGAAATTGAAACAAGTGAAGCTAACACACGCGTTCCTGGCTGACAAGAAAAGCGACCCCGGTAGCACAGGCTTCAGCCTGTGTTCTTTTGACTTTAGATTGACACAAATCAAAACCACACAGGCTGAAGCCTGTGCTACCTAAACCTCAATCGATTTCGACGACCGGCGCGCGCGCGGCCTCCGGCTTTTCCGCGAGCCGTGCGGCGACGGCGCGCGCCATCGCGTAGATGCTCTTGGCTCCGGGCGCATCCGGCCCGAGCAGCGCCACCGGCTTGCCGGTATCGCCGCCGATGCGGATTTGCGGATCGATTTCAATTTCGCCAAGCAGCGGCACGCCGTAGGTTTCCGCGATGCGCCGCCCTTCGCCGTGTCCAAACACATCGATGCGCTCCTGGCAATGCGGGCAACTGAAGAAACTCATGTTCTCGACCACGCCGAGGATGTCCACATTCACCTGGCGAAACATTTCCATGGCCTTGCGCACATCGGCCAGCGCCACGGTCGAAGGCGTCGTGACCAGCACGGCGCCCGTCACGGGCACCAGCTGGATCAGCGAAAGCTGCACGTCGCCCGTGCCCGGAGGAAGATCGAGGATCAGGTAGTCCAGCTCGCCCCACATGACGCTGCGCAGGAATTGCTGCATCACGCTGTGCAGCATTGGCCCGCGCCAAATCATCGGCTTGTCGCCCGGATTGAGCAAGCCCATCGAGATCATCTTCAGCCCGTGCGCCTCGACCGGCAGAATCTCCCGCTCGCTGAGCGCCTGCGGCTGCTCGGTCGTCCCCAGCATGATCGGCACGTTGGGGCCGTACACATCGGCGTCCAGCAATCCGACCGACGCGCCCATATGCTTCAGCGCCAGCGCCAGATTCACGGCCACAGTGGTTTTCCCCACGCCGCCTTTTCCGCTGGCGACGGCGACAAGATTTTTTACGCCCTGAATCGGCAATTTGGGCTGTTGAGGCATGGGGGACGGCGGCATGGTTAAGTTCTCCTGGGTCGACGGAATCTGGGTCTGCGCATTTCGCAGCCATTCATTTTGAACGAGAAAAGCGCGCACGTCCACTGCCGCCGTGGGGAACAAACAGTTTCCACAGCGGACACCGTCCGTTTTGTAGGACACTCATACAGGTATCATCGCGTTATTTGGCTTTAGCCTCCGCACAACCTTTGATCGTTCGCCACCATCTATGATTTAAATTAGGTTGAGTGCGAGTACGTGGAGAGATACACTCGGAATGAGACAAACTAAAGTCCGGCTTATCGGTTCCCACTCAGTGCCAGTTGGCGGCATGATCCAAACGATTCACACATAGTGTACCGTTCGAAGTTTTTTGAGTGCGTACATGTCGGGACGCGCGACAATATTTCAGAAAAGGAGATCGTCTTTGTTAAAACAAACGATTCGTATAGTTCCGTTTCTAGTTCTTCTCTTGCTGGCCGGCGTGAATCAGGCAAGCGCGCAGGGCTTTAGCCCCTATTTCGGCGTAGGCAGCGCAATCGACGGCGCGGGCACAACTCCAGGCTGTCCGTCGCAATTTCTCTCCGATGCAATCACGGGCATTTGCGAACCCGCGCCAACGATGGGCGGGGCGTTCGGAGTATTGGGCGCCGATTACATGATCAATCCGCACTTCGGGATTAATGGCGAATACTCTTTCCGTTTTGCTCAGGCATCCTACTTGCCGGCTGCGGGGCTTAATGTTCGCCCTGCGTTCTACGACTTTAACGCTATTTATCAGCCGATCGTGGGCAGCAATCGCTTCGTTCCCGTCCTGGAAGGGGGAATTGGCGGCGCCAAATTATCTTATTACTTCAACCAGCAAAGTTGCCTCATCCCTTCGGTCTGCTCAAATTATAGCCAGATAGTAGCCACTTCCAATCACTTCCAATTGCATGGCGCCGTAGGCGTGAAGATATATGTTAAATCGGACTTGTTCATCAAACCCCAGTTTGATATCCACTGGGTACATAACCTGAACCAGGAGTACGGCAGTAACTTCGTGCCGGAATTTACCCTCTCGGTGGGTTACACGTTCGGGGGACACTAAGAGCGTGGCACGCCGCGAAAGCTGCGCTGCGACGGCTTCATTCATCGCTCGTGGTCTTCCGATTAGATTCACGTCCGGGCGAGAACAACCTCTTCCAGACTCCTATTCTGGAGGCCATGCTTTGCGCTACCAAGATCACGTGGCTCCGCCATGGTTTTTTCCCTTCGCGGGACAAACTCCCAGGAATTCCAGGAGTTTGTCCCGCGGAAAACGGAACGGGAGCTGGCGGAGCCCCCCTTCTCAAGCCCGCCATCCTTGCGCTTGACGCTCCAGGGAGTGCTAGAATCGATTCACCTTACCCCGCCACCGGAGGGCCATGCTGCTTCGCCGTTTATCTGCTTTTCTTTTCCTGATGGCTCTGGCCGTGCCGCCTGCAAAGGCCCAATCGCGGCAGGTAGTCTTCAGCCTCGGCGGCTTTATCCGCGACGAGAGCGGCCAGCAGGCCATGGAAAATATTCTCGTCACATTGAAACAATCGACTGGAATCCCCATGAGCACGACCAATACGCGCGGCAATGGTGAATTCCAGTTCGATGGGCTTTCAAACGGCGAGTACATCCTTGAGATCAATGTGCAGGATTACGAACCGGTGCGGGAAACGATTTCGATTTCCGGCGCCAGCCGCGTGGGGTTTTCCATCTTTCTTGTCAGGGCCAGGAAAGCCGCGAATCCCGTGAATCCGGGATTGCAATTGGCGATCTCAACCCATCAGCTCAGCGTCCCGCACAAAGCCCGCGACGAATTTGAAAAGGGCATGTCTCTGCTTTATTTGCAATCGGATTCCCGCGCGGCCATCGCTCAATTTCAACTCGCGATCAAGGATTTCCCCGCCTATTACGAGGCCTACTCCGAGGAAGGCGGCGCATACTTCCGCTTGGAACAGATGGAGCCGGCCGAAGCGGCCCTGCGAAAATCCATCGATCTCAGCTCGGGAAAATATGCGGACGCTTCGTTCACACTGGCCGGACTCCTGACCGACACGAAACGCTATGACGAGGCCGCGGCATCCGCCCGCCGGGGAATTGCGGACGACGCCACCTCCTGGCGCGGCCCGTTTGAACTCGCGCGCGCGCTGACCGCCCTGAAGCAAATCGATGAGGCCGAAACGTACGCCCAGCAAGCCCGAAACCTGATGCCGGACAATCCTCCTGTCTACCTATTGCTCGCCAACATCCATATTCAGCGGCGAGACTACTCATCGCTCGTGAAGGATCTCGATCAATACCTCCTCCTGGCTCCGAACAGTCCCGCAGCCGATCAGGCGCGCAAAACGCGGGCGCGTGTCCAGTCCTTGCTCGACGATTCGGACGATGAATCCAGCGACAAGGAGGCAGCCAAACCCGAAACGAATGCGGAGCACGCGCATCCCGCGACCGGAAAAGAATAGACTGCGTCCGCCAAGCCTGCCCCATCGCCAATTCCTTCCCTGCTGCCGCCCAGCCCCGCAAACCGGTAAATGGCCCTCCCTTGTGGGATTGGATCTTTCTCGGATCATTCCTTAAGCCTTAAGGTTTTTTATAAACGATGTAACCTGCGAGGAGTGCCGCACATCTAAATATACAAAACCACTCGTGGGCAGGAAGCGACTACCAAGAAGCACCCAACTAATCGCTTCCTGCCTTTTCTATTTCGATAAGCCTGCCGGGGAACCTAGAGGAAAAAGAGCCGTCACTGTAGCCCGCCTTTTCAGAGGCGGGGACTTTTGCGATGATACACCACAAATTCCAATGTATTTATACAGCCGCGCTGGCGTGGCTCCGCGCAACGCGCGGCGGCATGGCGGAAATTTCGGCGAGGTGCAACCCGAGAACGAACATGGGCAAAGGCGCAACGCGCCCCCACCGATTGAGATCCCAACCGGCGCGGATGAAATTGACTTCCGGAACCATGGTCAGGTCCAGAACAGCCCGCGTTTCGCCGCGATAAAACTGTTGCGGCAACTTCAGGATGGGATGCGTGCCCCAATTTTCCCCGTCCGCCGAGCCCCAGATGGACATGTCGATCGATTCCTGCTCGATTTGATCTCCAATCATCATGACGCAGAAGAACGTGCGCGTCGCGCTCGCACGGATATCGACGGCCGCGCCATGCGCGTTTTCCTGAAGCAGCGTGCCTTGGGGAATGAGATCGAATTCCATGGACATTGGGTTTCTCCTCGGATTCCGCGGCGAATTCTACCACAGGCCTCGCGCGGAGAACTACAAAACGGTCGCTCTCCAGTAGCACAGGCTTCAGCCTGTGTTCTTTTGACCTTAGCCTTCCACAAATCAAACCCACACAGGCTGAAGCCTGTGCCACGTAAGACCGCAAAATACGCGCTATAGGCCGCGCAGCTTAGACAGCTTTTCCGCGCAGGTGGCCAGCGTCGATTCTTTCTTGCAGAACGTGAAGCGAACCTGGCGCGCGCCCATCGCCGGATCGTCGTAGAAACTCGATCCGGGTACCACGGCAACTCCAATCTTCTCGACCAGATATTTCGCGAACGAAAGATCGTCGGGAAAACCGAATTTGGAAATGTCCGTCATGATGTAATACGCGCCGGAAGGCTTGAAGCAGCGGAAACCCGCTTCCTCCAGAATGGCCAGCATGCGGTCGCGCTTCACCAGATACATTGCGGCGAGCTTCTCGTAATAGCTGGGCGGCAATTCCAGGGCAATCGCGCCGGCCTGCTGCAAAGGGGCCGCCGCGCCGACCGTCAAAAAGTCGTGCACCTTGCGGATCGGAATGGACACATCGGGCGGGGCAATCGCCCAGCCCACCCGCCATCCGGTAACGCTATAAGTTTTCGACATCCCATTGACGGTAATCGTGCGGTTGCGCATGCCGTCGAGCGATGCCATCGAGATGTGTTTTGCGCCGTCGTAAATAATGTGCTCGTAAATTTCAT
>PLUM01000086.1 GCA_003165465.1 Acidobacteriota bacterium
TTCGACGGACAGGCATTGACCTGCTTTCTGGACCGCCATTAGCTGCAATTCATGCAATGTCAGTTGAGCAACACGAGCGCAGAATGGACACCAGTGGCCCTTCTTGATTTGCAGAGGTGTGGCCCTCCAGTCATGACCAGCAAGACAGCGCCACTGCAATTTTGTCGAATTGTTCTGATAGCTCTCAGAAAGACAGCTTCCGCCACGAGATTTAGCCATCCCTTGCATCTGTTCGAGCGTCAATCGTCGTACACCTGCACAATCAGGGCACCAGCTCCCCTTTCGAATACTCGCGGGAGCCGCCCTCCATTGGTGGCCGACCGCGCACTGCCATCGCAGAGGGGCTGTGGAGTTGGCATAGAACGTTGAAATGCACGACCCTCCCCTTTGCTTGGCGACCGAAGTCATGGCTTCAATGGTCAGCTTATTCATCGCAGGGGCCCATCCGAATGAGCCTACCGTCCACTGTGGCGAAGGCACGCCGAATTAAGACGATCCTGGATTCCCAGCAAGATCGATATCGCATGGACTCGCCACCGGCGCAAGCGGTTGGATCGAGGCGGCGTGCCCGGAGCGGCGCGAACATTTGAATATGCGCGGGCCGACGAACTACTGCTACAGAGAGGGCGAGAAGGTTCCGTTCTGTCCGAAGTGTTGGGGAAACTATGGGAAGCCGATTCACCTGCCCTCTTCAGAACCTTGGAATGGTGGCATTCGTTGCAGCTGTCTGGTCTGCAAGAAAACTTTTTGGGAAAAGCCCATGGGTTAGAGTCAATGGCGAAGCCGGATCAAGCCGTATATATATTGATTCACACGGCAAATTCCAGCCCTGCGGAAAAGGCCGAAACTGTTGGGTCCCCAAGTCACTGTATCTGATATGAAGATCTTGTGCACCTAGCTGTGACGAAAACTCATGTTTTACGTGTTAGACAGCCAACAGGAAGGCGGGTAGCGGCATGAGGGCATATTGGGTGACTGATCGGCTGGCGTCGCTATCCCCTGGGCGTTACTGTTTTGGGCCCCGAAGCGGACAACCCTTTCGTGACGGTCCACATCGAGGTATAATCGGGGCGGTTTTTTCGGTCGGACGCCGGCTGACGGCATGAACATACACAAGATCATTCGCCTACTCGGAGTATCGCTGGCGCTGGTCTCGCTGCTCGTCTTCGTGACAGTGGCCAGCGCTGCCTGGCATCATCACGATTCGGCCAGTGAGTCGCATTGCCCCTACTGTCACCTGGGCCATCAGACGGCTGGACAACCAGAAACGAGTCAGTGCATTGCTGCTCTTTCTCCGCTCGCGTCCGTGCCGGTATCTGAAGATTTAACTCTCGCCTCTTCTCTCGATTTTGCGCTTTCCCCTTCCCGTGCGCCGCCCGACGCTTAAGCACCCCTTCTAGCTCGCTTTTTGTCCGCGTCACCCTGAACTTTTTCTTCATCTGTGCCGGGTGAAGGCCAGAAGGCCACAATTCATTTTCACCCTATTCGGCCTTTCGAGTCGTTCCGGTCCATGGATTTTCCGGATCGTTTCTCGAGGAATTCGAATGTTCCACCGCAGAAGAGGATCTATGAACTTGAATTTTAGGGCCCAAAGATGCCAGCCCTTCATTGTACTCGGAGCCTTCGCGCTTCTGGTTTCCGTGTGCGTGGCGGCGCAGTCCTCGACCCAACGCGCGCCGCAGCCCCCTCCGGAGCGAGTGACGCTTGACCAGGCCGTCGATCTCGCGCTCAAGCATAACCACTCGTTGCAGGCGGCACGCACGCTGATCTTGCAGAATCAGGCCCAGGAGATCACGGCCAACCTCAGGCCCAATCCGACAATTAGCTGGGACACCCAGTTCTTACCGCTGTTTCAACCGAATGATTTCACGCTCGACTACTTGAATAATTCCGCGCAATTTGACCTGGGCCTCGGTTACACGCTGGAACGTGGGAGAAAGCGCCAACACCGGCTGCAGGCTGCAAAGGATCAAACGGCGGTAACGACCGCACAGGTTACGGACAATGAGCGGACTCTGGCGTTCAACGTTGCTTCGCAGTTCATCGCTGCCCTGCTGGCGCAGTCGAACCTAGAGCTGGCCGACACGAATCTGTCGAGCTTCCAGCAGAGTCTGGACATAAGCGAGGAAAAGTTCAAAGCGGGCGCTATGAGTGAAGGCGACCTGCTGAAAATCAAGCTGCAAATGCTGCAATTTCAAATGGACGTGTCGAACGCGCGAATAGCCCGTGTTCAGGCACTCGCGAGCCTGCGGCAATTGCTCGGATACGAATCCGTGTCGGAGAACTATGCGGTTGACGGCCAACTAGAATACAAATCCGTGACCGCCCGTGAAGACGATCTCAAGGCGTTGGCGCTACGACAGCGGCCAGACCTGCGTGCCGCGCAATCAGGTGTGACGGCCGCTCAAAGCCAGCTCGAATTGGCAAAAGCGAACGGAAAACACGACCTCAATACAAGTTTCAACTACTCGCACGTAGGCGCGGTAAATTCCGGAGCGTTTTTCTTCAACATTCAGTTGCCGATTTTTGATCGCAATCAAGGCGAAATCGCACGGACGCGGTACGCCATTACGCAGTCGCAGGACCTTTCGAGCGAACAAGCTTCGATTGTGCTCACCGATGTTGCCAATGCCTACGAATTGGTCCGCACCAATGACCAGGTCGTACAGCTCTATCAGTCGGGCTATCTAAAACAAGCACAGGATTCTCGCGACATCAGCCAATACGCCTACCAGCGCGGAGCCGCCAGTTTACTTGATTTCCTCGATGCCGAGCGAAGCTACCGCGCGACCGAGCTTGCTTACCGGCAATCGCTCGCAAGTTACATGACCTCGCTCGAACAATTGCGGCAGGCAGTGGGAACCAGGAGTTTGCCATGAACTGTAAAGACTTAAACAGAAGACGGCTGCGGCGTTCCGCCATTTTCAGCGGGGCGGTCGCGCTCGCGTTTGCGCTTGCCGGATGCGGTGGTGCGGGCGAACAGGCAAGCAAAATGACGTCGTTCTCGACCACCGAAAGCGCGGCGAGCAACGCGGAACTATTCACCCTGCCTGCCGACCAGATGTCACACATCCAGATATTCACGGTCGCTCAGGCGCCCGTGGTGCGGACTCTGCGCCTCTCGGGCGTGGTCGCATATAACGCCTTCCTGACAACACCTGTGATCTCGCAAGTAGGAGGTCCGGTAAGCCGCATCCTGGTCACACCGGGCCAGCAAGTGACGCAGGGCCAGCCAATGCTTTACGTCGCCAGCCCCGACTATTCGATCCTGCGATCGGCTTTCATCAAAGCACGTCAATCCTTTCAGCTCGCAGACAGGTTTTACAAGCGTGACCAGGACCTTTATGCGCATAAGGCCATCGCGGAGGCCGACCTCGAACAAGCCGAATCGACCCGTGCACAGGCGGAGGCCGATCTGCAATCCAGCGAGCAAGCCATCCGGATCCTGGGAATATCCAATCCGGATGACCTGGTAAACAAACCGCCCTCGTCTGAAGTGGCGCTGCTTGCTCCTCTTGCAGGCGAGGTGGTGGAGCGCCTTTGCTCACCTGGGCAGCTGCTGGCGGCTGGGGGAACGCAGTGTTTCACACTTTCAAAAATGAGCAGTGTCTGGGTGCTCGTCAATATCTACCAGAATGACGTCAGGTACGTGCACGTGGGCGACGAAGTGACGATCAACAATGAAGCGTATCCCGGCGAGGTGCGCGGCAAAATTCAATTCATCGCGCCGGCTCTTGATCCCACCACGCGGACTCTCCAGGCGCGCATTGAGGCATCCAATCCGGGCGAACGCCTAAAAAAAGACATGTATGTGACCGCGGAGGTTCGCGCGGGCGTAATACCAAACGCGCTGTCAGTTCCCGACGCCGCCGTGCTGCGTGACACCGAAAACATGCCCTATGTGTACGTACAGTCCGCCAGCAACCAGTTTGCGAGACGGATGGTAACGCTCGGCGAAAGCCAGGGCGAGAAAACACAAATCACTGCAGGATTGCAGACGGGCGACAAAATTGTGGGAGATGGCAGCCTGTTCCTGCAATTTCAGAATTCGCTGCAACGCTGAGCTGGGGGCTAACGCAACAATGATTCATCATTTCGTTCAATTCGCTCTACGCCAGCGGTTCTTGGTTCTCATGCTGGTCGTGCTCATAGTCATCGCGGGCGCGTTGTCCTTCCAGCGCATGCCCGTGGACGCATATCCGGACCTTTCGCCTCCGATGGTGGAGCTCATCACGCAGTGGCCTGGCCACGCGGCCGAGGAAGTCGAGCGATTGGTGAGCCTGCCGATCGAAGTCGAGATGAACGGTGTCCCGCACATGGAAGTGATGCGGTCGATTTCGCTTTACGGCCTTTCGGACGTCAGGATGACGTTTCAGGAAAATACCGACGATTACTTCGCGCGCCAGGTGGTGTTCGAGCGCCTGGCCGACGTGCAACTGCCTTCGGGTGTAACGCCGGGCCTGTCGCCTCTGTTCAGCCCGTCCGGCCTCGTGTATCGCTACGTGCTGGAAAGCCCGGACCGCACCCCGCAACAACTGAAGACGATTGAGGACTGGGTCGTCCAGCGGGCCTACAAATCGGTGCCGGGGGTAGCAGACGATTCCGGCCTCGGCGGCACGGTGATGCAATATCAGGTGCTGCTCGATCCGGCGAAGATTTACAGCTACCACATCCCCGTGCCCCAAGTCGTCGCAGCGCTTGCGGCCAACAATGCCAACGCGGGAGGCGGGTTTTATTCGCAGGGCTCGCAGTTTTTCTACGTGCGTGGTCTGGGCCTGTTGACCAAGACGGAGGACATCGGAAATATCGTCGTCGGAAATAATAACGGAGTGCCGGTTCGCGTCCGCGATATCGGCGAGGTAACCATCGGAAGCGCACCGCGCCTCGGAGAGTTCGGCTTCCAGAAAAACGACGACTCGGTCGAGGGCGTGATCCTCATGCTTCGCGGCGAGCAGACGCAGAACGTGCTTAAGGGCGTCGAGAAAAAAACGGAGGAGCTGAATCACGGCATCCTGCCATCCGACGTGAAGGTGCGGCCGTTCTACGACCGCAGCGACTTGGTGCGGCTCACGATTGACACGGTCGAGCACAACATGCTCGTGGGCATGACGCTCGTTCTGATCGTACTGATCTTTTTCCTGGTCAGCTTTCGAGCGGCGATTATTGTCGCGTTGACGATTCCGCTCAGCCTGCTCTTCGCATTCATTCTGTTGCACGGGCGCGGCGTGCCCGCCAACCTGCTCTCGATCGGTGCGATCGACTTCGGAATCATCATCGACGGCACCGTGGTCATGATGGAAAACATCTACCGCGAACTCGCCGAGCGCCACGGGCAAGATTACAAATTGAGCGAAGTCATAGCGGCAGCGGCGCGCGACGTCGACCGGCCGATTTTTTATTCCGTTGCGGTTATCCTCGCGGGATATCTGCCCATTTACGCCCTCACCGGCCCTTCCGGAAAATTGTTTCTGCCGATGGCGGAGACGATGTCCTACGCGCTCCTGGGTTCGCTCATTTTCACGCTCACGCTTGTCCCCGTGCTCGCGTCCTATTGGTTTAAGAGTGGCGTGAAAGAAGTCGTGAACCGGCCGTACGAATGGGTGAAAAAAGTTTACGCCGGAGAACTCGACTGGTGCCTGGATCACCCGAAAACAACGATGATCGCCGCGACGATTATTTTCGCGGCCACGCTCCTTTTGATTCCCTTCATCGGCGGCGAATTCATGCCGCACCTGGACGAAGGCGCGCTGTGGGTCCGCGCCACGATGCCCTACACAATTTCCTTCGAGGAATCGGCCAAGTTCGCGCCGCAAATCCGCAACATCCTCATGTCCTATCCGCAGGTGACGGAAGTCGGGTCGGAATTGGGGCGCCCGGACGATGGCACCGATCCCACGGGATTTTTTAATTGCGAATTCTACGTCGGGCTAAGTCCGTACAAGGACAAAGTGTGGCAACAAGGCCCGATCCGGAATAAAGCGGAGCTGACCGAAGACCTGCAAAAGAAACTCGCCGCGTATCCCGGCGTGATTTTCAACTACACGCAGCCGGCCGAGGATGCCGTGGACGAGGCGCTCACGGGCCTCAAGAGCGCGCTCGCCGTGAAAATCTATGGAGAGGATTTGCAGGTTCTCGAAAACAAGGCGGTCGAGATCAAGCGCATCCTTTCACAAATTCCCGGTTTCACCGAGTTGACGGTCGTTCGCGAACTGGGCCAGCCCAGCGTGCAGATTGACGTGGATCGCGAAAAAATCGCCCGCTATGGCATCAACGTGGCCGATGTCGAGGGCGTGATCCAAGCGGGCGTGGGCGGCCAGGCGGCGACGCAGGTCATTCAGGGAGAGCGGCTGTTTGACCTAGTTGTACGCATGAAGCCCCAATATCGCTCCAGTACGCGAGAGATCGGCAATCTGCTCGTGCCTACGCCGACCGGACAACAAGTGCCGATTTCGGAGCTCGCTAACATCCATCAGGGAAACGGCGCCTCGTTCATTTACCGCGAAAATAATTCAAGGTACATCGGCGTGCAGTTCAGCATCGAGGGGCGCGACCTGGCGCGCGCGGTGAACGACGCGCAGAAAGCGGTGCGTCAGTCGGTAACACTGCCGCAAGGCTACACGCTCGACTGGGGCGGCGAGTACAGCGAATATGTCGCCGCTCGGCAACAGTTCATGATTATTGGGCCGCTCGCGATTCTGCTGATCTTCATGATCCTCTTCGCGCTATACGGTAACCTGAAATTCCCAGTCACGGTAATGATTGGCGTCGTAATGACCGAGCCGGTGGGCGCGCTCATCGCCCTGAAACTCACGCACACGCCGTTTAGCGTGAGCTCCGCACTGGGGCTGCTCGCGTTGATGGGCGTCTCGGTGGAAACGGCCGTGATTCTCGTGTCGTACATCAACAAGCTGCGCCTGGAAAATCACGACATCCGCACGGCGACGCGCGAGGCCGCTCTCTTGCGGCTGCGCCCCATCATGATGACCGCGCTCGTCGCCTGCCTCGGCCTCCTGCCCGCCGCGCTTTCCACGGGCATCGGTTCGGACACGCAAAAGCCGTTCGCCATCGTGGTCGTCGCGGGACTCATTTCGCGGCTGTTCCTCGGATTTTTCGTCAACCCGGTACTGTACGAAATGGTTGCAAAGGAGGGAGACGTTCTGCAGGTGTAGCAATGCAAGAACACTGTATTTACATGAGCTTACAATGGTGTTTCTCTGAGCTGGATTTTTGTCGGAGGGCCGCGGATCACTAGCATGAATGTGCGCAAGACAATTCGCGTATTGGCGCTTTCTTTCGCCACACTCGCACTGCTTGTATTTTCCACGGTTGTTGTAACCGACTGGGATTGCCACAATGCAGCGGACGATACGCGGTGTCCCTACTGCCATCTGACCCACCAGGCGCCCGCGCAACCAAAGACCACCCAAAGTGTTTCCGTGCTCCGGCCGGTCGCTTCCCTGTCTTTGCCGGAAGATGCCGGTCCGGTCACGCTCCCCGTTCTTTCTGAAAAAGCTCCCCGCGCACCACCCACCGCCTAAGCAATAACCAAGCACGAAATCATTCAGACTCCGCGTGCCGCGGCCCCTTTTGCGGGCGGCAGCATTCCATTTTGGCCTTTCTTTAGCACCCAGGCGCAATCCGAGGAGGATTGGAATGCGATTCATACGAAATTTTATAGTTCTAGCAGTGTTTGTGTTCTTCGTGAATGCCAGCCCGTTGATTCACGCGCAAGGTGTTGGGAATTCGGCTTCTATCACCGGCACGGTCATGGACCCTGCCGGTGCTGTGGTTCCGAAAGCAACCGTGGACCTTCGTAACGTGGTCAGCGGTCTCAGCCGGTCCACAACGACGGATAATGGGGGGAATTTCAGCTTTGTAAACGTTCCCTACAATCCATACCACTTGTCCGTGGACGCGACCGGGTTTTCTCCCTACGCACAGGATGTCGAGGTTCGTTCCTCGGTCACTCTGAGCGTGAAGATAAATTTGACCCTCGCTGGACAGGTCAGCACGATGACCGTGGAAGCGGCGGGAGGTGATTTGATTGAAACCGAATCCACGGCGCATACCGACGTGGACCGCGATCTGTTTAACACGCTACCCTTGGAAAGCGCTTCATCGTCCTTGAGTTCGCTGGTTACCCTCTCCGCACCCGGAGTCGCGGCGGATTCGAATGGACTCTTTCATGGGCTGGGCGATCACGCGGAGAATTCTTTTTCCGTGGACGGGCAACCCATCACCGATCAGCAGAGCAAAGTTTTCTCCAACCAGATTCCGGTTGATGCCATTGAATCCATGACGGTCATTCAGGGCGCCCCGCCGGCCGAGTACGGTGGTAAAACGAGCCTGGTCATCGATGTAACCACACGCTCGGGCCAGGGCGTTACGACGCCCCACGGCAGCGTGACATCGTCCTATGGCACATTTGGCACGGCCACGACAGGTTTCAACCTCGCTTACGGCGGGACAAAGTGGGGAAACTTCGTTTCTGCGACTGGGTTGAACACCGGGCGCTTTCTCGATCCCCCGGAATTCGTCGTCATGCATGACAAAGGCAATGAAGAAAACTTGTTTGACCGCTTGGACTTTCAAGTGTCCGGCGCGGATTCCATCCACCTGAACTTTCAATACACCCGGTCGTGGTTTCAAAACCCCAATTCGTTCGACCAGCAATATCATTCTTGCGCCGTTGGCGTACCGACAACGAATTGTGATCTGACGGGCACGTTCATTATCAACCCAAATACCGGCAAACCTTTGGGCCCGACCGACCAGCGCTCGCAAATCAAGACGTTCAACATCGCGCCGACCTGGACGCACCTGTTTGGTTCCGCTTCTGTCTTGACGTTGGGAGGCTTCGTACGCCAGGACCATTACAATTACTATCCGAGCGGGGATCCTTTTGCGGATTTTAGTCCGGACCTGCAGAGCGCGACTATTTCTCAGGACCGCACGCTCTTGAACGCGGGCGCTCGCGCAAGCATCTCCTACGTAAAAGGCATCCACAATTTCAAGGCTGGCATCACTGTCGAACACACATTCCTGACCGAAGATGACCTTTTTGGAGTAGTCGATCCGGGATACATTGCGTCCATCGTGGCTTCGCCCACCTCTGCATGCGCGGCTGTGGGCGACCCGACGTGCAGCGCCGCCTTGCAGTACGATTTGACGAACCCTACAACCGACCCGACAGGCCAGCAATACCATTTTCACGGCCACACGGACATCAAGGAAATCGGGATGTTCGTCGAGGACACGATTACCAAAGCGGGTTGGTCCTTCAACCTCGGCCTTCGCGAAGACATTTACCGGGGGATCAGCCACGCTACCCAGGCGGAACCTCGCCTCGGCATTGCCTACAACATAAAACCGACCAACACGGTTCTGCGCATTTCCTACGCGCGCACCCTAGAGAGCCCGTTTAACGAGAACCTGATCATTGCGAGTACGGGGTGCAGTTTCACTGGCTCGAATGCAAATTACCCCGTGATTGCGGAACTTGTGCCGCTGGTCAGTACTACCTGCTCACAAGGAAACGCCGGTCCGATTGCTCCCGGCTTCCGCAACGAATTCCACGCCGGCTTCCAACAGGCATTCGGAAAGCACCTTGTCATTGACGCCGAGTACATTTGGAAGTACACCCACAACGCCTACGACTTCGGCATCGTTGCCGCGACTCCCATCACCTATCCGATCATGTGGGACAGGTCCAAGATACCCGGATTTACGCTTCGCGCCAACGTGCCGACCTGGCATGGCTTTACGGCAGCCGTAGTGATGTCCAGCGTCGCCGCCCGTTTCTTTCTGCCGCAAGTCGCCGGGGTACCCGTCATTGGCCCGGCGGTCGGCGTCTTTCGCATCGACCACGATGAGAAGTTCAATGAAACGACACACGCACAATACCAGCCGTGGAAGACCGGGCCCTGGTTCGGCTTCAATTGGAGATATGACAGCGGACTGGTGGCTGGCGCAACACCTTGCCTCGCGGCAACGGCAACGTGCGCGGCTACGACCCTCGCGGGCAACCAAATCGGTCTAAGCAACGCCATCACCGGGGGGCTTCTAACCGCGGATCAGGTGTACCAGGGCGGATTCACTTGCAACGGTCAACTGATTGCTCCCAACCCACTGGCAACCGCGACGCAAAACCCGCTCTCCCCGTGCGCCGCAAGCGCATTCGGATCCATATACATCAAGGTACCGGCTCCAAACACCGAAAACGACGACCACAATCCACAGCGGATCCAGGCGCGCAACCTATTTGATCTCTCCGTGGGTGAGGACAACCTCTTCCGTGGCGACCGGTACAAATGGAGTGCGCGATTCACCGTGATCAATGTGGCGAACAAAGAAGCGATCTACAATTTCCTTTCCACCTTTAGCGGGACACACTACATCACGCCGCGCACGCTGACGGCTGAACTCGGCTTCCACTTCTAGCGGGGATTGTTCAGAAGTGCGGCGCGTGCTTTAGCCTGCGGAATGTAGTCCTTGCAAGGACGAAACCCCGCAGGCTGAAGCCGCGCTACTACACCGCTTCGGGAAAAAATACGTGGAAGCGCGCGCCACGCGGGGTGTTGTTTTCCAGGCGGATCGTGCCGCGATGATCGTCCACGATTTTTGCGACGATCGAAAGTCCCAGGCCCACTCCATCCTTCTTCGACGTAAAAAACGGATTAAAAATTTGCTCGCGCAATTCAGGCGCCACGCCCGGGCCGGAATCCTCGACCACCACGCCAACGCCCGGTTCGCCGTTCGAGATTTCCGGCTCGATCGACAGGCGCAGCGTTTTCTCCCGCGTGCCGTCCGGCATTTGCATAGCTTGAAAGGCGTTCGTAATCAGATTGACGAACACCTGCTCGCAAAGCTGCGGATCGGCTGGAACTTCGGGCAGATTCGCAGTGTACTGGCGCTCGATTTTCACTTCCGCATTGGGGAAGGACGCGCTTGCGGCTTCCAGCGCGCGATCGACAATCTCGGAAATCCGCTGCGGACGCAGTTCCAGCTTCAAGGGCCGCGCAAAATCCAGAAAACGCACGACCAGCGCATTCAACCGGTTTACCTCGGACGAAATGTACCCGGCCAGTTCGGCGACCAGCGGCTCCGAGCCCGCGACTTTCCGGTTCAGCATGTCGGCCGATCCCTTGATCACGGCCAGCGGGTTGCGGATTTCGTGCGCGAGTCCAGCGGAAAGCTGCCCAAGCGCGGCCAGCCGCTCGGCGCGGCGCGCATCGGCCTCGGTGCTGAGCAACTGGCGATTGGTTTCTTCCAGCTTTCCGGAAAGATCCTGCAATCTCCGCACCTGCCGCCGATTTTCCACGGCAAAGCGGTTGACCAGAATCGCCGCAACAAAAAAGAAAAGCACGCGGATGGCGAGGATGTTGTATCCCTCGGGCGACACCTCGTATTCCTGCAGGGCGGGATACAGGAACGACAGGTAGGCGAGCGAAGCGGCTGTGGTCCAGGCCAGCGCGGCAATCGTATCGAAATAAATCGCGGCGCTTACCACCGGCAAAAAATAAATGGGATAGTAGTTGCTGTCGATTCCCATCTCGCCGGTGTGATCGAGGAGCAGCGTGGCCAGCAGAATCTTGATGAGGACGCTGTAGGCGGGGCCACGACTGGGCAAGCGGCCGATCAGCCAGCCCTCAAAAAACTGGAAGACGACAATCGCCAGAAGAATCACTTGCTTGTGAATTTCGTCGATGGGAGGAAAAAGCGCGAGGCCGCCCAGAAAGACGAGCCAGATCAGATCAATCCAACTCAGATGAAGGTCTCGAATTGCCGATCGTTCGCGGTCCGGCATTGTGCAAAGCCCCGGCAAAGTCTAACACGGGCGGAACGCGGCGGCGTTCGGGACAGATCGTCTCAAAGTATCTGGAATTTTACTGCACGCGTTGCGGGCGCGATTCGGTGTCCATGAGAGTTTCGAAAATCGCGAGGACGTGCCGACGGTAGTCGAGCATGCGCGTGAAGATATCGCGCAGCGAAGGGTCGCGCTCGGATTCGCGATGCCACTTCACCAGCACCGCGGGAGGAACCTCGATATCCCGGCGAAGCTGTTCGACGGAATGTCCGCGCAGGAACAGGCCGTAGAAAAAGGCCGCTTCCCGCTGCGGGAAGTCGAAGTCGTGCCGGCCTTCGTCAGCCGCGTTGGCGGCCGTCATCGTCGTGTTGGATACAGTCTCCATCGGCGTCAAGTATCAGAAAAGGAAGTTTACCCGAAGTTTCTCCCGCGTCAAGTAGCATGCGCAAAAAGATCGCTCAATTTATTACTGTGTGATTTATGCGATCGGCGGAAAAATGCGTCGCAGGCAAATTCGACGCGAATCGGGGTGAAAACGTCCCATCCCTGCGGCGGAATGCCAAGAAATTGCGGCCAAGGGCCGACGGAAACTTGTTTCTAGCGAGGACGACACGCGGCTCGCAAGAAAACGAATTAAATTATCCTAATTTTCCAGGCTGGCGCGTCGAACGCACAAATTCGCGCAGCGCCGAGACGTTAGGGCCATACGCGCCGATGCGTGCCGCGTCCACCGGCAAGCCCAGTTGCTCGGCCGCATCCATGTTGATCCCGGCATCGTCGAGTTCCGACAGGCTAAATCCGACAGCAGGATGCACGCGCTGCGACCCGCTCGCATAGAGCGGGCGCGGCGGGCGGTGCCGCTGCCAGGGCCGGCTAGAGATTGCGAAAAACTGCTGCCAATCGCTTTTGCCCCACATCCCTCACTCTCCCGTCTCGTGAACCCAGGACGATCTGACCTTCCGTACTGCCATCCGGTTCCGCCATTCTTCAATAGATCAGATGCGCCAGCTGCCCTTGCGGTCGCTTCCCATGCCGCCTTTATTACGTCAGAGCTTGGCCGCGACCTGCACACGGTATACGCCACAACCCGGGCGGCGTCCAGAATAGACTGAAGAATATTTCAATGGTGTTACGAAAGAGCAATGACTGTGTTGCGGGACGGGCGCGTGCCGGACAGGAGCATGGCTTCTCTTCGAACCAACAGTTCCGCATGAGGAATAACGCGCTTCACAGCGAACGCCGCCCAACTCATAGTGGACAATACCTTTGCGGCCTGTTGGGTGCCAACCGGGAGCCTCCGATGCCTGCGCCATCGTCCTGTATTGGCCAATCGCCGCGCATGGCTGGTATACTGGGCTGTTCGAAGGCCCTCCGGGGAACCTGTGAAAATGTCGAAACTCGTCATCGTCGTTCACTACCATGAGCTGTGGCTCAAGGGTGGAAATCGCCGCTTTTTCCTGAGCAAGCTGCACATGGCGCTGAAGCGCGCGCTGGAAGGTCTGCCGGTCGAACGCATCCTGCGGCCCGGCGACCGCCTGCTTGTGGAGTTTGGCGAAGGCGCTTCGGCCGAGGAAGCGGTGGCGCGCATCGAGCGCGTTTTCGGCGTGGCGTTTTATGCTGTGGCGCGAGTGGTTCCGCGCGGAAGCGACGACGATCTCGCGGCGCTCGGGAGCGCAGCGTGGGAGGAAGTGCGCGGCGAAAAATTTGAAACCTTCGCGGTGCGCTCCAAACGCAGCGACAAATCGTTTCCGCATCGCACGCTCGACATGGAAGTTTCCATCGGCAAATATCTGGTGGACCGGTTGCGTGAGGCCGGGCGCAACGCCCGCGTCAAGCTCAACGATCCGGACCTTACGTGCCGCATCGAGGTTCCGCCCGGCCCGTCGCTGCTCGTCTACGCGCGGAAAATTCCCGGCGCGGGTGGACTCCCGGCAAACACCGCCGGACGCATGACCTGCCTGCTTTCGGGAGGATTTGATTCCGCGGTCTCCGCGCACAAAATGATGAAGCGCGGCGCGCACCTGAATTTCGTGCACTTCTGGGGCGGCGGCGCGGCGCCAGGAGAGTCTTCCGTGCACGTGGCGCGCGAGCTCGTGAAGCGCCTCGTGCCGTGGCAATTTTCCGCGAAACTGTACCTCGTGCCGTTCGAGCCCGTGCAGCGGGAAATCGTGGCGCGCGCGCCGGAGGAATACCGCATCCTGCTCTATCGCCGCATGATGCTTCGCATCGCCGAGCGCATTGCGCACTCCAATCGCGCCCTTGGTCTCATCACCGGAGACAGCCTCGCGCAGGTCGCTTCGCAAACGCTGCACAACATGGCCGCGGTCGGGGCCGCCACGCGCATGCCGCTCTACCGTCCGCTCGCGGGCGACGACAAAATCGAAATCATGGACGCCGCGCGCAAAATCGGCACGCATGACATTTCCGCCGAACCTTTCCACGATTGTTGCCCCATCTTTATGCCGCGCAATCCCGCGCTGCACGCCACCGTCGAGGAACTCGACAAGGCCGAAAGCGCACTGGACATCGAAGCCCTCATCCGCCAGGGCATCGACAACGCGGCCATCGAACGCTACCACTACGCCGCAGGCCGCGTCGAAAAAGTGGAATCGTTCAAGTCCGCCACCGCGTAATTTCAGGTTTGGGAGATAGTCACCCTTTGAATCACACAGAGTGTTATAGCCCGCGTTTCAAATTTGGACGAGGCGAAGGCTCCAAAGAAACCATTTGATTTTGAACGGCGGACATCGGGAACTTGGGTTCTGCAATTCAAGCTGGCTCGACATGACTAAAAAGAGAAATATGGTCGGAACAAAAGGTTCTCGACAAATAAGCCATCTTCAATTGTCTCTCATCGAGAATTCGTATAATTTCTTGAATCAATCACTCCGACATTACCGGAAGGCTTCGAGAAATGTTCACGAATGGCCCTTCGCGCTTTTACATATCACTCAATCCATTGAACTCATGCTGAAACAATTGTTGAAAGAAACACATCCTATCTTTATTTATGAAAATATTGACCACCCCAAATATACCGTCTCGCTGGAGCTGGCGCTCGCCAGACTCCAAGCCATCGGAGTACCTATCGGCGAGAAGGAGAAGATTAACATCCAAAGGGCAGCAGATTACCGGAATCGTGTTGTTCACTACGAATTTGAATTGAACAAATTTGAATGGAAAAAGATATACGCCCAGCTATTTGAATTCGTTCATTTCTTTCACCTTAAACATCTGAAAAGCGAAATCCACAGCAAGATAATGAAGGACAATTGGCCCGTTGAAGCTCGCTTGATGATGTACTTTCGGAAGCATTTCGTCGTTTACAATGGCTATGAAATGCACAGGGATAATCCGATGGAAATTGTCGACGCTCAGCGCATGCTATATTTTACAAGAGAGGGGCAGAAGTTCGACCGCATCAAGTACGGGAACGAGCCTGGATGGAAAACGTACGATCTCGAATTTGCGGAAATTCCTTGCCACGACTGCGGGATCGTGAAAGGTCAATACCACACGGATGGCTGTGATGTGGAAGAGTGCCCCAGATGTCATAACCAACTCTTAGGATGCGGATGCAACTTCGACTAAAATCGCAAGGAATTTCGACCGTTTCGAAATATTAAAAGATTCAAGCACTGTCCCAGCGAATAGACCCATTTGGATATGTTTGTGAAATTGCGATTGCCTGGTGCGACTTCTAAATTACCCGCAGCCATTTTACTGGAAAATGTGCTGCGAGCGAGTTGGCCAAGCGTTCATCTGCGGTTATGAGTTGCGATTTGGTTTGCACGGCGAGGGCGACGTAGAGGCTGTCATACACGGTTCGTTCATAAGCCGTCGCGATTTGAAATGCGTTGCCAAGTAATTTCAGGGAGGGGACACTGGGGAAATTGCGTTCCATCAGCGACGTCGGCGCATCCTCCCCCGCAGCTTTCGAAAGACGGCCGAGACGAATTGCTTTCCAAATGACGTTTGCAAATTCCGCCCAGAACAAATCAGGAACAATGAACCGGACTTCACCTTTATCGTACTGATTAAGCAGGGCAAAAGCCTGATCCGTCAGCGTTTCACGATCCCCCGGCAAAAACCACTTCGCGGCGACACTGACATCCACTACGACGTGGTTCACCGCTCGCGGTCCTCACGCTGCATTTCTTCCGTGGAAGGAAAATCTCGGCGCGAATTCGCCTGTTTCGCGCGCATCCGAACGAGCTTTTGCACCCACTCGTGCCGCGCTTTCAGTTCCTGTGCCGTGGGGACATTTTCCTCGAGGAGAGCCAGGACCTCGGCGGCGATGGAACGGCGGCGGGCCTTGGCGCGGCTGCGAAGCGCCTCATAGAGATCATCGGGGATGTTTTCGACGTATAGCGTTGCCATAGGAATACCCTAGGGAAAGCATAGGTCAAAATCGCATTTCTGACAACCCCAAAACAAAACCGGGGAGCCATGGCTGGCTCCCCGGTGTTCCGGCAATTGCTGAGTATCGATAGGCGACTACCAGCGGCCTCCGCCGCCACCGCCGCGATCACCGCGGTCACGGTCTCTACCGCCGCCACCGCCGCCACGACCACCGCCGCCACCCGGCCGTCCGCCACCGCCACCACCTGGCCGTCCACCGCCACCACCACCGCCGAACCCGCCACGGCCACCGCCGCCACCAGGTCGTCCACCACCGCCGCCAGCGCCACCGCCCTCCCGAGGAGGACGAGCTTCGTTGACCACAATGTTGCGGCCCATGAAATCCTTGCCATTCAAACCCTGAACGGCGCGGTCGGCTTCTTCGTCGTTATTGATCTCGACAAATCCGAACCCGCGCGGCTGCCCTGAAAAACGATCGCGCACCAGCGTCACGTTCGCCGCGGTGACTCCCGTCTGAGTGAATAAAGCGCTGAGTTGCTCTTCCGTAGCCTGGAATGGCAAATTACCAACATAAAGTTTCTTCAATGCATGACTCCTTCTGGCCGTGGCGATGCCGGGACCACGGGACCGGAGAGCGAAGAGGGCGGGGGTCCAGATCGGGGGCATGGGCCAAAGCCCTGAACTGTCCGACAAAAGACGCACTTCCGCTCCGGGCGAATCTTGCGCTAAATTTCAACCTGCGTCAACAGAAACATTTATGTATAACCATATAGGCAATACGCGCGCCATAACGGAAGGCGCGCGCCGCGAAACATGCGCGAACATGCGGATTCGCGCGAGGCCGCGGGCGGGTCGGCCAGGGCGAAGCCGCCGTGGAAACGCCGCCGCGCGCGGGCTCTCGTCCGATGCGCGGATTTGCTAGAATGAAATCCGGAGTTGGCCTGCAACGCAGGTGTTGGCGCGAAGATCTTTTGAACCAATACTGGACCCCCGGGTGCCCGAGTCAGACGGCTGGTATGCATGTCCCTTTTCGGATTTCGGTTCGCATGGGGAAAGCCTGAAGGCCGGCGCAGGGCGCCCACTTTAAACAGGTGGTTCAGGATCTAGCCCCACACGGCGAAGCGGACCTCTCCATTTTTTGTGAAACCGCGTGTATCCCTGTAGCGTATTTTTTCGCAGGCAGGAGCGGCGGACGCGGCCCGCGCACAGGCGCAGGGCCTGACAAAGAGAGCAAATGAAAATTCTGTTTATTGGCGACATCGTGGGTTCTCCGGGCCGAGGAATTGTGGCCGACCGGCTGGCCGACATCGTGGAGACCCGCCAGATCGATCTGGTCATCGCCAACGGCGAAAACTCCGCCGCCGGATTCGGCATTACGCCACGGATCGCCGACGAGTTGTTCGCGGCAGGCATTGAAGTGCTGACCGGCGGAAACCACATCTGGGACAAAAAAGAGATTCTCGAATACATCTCGAAGCAGCCGCGCCTCGTGAGGCCGGCGAATTTCGCGGAGGGCAATCCCGGTTCCGGCCTGTATGTGGGCGCGGCGCGCAACGGCGTGCCGTACGCCGTGCTGGACCTGCAAGGGCGCGTTTTCATGGCATCGAATGATTGTCCGTTCCGGGCAGCCGATCGAGAGCTTGCCCGCATCTCACCGGAGGTTCGCGTGATCTTCGTGGATATTCACGCGGAGACAACCAGCGAAAAGGAAGCGATGGGCTGGTATCTGGACGGGCGCGTGTCCGCCGTGATCGGTACGCATACGCACGTGGCCACGGCCGACGAGCAGGTGCTGCCGGGTGGAACCGCGTTTCAGACCGACGTGGGCATGACCGGTCCGCACAACGGCGTCATCGGCATGGACAAGACCGCGATCTTGCACAGATTCCTGAATGGGCAGCCGGCGCGGTTCGAAGTCGCCACCGGCGATATTCAGATGAATACCGTTTTGATTGACGTGGACGAAACCACCGGCCGCGCTCGCGGAATCGAACGCCTGCGCTTTCGGACCGACTGAGGCCAACTCTCCATGCACCGTTTGCATAAGGTATTTTTTTTGGCCGCGCTGGCCACAACAACAGCTCTCGCCCTATCCGTTCCCGCTCGCGCGCAGGAGCAAACGCAATTCGAAACGGACCTGGTGGCGAAAAGCCGCGTCTATAACGCGGTGGGCGCCGGTTTTCGCGAGGTTCGCCGCGGCCCCAATGGAAATTATTACGTCCTCACCGCGCCCGCTCCCGCCGTGCAGATTTACGATCCCACCGGCAAGCGCATCGGCCAGGTCCCCAGCGCATCCGCTGTGGCGGCCAAGGGCGCGCCGATTATTTATGGCGAATCGTTCGATGTGGATGCGGACGGCCGCGTCGCCGTGTGCGACCGTGGAGCGAAGGCCGTAAAAATTTACTCGCCGGGCGGTGTTCTCTCCATCAGCATCCCCATTCCAGATCCGGTTTCCGTCGTGTTTCTGCCGGGCGATGAGTTCGCGGTTGCCAGTCCGGATGGAGAGCATTTGGTCACGGCCTACGACCTCGCCGGAAAAGTGGTTCGCGAGTACGGCGACCGCGAAGAGATCGCCGATCGCGCCGACGTAAACATGCAGGTGAATTTCGGCCACCTCGTTGCCGACGCGGCCGGCAACAATTATTTCTCCTTCGATTATCTGCCCGAACCGACCGTGCGCAAGTTCGACCATGTGGGCTATCTCGCGCTGGAAATTTCGCTCAAGACTCTGGAATTTCAGCCCGCCGCGCAAGCCGCCCGCAAGGCCATTGCGCGCTCGGAAAACTCGGAAACCAGCATCCCCTCCCTGCACCGCATCATCAGCGCCGTGGGCGTCGATCCGCAAACGCAGGAGTTGTGGATCGCCATCGGCACGCTCCTCATGCGCTTCGACAAGGACGGGGTGCGCGTTTCGAGTTTCCGAACGTATTTGCCGCGCGGCGGGAGTTTTGAGCCTTCCCAAATCCTGGTGGAGCGCGACCGTTTGCTGATCGGCGCCGACCCTCAGGGAATCTACGAATTTGCGAAGCCGGAAAAGCTCCCTCAATAATTTTACTGAATCGTAATTTTGGATTGTTCCGCAATCGCTTATTTCCATTCGTGTTGAGCGGGAGGAGGGACACGATTAGTGCCCCTCTGTTGAAAAACCGCCTGAATTCAGCGCACGCATCGCGTAAGGTGTTTATTATGTGTTCGATAGGGCGCTGTGGAAAAGCTGTGAATCTTCTGTGGGAGGTTCCTGTATACCCGCGAAATTTCCCCTTGCCGTGCGGCCTGTGTTCAGCGAGAATCCAGCCTAGATTTAGGAAAACAGTGTTGCGGCCGGAACTCTAGTGAACGCCATGAACCGGGTTGGCAGTCAGCGTAAGCGAGTGCCAGCTCCCCATCTTAGGCGATCGAGCCAAGGGAGGCCGTGCGCAGGAGCACCTCGGGGGATGCCTCTAAGTTACTGATATTGCTTGGTTTGTTTATTTCCACAGCTATTTCCACAGTTGTGGAAAAGCTCGGCAGTGTCTCTTCACCGCTTTCTAGAGGTTTCTGACGTAATGAATTCTTGGGAAAACATTTTGCAGCATATGGAGCGGCGGGTTAACCCGCACAGTTTCGCCACGTGGTTTCGTCCCACGCGCCAGGAAGGGAGCGAAAACGGCAAGCTCCTGGTTCGCGTCCCCTCCCGCATCTTTCGGAAGCGGCTGACGGAGACCTATGGCGAGCTGTTGCAGGCCGTATTGGCCGAAGTGGGCATGAGCGATACGCACCTGGAATTTACGTGCACGGAAGCCGAACCGACTCCCGTGAGTAACCCCTTGAAACAAACACGCTTGGATTTCGATTCCGTCGATCATCAGTTGAATCCGCGCTATCAGTTCGATTCGTTTGTGGTGGGCGCGTCGAATCAATTTGCGCACGCGGCGGCACAGGCGGTCGCCGAGCAGCCCTCGAAGGCCTACAATCCTCTGTTTTTGTATGGCGGCGTGGGAATGGGCAAGACGCACCNNGCGCGGAAAAATTCACCAACGAAGTCATCAATTCGCTGCGCTTTGACCGCATGATCGGCTTTCGCGACCGCTTCCGCTCGGTCGACGTGCTCCTCGTGGACGATATCCAGTTCATCGCGGGCAAGGAACGCACGCAGGAAGAGTTCTTTCACACGTTTAACGCGCTTTACGACCTCCAGCGACAGATCGTGATCAGTTCCGATTGCCCGCCGAAGGAAATTTCCGCGATTGAAGAGCGACTGCGCTCGCGGTTCGAGTGGGGCCTGATCGCGGACATCCAGCCGCCCGACCTCGAAACGAAGATTGCCATCCTGCAGAAGAAGGCGGACAACGAGCACGTCATGATCCCCGATGACGTGGCCGAATACATCGCTCGCGCGATTAAGTCAAACGTGCGCGAGTTGGAAGGCGCGTTGACGCGCCTCATGGCCTACGCCTCGCTCACGGGCGCCGCCCTGAATCTGCTGACGGCGCAGCAGGTTTTGCGCAACATCATTGCCACGCAGGAAAAACGCGTCACCATTGACCTGATCCAGAAGAAAGTCGGCGAGCAGTTTGGCCTGCGCGAGCAGGACCTGAAAGTTCGCTCGAACACCAAGGCGATTGCCTTTCCGAGGCAGATCGCGATGTATCTGGTCAAGCAGCTCACCTCCGCGTCGCTTCCGGAAATCGGCCGCCAATTCGGCGGTAAGCACCACACCACGGTTCTCCACTCGATCAACAAGATCGACGCGCTGCGGCGAAACGACAAGGACCTGAACCGGACGATCAACAAGCTGATGGATTCGTTCGGCTAAATTCAAAACGATTGCGCGTCAACCGATTTTCCCGAAGCGCCCCGGCAAATGTCGGGGCGCTTGGTTTTAGTAGCACAGGTTTCAGCCTGTGTTCTTTTGACTTTCACCTGCCGCAAATCAAAACCACGCAGGCTGTGCTGGCGGGTAAGTGGGATCGTCGCTTGTGCGCTACGGCCCCACCCTTCGCACAAAACGCGAAGGATGGGGCACCCGGGAAAAACTAAATTCAAAAGAACACAGGCTGAAGCCTGTGCTACTTGAACCCCGGGAAAAAACTCAGGAGAACAGGTCGAGAATTTCCTCATACCGTTTGAATGGAGGAATCAGGTAGGCGCCGGCAATGCCCAGATGTCGCGCGCCGCGCGCCCAGTCCAGGAGCGTGCGCGCGAGAGCAAAACCATGATCGCGCGCCGCGCCTCCCGCGGCTTCGAGCTGCTTCAAGAGCGTTTCCGGAATCACGATGCCCGGAACTTCGTTGTGCAGGCGTAGGGCCTGCTTGTAGCTGCTTAGCGGCCACAAACCGACCAGCACGGGAATCGGCGATTTTCCGCCCATGCGTTTCAGAAATTGCTCCCAATGAGTGGGATCGAAAATCGGCTGCGTCATGGCAAAGTGCGCGCCGGCCTCGACCTTGGCATAAAACCGGCGCAGTTCCTCGTCCAGGTCCTCGGCGAGAGGATTCACCGCGACTCCAATCGTAAAATTCGTTGCGCCGCCGAGATTTTTTCCGCCCCAATCCAGGCCCTGATTCAGCTTCGCCATCACCTTCACGAGGCCGATGGAATCGACTTCATAGACGCCCAGCGATTCGGGAGAACTGCCGAGCGACGGCGGATCTCCGGTCACGGCGAGGACGTTGCGCACTCCGCCCACGGTCCACGCGCCGAGGAGCATGGCTTGCAGGCCGATGAGATTGGAGTCGCGCGTGGTGAGATGCGGAATGGTTTCAATGCCGCGCGCCTCAAGGGCGCCGGAAAGCGTTAGCGCGTCCATGCCCACGCGCGCGAGTGGCCCGCTATTGACGTCGATCGCATCCACTTTTTTCGACGCCATCACGGTTTGCACCTGTTCGAGCACGCGGTCGATGGACGTCCCTTTCGGCGGATCGATTTCAACGGAAATCACGAATTGCCCGGCCTGAATTTTACGCCACAGCCCGCTCTCCGGCTCGCGCGCCGCGATCGGATGCGCCTCGGGCGCGGCTTCCGCGGCGGCGACGGCGCGCGAGCCTGCCCCGGGATGCATGCCTTGCACCGCGCGCACCATGGCGCGAATATGATCGGGCGTCGTGCCGCAGCACCCGCCGAGAATTCTCGCGCCCAGCAGGACCGCTTCGCGCGCGAAGAGATCGAAATATTCGGGCGAGGATTTCGGATAGATCACGCGGTCGCCGGCGCGCTGTGGAAATCCCACGTTGGGCATCGCGCTCATCGGAAACTGGCCCGCCTCCACGGCGAGTTCCGCCAGAATGCGCAAATGATCCTGCGGGCCCACCGAGCAGTTTGCGCCGATGACCTGCACGCCCCGCCCATGCAAAAGCGCCCAGGTGTCCTTGGGCCGCGAACCGCTGAACGACGTGCCGTCCTCGGAATAGGTCATCTCCGCCACGATGGGAAGCTGCGAGAAGGAACGAATCGCGTCGATGGCCGCCACGAGTTCGGCGAGAGTGCCGAACGTTTCCAGGACGAACAAATCCACGCCGCGTTCTTCCAGCGCCTCGGCTTGCTCACGGAAGATTTTGTGGAAATTTTCCGGCGTCGCTTCGCGCGCATCCCGGAAAGCGCCCAGCGGCCCGATGGATCCGGCGATCAGGACTTCGTGGCGGGCGGCCTCACGCGCCTCACGCGCGATTTTCACGCCGCGATGATTGAATTCCGTGACGCGCTCCTGCATGCCGAACGCGCTCAATTTATTCCGGTTGGCGCCGAACGTATTCGTTTCGATGATGTGCGCGCCGGCCTCGAGATAGGCCATGTGAATGCGGAATACTTCCTCGGCGCGCGTGGCGTTCAGTTCATCGACGCAGCGCTGCGGCCCCACCGTCTCATAGAGCAGGGAACCCATGGCTCCGTCCGCGATCAGGACGGAGTCGCGCAGTCTCTGTTGAAATTCGTCGATTCGCATGATCGCTAACTCTCTCCCGGACAATTCGGCGAAATGAAAGTTTTAGTATACAGGTTTGCCGCTTCGGCTGGCATTTGCCCGGAAGCCTGCGCTACGAACAATAAATCCTTCGGCAAATTGAGGCGGAACAATGAGACTAAAGAGCGGCCAGAAACTCTATTTCCGGCGCGCCAGAAACAGCATCAGGCCGAAGACCACGATGGGAATCATGAACATCGCGATGTAAAACAGGACTTGCCGCACCACGGGCGAGCGCTTGATCTTCCAATTGTGAATTTCGGGCCGGTCGGCCACGCCCACTTTTTCCGGGTGCTCCAGATCGAGGGCGAATTCATGGGCGTTCGGATAACGCTTGTTGGGGTCGCGCTCGAGAGCCCGGTAAATAATTTCCTGCAGCTCGGGAGAGACCTCGGGATTGACCTCGCGGGGCGGAATCGGGTTGTTGAGCAGCCGCTCGTTCATGATGACGAACGGGTTAGGACCGATGAACGGCACTTTCCCGGTCAGCATCTCGTAAAACATGACGCCCAGAGAATAGACATCGCTTCGGGCGTCGCCCCGCTTTCCTTTTACCTGTTCGGGAGAAATATAGTCGGGCGTTCCCATGGCCTCGGTCAGCTTGGCAAAGGTGAGGCGGCGGGATCCGGCGTTGGCGGCTATGCCGAAATCGATGAGTTTCACCTGATCGTCCGGGCCAACCATAATGTTTTCGGGCTTCAGGTCGCGGTGGACGACCCCTTGACTATGAATGTAGTCGAGCGCGTTGCACAGGGCAGTCGTGATGCGGATAGCGCGCTCCGGCGGAAACTTCTTCTGCTCGTTCAGGATTTGGCGCAACAGGCGGCCTTCCACCCATTCCAGAACCATGTAACGCCGGCTGCGCTCCTCATCGGTCAATACGCGAACAACTCCGGGGTGATCGAGCTTCTTGCCGATTTCTTCCTCGCGGTTGAACCGGTCGAATAAGAGGGGGTCGGCTTCCATTTGCGCATGGGGAATCTTGATGGCCACGGCCCGGCCATCGCGCTCGTCCGTGCCGCGGAAAATGGAGGCCATGCCGCTTCGGGCGACTAAGCCGTCGATGCGGTAATGATCGAGATGATCGCCAGGATGGAATTCGCTCATGGAAAAGGCAGGTCAGCGGCAAGCTTTGGACAGCGGCGAACCGTCATCAGTACAGTTTGTAAGGTCGGCCCCGATACATTCCCATGCGCTCGACGCTACGGATTCGCACCAACTGAACACTGATATTATCGCCGCCTCCCCGGTCATTGGCAAGAGCAACAAGCTTTTCCGCTGCCAGCGGAAGATCCGTGCCGGGGCCGCAAACAGCGGCCATTTCCGAGGCTTCCACAGCGCCGTGCAGGCCGTCCGAACATAGCAGGAGAACGTCCCCGGCAAAAATCTGGTGGTCGTTGATCTCAATATTGGCGACGAGTTCGGTTCCGAGCGAACGGCTGAGGATATGGCTCGTTTCGCCCTCGGCGGCTTCCTGCGCGGAGACGAGGCCCATGCGCACCTGCTCGCTGGCAACTGTATGGTCGCGCGTGATCTGGGTCGCCTTGCCGCCCCGGATCAAATAGCAGCGCGAATCGCCTACATGCGCCACGGCCACACGGTCGTACCGCAGCGCGCACGCTACGATCGTGGTGGCCATGCCGGCTGCAGCCCGCCCGCCGGTCATGCCGGCTTCCACAATGGATGTATTCGCCTGCTGAACCAGTCGTTGCAGCACAGCGGAATGCGATTCGCCGTCCTTGGCCCCGCGGAACCCGGCGATCATGCTTTCGACCGCAAGGCGCGACGCGACTTCTCCCTGCTCGTGCCCGCCAACTCCATCGGCGAGCACAAACAGCCAGCCGTGCGTGCGCACCTGCGCGGGAGTCGCGGGCGCCACATTGCCCAGGTAGTCTTCGTTGTGGTCGCGGACTCGCCCGACGTCGGTGCGTTCCACGAATTCAAGGTCAAGCATATCGGCGGAGGCGGCGCGTTTCGCGGAGGCGACCCAGGTGGAAGCGTTCCGTGGAGCGCCGCTCCCGGGTTCTCCAATCATTTCAATCACTTCTGAAACGGAAATTCGGACAGGCAAAAGCGCCTGTCCGAATTTCCTGGCTAATTGACTGATGCTCATATTACACCATTAGGTGCGGCTGGTAACGAACGTTGTACGCCCCGAGACTTTGCTGGACCGAAAGAAATAGACTCCTCCGTAGATGGCCCAGACCAGAGCAATTCCCAGGGCGAGCAGTGGCTCTTTCGCCGTGCCGTACCCCATGAACGGTCCGATCAGGTAGAACGCCATACATCCTAAATTCGCCACTAAACCAAATATGGGAATGAGGAAGTGACGCACGACCTTGAAGTCGGGGTGATTGTGATACGCGACCATACAGATGATGCAGCTCAAGCCGTAAAGCAGGAACGTGCCGAAGTTCGACGCCAGCGTCACGGTAAGCAGCGAGTTCGGCAGCGCGGCCATCTTGTCATGGCTTGTGTATCCGATGCTGGAGAAGATGCCGTGCGGCAGACCCTGAATCGCGGCATCCGTGGGGGCTCCCGCATCGCCGAACGCCATCGTGACTCCAATGACTCCGATAACCGCGGAAATGATCGCCAACGCCCAAATCGCGCGGTGCGGGCTCAGGTTCTTGGCGTGGAGTATGCCGAAGTGTTCCGGCACTTCCTGGTCCTTGCCCATGGCGTACGTGACGCGGGCTCCGGTGTTCATGCAGGAGAGGGTTGTGCCGATCAAGGCGAGGAATACGGTGATCGCCTCAACCAGCATGAAGGTGCGGCCATGCCCCATGCCGAACAGGGCGTCGCCCACCATGATCATCATGTCGCCGATCGGTGCCGCCGATCCGGACGCGCTTTGCATCGTGTAGCCGCTATTTAAGAAGTAGCTTGCGGCGAAATACTCGATGAGATAGCAGAACGCCCCCTGAATCAGCAACGACGTGATGACCGCAATCGGGATATCCCGTTTTGCGTTTTTGGCCTCGCCGCCCATCGACGTGACGGACTCGAATCCGACCAGGATCAGAATGGCGACCGTGGCCTGAACGAACACCCAGCCCCATTTGTGCGGAGCAATCACGGATTTCGCCGTGGGGTGACTCAGGAAATTGCCGCTGGCATCGTAGTAGGGATAATCGATGAGGAATGGCGTCGGCTTGCCGCTCGCGTCGAGCTTCGGCTGAGGCACCATGTTGGCGTCACGCGTGATGACGTCGGTTGCGGTGCCGGACACCATTTGGCTGGTGGTGGCGAATTCGTACGAATATGCTTCGCCGGAAACCGAATCGAACTGCCACGCCACGCTTCCGGGCGGGTGATTCATGCGATAGCCCAGCGCCATCACCGAGAAGATGAGCAGCGCCGAGATCTGAATGACGTTGATCGCAATGTTGACGGCCGTCGAGCCCGTCACACCGCGGTGCGCGATGTAGGCCACGCCGAAGCTGAAGAGGACCGCGACCAGGCCCATGAATATGGGGCCGGGATTCGAAGCGCTCATCGTGTTCGGATAAAGTGTGCCGACCACATAGCCGCAGAAGATGCCGGTGACGCCAACCATTACTCCCGGATAGATCCAGTAGTAAAGGTGCGAGCCCCAGCCAACAATGAATTTCGAGAGTCGCGCATACTTCCATGCCTTCTCATGGTTGAGGAACGATTGCTCCGCAAAATAGTACGAACTGCCCGTCCCCGGATACAACTTCGCCAGTTCGGCATAACAAACAGCCGTCGCCAAGCAAAGCAACAAGGCGACGATAATGCCGAGCCACATCGCCGGCCCTGTTGCACCGGTGGTCGCTTGAATGTAGAACGTCAGCCAAAGGAATGCACCGGGAGCGATGAGCGCCATGGCGTTCATCGTCAACCCAGTTAATCCTAGGGTTGGTGTCATTTTGACTTCGCCTGTATTCTCCGCCATGTATTCTCCTTATATATTCTTTATCTTGCCGCTGAGTCCTCGTCCCTTAAATCACCTGCATGAATTAGGGTGTGTCGAGGAAGGCGATACTAGATGGGCGCGGGGGAGTAGTAAAATGCAACGTTTCGATGTCCCAAATTACGGATTCATATGGCCGTATTCGAGGCCTGAAAAGGGCCGCTCAAAAACTGGTTGGCACCAATCGCGTGCGCTTAGATTCGTTCCGCCTTTGACGCCATCTCTATAATTTGTTCATTTGCATGTGTTTGCGGGATTGCAGTAGGTGTCTCTTCAAATCCGCACCCGGTGTGATCGCATTTTTCGTCGGCGGGAGGCTCCTTCACCTATCCACTTCTTCGATGCAGTGCATAAAAGATATAAGCGGAGGCTCGGCGTGAGGTTGCCATGCGACTGTGCTATTTTAGCTTTCGGCGCAAATAGCTGGCCCAATCTCATGCTTTGAACCGGAGAGGTTTTTCGAATGAAGGCCGTGGGTTTCCTGATGATGCTCGCCGGATGGTTTCTTGCGCTGGCCGCCGTTGTGCTTTTCGACGCGCCGCCATTGCGCGCCGCGTTCGTCATGGCCGGAATTGCCGTCCAGGCTTTGGGGTTGACCCTCGCTTTCCGATCGCATCTGATTCCGCGAGAGGATAAAAAATAATCCATGCCTGCCCCGAAACTCACGGAAGTCACGACGGTCGCCTGCCTCTTCTTTATCTTTCTTGTTCCCCTGGCAGGCGCTGGGCTTGCTCTGATGAACGTCGGCCTGGGGCGCACGCGCAGCGCCGGGCACATGATGATGGCTTCGCTCTTGGCTCTGGCCGTCGCCGGCATCGCGTACTTCGTATGCGGATTTGCGTGGCAGGGATTTATCGGCGGCCCCGCTCACGTCTTCTCTCTTTCCGGGAAAAATTGGAATTGGATTGCCGCCGATCCTTTCTTTTTTCGTAAGCTATCGTTTGACGGCTCCGCTACGTCTCTCACCGCATTGTTTCAAATGTTTTGCGTGGGTCTCGCCGCTTTGATTCCGCTGGGCAGCGGCGCGGACCGCTGGCATCTGCGCGCAAGCTGTCTCTCGACCGGAGTGCTGGCCGCGTGGACCTATCCGCTCTTCGCGCATTGGGCGTGGGGCGGCGGATGGCTCGCGCAACTCGGTGTCAATTATGGAATCGGCCGCGGATTTCTCGATGTGGGAGGAGCGGGCTCGATCCAGGCATTGGGCGGCCTCACGGCCCTGGCAATTACGTGGATCCTGGGCCCGCGCCACGGCAAATATTCCGCGGACGGTATGGCGCCGGCAATTCCCGGCCACAATTCGGTTTTCGTATTGTTTGGGTGCGTGCTGACGCTCGTCGGCTGGTTTGGGCTTAACTCCGCCGGCGCGATCCTCTTCACCGGCGGCGAACCTTCCGGCGCGGCGCTCATCGGCATCAACACACTGCTGGCCGCGTCGGCCTCGGCGCTCACGGCGGCGTTCATTACGAAAATTCGCTTTGGCAAGCCGGACGCTTCTCTCACCGCGAACGGCTGGGTCGGCGGGCTGGTCGCCAGCAGCGCGTCGTGCGCGTTCGTGAGTCCGGCCGAAGCCGTTGTGATCGGCTCGGTTGCGGGCGCGCTGGTCACATTTTCGGTGGAATGGTTTGAGATGCGCGTGGAAGTGGACGATCCGGGCGGCGCTGTTTCCGTACATGCCGTGGGCGGCATTTGGGGTCTTCTTGCGCTGGGCGTGTTCGGGCAATTCCAGAGGCCGGTGCTGAATGTTGCGGGAGACTCCTTGCCCGTGGCAATGAATGGAATAGTTTCGGGCCAGTGGCTCGCGCAATTGATTGGCGTGGCCACGCTCCTGGGTTTTGTTTTGCCCATGACGTATTTCGTGAATCGGCTCCTCAACCGCTTCTATCCTTATCGCGTGTCGATCGAAGGCGAGCGGCAGGGCATGGACCTGCACGAATTGGGCGCTGGGGCATATCCCGAATTCATGACGCACTCGGACGAGTTCCTCCAGCGGTAGGACAATCTCTTGCTATAGTTACGCCATGACTGCAAATCAAAAAACCCCTCATAAATTGACCCCGGTTTTGCGGGCGCTGATCGAGGTCGGCTTTATCATTTTCCTCTTTTATTCCAATCTTTTGANNTTCCGGACTGATCGGGTACGTGGTTGTTGAATATCTTCGAAAGCAGATTTAAGCGTTTTGTAGTAGCACAGGCTTCAGCCTGTGTTCTTTTGAATTTCTCCCGCCACAAATCAAAACCACACAGGCTGAAGCCTGTGCTACTTTCACCAATTCAAATCCGTTTCCGCCGGCTGATCGTAGTCCACGCCATCCACTTCAAAGCCGAACAGGCCGCGAAACTCGCGCTGAAAGCCCGCAAAATCGCTGACTTCGCGCAGATTTTCCGTCGTGATCCGGGGCCATAGCGCCGCAACTTCCTCCTGCACGTCGGCGCGCATTTCGCGGTCGTCCAGGCGCAGGCGGCGCGCCTCGTCCAGCTTGGGCGCGGAGCCCGTGCACAGAAAATCCGTGAACAGGCGGCGCATCTGTTCGAGCACGCCTTCCTCCAGATTTTTCTTCTTCATCACCATGGGCAGCAAACTTAAATACAGCGGCACGACGGGGATCGCGGCCGAGGCCTGCGTCACCACCGCCTTGTTCACCGAAACCCAGGCGTGGCCGCCCAATTGATTCGCCAGTTCGGCATCCAGGTCTTTCGCCGCGCGTTCCAAATCTTTTTTCGCCTGCCCAATCGTGCCGTCGCGATAAATCGGCCACGTAATTTTCGGGCCGATGTACGAATAGGCCAGCGTGCGCGCGCCGGGCGCGAGCAATTTTTCCTCGAGCAGCATCTCCATCCACAGCCGCCAGTCGTCGCCGCCCATCACGGCCACGGTGTCCGCGACTTCGATGTCCGTTGCGGGTTCCAACGTGACGCTCACCACTTTTTCCGAGTCCAGTTCGATCGTGCGGTTGGTGTACGCCTGCCCGACCGGCTTCAGGACGGAGCTGTGCGTCTTGCTCGTGCGCGGATCGGTGCGCTTCGGCGACGCGAGCGAATAAATCACCAAGTCAATGGGAGCCATTTGTTTGCGAATCGTTTCCGCCGTGGCGCGCTTGATCTCGTCGGAAAATGCGTCGCCGTTGATGCTTGCGGCGAACAGGCCATCGCGCTTCGCCATCGAATGCAGCGCGACCGTGTTGTAGTGGCCCGCCGTCGCGACCTTATCGCCCTCCGGCGGCCGCTCGAAAAACACGCCCAGCGTCTTCGCTCCGTAGCCCCATGCCGCCGCGATGCGCGACGCCAGCCCGTAGCCGGTGGACGCGCCGATCACCAGCACGCTCTTCGGCGCGTTCTCCGCGCCGGACATTTTTCCCTTCACGCCGGCAACCCAGCGCTCGACGTTGCGTCGGCACCCATCGGGATGGGCGTTCACACAGATGAAGCCGCGCGAGCGGCGCTTAACAATTTGAAGTGTCATATCCAAAACACGATACGGTAGCGTGTGCGCCCTTGTCTAGCCGAACTCCAAGGTAGCGCGGGCTTCCGCCTGCGGGGTTTAGCGCTTGCCAGGACCAAAACCCGCAGGCGGAAGCCCGCGCCACAGTTTGGGAAGCGCGCGCGCTTACGGTATGCTCTTTTCCACTGTGGACATTCTCTTGAACGCCGTGGAAGCGCGAGTGCTTGGCGCACTCGTGGAAAAGGACCTCACCACGCCCGAATACTACCCGCTTTCGCTGAACGCGCTAGTCAACGCGTGCAACCAGAAATCGAATCGCGATCCTGTCATGAATTTGACGGAAGACACCGTGCGCGAGGCCATGCGCGGGCTGGATAATAAGGGACTCGCGGGCGCCGCCGACAACATGGTCAGCCGCGTGACCAAATACGAGCATCGTTTGCAGGAGGCCTACAACTTCACGCGGCACGAAATCGCCATCTTCGCCGAGCTGTTGCTGCGAGGCCCGCAGACGCCGGGCGAATTGCGCAATCGCGCCGAGCGCATGCACACATTCGACGATCTGGGAATCGCGCAGTCCACCTTGCAGCGCCTCATGAAGCGCGAGCCGCCGCTCGTCAAGGTGCTCGCGCGGCAGCCGGGCACGAAGGAAGCGCGCTACGCGCACCTCTTCAGCGGCGACGTGGAATCCTGGCAGCCGGACGCAACTTCGGAAATCGCGGCGGCCGGCAACAGCGCGGACGCCGAGCGCATCGCGCACCTGGAAAATCAGGTGGAAAATCTTCAGTCGCAAATCGCGGATTTACAGCAGCAATTCGCGGCCTTCCGCAAACAATTTGAGTGATTCGTTTTTAGTGTCACAGGCTGAAGCCCGCGCTACTTTATTTCTCCACATCCCGAAGAAATTCAGCGAAGTATTTCTGCCAGGCGGCCGCCTGGAAAAATGTATAGTGCCCGTACGATTCGGGAAACGACAGCAATACAAATTTCCCATTTTTCACTTTCTTGATTTCCTCTTCCGCGATGCCGAGTTCGGCGGGATTCCAGAAATCTTCCTGTGGATTGATCAGCAGAAGTTTGGCGCGGATTTTGCCGAGGTCCTTCGAGGCGTCGAAATTGCGCGACGCGTCGTATTGATACATGAAATCGTTCGCGTCCGTCGTCTTCATGTTTTGATCGATATAGTCGTTCACGAATTTGTCGGCGAGAGCGGCGGTCGGATATTCCTTCTGCCAGCGCGTCGGGGCGCTCCCCACGACGAGCAGGTGTCCGAGCGCGGCGCGCAAGCCGTAGGGCTGTTCCGTGTAGTTGCCGTTGTTCCACGAAAGATCGAGCCGGATATCGTCCACCATGATTTTTCGCACCATGCGGTTGCGGCTGGCGACTTCCACCGGCAGGCAGGAAAGCAGCAGCATGGCATCCATGTCATCGGGGTTTGATTCGCCCCACAGGTATCCTTCCATGCAGCCCATCGACGCGCCGATCAAGAGATGCAGGTGATTCACCTGCAATCCCTGCGCGAGCAGCAACTGCGACGCGCGGACCATGTCCGAGTAATCGTAGTGGGGAAATTTCGCGCGCAGGCCGTCGCTCGGCTTTGTGGATTTTCCCATGCCCGCGCCAAGCTGGTCGGGAAGGATCAGATAATACTTCGACGCATCGAGCAGTTGGCCGGGCCCAAACAGCACACCGGCGAACGATGGAACCAGCCACACGCGCCCGGCGCGATTTGTGCCGTGCAGAATCAGCACGGCGTTGGTGACGCGGCCGCTGGCATCGCGGCGCGGCGTGCCGAGCGTCGTGTAATGCAGCCGCACTTCGGGAAGCGATAGTCCGTCCGAAAATTTGAAATCGTGCGTAATGAAATCGCCTTCCGTGGGCTGCACAGCCGCGAGCGGCGCACTCTGCTGCGCGGAAACGCAAGCCGCCGCCGAACATAACGCCGCCACCCACACAGCCGCTTTCCAGATCCGTGATCGCATGTTCACTGCCTCCTTAAATTTTTGCGCTTGGCCGCGTTCATTCTAACCGTGGCACAGGCTTTAGTAGCACAGGCTTCAGCCTGTGTGGTTTTGATTTGCGGCAAGCGAAAGTCAAAAGAACACAGGCTGAAGCCTGTGCTACTAAACGCGGCTCAGCTTGGTCCCGTGGTGAACGCCAGCGTCAGCAACGTCTTTTGTTCCATCTCATGCGCCTTGGCCGAGCCTGTTGCGGGACTCGCGCTGGCCGAGCGTTTCACCGAACGTACCGGAACATCCGGGAAATAGGTGCGGATGCGCGGCAGGACGTACGAGAGAGCGCCCATGTTTGCGGGCTCTTCCTGCACCCAGACGAGCTCGCGCGCGTCCGGATGGCGCGCAATTTCCGCGCGCAGTTCGTTTTTCGGAAACGGATAGAGCTGGTCGAGAAACAGGATGGCCGTATCGGCGTCGCCACGGCGTTTGCGCTCCCCGCGTAATTCGTGTCCGATTTTTCCGCTGCAAATCAGGATGCGCTGCGCGAACGTGACTTCTCGGTCGGGCACCACCCACTCAAATCGCGGCCTTTGGAAATCCTCGATCGGCGAAGCCGCGTCGGGATGCCGCAACATGCTCTTCGGCGTGAATACGATCATCGGCTTGCGCCAGCGCCGCAGCGCCTGCCGCCGCAACAATTGAAAATATTGCGCGGCGTTCGACGGCTGGCAGACTTGAATGTTGTCCTCTGCCGCAAGCTGCAAATAACGCTCGATCCTCGCGCTGGAATGATCCGGCCCCTGCCCTTCATACCCGTGCGGCAGCAGCAGCCCCACGCCCGAAGGCAAATCCCACTTGTCTTCCGCCGCGCTGATGAACTGGTCGATGATAATTTGCGCGCCATTCGCGAAGTCGCCGAATTGCGCCTCCCAAAGTACCAGCGCCTCGGGATAGTCACGGCTGAAGCCATATTCAAAGCCCAGCACCGCTGCTTCGGACAGCGTGGAATTATAAATTTCGCAGCGCCCCTGCCCCGCGGACAAGTGTTCGAGCGCCACGTACTGCGCCTCGTTCCGCGTGTCGACCAGCGCCGCGTGACGCTGGTTGAACGTGCCGCGCCGCGTGTCCTGCCCCGTGAACCGGACCGGCGTGCCCGCCACGAGCAGCGTGCCGAAGGCGAGCGCCTCGGCCATTCCATAGTCCACGGGGCGTCGGCCGTGCCCCATTTCGGCGCGCTGTTCGAGCAGTTTTTTTATTTTCGGATGAATCGCAAAATCCGCCGGATAGCTGGTCAGCAGATCCGTAATTTTTCCGAGTTCCGCGGGCGCGACGCCCGTGTCCACTTCATAGGCGCTGTCGTAGCGGCCGCGCTTGTAGGGAGACCAGTAGGCGGGCAGCTTGCGCAGGCGCGGCTTTTTTTGCATTTCGCTCGCGGCGCGGTGCGCGCTTTCGAGTTCGTCGCGTATGGCCGCGACCGTCGCCGACGGATCGGCTCCGATCCGCTTCGCGTAAATCTGCCAGAGCTGCGGGTGATCCTTGATCGCCGCGTACAGGAGCGGCTGCGTGATGGTTGGATCGTCCACTTCGCTGTGGCCGTGGCGCCGGTAGCCGATCATGTCGATCACCACGTCCCCGCCAAACGCGAAACGATAGTCGAGCGCGATTTGTCCCACGCGCACGACGGCGTCCGGGTCCTCGCCGTTCACGTGAAAAATGGGCACGGCCTGCCGTTTGGCCAGCGAAGAAGCGAATCGCGTGGAATGCAATTCGGAGGGCTGCGTCGTAAAACCCAGGAGATTATTGACGATCACGTGGATCGTGCCGCCAACGGTGTACGCCTCAAGGTCGGCAAAATTCAGCGTCTCCGCCCAAACGCCCTGTCCGGCGAAGGCCGATTCCCCGTGCAGCACAATCGGAAGAATTTGTTTTATTCTCGCGGCATTGCCGATGCGCGTTTGCTTAGCGCGCGCGCGGCCCACCACCACGGGATCGACCGCCTCGAGATGGCTCGGATTCGATGCCAGGTGCACGCTGAGTTTGCGCCCCTCGCGCGTGCGATATTCTCCCGTCGCGCCCACGTGATACTTCACGTCGCCGCTGCCCAGCACGCTGCGCGGGTCCACATCCTCGAAGCCCGCGAAAATATCCGCCGCGCGCTGCCCCGCGATATGCGCCATCACGTTCAGCCGCCCGCGATGGCTCATGCCGAGCATCGCCTGCTCCGCGCCCGCCTCCGCGGCCGCCGAGAGCACGCGATCGAGCAGCGGAATAACGGCAGTCACTCCTTCGAGCGAAAATCGTTTGCTCCCCAAATAACGCGCCTGAAGCACCTGCTCAAACAGGTCCGCGCGGATCAGCCGTTCGAGAATGAAACCGTGATCGGTCTCCGGCGCGCCGCACTCCAGCCGCGCGGCAATCCACCGGCGGCGTTCCGTATCGTCGATGTGCACGAATTCCGCGCCAATCGTGCCGCAGTAAAACTTCCGAGCAGCGGCGGCATCCGCCCCTTCGGTGATGAGTTCAGGATGTACGACAGGAGTCAAGAATCCGAGCGGATCGAGATTTGCTGCAAGATATCCCCAGCGCCGGTAGCCTTCAAGCACGCGCTCGGTCTCGATTTGTTTTTGAACTGTTACTTCCGGCATTTTCGTGGTGTTCCGCAACTCCGCAAACATCATTCTATCAAACGGGAGCAGCGGGACGGCTTCCGTGTGGCAACTCCATGGTGACGCGGGTTTGAGTGCGTGCAAGGAATAAATTCCGCAGGCTGAAGTCCGCGCCACTAAAATCGGCGGGGAAAATTACCCCCCATAAATCCGCTGCATCTTCCCGGCGAGATCGAAATCGTTTTGCGTCAGGCCGCCGGCGCTGTGCGTGCTCAAATCCACCGTGACCTTGTTCCAGGAATTCGACCAGTCCGGGTGATGGCTCATTTTTTCCGCGACGAACGCAACGCGCGTCATGAATACGAAAGCCGCCGGGAAATCCTTGAACTCGAAAACGCGATGCAGGTTTCTTTTGACCACGGTCCATCCGCTCAGCTTGCGCAACTCCGCTGCGATGTCCTGCTTGGAAAGTTTTGCCGCTGCCATGAAAACCTCCACAGTTGTCTGGCGCGTGACATTCGTCCGCTCCGATACCCCCGACATTATCTGCCCCTGGCGCAGGCTGGGCAAGCGACAACGCGCCGACCCACGGGAGGTTTCCAGCTGCGCGTGGCTATCTTTCGGCGGCCCTATCGTTCCATAATCTGCGGATCCGTACGCTCATGTCGAGGGCATACTCCGTAAACTTCCTGAACGATCCTGAACGGCGCTCCCGCTTTTAGCCCGGATCATCAAAATATGGTTCCAGCAACAGGTTTTGCATAGGTATGGCATAGGCAACTGGAGACAAAAAAAATATTGGATGGCGAAAAGGCTGGTTATACTAAACTTGTTTCAGAATGAA
>PLUM01000008.1 GCA_003165465.1 Acidobacteriota bacterium
GACATGCGCAAGATGGGCGGCCTGTGGGGAAAGATTCCCACGACTGCAAAAACATTTGTCGTGGCCTCCATCGCGATTTCCGGAATACCTCCGCTCGCGGGTTTCTTCAGCAAGGACGCGATTCTCGGCCACGCCTTCGAGTACAGCCCGATTCTCTGGCTGCTCGGATTCATTACCGCCGGCATGACGGCGTTTTACATGTTTCGTCTCGTGAACATGACGTTCTTCGGCAAATCGCGCGTCGAGCACGACGTCGAGCACCACATTCACGAGTCGCCCAGCTCGATGACCGTGCCGCTGATGATTCTCGCCGGCCTTTCGCTGGTCGGCGGCTGGGTCGGCTGGCCGGAGTCGCTCGGCGGCAGCGATCGCTTCGCCAAGTTCCTCGAACCCGTGATGGCCAAGCATGCGGAAGAAGGCGGCGAGGCAGCGACGCATGCTGCGTCAGGCGCCTCGATGGAATACTTGCTGATGCTGCTCTCCGTGTTCATGGCCTGCGGCGGAATCTGGCTGGCGTACAACTGGTACATCAAGCGCCCCGAAGTGCCGGACAAGATTGCCGCGTGGAGCCCGTTTCTTTACAAGCTGCTGTACAACAAGTATTACGTGGACCAGATTTACGATGCGATGTTCGTAAACCGCACGAAAGACCTGGCGCTCACGCTCGGCGCGTTTGACGTGAATATCGTCAACGGCCTTGGCGTGGACGGCACGGGCTGGGTGACGCGCATTACCTCGAGCATTTCCGGTATTTGGGATTCCTGGATTGTGGACGGCCTGGTGAATCTGGCGGCGCGAATCGTCTGGCTCTTTAGCTGGCCCGTGCGAATGTTGCAGACTGGGCGCGTGGCGCGCTATGCGCTGTTCATGCTGCTGGGCGTGTTGTTTTTCCTCGGCTATTACGTTTGGACGGCGGGGCTTGGTCACTAAGGCTTTTTGCGAGAGTTGAAATAGAAGAAGGCGAGGCGGGGAGATGGACTTTTACAACACTCATATCCTGACGGTGGTACTGTTCACGCCGCTGGTAGGGGCGCTCGTGCTGCTGTTCGTGCCGCGCGACAGTGCAAACGCGCACCGCGTCATCGGCAATTTGTTCGGCTTCCTCGGGCTGATTGTTTCGCTGCCGCTGATGTGGCGCTTCAGCCTGGACGCGGCCGCGCCGCGCTACCAGTTTCCCGAAACCTACGATTGGATTCCCTCGATCGGCGCGCGCTATTCGCTGGGCATTGACGGCATCAGCCTCCTGCTCGTCATCCTGACCACGTTGCTGGGCGCGATTTCCATTCTCTCGTCGTGGAGCGCGATCAAGATGCGGACGAAGGAATACTACATTCTCTTCCTCCTGCTTCAGGTGGGCATGTTGGGCGTTTTCATGTCGCTCGATTTTTTCCTTTTCTACATGTTCTGGGAAGTGATGCTCGTGCCGATGTATTTCCTGATCGGCGTGTGGGGCAGCGACCGCCGTTTGTACGCGGCCATAAAATTTTTCCTGTACACCCTCGTTGGCTCGGTGATCATGCTGCTCGGCATCCTGGCGCTGTACTTCAAGGCCGGAGCCGCCACGTTCGATATGCCGACGCTTCTCGCGTCCGCTCCGAAGTTCGATACGCCCGCGCAGGTGCTGCTGTTCTGGGCGTTCTTCTTCGCCTTTGCCATCAAGGTGCCGATGTTCCCGTTCCACACCTGGCTGCCGGACGCGCACACCGAAGCGCCCACGGCGGGCTCCGTGATCCTGGCCGGCGTTTTGCTGAAAATGGGCACTTACGGATTCATCCGCTTCTCGCTGCCGCTCCTGCCGCAGGACGCCGCGGCGCGCCACAAAATCGTCACGATCATGATGGTTCTTTCGATCATCGGGATTATTTATGGTGCGCTCGTCTGCATGATGCAGAAGGACATGAAGAAGCTGATTGCCTACAGCTCGGTCAGCCACCTGGCTTTCTGTACGCTGGGCATTTTCGCGCTGACGCCGCACGGGCTTTCCGGCAGCGTCATCCAGCAAATCAACCACGGCCTCTCCACCGGCGCGTTGTTCCTTCTGATCGGCGTGCTGTATGAGCGCCGCCACACGCGCCTGATTTCGGAGTTTGGCGGGCTTTCCACGCCCATGCCGAATTTCGCGGCGGTCTACATGATCGCGACGCTCAGCTCGCTCGGCCTTCCTCTCCTGAACGGTTTCATTGGAGAGTTTACGATTCTGCGCGGCGTGTACGAAGTCAGCATCCGGTACACGGCCTGGGCGTCCATTGGCATTGTGCTCGGCGCCGCGTACCTGCTGTGGCTCTACCAGCGCGTGATGTTCGGCCCCGTAACCAATCCGGCGAACGAGCATTTGGCGGACCTGAACGCGCGCGAGTACGCGACGCTGGTTCCCTTGATTATTCTGTGCTTCTGGATTGGAATTTATCCGAAGCCGCTCTTCCGCGTGCTCGACCGGCCCGTGCAGTTGATCATCGAGCAGGTGAATCCAGGCTATTACGGCGCGGAACGCGCCACCGCTCCTACTCCCGCATTAAATGCCGTGCCGGCCGCTGCGGAATCGAGCACCGAAATGCCGGGCATGAACATGCCCGCTGCGGAAACAGGGAAGAAGTAACGAGCCGATGAGCCATATGTTCAACGGATTCCGATCGTTCATGCAGGAAGGCGGCGGAGGGCTGCTGCTTCCGGAGATGATGCTCGTCCTGTTTGCGCTGGGCATCCTGCTCACCGATTATCTGCTCGAGGCTCGCGACAAGTATTTCAATGCCCTGATGGCCATGCTCGGCGTGATGTTCAGCGCCATCTGCCTGTGGCAATTGCGCAATGTTGCGGACCGCGGTGCCATCGGCTTCAGCAATTCGCTGCTGGTCGATCCCTTCTTCCTGTTTTTTGGCACCATTTTTCTGATTGCCACGGCGCTGGTCATCCTACTGTCCGTCCGCTACCTGGAAATAGAGGCCGAAAATCACGGCGAGTATTACGCCCTGATGCTGCTCGCCACCGTCGGCATGATGTTCATGGCCTCGGGCTACGACCTGATCGTGCAATTCCTGGGCCTGGAAACAATGGCGCTCAGTTTTTATGTGCTGGCTGGATTTTTGCGGCGCGACCGCCGTTCGAACGAAGGCGCGGTGAAATACCTGCTGCTGGGCGCGTTCAGCTCGGCCATTCTGGCCTACGGCTTCTCGATCCTCTACGGGATCGGCGCCATGGCCAACCTCAGCTCCATTGGCCAGTCGCTGCCCCCCAGGACCAATCTGGACGTAATTGCCGTGGCGGTTGAGGCTCGCGGCCATGCGGACCTGTTTGTGCTCCTGGCGCTCGCTACAGTAGCCGCAGGGCTATTCTTTAAGGTCGCCGCCGTGCCGTTCCACCAGTGGGCTCCGGACGTGTACGAGGGCGCTCCTACGCCGATTACGGCCTACATCAGCGTGGCGTCCAAGACTGCCAGCTTCGCCCTGCTGTTGCGTCTCCTGCTCACCGTGTTCTGGCCCGTGCGCGTCGATTGGGGAATGCTCATCGCGGCTGTAGCCATTGCGTCGCTCACGATCGGCAACCTTGCAGCCATCACGCAGACAAACGTCAAGCGCATGCTGGCCTATTCCTCGATTTCGCACGTGGGATACATCCTGCTCGGAATTGTGGCGGCGGCCTCCACCCCGCTCGGCTTCATGACCGGCATGAAGGGCGTGGCGTTTTATCTCTTCGTCTACGGATTCATGACCATCGGCGCCTTCGCCGTGCTTATTGTGTTGCAGCGGCAGGGAATTATCGGCGACGAACTGAACGATCTGAACGGCCTGTACCGGCGCAGCCCGCTATCGGCGCTCGTGCTGCTGATTTTCATGCTGTCGCTCGCCGGGATCCCGCCGCTCGCCGGATTCGTCGGTAAGTATTTTATTTTGCAAGCTTTGATCGAAACCGGGCACAACCGGCTGGCGCTTCTAGGGGCGCTGTACATCGTCCCCGCGCTGTACTACTACTTCCGCATCGTGATGCACGCGTATCTGAAGGAACCGGGCGACGCGCCTGTTCCAATCATTACGCTGGGCCAGAAGGTCGCCTTTGCCGTCTTGTGTTTCGTGACAGTTGCCGCCGGAATCTATCCGGAGCCGTTTGTGCGCCTGGCAACCTATTCGCTGTTCTTTCCCGCGGGTTTCAGTGGCCACTGAGGATTCAGGACCGCCTCCCTCCCCAACGCCGCCTAAACGGCCCGATCCAGCCTCTCGTCAATTCGCCACAGCCTTGGAATTGCCGTTTGTGATGGTGTCCGCAATCGTGGTCGGCGGATTTTTTGGATACTTGCTCGACCGCTGGCTGCACACCAAGCCCGTCTTTATGCTGGTTCTCGGCGCGGTCGGATTTTACGTGGGCGTGCGCGATGTCTTACGGCGCGTGACGCAGGGCGAATGATGGAACCCGCGGGCGCGGCGCAATACGAACTGACCGAGCGGCGCATTTCCCGATTGACGCTGGCTGTTGGTGTGTTGGCGTCGGTGGGCGCGGGCTTCCGGTTTTCGATTCGCATCGGAATTGGCGTCCTGATCGGCGCGCTGCTGGCGTGGGTTAATTTTCGGTGGCTGGAGCGCGCTATCAGCTCGGTCGCGCGCGCGTCGACCGCGCAAGCAGGCTCGCCGGAAGCGCGCGTCCCGGTGGCCAGCTATTTCGGATTGTTTGCCCGGTATGCCTTGATCGCCACGGTCGTGTATGTTATTTTTTCTAGACTCCGAATTCCAGTATTGAGCATGCTGGTGGGTTTGTGTGCGCTCGGAGTCGCGGCAATGATAGCAACTTTGTGGGAAGTATTGAGTCCCGTGAGCCGGAGAGACGACTAGATGGAAGAGCACGTAAGCTGGCTAACTCATTTTGTAAATCATTACCTGGGCGGCGCCGCGCTTGCCCTGCTTCATGCGCTCCATATTCAGCCTTCGCATCCCGATCTGCCGATCCCCGAGCACGTGGTGATGTCCCTGATGGTGCTCGTGATCGGGGCCGTGGGATCTCTTTGGCTCCGGTCGCGCTTGTCCGTGGATAATCCGGGCGGCGCGCAGCAGATCGCCGAAATGCTGTTTACCAACCCTCTGGGGTTCGGCATTCGCGATTTGCTCGAGGAAAACGCGCACGATAAAAAAGGCAAGTACATGGCGATGGTGGGATCGGTTTCCGTTTTCATCCTGATTGCGAATCTTCTGAGCCTGTTTCCGGCGTTTTCCGCGCCTACCGCGGAGAAGACCGTTCCTCTGGGCTGCGCCATCGTCGTCTTCCTGTATTTCAACTGGCAGGGAATCAAGCACCATAGCGTTGGCTATTACCTGCTTACGTTTGCCGGATCTCCCCGAAAGCTGGGCGACTGGTTGCTGGGCATTCTGCTTTTCCCCGTCGAACTCATCAGCACCTCGGCGCGTATTCTTTCCTTGACGGTCCGCCTCTGGGCCAACATTTTTGCCAGCGATCTGCTCTATGTGATTTTCCTGGGACTTCTGATCGGGCCAGTCACCTGGGGCTGGACGAAATCTCCCGTTCTCGGCGTCCTGATGGGGATCTTCCCGGCAATTATTCCCGTGGCGTTTATCGGGCTGCACATTTTTGTGGCCATCATACAGACGTACGTGTTCACGCTGCTGCCGTCCATCTACATCGGGATTGCAACGGCCGACGAACACTAGGACGAACGCCAGAACGAAAGTTTATCCGGCTTCTTCGCAGCAGTAGTAGCAAGGCCGTTCCAAAGTGAGGCCAGATGCAGGGCGAAGGTCTGGCAACCACCGCTTGGCGGTTCAATCATCAGGAGGAAACAATAATGAGAAAAGCACTGTATTCCGTTGGAGCAATTGCGGGCGCGTTGCTGTTGAGCCCCGCGGTATTCGCGCAGACCGCCGCGGCGGCCCCTGCTGGCGGCACGAACTGGGTCGCCATCTCGGCGGCCTTCGGCATGGGGCTGGCCGCATTCGGTGGCTCGATCGCGCAGTCGCGCGTCGCGTCCTCGGCCTGCGAAGGCATGGCGCGCAATCCCGGAGCTGCCGGAGCCATCCGCGCGGCGATGATTCTCGGTCTCGTGTTCATCGAGACCCTCGCGCTGTTGACGCTGGTCATCATCTTCGCAAAGGTGTAGTTCGCGAAGATCTGGCAGGCGATTTCGTTCAGGTTTTCAAGCGGCACGCTTCCGGAACGTCGGGGGCGTGCCGCTTTGTTTTTGAGTGGCACAGGCTTCAGCCTGTGTTCTTTTGACTTTTGCATACCTCAAATTAAAACCACACAGGCTGAAGCCTGTGCCACTAAAATCTTTATCGAATGTTGAGGGCGGCCTTGGCGGCAAAGCCGATGATGCGGGCAGGAAACAATCCGGCGTAGATCGTACCGGCGGCGGCGATCCACAGGGCGATGGCGAGCGTCCAAGGCACGGGCTCGGCAACGATTTCCTGCGAGGGTTCGCGCATATACATTACGACGATCACGCGCAGGTAATAGTAGGCGCCGATGACGCTGTTCAGGGCCAGCAGCAGCGCGAGCCAGATCAGGTTGGATTCCAGAGCCGCGTTGAAGACGTAAAACTTTCCGAGGAATCCCGCGGCGATCGGCAATCCCAGAAGCGAAAGAAGAAACAGCGACAGGCACGCGGCCATCCCAGGCTGCCGCCGGGCGAGGCCCGCCAAATCGTCTATGTCGACATGGCGCTCGCCCGCTCCGCCTACTTGCGCGACGATCAGGAATGCGCCCATCTTCACGATGGCGTAGCTCACAAGGTAGAACAGCGCCGCGGCAATGCCCGCTTCCGGATGGTCCGTGGCGGCCGCCGCCGCGAACGCCACGAGAATGTATCCGGCGTGCGCAATCGAGCTGTAGGCGAGCATGCGCTTCACGTTCGTCTGCACGATGGCCGACAAGTTTCCGGTGAACATGCTGAGCGCGGCCGCAACCCACAGCGCCCAGAACCAAAGCGGCGGGGCGGCGTCCACGCTCGCGAAGATGCGTATGGCCAGCGCGAACGCGGCGGCCTTGGGCCCCGTCGAGAGCAGCGCGGTAACCGGAGCGGGCGCGCCTTCGTAAACGTCCGGCGTCCAAAGCTGGAAGGGCGCGGCGGCAACCTTGAATGCCAGCCCGATAAAAATAAATCCGAGGCCGATCTTCAGGAGCGAGTGCGAGGAATCGTTGGCGAGCGGCGTCAACTGGTCGAGATGCGTCGATCCCGTGGCGCCAAACGACAGAGCGACCCCGTACAGGAAGAAAGCCGTGGCGAACGATCCCAGCAGGAAATACTTCATCGCCGCTTCGTTCGAGCGCGGAGAGTCGCGCCGGTAACTCGCCAGAATGTAGCTGGCGATGGAACTCATTTCCAGGCCGATAAAGGCCGTCAGCAATTCGTGCGCCCCGGCCATCACGCCCATTCCGGCGGTCGCAAACAGGATCAGCGCGCAAAACTCAGCCACATCCAGATCGTCGCGCTTCAGGTAGCCAATCGAGCCGAGAATCGCGAGGAACGCCACTCCTAAGACAATCCAGTGGACGAACAGGCTGAAGGCGTCGGCCCGGAACAGGCCCGAATAGGCGAGGCCGGGATGCGTCGCGGGATAAAACGTCGCGACCAGCGCCAGCGCCACGCCCAGCAGGGAAACGCCCGCGAGTAGGCCGTGGCGCGCCTTCCGCACAACCGGCGCGAGGAACATGACCAGCATCCCGAATCCGCAGAGAACGATTTCGGGGGCAATCCTGTACAAATCTTGGAGGGGTGGGAACATTTATTTCAATTTCACCGAGTCCGCCGCGTTGCCGTACGCCGCGGAATTAAGGCCGGGCGCCGGCACTGGGGCATGATCCATATTCGTACTGTTTCTGAAACCATTCCATTGCACGCCGCGCGCGTCAACCGCTTGCGGGCGCTGCATCAGTTGCAAAATATTTTGTGTGGTGGCCTCGGTGCGCCGCGTGATGAACGGAGAGCCGATGCCCATCCACAGAATGAGCGCCGCCATCACGAACAGGATGCCCCGCTCGCGCAGGTCCAGGTCCGCGAGCGCGCCGTTTTTGTCCTGCGTCACGCTGCCGAAGAACACGCGCTGATAGGACCAAAGCAGATAGACGGCCGAGAAAATAACGCCGAGCGCGGCCCACGCCGCCCACGCCGCATGAGTCTGAAACGTCCCCGATAGAATCAGGAACTCGCCCACAAAACCGTTCAGCATCGGCAGTCCGGCGGAAGCAAAGCACGAAAATAGATACAGCGCCGCGAGAACCGGCATGGGCGTCGCCAGTCCGCCGAATTCCGTGATCAGGTGCGTGTGCCGGCGCTCATACAACATTCCGACGCAAAGGAACAGCGCGCCGGTGGAAATTCCGTGGCTGAGCATCTGGTAGACGGCGCCCTGAATGGAAATTGCGTGAAACGCGAAAATTCCGAGGACGACGAATCCCAAATGGCTGACCGACGAGTACGCAACGAGCCGCTTCAAATCGACCTGCACCATGGCCACGAGCGCCCCGTACACAATGCCGATGAGCGCGAGCACCGCAATGAACGGCGCAAAGTGGCGCGCGGCGTTCGGAAACAGCGGCAGACAAAAACGCAACATGCCGTACGTGCCCATCTTGAGCAGCACGCCCGCGAGCATCACCGATCCCGCCGTGGGAGCTTCGGTGTGCGCATCCGGCAGCCAGGTATGCAGCGGGAAGAGCGGCACCTTGATCGCAAAGGCCAGGAAAAACGCGCCGAAGAGCAGGTATTCCGTGCGCAGGGGCAGCGCGATGGTTCCGTTCGAGAGCAGCGACTGGATCTGCGCGATGTCGAACGTCGGATATCCGGCGACGGCCGTGATCCGGTAGAGCCACAGGATCGCCACGAGCATCAGGATCGATCCGAACATGGTGTACAGCACGAATTTCAGCGCCGCGTAAATGCGCCGCCCATGTCCCCAGATGCCGATGAGGAAATACATGGGGACGAGCATCATTTCCCAGAACAAGAAGAACAGGAACAGATCGAGCGAAACGAATACGCCGATCACTCCGGTTTCCAGCACCAGCAGCGCAATGAAGAAACCCTTTACGCGCTGGTCAATCGATTTCCAGGACGCCAGAATCGAAATCGGCGTGAGCAGCGTGGTCAGTAGAACGAGAAACAGGCTGAGGCCGTCGATACCCAGGTGATAGTGAATCGGCGGCTGAGGAATCCAGTTATGGAATTCTTCCCACTGGTAGCCGGCCGCGTGCGCGTCAAAGCCCCGGAAGAGCAGCAGCGAGAGCGCGAATTCGACGGCGGCGGTGGTCATCGCCAGCCGGCGAATCCACACATGATCGTCATCGTGCAGCAGCAGGAGCGCCAAGGAACCCGCCACGGGCAGAAACGTCAGAATCGAAAGCAGGTAAGTTTCCCGCACGTCAGTCCACCATCCAGAGCAGCAGGGAAGTGAAAACAACCACGCCCAGGACGATCCATGTGGCGTAGCTGCGAATGTTTCCGGTGCTCGTGCGGCGCAGTTGGTCGCCCGTTTCGCGCGTGACCATCGCGACGCCGTTCACCGTGCCGTCAATCGCGCGCTCGTCCACCACATGCCAGAGAAATTTTCCGGAAATAGCGACCAGCGGCCTTACGATCGCGGCCAGATATAATTCGTCGATGAAATATTTTCCGGAGAGCAGCGCGTACGGCGCGGCCAGCGAATCCGCCAGCCTCTTCGGTGTTTTCGGGCTCTGGATATACATCCACCATGCCAGAAAAAAACCGAGAAGGCCGGTGATCACGGGCGCTCCAAGCAGGGCCTGAAAAATATCTCCGCCGCTCGCCGTGGATTCGGCCGCGGTGGTTGCTGGTTCCGTGGCGGCCGCCAGCACGGGCGCCAGAAATTCCTTAAAGTGGTTCGTCCCGCCCAGGAGTTGCGGCGCGGCCATCCATCCGCCGCACACGGAAAGAATTGCCAGAATCATGAGCGGTACGGTCATGCTTTTCGGCGATTCGTGCACATGCACTTGGTGTTCGTCGTATCGCGGGCTACCGAAGAAAGTCAGGAACAACAAACGGAACATATAAAACGAAGTGAGCCCCGCGGTCAGGACTCCGAGGCCCCAGAGCACCGGGCTGACGCGCTGCGCCTCGTTCAGAATTTCGTCCTTGCTGAAGAATCCGGAAAAGCCGGGCGCGCCGGCGATCGCCAGCGTGGCCATGAACATGGTCCAGAATGTCACGGGAATTTTCTTGCGCAGCCCGCCCATCTTGCGCATGTCCTGTTCGCCGCCCATGGCGTGGATCACGCTGCCCGCCGCGAGGAAGAGCAGTCCCTTGAAGAATGCGTGCGTCATCAGGTGAAAGACGCCCGCGCCAAATGCGCCCACGCCGCAGGCCAGAAACATGTAGCCCAGCTGCGAGACGGTCGAGTAGGCGAGAACTTTCTTGATGTCGGTCTGCACGAGGCCGATCGTCGCTGCAAAGAGCGCCGTCGCGCATCCGATCACCCCAACCACCTGCATGGCGACCGGCGCATTCAGGAAAATCGCGTGCGAACGCACCACCATGTACACGCCCGCCGTGACCATGGTGGCCGCGTGGATCAGCGCGCTGACCGGCGTCGGGCCTTCCATCGCGTCCGGCAGCCAGCCGTGCAGCGGAAATTGCGCGGACTTGCCGACTGCACCACAGAAAATTAAAAGTCCGGCAATGGTTGCCATTGCGCCGAGTGCGGCGGGATTTGCGGCAATCGAATTTTGCAGCGACGAAAAATTGAGCGAGCCGAGCAGTTCCCAGACCATCAAGATTCCGGCGAGAAAGCCGAAGTCGCCGAGGCGGTTGGTGATGAACGCTTTTTTCGCGGCGTCGC
>PLUM01000045.1 GCA_003165465.1 Acidobacteriota bacterium
GTGCTCCGTGCAAAATCGGCAGCGGTTGGCCGTTCATTTCGTAGGCGAGAATCGTCTGCGGGTCTTCGGCCAACTCTAAGCGAATCGTGCCGTAGAAGTATCCCGGCCCCTGGGCGTGTGGCTCGGACGTGGATTTATTGTCAAACGCATAGAAGACAATGTAGCGAGCAGAGGGACGCGGTTCGCAGAGTTCAACAATGTGATGCAGAGATACACCGCCCCACTCCGCAACGCCTGACCAGCCCTGGATGCAACAATGCTTGGTAATTTGAGTTTGTTTCGGCATTGCGCGGAGGTCGTGCAGAGTTATATGCAGCCGACTTTCAACCAGCCCGCCGATTTCCAGACTGTAATTTGCGAATTGATCGCGTGCCATCGCCAGATAAGTTTGCTCCTTCGGCGGCCGCCCGTTTACCCACAAGTAGGGTGAGATGTCCGCGGAGGAATAACGCTGCGCAGAGATTTCATGGCCGAAGAGCAGTGTACGCAGTGGGTCGGTGATCGACTTAGTGGCTTTTTGGACGAAGCGGGGGCGCCGACGCGAACCAACGGTGGTCAAGACGTGGATCGCCAGGATGCCCGTCAACCCGGACAGCGAGACCACAAGAGCAAGCGTGAGCTGCGGATCGTGCGTCTGTCCCAGAACAATCAGCGCCAGCTCTCTCCGGAGACCGTGCAGGGCCACGATTGTGACGTGTCCGATGAAGAATACGATGAACGTGCANNGCGAGCAAGAATATGACTGCCGCGTAGCTCAACTGTTGTAATGCGTTATATGTTCCTGGCGCTTCCACGATGTGAAGGGTTAGATAGCTAAACATTGCGCGTCCTGCGTCCGGCACAATCTGCCAGGAAGTCGGAATCAACCGCCGCCACTCCGGCGAGACAAACAGCATCACGATATATGTCAAACCTGTCAGCAGCCACGCGAAATCCGCGAGAAAGTGCCAGTGCCGCCCGAGACCTAGATTTTCGTGGCCCGGGAGAGCGATCAAGGACGAGAATGAACTTTCCTCGTCGCTAGCCGCCCAGAGCTGGTCCTTCGGTCTCTGCTTCTTCGTGAACTTAAGCCATTCGCTACCCGGTGTGCAATGATCGTTCCAGTAAAATCTCGGATGTGCGCTCAAGATCTCCAGACCACTACGAACGAGAAGCGATAGGAAAAGAAAATTGAAGAAATGTGCCGCACGGAGCCATAGCGGAAAGTCGAGAGTCTTCACTGGGACACGTCCCCGAATCTTAAATTAATGATTTGTACGTAACTCCTCTACAAATCCTACGGAAAGAGTCATACGTCTTCATTTGGCGACCCTGCTCGACAGTCCTTCCTGTGGCCGCCCGAACGATGTTTTCACCTGCGGCTCATTTGATCAAACTATTGGATGCTAAGTCCTGCGCCAAAGTAGTTTGGACAGCCTTTTCGTATGTGAAAACCAATGTTACGAAGGATGAGCGCCCATTTCAGTTCTATTTAGGACAGTCTTACTTAGTTGATGGTCCGTTATAAATATTGCGAGGTATGTTCGGAGGGAGAAACGCAGACTATGGACTATGGCTCATGGCCTGCTATGGTTTAGGCAAGCCCGCAGCGGGGAATAGTCCATTCAAAAAGAAAACAGAAGTATTTGCAGTGCGATTTCCCGGTCCGGCTACGCACGGCTCGTCGCGCCCTGGCTGGAGCAAAACCACTCCCAAGTGTGCCTCAAGCCTTCTTCAAATCCAACGCGCGGGCTGTAGCCGAGCACGTCTCTCGCCCGGGTAATGTCCGCCTGAGAGTCGCGAATGTCTCCCTCGCGCGGCGGAGCGTACTTTGCCTTGGCGGGCCGGCCGGTAATCTTTTCGAGCAACGCAAGCGTCTGGTTCAACGTGTAACGGTTTCCAGTGCCCACGTTGATGGCGAGTCCCGCGGCTTCTTTCGCTTCGCAAGCCAGCAGATTGGCTTCGGCCACATTTCCGACGTATACAAAGTCGCGCGACTGCTCGCCGTCCCCAAATACGATCGGCTGCGCCCCACCCAAAAGTGCCGCATGGAACCGTGAAAGCACACCGGAATAGGGCGACCCGGGGTCCTGCCGGGGTCCGAATACGTTGAAGTATCGCAGGGATACAAATTCGAGCCCGTAGGAGCGCCCGAAGACCTGGCCGTAGATCTCACCCGCCAGTTTCGACGCGCCATAGGGAGAGATCGGGGCCGGAGGAACGCTTTCATTCGTCGGCAAGGTAAGAGTATCTCCGTAAACAGCGGTGGAACCGGCGAACACGACGCGTTTGACCTTCGCGTCTCGAGCCGCAACCAGGACGTTGAGTGTCCCGTCCACGTTCACGCGGTTGGTGTCGCGGGGATCGGCCATCGATTGCGGCACGGAAGTCCTCGCAGCCAGGTGAATCACAAAGTCAACTCCGCGACATGCCCCACGCAGCCTGTCCAGATCCGTGATGCTGTGCTGCACAACCTCGATTTGCGCTCCCACTTTGTCCAGATTTTCGATTTTTCCGCTCGACAGATCGTCGAGCACCACCACGTCGTGACCCCGGCGTACCAGTTCGTCCACTGTGCTAGAACCGATGAACCCAGCGCCTCCAGTTACCAAATAGCGCATCGACTAGCTCCTTTACAAGAATGATCAAACCTCACTAGGACTGGAATCCCTGCCGTCCCCCATCCGGCACGCGCGGCGGCAAGGCCCTCAACTGTATTCTGGCGGGCTCCAAGTATATCCCGCACCCGTCAGAAACTATAGGGCCGGCGCAACTGGTTTCCGGGGCGATTTTTCTGTACCATATTTATTTAGGCGGGCTCCACGTCCCAGTCAGACCGGGACGTTCAGCGTAAGAGTAGAATCCGCTATGTGAATATAGCGTGCAACCCTGGCGATGTCATTCGACGTGGGTTGGCATGTTCGACAAGACAACGGTGGCCTGGCTTCGCATCGCCGAATTGATCAAATGCTCCGCGCATCTTCAAAGCTTGCTTGGATCGCCTGCGCCACGACGCTACTGATGGCTACCCTGGTGTGCCCATCGTGGAGTTCGCCGCAGCAATCCAAACGTCCCAAGCCACGCGCCAAGACTCCGGCGGCGCCCGCAGCGCCCGCTGCTGCTCCCGTGCCATTCCGGCCGGGTGAAATTCTCCAGTACCGTATCTTGCTCTCAAGGTACGCTGTGAATGCGGGGAAAATCGAGACCTCCGTCATCGAGGAACGCAATTTCTTCGGGCGCCTGGCGTGGCATTTTCGCGCCGCCGCCCACACGATGGATACCACGCGCATGCTCTTCGCGGTTGACGACCAATTCGATTCCTACACCTCCGCGGCAAACCTTTATTCCTTGCAATACGAGATGTATCTGCACGAGCAGGGAAAGGCGCAAACGTCCCTGTATCGCATGACCACCGATGCCGATCCCGCGCCGGGAGACGTCACAGCATTGCGCGTTGCTCCAGGCACGCGCGATGCGGTCAGTTTTCTGTACAATCTTCGCGCCACCGATTGGCAGCGCACGCCGGAACTTCGAATGCCCGTCTTCGATGGCCACCGTATCTATGATGCTGTCGTCCGGATCGACACCCCGCAAGGGACTGCCAGCGTTCCCGCGGGGAATTTCCCCGCCTTCCGCATCGCGATCCGGCTGTTCGACCACGGGAAAGAGCTTACCGATACGCGCTTTTGGCTGTGGATCGCCAGGGACGCAGCCCACACGCCCGTCCTGATCGAAGCCGATATTCCTTTCGGCACCGCCCGGATCGAGCTCTTGCAGTTGCCTTGAGCACGTCCACTACATTATTCTGGCGGGCTCCAAGTAGAGCCCGCACCCGATTCTGGCGGGCTCTACGCTTCACTTGAAACGTTCAGCGTAAAAGTAGAGCCCGCGCCCGAGCCTCGCACCATTTTTTCAGGGATTCAACGGTTACCGATTTTCCCAGGGGGAGCCGTTTTCGGTTCACGATCGCTTGCCGCTTTACTGTTGGCGGGCGCTTGTTCGGGAGCCACCCAATCTTCCGGAGGGAAACTGATACGCCAGAAATCAGGAGAAGATGTCGTGAATTCAACACCAATCTGAGCCTTGCCGCCCGATATTGGGCCCACATAGGTCACCCGGCACAGTTGTTCCTCATGCGTCGTGCGGTTGGTCAAATGAAGCGCTTGTCCTTTTTCCACCTGGCCGGCAAGCGCGATCAAAGCGCCATGCGCGTTGACGACGAGGGTTTGTGTTTCCTCTTTGAACGACGCGTCCCGGGGGGCGTCTTCGGTGCGAACCGTGACCGGCAAGCTGAGGAGCACGCGCTGGCTGCGCCGGTTGCCCGACGCAGGACCGCCCTTGACTGGAATCCAAGTTGACATCAGTAGAGCACGCTACGGCCGCGGCCGCGATCTGACAAGAGTCCGCCAGTCCGAATCCTTTCAATCAGTAAGCAGTACGGGGCGGTAATTAACGATCTCATGCATGCTCTCACACGAGGACGAGTTTATTCCGGTGCCGGGCGATGCGGCGAGTGGCGTTGCGGGTATCGACCACCAGCTGCGCGGACTCGACGATCGCGGGGTAATCGTAACTGGTATGATCGGTGGCGATCAGGACGCAGTCATAGCTAGCCAGCATCTTGGCATCAATGGGCACCGATTTCATGCCTTTAAAGTTGTAGTGCCGCAGCTTGGGAATTTCCGAGAAGTACGGATCATTATAATCTACCTTGACCCCGCGCGCGGTCAGCAGCTCAATAATTTTCAGCGATGGCGATTCGCGCATGTCGTCCACATCTTTCTTGTACGCCACGCCCAGCACGAGGATGCGCGAGCCCTTCAGCGGCTTCTGCCGGTCGTTCAGCGCCGAGGCCACCGATTCCACCACGTGATACGGCATCGACGTGTTCACCTCTCCGGCCAGCTCGATGAACCGCGTCGCGAAATCGTACTCCCGCGCCTTCCACGACAAATAATACGGATCGACCGGAATGCAATGCCCGCCCAGGCCCGGCCCCGGATAAAACGGCATGAATCCGAACGGCTTGGTCGCCGCCGCGTCGATCACTTCCCAGATATCAATGCCCATGCGTGTTGCCAGCAGCTTCAATTCGTTGACCAGCGCGATGTTCACGCAGCGGAAAATATTCTCGAGCAGCTTGGTCATCTCGGCCGCCTGCGTCGAGCTGACCGGCACCACCCGCGCCACGATCTGCGCGTACAGCGACACCGCCGCGCGCCCCGACGGCGGGTTCACTCCCCCGACCACTTTCGGGATCTGCGCCAGGCCATACTGCTTGTTGCCGGGATCTTCGCGTTCGGGTGAAAACGCCAGGAAGAAATCCGTGCTGATCTGTTCGTTCTCCGGGCCGTGCGCGACCGGACACTTCATTCCCGTCTCTTCCAAAATCGGGAGCACCAGTTCCTCGGTCGTGCCCGGGTATGTAGTCGATTCGAGCACCACCAACTGCCCGCGCTGCAAATTCGGCCGGATGGATTGCACCGTCTGCTCGACGTAGCTCAGGTCCGGCTCGCGCCGCTGATCGAGCGGCGTTGGCACGCATATGAGGATCGCGTCCATTTCGCCCAGCCGCGAAAAATCCGTCGTTGCGCCAAAATGCTTTGACTGCACGAATTGCTGAATCTTGTTCTGCGGAATGTGCTGGATGTAGGTCTGCCCGCGTTTCAGCTTCTCGATCTTGGCGGGGTCGGTGTCGAACCCGGTTACGCGGTGTCCGGCCTCGGCAAACCGCAACCCCAGCGGCAGCCCCACGTACCCGCACCCAATGATCCCGACGCGGAGTTGCGCGCCCTTAAAATATTCCGGCCTGCGATCGGTTGCCATCGATGTTGTCCCTGCTCCTGTCGAGATTCATTCCCCCCGCCACACGCGCTGACTATAACAACTTTTCCCGCTTCCGCAATACACGCGCCTCTCCCCCTGTGCCGCAGTCGCCAATCACAAAATGGGAACAAAACTGTAACTAACGGGATATTTAGGGGGTGGCGCTGCGCTTTTGGTAGCAAAGCAGAATGAGGTCGGCGCGGCGGCGGACTCCAAACTTGCTGAGCAAGTTCGAAACGTGAAACTTCACGGTTCGCTCGGAAATATTGAGCTTGTTTCCGATCTCTTTGTTGGCCAAATTTTCAAGCAGAAAATTTAGAACTTCCTGCTCCCGGCGGCTCAAGTCAGCGGACGTGTCGGCCCTCAGGCGGCGGCCTTGGGAGCCGCCCAGGATCGAGTCTACGAAGCCGGAAAGCACCGCGCGGGGAACCCAGAATCCTCCCGCGGCGACCAGCGGCAACGCGCGCGGCAACTGTTCTCGCGCTTCCTCATACGTGAGCAACCCCTTGGCCCCCATCTGAAGCAGCGAGTAGCTTTCCCCGGAGTCGAACTTTTCGGCAACCACGATGATGCGCGCCTCGGCATTGCGCTCAAGGATATTCGAAAGCAGCGCGCCGGCTGCGGGCCGTGCGACGTGGGCATCGACGACGTACAGGGCCGCCTTCGGGACTTCAAGATGGCGCAGGTCCGGCCCGAGCGTCGATTCCAACTGCTTTGAAACCAGCTTGAACGCGGGATTCTTGAGCACGCGCTCGAATTCGCTAAGCACCAAAGGGTGCGGCGAAAGGAGGCAGACCTGCAGTACACTTTTCTTGGCAGCCTTCTTCACAATGATTGAGGTTATCTGAACCGTGAACAGGGAGCAAGACTGGCTCGCAGGCGTGTTGCGCAGACGCTAACAGTAGGCTGGAGATAGGTCTTGAGCATCTACAACCAAGGTGGCTATACGAACTTGAAACTTATGTTCGTCTAACTCGCAGCGTCAACACCAATGCAGCGGAAAAAAGCAGCGCCACGATCATGAATATCATGCTGAAGGTGAAGGAACCTGTGAGGTTCCGCAGGAAACCCACAAAATAGGGGCCCACGAATCCTCCCAGGTTTCCAACCGAGTTGATAAGGCCAATGGATGCGGCAGCGGCGGATTCACTCAGGAAGGCCGTTGGCAATGACCAGAAGCTCGGCATGAAAGCCATCGTGCAGGCGCCCGCCAGAATCAGGAACGCGAGGCCGGCCCAGAGGTTGCCGCTTGCACTCACGGAAAGAGCCATGAAGATTCCGCACAGCCCCAGGATTACGGCCGTATGCCAGCGGCGTTCTCCCGTGCGGTCGGAATCCCAGCCATTCCAGACCATCAGAAAAGTGCCCAATAGATAAGGCAGCGCCACGATCAATGTAACCGTCAGATTGGGGAGTCCTGTCGCGCGTTTGAGGATCGTGGGAAACCAGAAATTAAACCCGTAGAGTCCGATGAGGGCGAGAAAATAGATCAACGCCAGAAGAATCACGTCGCGCTGGGCCAGTGCTTGCCTCACGGTCCGTGACCCTATCGCCGCCTTCGCCGCCTTTTCGCGTTGCAGTTCGCCGTCAATCCATTCCTGCTCATCCGCTGGCAGCCACTTGGCCTCGCGCGGCCAATCCGTCAGGTAGAGCAGCGTCATGATCCCCAGCAACGTCGCCGGAATTCCTTCCAAAATAAAAAGCCATCTCCACCCGGGAATGCCAAACCAGCGCACCCCCAGCAGCCAGCCGGCGAGCGGAGAACCCAAAACATTTGCGATCGGGATGGCCGACATGAAAAGCGCTCCGGCACGGGCGCGGTCCTCATGACGGAACCAGTGCGTCAGGTAAACGAGGATGCCGGGAAAAAACCCCGCTTCTGCTGCCCCCAGGAAAAATCGCGCGCCGTAAAATTGCGCCGGCGTTCGAATCATCGAAACGAGAATGGTGACCAGTCCCCACGAAATCAGAATGCGCGCAATCCAGCGCCGCGCGCTCCAATGCTCGACAATAAGCGCGCCGGGGATTTCGAACAGAAAATACCCGACAAAGAAGATCCCCGCGCCCAGACCGAACACGCGATCCGTGAATCCCAGGTTGTGGGACATCTCGAGGCCGGCAAAACCGACGTTTACGCGATCCAGGTAAGCGATGAAATAGAGGATGAAAAGAAACGGCAGCAGACGCCGCGCAATGCGCCGCCGCGCGCGCTGTCCAACATCGGATAAGTTCGGTTCAGAATCCATTCTGCCCGTCGCTTGTATCACATTCGAGGCGAGGCTTACACCAGGAGAAGAGGTGCGCGGTTCCTGGGAGTTGGTGAACTACTTCGTACGGTTTATCGCGAAAGGATAAATTCAAAAGCCCCACCTGTCGCGCGCCACGACAGATGGGCATCCAAGAAACTTCTCGGCCTTTGAGGGTGTGCCACCCTTTCTACCCATCTACAACGACTTCAAGGCGTGGCCACTCGCCGGACTAAATCCATCTGTATCGTTTTGTCAGTCCCGTGAGGGACGAAAGACCCTAGCCCACCGCGGAAGCGATTGGTACATGTTTGCGTGGAGCACCGAGCCCCTTAGGGGCGGCACATGGCTAACCAAGAACGTGTTTGGGGTCGTATTCAACGCCATGCTTCCGAAGAAGAAGTGGCATAGTGTCGCCCCTTCGGGGCTGTATGCTATCAGATCCGTTGACCCACCGCTTCCGCGGTGGGCTACGTTCGATCGCCCCTGACGGGGCTATATCCTAATTGTGCCCCCCTTAATCCACCTTCAACGGAAAACACGGCGGGGCTGATTCTATCGCACATCGAGAGAAACCGGAGGCGGCGTGCGATACAATAAAACGTTGCATTGCAAAATATGGCAGACTCCGCTCCAACAACGGCTGATTTTCAACCCACGATAAGCCCGGAACCTATTCCGGGCGGGCAAGGCCGTGCGGCCGCGGTCTTCCGGTCGCTCAAGCACCGCAATTTCAGGCTCTTCTTCAGCGGGCAGATCATCTCGCTGGTTGGCACGTGGATGCAGAACATTGCGCAAGCGTGGCTCATTTACCGCCTGACTGGATCGTCGGTTCTTCTGGGTGTGCTGGGCTTTGTGAGCCAAATTCCCATCTTTCTGCTGTCGCCGCTGGCGGGATTGGTAGCGGACCGGTGGCCGCGCCGGCGCGTGATCATCGCAACGCAGGCGGCTTCGATGCTGCTGGCATTCATGCTGGCGGCGCTGACGCTCACGGGACGCATACGCCTGTGGGACATTATCGTGCTGGCCACGCTGCTGGGCGTCGTGAACGCGTTCGACGTCCCGGCGCGGCAATCGTTTCTGATCGATATGGTGGGGCGCGAGGATTTGCTGAACGCGATTGCGCTCAATTCCTCGATGTTCAATGGCGCGCGCGTGGCGGGACCCGCAATTGCCGGCTTGCTGGTGGCCTGGATTGGGGAGGGCTGGTGCTTTTTTGCGAATGGCGTGAGCTATCTCGCCGTGATCGCCGGCCTGTTCATGATGCGCATCAAAAAAACTCGAGCGGCGCACGATGGCGTCTCGCCGATCGAGAAATTGCGGGAGGGATTCCGATTCGTGCGCCACACGACACCGATTCGCGCGCTGCTGCTGCTGGTGGGGCTGGTGAGTTTCATGGCGCTGCCCTTCAGCGTGCTGATGCCCATCTTCGCCGGCCGGATCCTGGGCGGGGGCGCTTCGGCCTACGGCAACCTGATGGGCGCGGTGGGAGTGGGCGCGTTGTGCGGCGCGCTGGCGCTCGCGATGCGACAACAATTGCGCGGTCTGGGAAACGTTGTGGCGTACTCGGCGATGGGACTGGGTGTGTCGCTGATTCTCTTCAGCGCGTCGCGGTTGTACTGGGTGTCGCTCGCGGCCCTGGTGCTGGCCGGGTTAACTATGATGATGCAGTTTACCTCCACCAACACGCTGATTCAGGCCATGGTTCCGGACCGGCTCCGCGGGCGGGTGATGGCCCTGTACGCGATGATGTTTCTGGGCATGGCTCCGATAGGTTCACTTCTTGCCGGAGCGATCGCGGATCATGTGGGCGCCCCGATCACTGTCGCGCTGGGCGGCTTGGCTAGTTTTGCCGGAGGATTGGTATTTGCACGCAAGTGGCCCGCCATGCGCGCCCCCGCGCGCGAGTTGGTTGCGGCACAGGGCATGGTCGCTCCCACCGCCCCGCCCGATACTTCCGCGCGGCCTTCGTGAAGTTTGAGATGTACCCGCCTTGTATTGACATCGGCACGGCCGATGGCTATATTCCGCTGCATGAAAACACCTTTGACGCAGTCCTGGCCCTTCAAGACTTCCTGGCTCTGGTTTTTTGCTGTTGCCGCGGTTTCGTTCGCCGCAGGCGCATGGTCCACTGTGCAGTTCGCGACACCTTGAAAGGTTCAAGCCCAAAGCAACCGTGTGTTCGAGCTTCGGGTCTACCATGTTGCCCCCGGCCGCCTGCCCGCGCTGCAGACACTGTTTCGGGAGCACGTGCTGCCCATGTTCAAGAAGCACGGCATAACCAACATCGGTTACTGGGACCCACAAGATAAACCGGACTCCGAAAACGTATGGATCTATCTCATCGCCCACCCGAACAGAAAGGAAGCCGAGAAAAACTGGGATGCTTTCCGTTCAGATCCGGATTGGCAGCAGGCGTCAAAGGCCGCGAACGCCGATGGGAAAATTGTAGACAAGGTCGACTCCACATTCATGGACCCGGCAGATATCTCGCCTCTTAAATAGAACTGCCGCGGCTACTTTATCGCTCGAAGCCCAGCCGCGGCGATTTGCTCATCTTCAAACGATTTCACGCCGGAAACACCGACGGCGCCAACACACTCGCCCTGATACAGGATGGGAAGTCCTCCCTGCACTGCAAGCCTGCCAGGAAAAGCTGCCGTTGCAGGCCGTTCCTTCACCACATCTTCCAGGGCCTTGGTTGGTGTCCGTGCAGCCGCGGCAGTTTGCGCCTTCAGCGTCGCGATTGCGGCGCTCTGGCCCACGGCACCGTCCATGCGCTCGAGGTGAATCAGAAACCCTCCCTCATCGACGACGGCGATGCTGACATTCCACTTGTTCTTCTCTGCCTCAACTTTGCACGCGGCTACGATTTTTTGCGCGTCTGCCGCGGCCAAGCACGATTTATGGCGCACACTGCCTCCTGGGTGAAATATTTCAAGAACGAAGAAATCCCGCATCCGGCAACTGATGGTTGTCTTTGCGATGGCGCCTTTTGCAATTCATACAACAAGTCATTCTAGCGCGTCAACTTTATTTCTCTAACTGAAACAAGAAACATTCATCGTATTCCTTGGCGTTTTGTGAAGACCTGCTTCCCAGACGCGGTCTGCGTGTATATTAAGGTTGACGGGAAAATCAAGATTGGGGCCATTACAAATTTAGGTCTGCGAATACCGTGCACACTCTGACTCCATTGCCGCTTAGTTCGCATGGAAAGCCTGTCGATTCGTTCTCCCAAGCGGCCGAACTTGAAAACGAACTGAAGCGCGCGGTGAAAGGCGAAGTGCGATTCGATCGCGGCAGCCGCGCGCTGTACGCAACCGACGCCTCCAATTATCGCCAGGTTCCCATCGGCCTGGTGGTTCCGCGCGACGCCGAGGATGTAATCGCAACGGTGGCCGCGTGCAGGAAATACGGGGCTCCTGTCCTGCCACGCGGAGCCGGAACGAGCCTGGCGGGGCAGTGTTGCAATGTCGCCGTGGTCCTGGATTTCACCAAGTACATGAACAAGATTCTTGAGCTCGATCCGGACGGACGATTTGCCCGGGTCGAGCCGGGCGTCGTTCTGGACACGTTGCGGAACAGGGCCGAGGAGCATCATCTGACCTTTGGCCCCGATCCTTCCACCCATAGCCGCTGCACTCTCGGAGGGATGATCGGAAATAATTCCTGTGGCACGCATTCCTTGCTCGCGGGCAAGACGGTCGACAATGTCGAAGAGTTGCGCATTCTCCTCTACGACGGCACGCTGCTGACAGTGGGAGCCGCGGCTGACGACAGCCAGCTCCATTCCATCATTGCCGGGGGCGGACGCCGTGGCGCGATCTACTCCACGTTGCGGAGCCTCCGCGATCAGTATGGCGATCTAATACGCGCGCGCTTTCCGAAAATTCCACGCAGGGTCTCTGGCTATAACCTCGACCAACTGCTGCCAGAAAATGGACTTCACGTGGCGCGGTCATTGGTCGGGACGGAGGGCACGTGCGCTATCGTTCTCGATGCCAAATTGAATCTGGTCCAAAGTCCACGGCACAGAACACTCGTTGGACTTGGATATGAAGATATTTTCTTGGCGGCGGATCATGTTCCTGAGATCCTGCCCTTCGGGCCAATCGGACTGGAAGGTTTGGAAGGAAGTATCGTCGATGGTTTGAAGAAGAGGGGAGCTCCCAACCTGGACCTTCTTCCGGCGGGAAGAGGCATCTTGCTGGTGGAATTTGGGGCCGGCGACCCAGATCAAGCAGACCAACTCGCCCGCCAGATGATCAACCGGTTGAGACGAAGGGCCAGCCCTCCCGAAGCGCGCCTCTACGACAAGAGTGAAGCCCCCCTGGTATGGAAGATGCGCGAGTCTGGACCGCGTGCGGCCGCCGCCGCGCCGGGTGCTCCACCGGAATGGGAAGGATGGGACGACGCGGCTGTAGCGCCGGAAAAATTGGGAGGTTACCTGCGCGATATCCGCAAGCTGCTCGATGAATACAATTACCACGCGGCGTTCTACGGTCATTTTGGACACGGCTGTATTCACATGCGGGTGACTTTCGACCTGGAGAGTGAAAGCGGGATTCGCAAGTATGGGGAGTTCGTCGAGCGCGCTGCCGATTTGGTGGTCAGTTATGGCGGATCGCTCTCCGGGGAGCATGGCGACGGGCAATCCCGCGGCGCTTTGCTTCCCAAGATGTTTGGTCCCGAGTTGATGAAGGCCTTCTTGGAATTCAAATCCGCGTGGGACCCGGACAATAAGATGAATCCGAACAAGGTGGTCAACGCCCACCTGCCCACCGAAAACCTGCGTCTGGGCGCGGATTATAAGCCGCATGAGTCCCGGACTTATTTTCAGTTTCCCGATGATGGCGGCTCCTTTGCCAAGGCCACCGTGCGGTGCATTGGCCTCGGGGAGTGCCGCAAACACGACGGCGGCTCGATGTGTCCCAGCTACATGGTGACGCTGGAAGAAGAGCATAGTACGCGCGGGCGGGCGCACATGCTCTTTGAGGTGTTGCAGGGCGAGGTAGTGCGCGGCGGATGGAAGGACGAGCACGTCAAGAAAGCGCTCGACCTGTGTCTCTCCTGCAAAGCCTGTAAATCGGAGTGCCCGACGAACGTCGATGTCGCCACGTACAAGGCTGAGTTTTTGGCTCACTATTACGAGGGCAAGAGCCGGTCTTTACACGATTATGCCTTCGGGATGATCGACCGCTGGGCGCAACTCGGATCGCTTGCCCCGTTGCTCGCCAACTTGTTTAGCCAGGCGCCGGGTTTCCGCCACCTCCTGCAGAGCGCCCTGCATCTGGCTCCCCAGCGGCATTTGCCCCGGCTCGCCCGTTCCACTTTCCAGGATTGGGCCAGGAAACATCGAGTTCCCAGCTTCGGAGAAGAGACCAGGCCCGCACCGGGAGCGGCGCCCAACAAGGGCGAGGTCATTTTGTGGGCGGACACATTCAACAATTATTTTTGCCCTGAGACGAGCCAAGCTGCGTTCGGAGTGCTTCGGGACGCGGGGTTCAAGGTCACTGTCCCGCAAATTCACCTGTGCTGCGGGAGGCCTCTTTACGATTTCGGCATGCTCGACAAGGCCAAACAATACCTGCAACGAATCCTGAGCGTCTTGCGAGCGCAGATTGACGCTGGTATCCCGATCGTCGTGCTGGAACCCAGTTGTGCCTCTGTCTTCCGAGATGAACTGCGCAATCTCTTTCCGGCGGATGCACGCGCCGCCCGCCTGCGAAGCCAGACGTTTCTTCTCAGCGAGTTTCTCGAGGACCATGCGCCGGGATACACGCCGCCGCAACTGCACGGGAAAGTGCTCGTACACGGGCATTGCCATCACAAGGCGCTCATGAGATTGAACGGCGAAGAATCGATTCTTCGGAAGATGGGCGCTGATCTGCAGTCCATCGATTCCGGGTGCTGCGGAATGGCCGGCCCCTTTGGGTTTGACAGAGATAAGTTCGCAGTGTCACAGGCGGTGGGCGAACGAGTGCTCCTGCCGGCCGTGCGAAACGCGCCTGCGGACGCGCTGATTGTCTCGGATGGTTTCAGCTGCCGGGAACAAATATTCCAGGCTACCGGACGCCGAGCCATCCACTTAGCCGAAGCCATGCAACTCGCACTGCGCCGCCAGGAGTAGCCGCCTGGCGGATGATTTCGGACAGAGTTGAAGCCTAGAGATACCAGGTCTTATTTCCCAGGGCGCATTCCGTTTCCAGGATGTGATGCCTTCCTCATCGCGACGATTTAACGTTGCCTTGAAGCGGTGCGTTTTCCGAGGTTTGATGCTGTTGGGCGTCGAACCCTTCCAGTGCCGTTCGGACTCTCTTGATTTCCGCGGTGAGAGCCTCGAAAACGCGTTCCGCATCATCTAGCCCCTTCGAGCGCCCGAGCCTCTCCAGTTTCAATGCAAGGTCGAACGACTGTGTGGCGGCGAACGTGGCGAGGGAGCCCTTCAAGGAGTGTGCGGCCCGCGCAACGGCATCCGCGTCCTTGCGTGCGATCCCATATCGAATCGCGGACAGCATTTCGGGGCTCTCTTCGCAGAACAGTTTCGCCAGGTCTGCCAGGAGGGCTGCATCCCCTTCCATGCGTAGCAGCGCTGCGTCTAAATCCACGGCCGTGAGTGCCGGCGCTGCTTCGGCGCTTCTGTCGATCGGTCCCATGTTACGCGTAAGACCTTCGGTGACCTGCAGCAATTCTTCTATGTGCACGGGCTTGGAGATGTATGCGTCCATCCCTGCCGCCAGACAGCGTTCCCGGTCTCCTTTCATGGCATGAGCGGTCAACGCAATAATAGGGATATGGTTGCCGGTCGACTTTTCCATCTGGCGGATCGCGGCCGTGGCTTCGAAACCGTCCATTTCGGGCATCTGCACGTCCATTAGCACGATGTCGAAGGTCTGTTTTTCAAACGCCTCGACGGCAAGTTTTCCGTTCACCGCCACCGTGACCGTGTGACCCCGCTTCGAGAGTGTTCGCACGGCCAATTCCCGGTTGATGAGGTTATCTTCAGCAAGCAAAATGCGGAGATGCTTGCGCGTTGCCTCAAGGCTGTGCCTCGTAACCAACGTGCGGCTTTCGTCCGGCTCCTGCCGGAGACCAAGCACTCGAACGATGGCATCGCGCAGCTCCTGCTGGCGGACCGGCTTGGTCAAATAGGCGGAAATGCCCACCTCCCGGCAACGGTCGGCATCGCCCCGCTGTCCGCCTGACGTGAGCATGATGATCATGGCAGCGAGCAGTTCCGGATCCTGCTTGATTTTCTCCGCCGTGCCAAATCCGTCCAGTTGTGGCATCTGGGCGTCCATGAGCACTAAGGGCGTCACGGTTCCCGCCTCTTTCGAGCGCCTTAGCGCCGCGATGGCCGCCCACCCGCTCGCAACCACAGTAGGTTTCATGCTCCATTGAAGAAGCGTTTGCTCCAGGATGCGCCGGTTGGTTGGATTGTCATCCACCACCAGGACGGAAATGCCGGCGAGGCTGGCCTGCCCGCTGGGGGTTCGTCTTTCCTCCGACGGTTGCGGCAATTCAAATTTGGCCGTGAAGTGAAATGTGCTTCCCTGGCCGGGCTCGCTTTCGAGCCAGATGCGCCCTCCCATCATGTCGACTAACCGGGTGGAAATCGTCAAGCCGAGTCCCGTGCCGCCGTACCTTCGCCGCGAGGAACCGTCCGCCTGCACGAAGGACTCGAAGATCATCTCCTGCTTTTCTTTGGGCACGCCGATTCCGGTATCGCGGATCGCAAAGTGCAACTCAACGCTATGATCTTGTTTCTGTTGGACCTCAGCCTGCAAAATAATTTCACCTCGGTCGGTGAACTTGACGGCATTCCCCAGAAGATTCACCAGCACTTGCCGCAAGCGCTCGGTGTCCCCCAGAACCAACTGCGGGAAGTTGGACGGGATGTCGCAGATCAATTCCAAACCCTTTTCGCCGGCACGCAGGCTGAACGTCCTGATGGTTTCCTCCAGGGTCTCGCGCAGGTTGAATTGCGTGGACTCCAGACTGAACTTTCCCGCCTCGATCTTGGAGAAGTCCAGAATATCGTTGATCACCGTGAGCAGAGAGTCCGCCGACTGTTTGACCATGCTGAGATAACCACGCTGCTCTTCGTTCAGTGGGGTTTCCAGGGTGAGTTCCGTCATGCCAATGATCCCGTTCAAGGGCGTGCGAATCTCGTGGCTCATATTGGCCAGAAACTCGCTCTTGGCCAGGGAGGCGGCTTCGGCGACATCCTTTCGCAGGGCTTGTGCGGAGTATTTGCGATCCACGATGGAGCTTAGGACGGCAAGGCTCAGCACCATCATGGTCACTAGAGTGATTCCCGCAGTTCCCAGCGCGGTGATATTCACCGCGTGCGACAGGTCCGGCGGGGTGCTCGACGCCATGAAGGAGGCTGCGGCCATCCCGGTATAGTGCATCACCGGAATCGCGGCGCCCATCACCGCGGCGCTGCCGATCTTGCGCCAGAGATAACCCTTGGTTCCTTCTCCAACGTGAAACACCAGCCAGAGCGCTACAAACGAGATGACGATGGCGAGAACGATCGACAACGTCACCATCGGAACGCTGTACGCGCACATCGCCTGCACGCGCATGGCCTCCATGCCGACGTAATGCATGGCCGCGATGCCCGCGCCCATCAACAAGCTGCCGAGGCCCGCGCTCCAAACGCGCATGCGCCGCCGGCTGACAACATACAGCGCTACGGCAGACGCGAGAATAGCCGCCAGCAGAGAGGCCAGGACAGTAGGCCAGTCATATAACACCGGGACCGGCAAACTGAAGGCCAGCATGCCAATGTAGTACATGGACCAGATGCCGAGTCCCATGGCGGTGGCGCCGCAGCCCAGCCAAGCGCCCTGCCCCCAGCCGCGCGCGGCCGTCACGCGACTTGCCAAATCGAGCGCCGCGTAAGATGCAAAAATCGCGATGACTATGGAAAGCGCTACGAGGCGAAAATCATACACGCCGGTCATAACTGTGGTCGTTGAATTCATGAGATGACTCTCCGTGAATCATCAGGCCCAGCCGGGGTTCTCGTGAACCACTCAGCTGGCGAAAGGAGATGCCAGCGGCTTTGGAGGGGGGTAAAACAGGCGCCGGGAACAACAATGCTATTATATAGGATTGGGCTTATGATTCGGCATTTTACTTTGTACTGAACCCGTGGGATGCGACAAGTTCGAAATTCTCAACTCCCCCTGATGCCATACGAGCACCACTTCAAGATTGGATCCGCCTTTTCAGCCGTTGCGAGCTTCACTCGCCCGGGTGTCAGCAAGAAAAGAAAGACTGGCAGGGGGCCCCGACCGATCCCTGACTCGTTCCTGGGGCCCCAATCCACTACGCACGAGCCTTAGTTCTTTTGCTTTTCCCCGGCTAGCATCCTCGACGATGGGAATTCCTTTGTCTATTCACTTGTAAACAGTCCCATCGGTAGTTTCAGATTCGTAATGATGAACATCGGTTGAGGGAACTACCCTCCGTGTGAAGACTCATTAAGCATGGTGCGCTCGTCACGATTTGAGTAGCCGTTAACGTATTGTTGAATGCCCGGGCCGCATGTGCTAGCGTGCGACTGTCTCCGCTGGCCAAGGCGGAGAGTGACGCAGCAGGCAATCGCGGCAAACGGCCATATTCGTTCGTGCGTGAAGCAGGAATACTCTCAATTCAATGGGGATCGCATGGATCGTGCAGCAACCATCAGCGAAATCATAGACCAGCGGCCTCTGAGCAGCTTCCAAATCACGACCATGGTGCTTTGCGGCATGGTCATCGTTCTCGACGGCTTCGATACGCAAAGCATCGGATTCCTCGCGCCCTCCATCGCGGAAACGCTGCGCGTCTCGGTGAAGACATTCGGCCCGGTCTTTATGGCAGCGTTGATAGGGCTGATGATCTCTTCCATGACGGCCGGCCCCATCGCCGACCGGTGGGGCCGGAAATGGCCGATCGTGATCTGCACGCTCCTGTTTGGGACATTCGCATTGCTCACGGCCCGCTCCACTTCTTTCAATCAAGTAGTCCTTTTCCGGTTCTTGACCGGCCTGGGATTGGGCGGAGCGATGTCCAATGTCGTGGCGCTGATGTCCGAATATGCGCCCAAACGCCTGCTCGCCGTTTTCGTGACCATGCTTTTCTGCGGGATGCCGGCCGGCGCTCTGCTGGGAGGATTGGTGAGTTCGGTGATGCTTCCCAGGTGGGGCTGGCAATCCGTCTTTTACGCTGGGGGAATATTGCCGTTTGTCTTAGCACTGGTTTTGATGAAGGCGCTTCCCGAGTCGGTTCGCTTTTTGGAAGTGTCTGGCGCGGACCGGCGGAAAATCGGAAACATCATGGCGCGAATCTCACCGGAGCTTCGGGAGACGCCTCTGTCCCAATCCCCCATTTCGGATCAGGATTTGCGAAGAGGCATGCCCGTCAAGCATCTGTTCACCGAAGGCCGTACGGTCTTGACGATCCTGCTGTGGATCCCCTATTTCATGAATCTCCTGATTTTGTTTTTGGTGGTGAGCTGGCTGCCCGCGCTGCTGCGGCAGGCTGGTCTGCCCATTTCGGCGGGAATCACCGCGATCTCTCTGTTCAGCGTTGGAGGCATTATCGGATCCTTCGTGGAAGGATACCTGATGAACTGGTTGGGCGCGCAAGGGGTCCTGACGGCTGAGTTCGGATTATCCGCCCTGCTCATCGCATCTCTGGCCTTCTCCGCTTCGCTTCCAGTTACGATGACGATTACATTCGCCATGGGCTTTATGCTGGAGGGCGCGCAAGGTGGCCTCAACGCGCTGGCGGCAACTGTCTATCCGACCGCGATTCGCGCCACGGGCGTGGGCTGGGCGATGGGGATCGGCCGCATCGGCTCGATTGTCGGCCCTATGCTGGGAGGAATGATGCTGGCGAGGGATTGGGGCCCGCGGGAAATATTCCTTGCCGGAACGATTCCCGCGTTGTGCGCGGTCGTCGCGACCCTCCTGAGCAGCTGGCTTGCAAAAAGTTCAAGCGGATATCGGCCGAAAACCGAGGTCCTCGAAAAGCCGCCGCTATCGCCTTCGTAGGGGCATCCGATCGGACAACTCAGGCAAGAGATTTGATCATCTAATAGACGATTGAGAAATTGAGCATTCAGATTGGGTTTGGATGGCGCCTATCGGGGAACCGCCATAACTCGATTATGCAGGAGCAAACATGTCGCGCACGATAGCAAGCAAAAAGAACCGCATTCTCTCTAACCCCATGGTAATCACTGGGTTAGGTCTGGCACTTTGCTTCGGAACTGCCACGGCATTCGCGCAACAGGGCCGGCCTGGCGAAATCACTGCGACGGTCGATCAGCAGGATTCTCAGGCACAGGCGCCGCCGGACCAGGTCGCGCCGCCGCAGACGCTGACCTTGCCCGCCGGCACGGTCATTCGAGTGCGTACGAACGAGTGGCTCTCCAGTGATCGAAATCTGCCTGGGGATGGGTTCAGCGCCATTCTGGATCAGCCGATCGTCGTCGACGGATGGGTGGTCGCGCGGCGTGGCCAGGAAGAGACCGGCCGTGTTTCCATAGCGCAAAAGGCGGGGCACGGCGGCGGCGCTTCCCAATTAGGAGTGCAGTTGAGTGAGCTGACCTTGGTCGACGGCCAGCAGCTTCCTCTTCAAACGCAGTTGGTTCAAACCTCAGCTGGAACCTCGAACGGACGTAATGCCGCCATCATTGGAACCACCACAGGTGTAGGTGCGGTCGTCGGCGCCGCCGCAGGCGGTGGCTCAGGCGCCGCAGCTGGTGCGATAGTAGGAGGAGCCGCTGGCATCATAGGAGTTATGTCGACGCGCGGGAAACCGACCGTCATGCCTCCTGAGTCGGTTCTCTCATTTCGTTTGCAAGCTCCGCTTACAATTTCTACCGAAAAAGGCCAGCTTGCGTTTCAACCGGTGACGCAGGAAGATTACGATTCGGGCGCGCCTTACGGTCGTCCTCAACATTTAGCGTCTCCCGGCGCCGCGGGATATCCGCCGCCCTATTACGGTTATCCATATGCTTACGGTTATCCGTACCCGTACTATTATCCGTATCCGTTTGGTTTTGGATTCTACGGAGGCGGATTTGGAGGCTTTGGCTACGGGCGCGGGTTTGGCGGATTTGGCTATGGGCGCGGATTTAGAGGCTTTGGAGGCTCCCGCGGGGGCGGCCGACGCTAGACAAGCAGCGACCCATATTCGAGCGGCAGTCGAGGATGTCACCGGCGATTAGATCGTCGTCCTCGCTGCCGCTTTTTTTTGGGAATGGAAGCTGATTCCTACCCGGCACCTGCGCGGAGTGCTGAGTCCCGCTCATTTCGCGCATTGGCTATGACCCGCCAGGCGCGCAACGTCTCCCCGACGGTCCACGCCTGCGCGATGCAGCCGTTGGGAGCAAACGGGGCATCCCCGTCAAAAATTTCGCTGGCTGTGCCAAGCCCGGCAGCCTCGAGGTGGCGAAACATCGGTTCCAGGAAGAACATCGCCGTAGCGGCATCCTGATAAACGCGCAGGTGGGCAAGCGCGAATGGACCGAGCAACCAGCCCCACGCCGTGCCTTGGTGATAGGCGTCATCGCGTTCTTCCACGCTTCCCGCATACCGCCCATGGTAGGCAGGTTCTTTCGGGCCGAGACTTCGGAGACCGAACGACGTGAGGAGTTCGCGCGCGCACACATCCACAACGGCCTGCTGGCGGGCAGGCGTCAATGGCGACTCCGGAAGTGAAACCGCAAAAATCTGATTGGGGCGCAGCGCTGCATCGTTGTCGCCTGAACCCCGAGGCCCGTCAATCATATCGAAACAAAATTGCGTGTCTGCATTCCAAAAGCGGTCAAAGCCGGTCCGCGCGCGCTGCGCCAGGCCTTCGTAGGAGTTTGGGGTGCGGCCTAGGACGCGCGCAAATCGGGCCATCGTGTTAGTGGCATTGAGCCACAGCGCGTTTACCTCGATTGGTTTTCCAATGCGCGGCGTCACAACCTGGTCGCCGACCTTCGCGTCCATCCACGTGAGTTGCACGCCAGGTTCTCCGGCATAGAGCAGCCCGTCCGCCGGATCGATGTGAATATTGTGGCGCGTGCCGCCCACATGGGCGTCCACGATGCCAGCGAGCAGGGGATACAATTCGCGCAGCAGGCCGGTGTCGCTCGTGGCATCGAAATACTCGCGCACGGCCTCCAAGTACCAGAGTGCCGCATCGACGGAGTTGTACTGGGGCGCTTCACCGGCGCGCGGAAAGTTGTTGGGAAGCATTCCTTCGCTAACGAACTGCGCGAACGTCCGCAGGATGTTGCGCGCGAGCCAGGGGCGTCCGGTTGCCAGGCAAAGCCCCGGAAGCGCAACCATCGTGTCGCGTCCCCAGTCGCCAAACCAGGGATATCCAGCCAGGATGGTCCGCGCATCTTCTACGCCATCGAGCGGCCGAGCCGCAATGAACTGATCCGCAGCGAGCACGAGTTGCTGAATCGCCGGCGGAGCCGTTGGCGCAGTTCCCATGTTTCCCGTGAAAAAGCGCTCGAGCAGAGCGCGCCCCTCCTTCTGGCGTGTGGCGAGAGCGGCTTCGCCGTCGAGGGAGGGCGCAGCACCCGTGCTGGCAACCATCGTGAGCGAATCTCCCGGAGCAAGCGTCGCGGAGAATTCTCCAGCGAACAAGTGGTCGGTGTGATCGGGAAGCCCGCGCGCGCGTTCGGCGGAAAGATCGAAACCGCGATACCAATCGTGGGCTGGTTGAGCTTTGGCGGACGCGCTCAGCAGATAGAATGGCGCTGCGCCGTCGAAGGCGGTGACGCGCAAGCCATGCGCGACCGGCACGATGTCCATGCGCCGATCTCCTGCGGTCGTGGTGGAGTGTTCTTCCCCATAGTCCACCAGTGCCTTGACCGACAAATCGATCGGGGTGCTTGCGCGAACGAGTTGATAGATCACATACGTGGTATTCGCTCCCGACTGCATGAAAACGCGTTTTTCGAGTAATGCGTCGGCCAGGGCAAACGTCCAGACGGGTATGGCGCCCTCCAAATGAAAGCGCTCGATGTGGCGGAAACCATCGGGTACTACCGCTCCACCAACCCAGCGATTTGTGGCCAGTTCGAAGCGTTGGGCGCCGTACTGTGCGGCCTCATCGAGCTTTGCCAAAAGAAGAGTACGGCCCAGCGGCGGGTGCAAAGCGGCGACCAGCAGTCCGTGGTAACGGCGCGTCTGATGACCGGCGATCGTCCCGCACGCATATCCGCCGATCCCGTTCGTCACCAGCCACTCGCGCGATTCCCCCGAGGCCAGATCGCAGCAGATTTCGCGGCCGAAATCGACGACCGAGGGAAACCCCGAGATTGAATTGTCGGCTTGGCGTTTCACACGGGAATCATGGAACTTTCAGAGGATTTGGGCCAGCGAATAATTAAGTAGCACAGGCTTCAGTCGGTGCCACACAAATCCTGCATACAGCGCTGCGCGACTCGGCGAATCAAACTGAAATTCCAGAGCATATGCGTCGCGCGTCAAAAAAGAGAAATCTGCTAAGTAGTTTCCGGAAGAACAGGAATCGCGGCGATCAGGGATTGCGTATAGGAGTGCGTGGGGGCGCTCAAAATTTGCGCGGCGGCGCCTGTTTCCACAATGCGTCCGCCCTGCATGACGGCGATGCGCGTGGCGAGTTGCGCGACCACGGGCAGGCTGTGTGAAATCAGCAGGTAGGTAAGCGCGAAATCGCGCTGCAAATTTTGCAGCAGCTCGAGAATCTGCGCGCCGACGGAAACGTCGAGCGCGGAAACTGGTTCGTCCGCCACGACCAGGCGCGGACGCAACACCAGGGCGCGCGCGATGCCGATGCGCTGCCGTTGGCCGCCGGAAAATTCGTGCGGGTAGCGCGACTGCGCGTCTTCGCCCAGGCCGACGGCGCGCAGAACTTCGGCGACGCGCGCGCCGCGCGCGGCGCGGGCGAGGCCGGGCTCGTGAATTTCCAGCGGCTCGCCCACGATTGCCGCGACGCGCATTCTCGGATCAAGCGAAGCAAACGGATCCTGAAACACCATTTGCATTTCGCGGCGGAGCGCCCGCAAGGCGGCGCCGCGCGCGGCGAGAAAATCGCGCCCGTCGATGAGTAATTCGCCGGAGTCCGGCTCAATCAGGCGCAACAACATGCGCGCGAGCGTGGTCTTGCCGCTGCCGGATTCGCCGACAATCGCGAGCGTTTCGCCGGCAGCGAGTTCGAGGCTCACATCATCGACAGCCGTGACGCCGGAACGCGCGCCCATCGCGAACGCGCCCGCCGCGGCGGGAAACGTCTTCCGCAGATTTCGAGCTTCGAGAAGCGGCGGTGTCATCGTTGAGTATGGTTGCATAGGAACCCAAAATCAGAATGCCAAAGTAGCTTCAGGGGGCTGAAGCCCCATTCTTGGTGGCTTGAATGTCGCGGCTAAAGCCGCGACCCACAAAGATCGTCCGCAAAATAACTCCTGGCAGACTGCGGAAGAGCTCGCAAGGTTTGTGGGTCGTGCCTTCAGGCACGACAAAAAGTGTATTTTCCCTTCAGGGTTTCAACCCCTGAGCATTTTCCCGCCCCATGTTAGAGCCGGGCGGCCTTCTCAATTGTCTCTTCAACCAGAATGCAGCGCGCGCGGTGCTCCGGACCAGCGACGCGCAGCTCCGGCATCACGGCGGAACACTCGGAAATACGCAGCGGGCAGCGCGGCTCGAACGCGCACCCGGGGGGCAGCGCCGCGAGTGACGGCACGGCGCCGGGAATCGGCTCGAGCTTCTGGCGCACCAGTTGCGGCGAAGCGCGCAGAAGTCCGGCAGTATAAGGATGCCGCGGGCGCTCGAGCACTTCGCGGGCGGGGCCTTCTTCGACAATGCGGCCGGCATACGTGACCGCGATGCGGTCCGCTACCTGCGCAACCACGGCGAGGTCGTGCGTGATAAAGAGGAGCGCGAGGCCGAGATCTTTCCGCAGGCGCGCGAGAAGCTCGAGAATTTGTTTTTGCACGGTGACGTCGAGCGCCGTCGTGGGCTCGTCGGCGATGAGCAAGCGGGGCGCGGAACGGCCAGCCTCGTCAGGAATCCCCCGCGCGTTGTCCACACCCGTTTTTTCCGGCGGGCTCGATATTCTGGCGGGCTTCAAGTAAAGCCCGCGCCCGGTAGAGCCCGGACTTTCTCTGCGCGGGCTCCAAGTAGAGCCCGCACCCGCCGCTAATGCCATGGCGATCATCGCGCGCTGCCGCAGGCCTCCGGACAATTGATGCGGATACTGCCGCGCGCGCAATGCAGGCTCCGGCACCGCAGCGCGTTCCAGCGCCGCGAGCACGTGGCGGCCAATTTGTTCGCGCGTGAGGCCCGTGTGGTGCGCGCGAATCGCTTCGGCGATTTGCGCGCCAACGCGCATCACGGGATTGAGCGCGGTCATCGGCTCCTGAAAAATCATGGCGATGTCCTGGCCGCGAATGGTGATCTTTTCGTGTTCGGGGAGCGTAAGCAGATTCACACGCGACTTGGAAGAGCCGTTCGCGCCTGCAAGCCACGCTTCGCCGCGAACTTTTGCGCCCGGCGGCAACAGCCCCATCAGCGCGAGCGCAAGCATGGATTTTCCGCTGCCTGATTCGCCGACCAGACCAAGCGACGCGCCGGATTCGAGCGTGAACGAAACGTCGTCCACAGGACGAATCCATCCCGCGGGCGTGGGAAGCTCGACGGTAAGGCCGCGCAACTCGATGAGTGCCGCCACCCGTACATCATAAGACGGATTTTGCGTGGCGGGGCAGAAACGGCATATATTGACGCCATGGCGTCCGTCGAATGTCCGCAATGTCACATGCCCACGGCGAGCGCCCTGGGCAAAACGTTTTGCCAGCAATGCGGGTGGAACCGCGAGGCGGCGGAAAAACACACTCGTCTGTTTCTGCGCCTGCTGCCGGTGCTCGTGATTGCATTCGACGCGCCACTGATCGTCTGGATCTTCATCGGACACGCGGAGATGCCCATTCTTGGACTGCTGGCAGCGGTCGCCATCATTCCGGCGATCCTGGTTGTCCTGGCCGTGCGGGGAAAGGTACGCCTCGGCGCTTCCGGGACGCCGTCCGCGGTGATCACTTCGCACGCTGGGGCAACCTCGATCACCGCGCTGAGCGATGCGGTGGCCAAACAATACAAGATGGTCGCCGAGCTGCAACGCCCCAGACCGGTACGCATGAGCCGCCAGGGAAAAATGATGATCGCGATTATTGCGATCTCGCTGCTGGCGTTCGCGGGCGCGCTCGTCGCCATGGCGGTATTGCACCCCGGCGCCGCGCGCGTGCCCGCGACTGATGGGAATGCCATGCCCGTGCGGCCCGCAGTGTACCTGCTGCCCATCGGCCTGGTTGCGGTGATTGCATTTGTGATGCGGCGCTCGCTCGTGCAGCAACGGTGGCTGCTCGCCATGGGAGAGCTGGCCATGGGGCGCGTGACCAAACAGTGGATCGCACGCAACGGCAACGGAATCCGCTACGAATTCACGACGCCCGCGGGCGAAACTCTCTCCCGCATGACCATCGACAACGCCCGCCAATTGCTCGCCGGAATGAGCGTGCCCATTTTCTACGATCCGCGGCAGCCGAAAAAACAGGTTGCGCTCTGCGCCTCTTTTTATGAAGTTGTGTTGCCTGGGGAAGAATAAGACCGGGGGAAACTCTACCCCGAATGAACCCGTGTCGTAGCTCGGTGCCCAATACGCCGGCAGCTAATGAGATGACGATTGGCTGGTGAGGTCCCTGCCTTCGAGGATCACCGCTTGGAATGCTGCGTCCGCACGAACTCCGTCTCGAACGAGTTCTTTGAGCCTATCGCCCAGATCCTTCACTTGGGGATCGTTGGGGTTCTGATTGCCCCGCAGGCTTTCGGATAATGCCACGATTTGTTTCGCTTCATGAACGAGTTCATGTCCCTGCGAGGCATAGACCAGCTTGGCTGCGTACAACTTTTCCTCCCACTTGCTCCGGCCTGGAAAATCAGAGTCGACTCCCCTCAGTGCGTTTTTCACCAGCGTGGCCTGATCCAGAGAATCGATCTGGTTCATGAGCGCTTCCATCCGTTCCAAGTCTTTTGGAGGGGACGATGCCGTACTTGATTTGGTAGAGGTTTGTCCAAGTCCGGCGCCGAGTTCGCTATTGAATCCCGATGACCCGAGGCTCGAGCCAGAGGGAAGGTCGTCATTGGTGAAAACTTTGTTGGCTGGCACGTTGCCCTTTTCCTTTTGCGCCTGCCTGGCCAGATCGCCCAACGAAGGCGAGCCTTGGCCATGCCCTGGCAAACAAAAGACCAAAGTCAATGCGCATACTGCAAATAGATGCAGGCTTCGTGGCATATCGTCCTCCTCCGGCCCACGAACACAACCGGTACACTTCCATGCTCACCCGTAGGAAGGGGGCGCGCCATGGCTTGAAGGTACAGATATGCGGAAAGGGTAATATAGCAGGGAAAGAGATTCCTAGGCGGCCCCTGGAATCCTGGAATCATTCGGCATTGAACCTCCGGCACCAATACCATTACACTGAATCCCGAAAGTCGGAGCGCACTTGGCTCGATTCTGAAATGGCCTCGGACCCTCATTCCACTCTGAATTGGAAAGCGCTTTTCCGCGTTCCGGGATTCCCATTTTTTTTCTTTGCGATGCTCATCTCGTTGTTTGGCACGGGGATGAACTTCGCGGGTGTGACCTGGTACGTCCTGGGCGCCACGCATTCCACGGTCAATGTCAGCCTGATCGTGATCCTGGTGACGCTGCCGGGGCTGGTGGTGCCTCCATTCGGTGGTGTGCTGATCGACCGCGTGGACCGGCGGTATCTGGGAATCACGATCGATGCGGCGCGCGCCGTGATCGTGCTTGGGACGGCGGCGCTGGCCTATGCGGGCCGCCTGGCCTTGTGGGAACTGTATTCGATGGTCCTGCTGCTGGGCGTGGGATTCGCGATTTATTGGTCCACGACAAACGCACTGGTGCAGGAGCTTGTGCCGCGGGGAAATCTGATCGCGGCCAACGCCACCGTGCTCATCGCCGTGCAAGGCGGAATGGCGGCGGCCGGGGCGCTTGTCGGATTTATTTACGAACGCGCGGGCCTCGCGGGAATTCTGGGAATCGACGGAACGACGTACCTGATTTCCGCGCTTTGCCTCCTGCTGTTGCGGGACGGGTATTGCGCCCCGCACGAATTCCAAAACATCCGGTTGGTCTCGTCCTCGCCCACGATTGAAGCGCCGCCGGAAATGTCCGAACCCGGCCTGATGCGCACGGACGAACCGGAGCCGGGCGATGCAGGGAGAGGCGCTTCGGGTGTTTTTGCCGACATTGCCGAGGGGCTGGCCTATTTGCGCGAGCAACCGCGCGTGATGGCCTTGGGATTCACGTACGCCTGCATGATGGCGGGAGTCATCAGCGCGAACGTGCTCGTCGTGGCGCTGGCCAAGGATCAGCTCTCGGTGGGCGCGCGCGGATATGGCTACATTGAAATGGGATGGGCGTTCGGCGCGGTTGCCGGGGGACTTGCCGCAGGGACCATGGCGCGGAAGAAACCCTACACGGTGATGGTCGTCGCGCTGGCGATTCTGGCCGTGGGACACATGATGTTTCCCTACGCGCGAGTGCTGATGGCCGCGGTGTTGATGAACGCGTTGTTTGGCGTGTGCCGCGCGCTGGGCGGCGTGCTGACGCAATCCTCGATCATGGCCTCGGTGCCGCGCCATCTGATGGGCCGCACGCAGTCCGCGTTCTCGGTCATCTCAACCATTTTGCAGGTGGGCATGAGCTTCGCGCTCGGATGGTTCGCGGAGCACGTCACGCTTTCCATCGCCTTCCTGCTGCTGGGCGCGATCTATGGCGGCGGTGTCCTGGCGGCTCTGCGCGTGCGCGCGCTTTCCCTAGGCGCGGAGAAAACGCCGGCGCCCGCGGTCTAAGTAGTACAGGCTTTTTACCTTGAACTTCGGTGAAGGGCAGCCTGTGGATTTTCTGCCGCACCAGCAAAAATAAAACACTCAGGCTCTATAGCCGGTGTGGCAACTCAACTCCGGAAGAGTCGGGTGCCCCATCCTTCGCGTCTTTTGCGAAGGGTGGGTCCGAGCCGGAGAATCGACACAGGAAACGGGAAGTAGGGAGCAAAACCCGACCCTTCGCAAAAGACGCGAAGGATGGGGCACCCACGGAAATAAAGAAATTCCTGGCACTTTACGGCATGTCTGAAACCTGTGCTGCTAAACGCCAAGAGGAGCAACTCGATGAACGTGTTCATCGCGGGGGCTTCCGGAGCGCTGGGCCGGCGGCTCGTACGGCAATTCGCGGAACGAGGCCACGCGGTGATCGGGCTCGCGCGTAGCTCGAAATCCGAGAGTGCTGTCCGCGAAGCCGGCGGCGAGCCGCGCCACGCGGATTTATTCGACGCGGAATCTCTCGCCAAGGCGGCGAACGGCTGCGACACCGTGATTCACGCGGCCTCGGAAATTCCCGCAAAACAAAAGACCACGCCCGCCGACTGGGCGATGAACGACCACATTCGCCGCAAAGGCACGCGATGCCTCACCGAAGCCGCGGCCAAAATCGGCGCGAAAACCTACCTGCAGCAAAGCATCGTCTGGGTGGCGCGCCCTAGGGACAGCTCGCCATTCGATGAGGACTCTCCCGCCGTGCCCGAGCCGGCCATCCAGGCGGCTATTGACGCGGAAACGATCGCGCGCGAAGCGGAATCGGTGGAAGGATTTACCATATCGATCTTGCGCTGCGGATTTTTTTACGATTCCGAATCGGCACACACGCGAATGATTGCCGATGCGCTGCGCAAACGCCAGATGCCCATCATCGGCGGCGGGAACGCGACGTGGGCGATGATTCACACCGACGACGCCGCGAGCGCGTACGTTGCCGCGGCGGAAAATCCCCGGAGCGGCCTCTGGCACATCACGGACAACGAGCTGGTCCCGGTGCGCGACTTCCTCGAGGAATTTGCCGCGCGCCTGGGTGCTCCCGCGCCGCGCCGCGTTCCCGCGTGGCTCGCGAGATGGCGCGCCGGGGAACAGGCCGTCGAATATTTCACGCGATCCACGCGCACAACCAACGCACGTTTCCGCCGCGATTTCGGCTGGTCGCCGCGCTATCCCACGTACCGCGAAGGCCTCAGCCAGATCGTCGCCACGTGGAATGCCGAGAAAGCAGGGTTGAAGAAATGAAGAAATATCTGATCGTTATCGAGCGAACGGACATCGGCTATTCGAGCTATTCACCGGACCTTCCCGGTTGCGTGTCCACAGGGAAGTCGCGGGAAGAAGCCGAACAAAACATGCGCGAAGCGATTGAATTTCACGTTGATGGATTGCGGCAGAAAGGCTATCCGGTCCCCGAACCACAAGCATCTTCTTCGTACGTGGAACTTCCTATCTAGTCCAATCTAGAGATACTCGCGCGACGTGCCTTCGAGAAAAGCGCGGAGCTTGCGCGAGCGCGACGGGTGCCGCAGCTTGCGCAACGCCTTAGCCTCGATTTGCCGGATGCGTTCGCGCGTGACGGCGAACGACTGGCCGACTTCCTCGAGCGTGTGCTCCGATCCGTCGTCCAGGCCGAAACGCATCTTGATGACTTTTTCCTCGCGCGGCGTCAGCGATTTCAGCACGGAAGATGTCTGTTCCTTCAGATTGAGATTGAGGACCGCGTCGGAAGGCGAGACGACGGCCTTGTCCTCGATGAAGTCGCCGAGGTGCGAATCTTCCTCTTCGCCGATGGGCGTTTCCAGGGAAATCGGCTCCTGCGCGATTTTCAAAATCTTGCGCACCTTCGATACGGGAATATCCATGCGTTTGGCGATTTCCTCGGAGGCTGGCTCGCGGCCCAGCTCCTGCACGAGCTGGCGGCTGGTGCGGATCAGCTTGTTGATCGTCTCGANNATCGCCTGGCGAATCCACCACGTCGCGTAGGTTGAAAATTTATAGCCGCGCCGCCACTCGAATTTGTCCACGGCCTTCATCAGGCCGATGTTGCCTTCCTGAATCAGGTCCAGAAACTGCAATCCGCGATTGGTGTATTTCTTGGCGATGGAAACCACCAGGCGGAGGTTCGCTTCGATCAGTTCTTTTTTGGCCTGCTCGGCTTCGGCTTCTCCCCGAAGAATCACCTGTAGCATGCGCTTCAAATCGGTGAGGCCCGTCTCGCTGGACACTTCGATATCGCGCAGCTCGGTGCGGCGCGTGCGCAGTTCCTTGCGCGCCTCGGCGGCGTTATCGCCCTTGGAGGCGTCGGCGCGGCGCTCCAGCCTGCCGGCCTCGCGTTCGAGGGACTGCAATCGTTCGACGGTGTTGCGGATTTTGTCGATGAGCCGTTTTTTCTCGAACGTGTGAAATTCGATTGAGCGCGTCAGTTGCGACATCTCGATGCGCAGGCGGGAAACGTGGTACTTCGCGCGCAGATACGGCCGCTTCATCGACTTCGCCATCCTCTCGAGTTTCCCGGCTTCCCTCATGCACTCGCCGTATAGCTTCGCGATCTTGTCGAGAACCTTGAGAATCTTTTTGGTTTTGTTTTCGATTTTTTCTTCGGTCAGCTCCTCGTCGTCGAACTGGACAATTTCCTTGATCGAGCGCGTGCCGTTGCGAAGGTCGTCGCCGATCGTCACCAGCTCCTTCAGGATGATCGGGGAGCGCGTGATGGTCTTGAGGACGAGCAGTTGTCCGCGCTCGATGCGCTTGGCGATGGCCACTTCCCCCTCGCGCGTCAAGAGTGGCACGGTGCCCATTTCGCGCAGGTACATGCGAACCGGGTCGCTCGTCTTCTCCAGCATTCCCGGCGTCAGATCGAGTTCACCCGACTCTTCGGCGACGGGGAGTTCGTCCTTGGATTGAATTTCGGGAGCTTCGGCTACGGTGAGATCGGCGGTTGCGCGCGCGGCCTTGGCCGCGGCGAGGTCTTCGTAAATATCGATTCCGTAGCGCTCGAACGTGGAGAGAAGATCGTCAATCTCATCCGAGGAATGCACTTCAGCGGGCAGGGTATCGTTTACTTCGTCGTAGAGCAGATACCCGCGCTCCTTGCCCAGCGCAATGAGCTGCCGTACCTGATCGTATTTCTCTTCGATTGCCAGCGCCAAGGAACCCTCCACACATAAAACAAGAAGCAGTCCTTAAACCGACGCAGTATTTCTAATCCGCCCCAGAATCTTCTATCGGCAAAACCCGCAAATACCAAAGCTCAAATCGGTTCGCTCCCTTGCCCCTCATTTTGCAAGGACGCCCCGTCTCTTTCTTAGATGCAGCTTGCCAATCGCGAGTTACGTTGCCGCCAAGCTCGAACCGCTTCAACTTATCTGGACGCGGGCAAATGCGTCAATCGTTTTGTTTTTGCGGGTATTGATTCATGGAAACATCGATCCGTTTTGGTGTGGGAAGGTCTTCGGTGGCGTAGCTTCAGCCTGCGCCGTCAAGCGGGGCGTAAGCCCGCGCCACCTACCCCTTAAACCGGAGACTGAGGCGCTGGAGGGTCGAGCTTGCGGCGCAGCTCCTGCTTGCGTTCCAGCAAACGCCGCAGTTCGCTGCCGGCTCCCGCGCCGGCGGCTGCCGCAAGCGATTCGATTTCCTTCTGCACGACGGACAATTCCTCTTCGGCGCGGCGGCGGCGCAGCACCGTAAGGCAGCTTTCGGCTTCCTCCCACGTGGGCGGCGCGCCGGATTCGAACGCGATTTCGAACAGGAGCCGCCGGTCGCGTTCCTCCAGCGCCATGGCCAGCGTGGCGGCATCCGGCCGCGTGCCCGATGCGCAGGCTTCGACCAGCACTTCCAGGACGCGCTCGCTTTCCAGGCCCCGGTGCAATTCCTCCGCGCGAATGTCCTGGGCAAGCCGCGAGCGAAACTCTTCGCCCTCGATCAGCATCAGCACCAGTCGCCGCTCCGCGGGCTTTCCTACGCGGCCCACGAGTTCCGGCCGGGCCTTCACTTCGCCCCGGCGTTCGCTGGCCGCCTTGCGAATCGATTCGCGCAGCACCGGCTCCTCGATCCGAAGCTGCTGCGCGATGCGCGTGGCCCACTCGGAGCGCAGGATGCGGTCCGGAATGCGCTGCACGTAGGGCATCAGAAAATTCACCGCGCGAAGTTTTCCCTCGCCCGTGGACATGTCCATTTTTCGGGCGCGCGAAATCAGGTAATCGACATACGGCGGCGCTTCGTTCAGCAATTTTGTGTAGGCCGCCGCGCCTTCCGAGCGGATGAAGCTGTCCGGGTCCTTGCCCCCGGGCAGGGCGAGCACGCGCACTTCGGCGCCCTGCTCGAGCAGAATCGTCAGCGAGCGTTCGGTCGCCGTTTGTCCCGCGGTGTCCGGATCGTAGTTGACGATGATGCGGTGCGTGAACCGGTTCAGGAGTTTCACTTGCGGCTCGGTGAGGCTCGTGCCGCAGCTCGCGACGACGTTCGTGATTCCCGCGCGCGCCACGGAAATCGCATCCATGTAGCCCTCGACCAACACGGCGAAGTCGCGCTGCCGCAGCGCTTCCTTGGCGCGATCGAGATGATAAAGAATGTTGCTCTTCGTGTAGATGGGCGTCTCGGGCGAGTTCAGGTATTTCGGCAGATCGTCGCCCAGCGCGCGCCCGCCAAACGCCACAATCTTTCCCGAATCGTTGGCGATGGGGAACATCACGCGGCGGCGGAAACGGTCGTAGAAACGCCCGCTCTGGTCGCGGCTGAACAAGCCGGAAGTTTCCAGCGCATTCTCCGGATATTTTTGCCGGATCGTGCGCAGGAGCGCTTCGCCGCCCGACGGCGCGAAGCCGATGCCAAAGCGCGCCATGGCCTCGGCGTCCAGCCCGCGGTCGAGCAGGTAGCCTTTTGCCGCGCGCCCTTCCGGCGTGGTGTTCAACTGCAGCACGAAAAACGCCGCCGCTTCGCGGTGCATTTCGACGATCGACGTGCGCTGCTGATTTTCCTTGCGCTCCTCGGGCGTGCGTTCCTTCGCGCGCGGTATCGCGATGCCGCATTTTTCCGCCACTGCGCGCACCGCTTCCGGAAACGGAAGCTTGTCCATCTCCATCACGAACTTGAACACGTCGCCGCCCGCGCCGCATCCAAAGCAGTAATAAAACTGCTTCGTCTGGCTCACGGAAAACGATGGCGTCTTCTCCGAATGAAACGGGCAAAGCCCCGTGAAATTCAGCCCCGACTTTTTCAGGCGGACGTATTCGCCCACCACGCGGACAATGTCCGCCTGCTGCTTCACGCGATCCGCAAATGAGCCGGCTTCCGCCATATAAGGAATATTGAGACGCTGGAAGGGCTATTGTACACGGCGCGCCTCCACAGTGGCACAGGCTTCAGCCTGTGTTCCTTTGGCTTTAGCTTGCCACAAATCAAAACCACACAGGCTGAAGCCTGTGCCACTCGAAAGCGTGTGTTCCTCCTTTTGCTGGATGAATCGCGATCGGACGCATAGCGATTGCGAAGATCTTATGAAAAATGCGGGATAATGAGCGCAACGAAGTGGCGCAACTCGATTGTTTTAGCCATGTTGTTTTAGCCATTTTTAGCTCACGCCAGATCATGTAAGATCGACAGGTTCCATATTGTCCGGCGGTTCGTGTCTCGCCGCCCGCGCTACTCGTTGTATAAATTCATTTCATCCATCGCACGTTACCTAGGGGGCAGGCTGTGGCAAAGATCACCGGTGGCCGGTTTATCGCGGAATTCCTGAACGCGCAGGGCGTGACCGCTTTCTTCTTCGTTCCCACAATGCTCAGCCGCGCCCTCGCCGAGATGGACAACATGCCCATCAAGCGCGTCTTGACGCATGGCGAAAAGGCCGCTGCGTACATGGCGGATGGCTACGCGCGCGCCTCGGGACGCCCCGGCATCTGCGCGGCACAGGCCGTGGGCGCGGCGAATCTGGCGGCGGGCCTGCGCGATGCGTACATGGGACACAGTCCGGTGATCGCCCTCGCGGGCGGACGGTTTGGTTCGCAGAAACACAAAATCAATTATCAGGAGATGGACGATTTTCCGATGTTCACGCAGGTCACCAAGGCGAATTTCCAGGTGGACAGTGTTGAGCGCCTGCCCGATCTCTTGCGGCAGGCGTTTCGCGAGGCCACGTCCGGCACGCCCGCGCCCGTGAATCTCCTGTTCGCGGGAAAAGAAGGCGACATCGAACACGATGTGGCCGAGCTGAAAATGGTCGCCGAGGAAACGTTCACGCGCGTTCCCGCCTACCGGCCCGCGCCCGAGGCGGCGCACGTTGCGGAAGCCGCGCGACTCCTGAAGGAAGCGCAGCGCCCCGTGATCGTCGCCGGAGGTGGGGCGCGGTTATCCCGCGCCGGCGCCGACGTTCTCAGGCTTGCGGAGAGGCTTTCGATTCCCGTGGCGACTTCGTTGAACGCCTACTCGCTCGTGCCGGACAGTCATCCGCTGTACATCGGCGTTCCCGGCACGTATTCGCGCTCCTGCACGAACAAAATTCTGATGCGCGCCGATCTCGTTCTCTATGTCGGCAGCCAGACCGCCGGGCAAGTCACGCAGTTCTGGAAAATTCCCGCGCCCGGCACGCCGGTCATACAGATTGGAATCGATCCGAGCGACCTGGGCAGGAATTATCCGAACCGCGTTTCGCTCCTGGGCGATGCGAAAACCGCGCTGCAAATGTTGATTCAGGAGATTGGCGACGGCGACGGCAAGGAATTGCGCAACGAAAAGTGGCTTGCCGAAACCAAAGCGGCGGTGAAGGAGTGGCGCGCCGAAGTGAAGCCCTTGAGGAATTCGGGCATCGTGCCGATGCGCCCCGAGCGGCTTTTGAACGAATTGGGAGACTGGCTGCCGGAGGAAACCATCGTCGTGTGCGATACGGGCCACGCCGGCATGTGGTCCGCCCAGCAGCTTTGGGTCGGCAAACCCTGGGATTTTATTCGCGCCGCGGGATCCTTGGGATGGGCTTTCCCCGCATCCCTGGGCGCGAAAGTCGCGATGCCCAAAAAGCCGGTGGTCTGCTTCACGGGCGACGGCGGCTTCTGGTATCACCTGCAGGAACTGGAAACCGCGGTGCGCTGCGGCATTCCCACGGTCACGGTCGTCAACAACAACAACGCCCTGAATCAGGAGACCCTGATTTTCAAGCAGGCCTACGGCGGAAGGCCGTCGCCGAAGCAAACTGAAATGTGGCATTTCTCCCAGGTCAATTTTGCAATGATTGCCGAAAGCATGGGCGCGCTCGGCATCCGCGTCACAAAACCCGCCGAACTCCGCTCCGCCCTGGACCGCGCCCTCTCCAGCGGCCGCCCCGCGGTCGTCGAAGTGATGAGCGACATCGAAGCCCTCGCGCCCAATCCGTGGGAGGGGTAGGCGCTAGATCTTCCGCAGTCCACACGAAAAACCGAGAGCCGGGTGTTGAGGACTTTCGGGTGCCCCATCCTTGCGCCTTTTGCAAGGGTGGGGTCCTAGGTTTTCCAGATTCCAGGTCTCAGGGATGAATCCTCATCGGTTCGATTCTCGGTAGACAACAACTCAATCGACAATCAAAAATCCCCACCCTTGCAAGCAGCGCAAGGATGGGGCACCCAAAAATACAAATCCAAAATAAAGTTGCGGACACCTGCCGACTTTCAGGCTGGTTCCATAGGACTGCCGCACAAATAAAAACGGGAGCGTACTCGATCTTTCGAGCCGCTCCCGTTTTTTGAGTTCGCTGAGTTGTTAGAAAAGCAGCTTCAGGCCCAGCTGAATGGCGCGGTTTCCTCCCGATCCGAGGACTGGATTGCCGGCGGCCTGGTCGGGCGTGGCGCAACCGCAGCCAAAGTTACTCGGTGAAGAGGGATCGTTATTGCCAAACCCGTTCGATCCGCCGTATGGATTGGCGAAGTTGGGATGGTTGAGAACGTTGAAGAACTCAGCCCGGAACTGCGTGGTGAGCCGTTCCCGGAACCGAAAACCCTTGGTTATAGACAAATCCCAATCGCGAAAACCGGCGTCGCGGAAGGGATTGCGGGCCATGTTGCCAAAATGTCCATTTGCGGGAGGAGTCATAGCGGAATGGCCTTGCGCGAAGCAGCCAGCGACACCGAGCGTGCCGGTATTCGCCGGGCCGCCGGGGTAAGCACTTGACGAGTCGTCAGCAGCGCCGGCCGTACACAGTGCCGCGAGCGTCGCTGTCGCGGAGCTAGACAGCGTAACCGTTCCGCCCGGAGTTAATTGAGTGCAGCTAACGAGGCTGCTATTGCCGTTGACGCCGAAACCACTGCAGTACGGAATCGAGGAGTTCCCCGACTTAAAATCGGAAGGATTCCCGGAGAAATTCCAGCGATCGGTGAATTCACTGGTCCCGCTGATGTTGGTGGATGAATCGGCCGCGCCCCAGGGTGCGCCGGATTGTATCGTGACGATGGAATTGAGCTGCCAACCCTTCAGGAGCTGCGCGGGCGCGTGACCTTCGGGGATATTGTACGTAACTGAAAAAGTGAAGCGATGCCTGATGTCGAAAATGCTGCTGTCATAGTCCAGTTTTGGAAAGCGGCTGTCCTGCGGCAAAGGTATATTGATGTTGAAAGAGGAGCCGTCCAGCGAATGAGAGTAGGTGTAGCCGGCGACAAAAGACAACCCGTGGGAGGTCCGTTGGGTCAACGTGGTTTGCAGTCCGTTGTAGTTGGACGTATACAGGTTGGAAAGCCAGTTGATATTGCCCAAGAATGGGAACTGTGTGGCGTAGGTGCCGGGGAGAGGCGTGGCGCTACCAGCAACCGGAGTTGGCTGATTCAGATCCGTGATACCCGGCATTCTCGATCCGTGATTGCCAACGTAGGCCACGTTCAAGGAAAGGTCCGTGGTGAAAGCGTGCTCCACACCCAGGGTCCAGCTGGTAACAAAGGGGTTACGGAAATTGCGGTCCACTCCCATGATGTTGCAGGGGAATTTTCCAGCCACGCCGTCGCCACAGACGGGCGTGGTCGACCATAAGGCGTTGCCTGTTCCATCCCCCGGTTGGCTTTGCCAGTTATTCGCGAACGGCGGCCCACCCGCCTTAATGACGGCGTAATTGATATTGCCGCCAAACGTTCCCACCTGGGTGCCTCCCTCCCAAATTTGTGCGCCCGTGGGGATGGCGCCGAGGCCGAGCGTTGTATTATTCTGTTCGCCACCCTGGGCCATGAACAGAAACATAGGGATGCCGCCATCGGTAACCACACTGGCTCCGGCGTGGACCACGGTCGTCCCCTTGCCGGTCACATCCCAAGCCAAACCCAGCCTTGGGCCGAAATCCAGGTGATCGGCGTTGTAAGGTGTACTAATCTGGTTGCCAACTTGCACGAGGCCATTCGTGGCATTGGGATCAAAGTTACCCAATTGATTGTTGGCTTCCGCGAGGGGCGAAATGTACTCATAACGCAGCCCCAAGTTTAGCGTCACTCGCGGAGTGATGCGCCAATCGTCTTCGGCGAAAAGCGCGTACTGCCAAGTATGCAAGTGCATGGGGCTGGTCCCAAGCAAAATCTTTCCGATGCCTCCTGTTCCGGCCATGAATTCTTCGAGCGGCGTGCCGCCGCCGCCCGGAAGGAATAAAGCCACACCGCGGCCAAAGCTGAAACGTCCCGAGGTCGCAGCGTTGTGATGAATCTCCACGCCGAATTTGAACGCGTGCTTGCCATGCAAATAGGAAACGTTATCCACACCCTGGTATACCGTGGTGGGCCCAAATAGGATTGGCCAACCCGGAAAACCGCCCAGCGGGCTAAGGCCCCCAATGAGGATGGTGGGAAATCCATTGTCCAGAGGAGCGGTCACGCCCGTGTTGATGCCATAGGATGACGCAGTCACGTTGTTATCCAGGGTGTTGGTCTCCCTGTTCATGTAAATGACGCCAAATCGGGCTTCATTCACCCAGTGCGAATTCGGCGTCCAGGTCCAATTCAAACCAAAGACCTGCGGCGCGTTGGATTGATGCGAACGCCAATAGGGCTGCAGCTCGGTGAATTTTCCGGGATCCTGGGCGATGATGTCTCCGCGGCTGATGAAATACATGCCATTCAAAGTGTTGTGGTCATTGATCTGGTAATCGATCTTCGCTAAACCGTTGTCAGACCGGAAATCGCTCTCGTAACCCACACCAGAGGACACGATCGATCCATTGTTTGCCGGGAACAGGCCACCCGTGCAAACTGGGATAGCCGTGGGCGTAGATTGTGTACAGCCCGTCAAATGCATGCTGAGCGCGCTGGGCACCCATCCCTGATTAGTTTCCATGCTCACGATGGCGTCCGGGAGGCTATGCACCGGATCTGGAGTGGCTTGCGGAAGGACCTCCGGAAGATTGCGCAAAAATAAATTTCCCAGTTGGGAGCGTTCTTCCTCGAATCCCAGGAAATAGAATAGCTTGTCTTTCTTAATCGGCCCGCCGACAGTGGCGCCGAACTGTTCGAGCTCTACCGGCGACTTGGCGCATGAATTCGTCAAAGCGGTCGAAACAGGATTACCGAATATTTGGCATTGTCCGCTGCTATTGGCCGGCACGTTAAAATAGTTGCGGGCGTCGAAAGCGTCGCTGCGTCCAAACGCGTAAGCGGTCCCGTGAAGACCGTTGGTGCCCGACTTCAACCCCACGTTGACGATGGCTCCGGGCTTCCAACCGTATTGCGCCGGTGGATTTTCAATGACGTTGAACTCCTGAATGGCGTCAATCGGCAGGATGGTTGCGGCATCGCCCTCGACGCCTGCGCCGTTGATAACGGTAAGGGCCGTCAAGGGGTGGTCGTTGGTCAAACCGTCCACGATGTACCCGTTATCCTCAGGACGACTGCCGTTGGTGCTCTGGGTCCATCCGCCGCCGCCCGGGTAAACCATGGATCCCGGCCGCAAGACGACGAGGTTCTGATAATTGCGGCCGTTCAAGGGCAGGTCGTTGATGGTCTCGTTGCTGAGGGTGCCGCCCAGAGTCGAGTTGGTGGTTTCCACCAGCGGGAGTTCCTCGGTGACGGTAACCGTCGTGGATTGCTCGCCAGGCTGGAGGGTCAAATCCACCCGAATGTCTTTGCCCACTTCCAGTTTGATATTTTGGCGCTCGATCTTGCTAAAGCCAGCGGCTTCCGCGCGAACCGTATACGAACCTGGAAGCAGGTCGGGTGCAACGTACTCTCCGGCCTCATCCGTAATCAAAGTTCGCGAGATGCCCCTTTGTACGTCAGTAACGGTGACTGTCGCGTTCGCAACCACTCCGCCCGTCTTGTCGGTGATGTTCCCCGAAATGCGGCCCAGGTTGCTTTGTCCAAATACGGGTACGCTTAACAAACACAATCCGATTGCCCCGCATAGAAATGCGATCGCTTTCCGAAAACTAAATTTCGAAAAGTACATAGACACCCCCCTAAAAAAGTTTGGATAAGCTTGCCAGATTGCCGCTAGCCTATTATGGCTTGCTAACGCCGTGCGAGACCTGATAACCCCTTGATAAATGAGGGTATAGCATCGCTTTTTGAGTAGTGTCAAGCGGATTTTTGGTGTGCGCGGGTACCACGCGGAGTCCGTATTATTTCGGCGTTCTTCCGGTAGCGCCCGCTCCTCTGGCATTGAGGTATACTTCCCAATTGCACACGGCAAATTCAATCGCAGGAAATTATTTTCTGGGAGAATAGGTTTCGGAAAAATAATCTATTTTGTCATTCCGAACGAAGTGAGAAATCTCTCTCTGGTTTAAACGCAGGGAAAGAGAGATTCCTCGGCGCGCGGCGCACCTCGGAATGACGGAAATTTAATGTTTCCGCAAAGTGAGGGGCATGGCGGAGAACTATGACGTCATCGTGGTGGGGGGCGGGAACGCGGCGCTGTGCGCGGCGCTCGAGGCGCGCGGCGCGGGATGCCGCGTGCTCGTGCTGGAGCGCTCGCCGGAGCATGTGCGCGGCGGGAACACGCGCCATACGCGCAACATCCGCTGCTCGCACGCCGCCGCCGACCAATTTTTTTCCGGGCCATACTCCGAAGAGGAGCACCTGACGGATTTAATTGGCGTGACGGGCGGTCCCGAGAATCTCGATCTTGCGAAGATGGCCATCCGCGAGTCGAGCGCGCTGCCCGGATGGATGAGCGCGCACGGCGTGCACTGGCAGCAGCCGCTCGCGGGCACGCTGCATCTGGGGCGGACGAATCGCTGGTTCCTCGGCGGCGGCAAGGCGCTCCTGAACACGTATTACCGGACGGCGGCGCGCATGGGAATCGACGTCCGCTACAATGCGCTCGTGGAAGACCTGATCATCGAGAACGGCCGCTTTGATGCCGTGCGGCTCAAAAACGAAACTGGCGGAGAACTGATCCGTGCGCGCGCCGTGGCCATCGCCGCCGGCGGCTACGAAGCGAATATCGAATGGCTCAAACGGCACTGGGGCGACGCGGCCGATAATTTTATTATTCGCGGCTCTCCGTACAACGACGGCACCATGCTGGCCGCGCTGATGAAACGCGGAGCGAAGTCCATCGGCGACCCGAAAGGTTTCCATGCGATTGGCGTCGATGCCCGCGCGCCGAAATTCGACGGCGGCATCGTGACGCGCCTCGATGCAACCCCCTTCGGAATCGTCGTGAACCGCGACGCGCGGCGCTTTTACGACGAAGGCGAGGATATCTGGCCCAAGCGGTATGCGATCTGGGGGACGCTGATCGCCGGGCAGCCGGGGCAAATCGCATTTTGCATTGTCGATGCAAAAACAATCGACCGGTTTCTTCCGCCCATGTTCAAGCCCTATCAGGCGGACACATTGGAAACGCTCGCGCCGCTGATGGGCCTCGATCCCGGCGTATTCGTCCACACCGTCACGGAATACAATCGCGCGGCCGCCGGAAACACGGAACTGCACATGGATCGCCTGGACGGGAACAGCACGCGCGGCATTGCGCCGCCCAAGAGCAACTGGGCGCTGCCCATCGACCGCGCTCCGTTCTACGGCCTGCCGCTGCGGCCGGGAATCACGTTCACGTACATGGGCGTCGCGGTGGACGAATGCGCGCGCGTCGTCGATCAAAGCGGAAAACCATTCCTGAATGTGTTCGCGGCGGGAGAAATCATGTCCGGAAATATTCTTACGAAGGGCTACCTCGGCGGCTTCGGGCTGACGATAGGCTCGGTATTTGGCAGGCTCGCGGGCAGGGAGGCGGCGAAATATGCCCGGGCTTGACATCATTCAGGAAGCCAGCCGCCAGCTGGTCATCTGCAACGCGTGCCGCTACTGCGAGGGCTACTGCCCCGTGTTTCGCGCGATTGAGACGCGCCGCGATTTCCAGCAGGCCGACGTTTTTTATCTTTCCAATCTTTGCCACGACTGCCGCGCCTGCTATTACGCCTGCATGTACACGCCGCCGCACGAATTCGCCATCAACATCCCGCAAATTTTGGCGGCGGCGCGCATGGAAACCTACCGCCGCTGGAGCTGGCCCGCGTTTATGGGCCGCGCGTTTAAAAATCGCGGCGTGACCGTTGTTCTGGCCACGGGTTTCGCGGCGCTCGTCGCCATTCTCGCGCTGCTTTTCCTTCCGCCGGAAAAATTGTTCGTCGCGCATTCCGGTCCCGGAGCGTTTTACGAAGCCGTTCCGTACGCCGCGATGGTGGCGGGCGGGCTGATTTTATTTTTTTACGGAATCGCGGTGTGGATGCGCGGCGGCGCGAGTTTCTGGCGCGAAACGCGCAGTGCGCTGAACGAGCGGGGCAGCTGGAAAGCGTTGGCCGCGGCCGTGGGCGCCGTGCTCGGATTGCGGTATTTGAAGGGCGGCGGCCCCGGATGCTTTTATCCGGACGAGCGGCCGTCGTCGGTTCGGCGCGTCTATCACTCGCTCACGTTCTGGGGACTCGCGAGCGATTTTGTTTCCACCACGCTGGCCTTCGTGTACCAGGATTTCTTTCACCTGCTCCCGCCGTACTCGCTGACGAGCGCCCCCGTGATTTTTGGCGGCATCGGTGGAGCGGCGCTGATCGTCGGAACGGGCGGCCTGATCTGGTTCAAATGGCGGAGCGATCGCGAGCCCGCTCTGGCAGCGGCGGGCGGCATGGATTACGTGTTCCTCGCGACGCTCGGCCTCACGGCGCTGACGGGCATGTTGACGCTCTTCCTCCGCGCGACAGCGGCGATGGGTGGCATTCTGGTGCTACACCTGGCGTGCATCGCGGCCTTGTTCATTTCCGCGCCCTACGGAAAATTCGTCCACGCCGTCTACCGTACCCTCGCCGTGATTCGCTACGAGGTCGAGCAGAGCAAGCCGCATGCGACGGCCGGGCATTAATCCTGATATCCACGTTTCGAGTGATTGGATCGGCGATCAATACTTTTGTTGTACAGAGTGGTGTTTGGTGGCGGCGGGACGCTGGCGCCACCAAATCCGTGCCATTTCACGCTAAATAAATGAGTGGCATAATTTCGCGTGCGCGATGCACACTGGAACCGCGCAAACGTGAATCTCAAATATTGAATTTCAAATTCACGGAGTTTTTTCTGTGAGGCACGCAAGTATGCGGCGGCGAAAATTCACGGCGGCATTGCTCGGCGCCGCGCTCTTGTGGCTCGGGCACGTTGCGGGCGCGCAAAGCAACGCGACGGCGGAAACCTTCAAGGCGCGCCTGTCTCCCGTTCCCATCAATATCGCGATGATGGCCACCATTGCCGGCGCCGGCTCGCTCACCGCGACGCTCGCGGGCAAGCAGCTCACCGTTCAGGGAACGTTCGAGGGATTGCGCTCGCCCGCCACCACGGCGCAGATTCGACGTGGGCCAAAAGGCATTCGTGGCCCGGCCATCCTCAATTTAACGGTCACGAAAGCGCAAAAGGGCGAAGTGAGCGGCACGCTCGAACTGACGCAAGATCAGATTGCGGACCTGCGGAGCGGCCGCCTGTACGTGCAAATACAATCCGAGCGCGCCCCGGACGGCAACCTGTGGGGCTGGCTGCTGAAGTAATTTAGTAGCGCGGGCTTTAGCCTGCGGGGTTTTGTTTGTGATTTTACAAAACTGAAATTCCGCAGGCTGAAGCCCGCGCTACAAACAAATAAAGCAGAAGAACGCGATCGAATGTTTCCGATCCGAAATTAGGTGGAGAGAGCGATGCCGGAACGAAAAGTTTTCAGATTCGCAATGTGCGGCGTGGTCGGAACGCTGGCCATCTCCATCGCGATGGCCGCCCCGCAGCAGCCCGCGCGCCCCGGCCCCTTTACCGCCGAACAAGCTGCCGCCGGGCGCGCCGCGTACCAGTCCACCTGCGCGAGTTGCCACTTGCCCAGCCTGCTAGGCACGTTCGAGGCTCCTCCCCTCGCCGGCGCCAATTTCATGAACACGTGGCGCACGCGCACGGCAAGCGATCTCTTCACACGCATACGCGGCACGATGCCGCTGTCAAACCCCGGCTCGCTCAGCGAACAGGATGCCATCAACCTCGTCGCGTATATTCTGCAAGCGAACGGAGCCGCTGCCGGCGCGCAAGCGCTCACGCCGGAGACGCTCGTGCCGATTGGCGCCGTCGCGACGGGCAATTCTCCACAACCCGCGCCACAACCTGCGCCATCATCCGCGCAAGCGGCCACGCCACAGGCTTCCGCTGAATCCTCCGCGCCACGCGCTCCTGCTGCGCCGCGCGCCGCCGGAGTTCCCCTCGGCCTTACCGTCTCGGGCGAAGTAAAAAATTACGTGCCGGTCACCGACGAAATGCTCCTCAAGACCGATCCGAGCGATTGGCTGATTGTGCGCGGCAACTACCAGGGCTGGAATCACAGCGCGCTCACGCAAATCAATCGCGAAAACGTGAAAGACCTCCGGCTCGTCTGGGCCTGGAACATGAACGACAGCGCTGGCGCCAGCGAGCCCACGCCGCTCGTGCATAACGGCATCATCTACCTGACCAACACCGACAACATCGTGCAGGCGCTCGACGGCCGCACGGGCGACCTCATCTGGGAAAATCGCATGAGGCCGCCCGGCCTCGGCGGCGGCACAGGAGCGATGCGCAACCTCGCCATTTATCAGGACAAGGTTTTTGCGGCGACGACCGACGCGCACCTCATCGCGGTCGACGCTCGCACGGGCAAAGCCGTGTGGGACGTTCAGGTCGGCGACAATGCCAAGGGCTACGGAAGTTCCAGCGGCCCGATTGTGATTCACGGCAAGGTCATTCAGGGCGAGAACGGCTGCGACCGTTACAAGGCGCAGGACAAGGATCAAGGCTGCTTCATCAGCGCATTCGATCCCGCCGACGGTAAGCTGCTCTGGCGCTTCAACACGATTGCGCGCGCGGGCGAACCGGGCGGCGACACTTGGGGCGACCTGCCAAACATGCTGCGCGTCGGCGCCGAAACCTGGATCACCGGCAGCTACGATCCCGAGCTGAATCTGACGTACTGGGGCGTGGCGCAGGCCAAGCCGTGGATGCAGGTGAGCCGCGGCACGAAAGGCTCGGCGCTGTACTCGACTTCAACGCTCGCGCTGAACGCGGGCGACGGAAAACTCGCCTGGTATTTTCAGCACATTCCCGGAGAGACGCTCGACATGGACGAAGTCTACGAGCGCGTGCTCGTCGATATCGGAGACCGCAAGACGCTCTTTACCATCGGCAAGACCGGCATCCTCTGGAAGCTGGACCGCAAGACCGGCGAATTCATCGACGCCAGGGAAACGATTTTCCAGAACATTTTTAATCTCGACGCAAAAACCGGAAAAGTAGCCTACCGCCCCGACATCCTCGAACAGGAAATCGGCAAGTGGACTCCGTCCTGCCCCAGCACCGAAGGCGGCCACAACTGGCAGGCCATGAGCTACGATCCGGCCACCGCGCGACTGATTATCCCGCTCAGCCAGAGCTGCATGGAAATGTCCGGGCGCAAAGTCGAGTTCACCGAAGGCTCGGGCGGCACCATGGGCGACCGCCTGTTTTACGAAATGCCCGGCACGGACGGCAATGTCGGCCGTCTCGCCGCGTTTGACGTCCGGACGATGAAGGAAGTGTGGAACGTGCAGCAGCGGCCGTCGTTCTTGACCGCCGTGCTTTCAACCGCCGGCGGCATCGCGTTCGTCGGCGATCTCAACCGCGTCTTCCGCGCCGTCGACATCAACACGGGAAAAACGCTGTGGCAAATCCGCCTCGGCACATCCGTCCAAGGTTTTCCCGTAACGTTCAGCATGGGCGGCAAACAATACGTCGCCGTCACCACAGGCCTCGGCGGCGGCAGCCCGCGCAACGTCCCGCGCACCATCCTCCCCGACATTCACTACCCGGGAACAGGCAACGCGCTGTACGTCTTCGCGCTGCCTTTCTGACACCGTTTGGCCGCGCCATCCGCGTGCAGCGGCTCAGCGCGTCGCAGTGAAACGAAGAATAGAGAAAACTTGCGGTCTTTACGAAGAACGTGAATGCTGCGCCACCCGCCCGGCGGGTGTAGCTAGAGTTGCACGACCGTCAGGCCGGGCACTCGCTGGAAGTCGCGGAGATTGGCCGTGCCTACGCAGTAGCCGAGTTCGAGTGCCGTTACGCCGATGAGCAGATCGGGAAGAGCGACTCGCACTCCTTGCGATTGATTCTCACCATCGATTTTTCCTGCGCGAAGGGCTAGAGGCACAGTGACAGGATGAATGGGCATTGCTGTTTGCAGCTCTTCGATGAACTTCCGCCGCTTTGCTTTTCGCTCGGGTGTATTCGCTCGGGCCGCTCCGTGCGCCAGTTCTATCAGCGTAACCACACTAATGCCGATTTCAGTTTCGGCGACTCTTTGTGCGATGGAGACTAGCATCTGCCGGGCGTTCTGGCCCTCGCGCTCGGCGGCAACGAGCACGCTGGAGTCGAGGATTAGTCCCATGCTGGTGGGTTGAGCGGTTCGCGATGGCTCTCTACGGCTGCTTCTACATCTTTGGCGAAGTCTGCATCAATGGTGGCGGTTGAGTCTTCGGGAAGAAGAGCGATGCACTCGGAGATGGTGCGGCTCACCGGCTCGGCAGCATGAAGCACGGCCACTGGCCGCATGCCATTTTCGATGATAACTTCCGCCCCGGCGCGCACATGGGCCAAGAGCGTCGCCACGCTGGTTGTGGCCGCCTCTGTTTCGGAAATGTGGATCACATCTTTCCGCATGCTTCCATTATATACCACTTCAACTATTGCAGAAAACACGAATCCGCAAAAACCAAATGCTGCGCTCGCTCAGTGTGCGGTTGCAAGCTGGGCCCTCAAGTTAACCTGGCTATCTTTCAGGATTTCGACGGCCCGTTCCCAGTCGACGCGGTTCGGGGACGTTAACCGAACGGTATGCTCGCCGACGGGAATTTTAAGCGTCGCAGGGCTGTTGCCTACGAATTTTCCGTCCAGGTACACTTCAGCTCCGTCGGGGTCCGAGGTGATGGCGACTATCCCGAACGCGTCGGACAGTTGGTTTGGCGATGCGCCGGGATGAGAAACGACTGGGTAGAACCGCTGAAGAGCCTCAAGCAGGTCATTCGAGCTGAGCGCGAAACCGATGCCTTGAACATCCTTCGAAACAATTTTTATGGTGTTGACCCCCACAACTTCGGCATGGGTGTTTAACAGCGGCCCTCCACTGTTTCCCGGATTAATGGCCGCATCGGTCTGAATCCACGTGCCTTTGCCGTTTCCCTCCCTTTCGCCGACGGCGCTCACAATTCCTTTTGTAGCGGAGGACGACATGCCCAAACCAGGATTTCCAAGCGCCACAACCGTCTGGCCTTGTTGAACAGTGGAAAGATTTGCCAGCGGCAGGTGCTGGAAGCCGCTGCCTCCGACCTTTACCAGAGCGATGTCTTTTTCGGAATCGATGTACACCACATTGGCATCGAGCTTTTGCCCCGTTGAGAGCTCCGCGACCAACGTTTGCTGCCCCTCCGCAACATGAGCGTTCGTGACAATGACTCCGGTTTCGGTAATGAAAAATCCGCTCCCATGTCCATCCGGCCGCCGTAGCAAGACAACGGCGGGCTTGGATTGCTGCACGATATCCTCGACGGCGAGTTCCGGCCGCATTTCGACTTTGGCGTTTCCCGCGGAAGTGGCGACCACGATTCCCGTGAAAGATTTGGTGGCGGGCTCAAGCACGAAGTCAAAATGATTGGTTTTCATCAGCCAGCAATCCCCGCGATAGGCGCCGCCCAGTACGTTATATGCGACGTAATGGATGGGACCCTCGGTCATCTCGATTTCTTTTGCCGCGAAGCCGTCCTTGCTGACGCGCAGCCTCATGGCATGTTCGAGGTGGGCGCCAAAAGCAGTCTTATGAAAATAGCCTCCGGGCAACTTCATTTCATAAGGGGTCGTCCCAACTTTCACGCCATCGATTTCAACGTTCGCTCCGGCTGGAGTGCTCGTGATTGTAAGCGTATCGGCCCAAGCCGTCCGTGCCGCGAACGAAAGAAGGAAAGCTGAAAGGAGGAAAAGTGTGGCTGTGATGCGTGTCATGTTCAGTGCCTTTCGCGGAAGGAAGTCCTTTGATGGCAGGCAATCTATCACAGTATTTAATAGAGGAGTATGTTCATTGTTCGCAGCATGTGACGCGGCCTGTAAAGCGGAGGGCGAATCCCGTTGAACGCGCCGTGCGTTTGCTTTATCGTGAATGTTCCACATTTGGAAGCGAACGAATCGCCGCTCCAGATGCCGGTGAGAACGATGGTTCAAGAAAGAATGCGCGGCGCGCGCGACGGAGCCTGCCTTGAAAAAGAAAATTCGTGTGGTGCAATACGGCGTTGGCCCCATCGGCGCGGCCATCGTGCGGCTAATGCGGGAAAAACAGTCCATCGAAATTATTGGCGCGATCGATTCCAATCCCGCAAAACTGGGGCGCGACCTGGGCGACGTGGTCGAGGGATCGGGCGCGTCGTGGGGCCTGCCGATCACGGATGACGCCGCGGCCCTGCTCGGCAAATCGCCGGACGTGGTCATCCATTCGACGTCTTCGTACCTGCCGAGCGTGATGGATCAGTTGATGGCGTGCCTCGCCGCGGAAGCGTGCGTGGTCTCGACGTGCGAGGAGCTGGCGTATCCGTTCCGCAAATATCCGGAGCTTGCCGCGCAGCTCGACGCCGAAGCCAAAACGTGGGGCGTCGCGCTCGTCGGCACGGGCATCAATCCCGGCTACGTGATGGACAAGCTGCTGATCACGCTGAGCGCCGCGTCGCAGCAAATCGCATCGGCGCGCGCCGTGCGCATCGTGGATGCGTCCAAGCGCCGCCTGCCGCTACAGAAAAAAGTGGGCGCGGGAATGAGCGTCGAGGAATTTCGCGCGCAGGTCGCCGCCGGCGCGATCAAGCATCACGGCCTTCCGGAATCGGTGGCGATGGTTTCGGACGCCCTGGGCCTGGGCGTGGACGACATTTCGGAAACGATCAATCCCATCGTTGCACGCGAATTTATAAAAACTCCGTTCCTGGAAGTCGCGGCGGGCCAGGTGGCCGGCGTGCACCAGATCGCGCGCGGCGTTGCGGACGGCAAGGAAAAAATCTACATGGAGTTGCAAATGTTCGTCGGCGCGACAAACCCCGGCGACACGGTCGAAATTACGGGAACTCCCAACCTGACGCTCACGATTCCCGGCGGCACCCATGGAGACATCGCCACGGCCTCGGTCGTCGTGAATTGCATCCCCGAAATCCTCAACGCCCCCGCGGGCTTGCGCACATCGCGCGATCTCCCCATGTGTTTCCTCCCGCCCGGCGCAAAACCGTGAAGAAGCCGGCAGAATAACGTTTTCGCAATGACAGGACGTGTTGCCTGAACGCGCGGCCCCCCGCCTCTGAAGAGGCGGGCTACAGCAACTTGTTACCGCGTCGCAAATGCTGTAGCCCGGGTCTTTGGGACCCGGGGCTTTTCTGCGGCGTTCGAGAATCCCGAGATTTCGGAAAAAGTCGTTCGGAGCGGGTTTTAGTAGCACAGGCACTCTTGCCTGTGCGGTTTTTCCGATCCAAGACGTTATGAGTGTGCGAAGGTTTGGAACACCGCACAGGCAAGAGTGCCTGTGCTACTTTTTCCGCAGCCTGTCCAGCCTGCGGCTCTCAATGTCATAGCTTGCGTTCACGTTTCCGTTCGTCGAGCTAGGCCTTGCGCACGGACGGCTTTGCCCAGAACGTGGCGAGCGCGGAAAAATCCACGTCCTCCGTCATGGCTCCCTTTACCGCGTTCAATACTTCGCGCGATGCCGCGGCGGCGGGCAGCGGCACGCCCAGTTGATTGGCGAGATCCAGGGCCAGCCCCAAATCCTTGTGCATGAGGCGCAAAGGGAAACTGGGCTTGTATTCGCCCTTCAACATCATCGCGCCCTTCAAATCGAGCAGCGGGGAGCGCCCCATGCTCGATTGCATCACGTCGAGAAGGCTTTGCCCCGGAACTCCGGCGCGCGTCACGAGCGCCAGCGCCTCGGCGAACGCCTCGACCTGCACCTCCAGCAGCAGGTTCATCGCGAGCTTCACGGTTTGCCCCGCGCCCACCGGCCCGAGGTGAAACCACCGCTTGCCCATCGCGCTCAGCACCGGCTCGACGCGCTTCAGCGTGCTCGCCTCGCCGCCCACCATGAACACTAGCTCGCCCTTTTCCGCGCCCCACGTTCCGCCCGTCACGGGCGCCTCCAGAAATTCCGAGCCTTGCGCGGCGGCAGCGGCGGCGGCGCGCTTTTCCAGATTCGGCGTCACCGTGCTCGATTCAACCACCACGCTTCCTGGGCGAAGTCCGGCAAACACGCCGCTCTCTCCCCACAGCACCGATTCCACGGCCGGAGGATCGCTGACAATCGTGATGACCACCTCGGATGCGCCAGCCACTTCGCGCGGCGTCGCGGCGCGCTTCGCGCCCTGCGCCACAAGGTCGTCGCCGCGCGAGGCCGTGCGGTTCCACACCGTCAGTTCATGGCCGGCCTTTAACAGGTTGGCCCCCATCGGGTGGCCCATCAATCCCAATCCAATCAATCCAACCGTCGGCTTCATGGCGAGAATCCTCCTGCGCAAATAAAATTATGGAAAACGTATAAGCGGGAAAAGTTTACAGGAGTTCGCGCGAAAACCGGATGAAAATCGTTAAAAAATGCGGAAGTCTAGGCGGGGCGGTTCTTGAGTTCGAGCGTTGCCGGCTGGCGTTCCAATTCAGAGGAAGCTTCCCGCTGTTCCGGTACGGATGCGAACGGCCTCGGAATTTCCGGGCACTCATTCAATTCAATGATGCAGCCGTAGGGAATTTCCCACCGGAAGGTTTTAACGTGGCCACGCTGCTCGAAGCTCTCTTCCAGGAAAATCGTTTTTCCTGAATCGGCAGCCAGCTTTCCGGTCGCGGGCAGGACAATGTCTCCGGCGCGATACGTCACTACCACGCGGTGCCCTACCAGCTCTGAATACTGTGGCATGGCTTCGAGTATGGCGGCGCGGTTTCCGTCGAACAATGGTACCGATGGTCTAGTGGATTAGTACTTTGGGATGAAAGGCACGCCTTTGCGGGAAATCGCCAGAATCGTTTTTTCAGGGAATCCGGGACGCCTTCCAGTAGCAAAGGCTTCAGAGCCTGTGTGGCAACGGGCAAATCTTTGTAGGGCACGGCTT
>PLUM01000089.1 GCA_003165465.1 Acidobacteriota bacterium
CGGCCTTCTCATGGAAGGACTTGAGTCAGGGCGTAGAATCTTTGCATGTCTGGCCGGTTGTCGACGTCCTGGCAAGGAAGGGAGTCCAGTGACATGGCGAAGGCGAGGGAATTTACGGTAACGATTGAAGACAAACCGGGCGTCTTGGGCAAGTGCTTCCTCGCTCTGGCGGAGCGTGGAGTGAACATTCTGGCTTTTCAATCGTATGTAGAGGAGCGCGAGAGCCTGGTCCGATTCCTGGCGGATGATCCGGCCAGCGCCAAGGCGGTGCTAGGCGGCTTGCGCATGATCTTCGAGGAAACGGAAGTCGCCGTAGTCAAAATGCCACATCGTCCGGGTGAGTTGGGCCGCGCAGCGGAGCGGCTGGGAGAAGGCCAGATCAACATCGACTACTCCTACTGCGGATTTGAACCCGGCTCGACGCGGGCGCTGCTGGTCTTCGGGGTTGACAACTTGACCAGGGCGTCGACCCTTCTGGACGAGCTGGCCGCCGAAGATGCGTAAAAAGACGGATTTGGCTCTTTATTCGACGGATCGCCGCGTTTTCACACGATTGACGCTTGGCGAATAGAAATCCTTTGGCGCGTGGCATCGGCTGCGCCATGGCACCGAATGGAATCCGACAAGATCACCATTCCGTTTCCGCTATTTAGAACTGGCGCACACGAAGTTTGTGGCGTCGTCCACGCTGCCCGAACCCTTGTACGTTGCGACCTGAGGATACGGACACACCGGACGGGCGCGCGCGATACCTTGCCTGGGATCATCGTTCTTGAACTTCATGGCAATGAGCTTCGCGGGGGCGATGCCTTTGTCAACCCAGCGGTCGAGCGCGCCGATGATGTCGTTTTCGGGATCGTTCTTCTTGTATCCCTTCTGGCCAAGCCCGCCGAAGGTATTCGGCCCAGGTCCTCCATTGCAGTGATACAGTCCCGGCATCATGAATAAGCGAACAAAATCGCCGCTGGCCTCGCCATTTTTCTGCAGGACATCGTTGTAATACTGCACGGTTCGGAGCGGAGGCGTCGAATGATCCGCCCAGCCGTTGTACAGAATCAATTTCCCGCCATGGGCTTTGAATCCGGATAAGTCCGTGCTGTCGGCGTCCTGATCTTTTTCAAACGGGACCATCGACTCTGGGTCCTTGTCATAATCGAAGTCTCTTACCGAATCGAATTTAGGGCCAAAGACGATCCAGCGCATGAAGCTATCCATGTACATGAAATTGCTTGAGGGATACCCGTGCATCGTTCCGACGCCGGTGATGTAATACGGGTAGTCGTCTTCATGTCCCGGAGAATATCCAGGATATAGCCGCTTGCCGGCGGAATTTACAGGACCGTTGAGAATCTTTTGCCAAGCTGTCACTTGTTTTGACGTCAGGCAATTGGGACCATCCGCGCCCGCGCAGGTCAACACTTTGGGATCGAACTCGCACTTGTCGGGGCGGTCAATTAAGCCGTCGGCGAGGCCATCCTTGGCGTCGCACGCCGCCAGGGTTGATTTTTTCATCGCGGGAATTTTGTACGGAGGAATCTCGGAACCTAGCAGGGCGCGCTGCGTCCAATCAAACATCACCATCGCTTTGGTTCGGTCGACTACGGCCCCTCCTGCAACCACGCCGTCAAAATCGTCCGGGTACCGCTGCACCTCCATAAGCGCCATCTTGCCGCCGTTCGAGCATCCGCAAAAATAAGAACGCCGTGCCGGCGTGCCGTAATATGCCTTAACGACTTCCTTCGCCAGCAGCGCCACCAGGTGAGTGCCCCGATGCGCGTAATTCACTTGCGATTGCCGATTGTTGTACATCGCCGACGCATCCCAGTGGAAGCCGCGATGTCCAGTGTCCGAACCGGCTGCGGCATATCCCCTCGCCAGTGCGTCGGTGAGTTCTGGAATCGATCCGTTGTACCCACCCCCGCCAACGTAGAAAAATTTGCTGTTCCAAACCTTGGTGGGGAGCGCCACCTCAAACAAAATCACAGTCTCGAGCCCGCCTTGCACACGGCAGTACTCCGGCACATCGTCTTTCGCTGCAATGACGGTCGCTTCGGTAATGACGGTGTCCTTCAGTTTCAGTCCGAGTAGCTTCGAACAATCCGCCGCACCCGCTGGAGCTGCTGCAAGACCGAGAGGTATGAACAACATTGCGGCTACGCTTGCGAGCAACACACCCGCTCTCTTGCCTGACCTGGTACAGCCCGGCAAAAAGTTGGACGATTGCTTGCGAGAATTGCGACGGTTCATAATGTTTCTCCCAAAGGAATGTGATTTGTGTAATCCATACGTGCGCGCTCGTCAAGAGGAAAAACGCAAAAGGATGGGCCACCCGTCCTGGGCCTGTCGAAAGTTGAGAAGTGTGGATGCTGGTACTGCGCTGTCGGAAGGACGGATTCTTAAATGCAGAAAGAAATTAAAACACCGACCCTTAAAAACCGAAAGGGTCGGCCACCCGAAAAAACTAATCCAGTCCCTTGGAGTTGACGTATTGAAGTGAAATCATCCGATCGTGATGGCACGTCAACACGAAAAAGCGCGAGAGGGTGTGCCACCCGCCCTTGGCAAGAGGTCAAAAAGCCAGTTTCGGATAAGACGTTGGCGGAGCTTCTAAACAATCCCACCCGTTCGGGATTTATTCTTGAACACGGCCAAGCCTGCCAGAAGCCCTCCGGTTCCAAGTAGCAGCAGCAGCAGTGAAGATGGCTCCGGTGTTGGGACCGAAGTGGCATCCGAAGTTAGGTGAGAGAATGTATTGGGACCCGAGATAAGAGTGCGCTCGCCTCTGAGTTCAGCATCCTCGCCAATACTATATTGCGCTCTGTCTGACCTAAAGCTTACGACACTTTGCAACGGAGCGTCGAGCGGAACGAACGATAGAGGTGGAGGATCTTGAATTAAGGCACGCGCAGAGGAATTAACGCCCGCTATGGCATGAATGGTGTCAGCCTTCGCCGCCGGCTGCATCGACAGCAAGAACAGCAAACTGCCTACGGCAAAGATCGCGTGAAATTTGATTGTCATAAGTATCCCCATGTATTTCAGATCTGTATTTCAGATTCAATATGCCCTTTTGAGTTTTGCGCGTCTGTCCTATATTGCACACATTGGAAACAGATTTGCTTCCGCCAGCCATTTGATTATTACGAAGGCGGAGAAGGCATATATATGGATGTTCGCGAGCGACTGGAATCCGAAGGTAAACGGTTCCGGCCCGGGTGGCTGGGAACGAGTGTTTCATCGGGTCGATGCGAACACCTTCATCTAGGTACCGTGGGCAAGTGTTGTTCGGCGGGCCATTGGCTTCTATTTCATTTCAATACGGGAAGGCAGGCGTCCGGCTAATTGAAGGAAATTCTTGGGCGCAATGTCCTAAAGAGTTGCATTAAACCGGCACCACGATCTGTGTTATGTATTATTTAAGCAATCTAAAATCAAAGGCTTACACAGAGATCGGGTGAAGCGGAAGGTTTGGGCCGTAAACTGCTACATATTATTCCGGTTAAATGTCGAAGGGGGGTAGTCCCAGTCATATCCCTTCCCATTCCAGAGCCCCGAAGGGGATTGTGTTACTGATCGGATCGGGAGTAATAGATCCCCAGTAGCCCCTCAAATCGACAGGAGAAAGTATGAAATATCGTATCTTTTCAATGTTAGTTCTAGTCTTCGCTCTACCGTTGTTGGCAGTTAGCGCCTATGCCGACTCCTTCAGTAAGTTAGCGTTGGACAACTTCGCCGTACTCGGCGCTTCGACGGTGACCAATACCGGACCGACGACCCTCAACGGAAGTCTGGGTCTCAGCCCAGGTACTTCGATCACTGGCTTTTTTGGAACTGTGGCCAATGACGGCCCGGGAACCTTTACAGGAGCCGTACACCAAACTGATGCGGTTGCGCTGAAGGCCCAGACCGCTGCAACCTCAGTGTACAATACCCTGCAGGGATTGTCCGGCACCGATCTGTCTGGTCAAAATCTGGGTGGGTTGACTCTCGGTGCGGGCGTTTATACGTTTAGTTCATCGGCTCAATTGACGGGAACTCTCACTCTCAATTTCGCCAACGCCAACAATCAGTCCATCGTCATCGATATAGGGAAAGCGCTCACAACCGCAAGCAGCTCTACTGTTGTGCTTCAAGGTTGGAATCCAACTGACAGCGTGTGGTGGGCGGTTGGCAGCTCCGCAACCCTTGGAACCTCCACGTCGTTCCAGGGAAATATTATTGCGTACGCAAGCGACACCCTGGTTACCGGTGCAACAGATGGGTGTGGTAGCGTCATCGCACTGACTGGCGCAGTGACGCTGGACACTAATACCATCTCCACAGGTTGCAACGGTGCCGGCATCAAAAAAAAGGGGGGAGAGGGTGAAATAGTGGAGAACTTGCTTCCCGGGACGGTGGGGACGGTGACGGCGACTCCGGAACCAGGCACGTTAGCGTTGCTCTCATTCGGACTCCTCGGAATGGTCTTTCTGACGTTCCGCAAGTCGCGGGGGAATTCGCTATGAGCTATCTGTATTTCAGATTCAATCTGAAATGCCCTTTTGAGTTTTGCGCGTCTGTCCGATATTGCACACACTGGAATCAGATTTGCTTCCGCAAGCCAGCCATTTGATTATTACGAGGGCGGAGAAGGCACGGATATGGGTGTTCGCGAGCGACTGGAATCCGGAGGTAAACGGTTCCGGCCCGGGTGGCTGGGAACGAGTGTTTCATCGGGTCGATGCGAACACCTTCATCTAGGTGCCGTGGGCAAGTGTTGTTCGGCGGGCAATTGGCTACTATTTCATTTCGTTACGTGAAGGCAGGCTCCCGGCTAATTGAAGGAAATTCTTGGGCGCAATGTGCTAAAGAGTTGCATTAAACCGGCACCACGATCTGTGCTATTTATTATTTAAGTAATCTAAAATCAAAGGCCTACACGGAGATCGGGTGAAGCGGAAGGTTTGGGCCGTAAACTGCTACATATTATCCCGTTAAATGTCGAAGGGGGGGTAATCCCAGTCATATCCCTTCCCATTCCAGAGCTCCAAACGGGAATTTACTGATCGGATCGGGAGTAATAGATCTCCAGTAGCCCCTCAAATCGACGGGAGGAAGTATGAAATATCGTGTCTTTTCAATGTTAGTTCTAGTCTTCGCTCTACCGTTGTTGGCGGTCAGTGCCTACGCCGACAGTTTTGCTATAGGAACCGCAGCTCCTTTTGCGGTCCTAGGTGAGGCAGGGGTGACCAATACAGGCTCGAGTGTCATCTACGGAAGTGTGGCTGGCTCCACTGGAACTCCCTCAGTCACTGGCTTCCCCTCTCCCGGGAGTGTGATCGCGCCGGGAGTGTTATACACAGCAGGTGTTGCGAACTCTGGTCCGGGGACGCCTTTTGGTGACGCCGCCGCAGCCTACGGTTATGCGGCAGGCTTGCCCGTTACTACTGCATTGGGAACTGCTAGTCTGGGGGCCGGGGGAGTGGGCGGAACCTCGGCGACGGCGCTCACGGCAGGCGTTTATTCATTTACTTCGTCGGTGGTGGGTTTGAACGGAACACTCTACCTCAATGCGGCGGGCAGCAACGCTGCACAATGGACTTTTCTAATGCCGTTCCAGCTGACGACCGCAAGCTCCTCGGGTGTGGTTATTGAAAATGCTGGTCCTACGGGTAATGCATTCACCGGAACTATAACTTGGGACGTCGGCACAGGCGCTACTCTCGGTGCAGGCAGCATGTTTCTGGGAACTATTATCGCGAATACCGGCACCATCGCTCTCGACTCTACAGCAACAATCGGGTGTGGTAGGGCCGTAGCGCTAACCGGGCAAGTAACGCTCATTGGCAACGTCATCGACATTCCCGGGGACTGCTCGGTTACACCCAATGGAACAAGCGGTCATGGTACCGGCGCGCCGATTGCGGGCGGCGGTGTGGTTGCGACTCCGGAACCAGGCACGTTAGCGTTGCTCTCATTCGGACTACTCGGAATGGTCTTTCTGACGTTCCGCAAGTCGCGGGTAAGTTCGCTAAGGGCTAGTTAAAAAAGGCTCCTGAACCCGTCATTCCCAGGAGTGACGGGTCCAAGAGTTTTTCAACAAACTCCCAAGTTCTAAACTTGTGGGGATTTCTCACTTAAGGATGTACGAGTCTTCAACACTGGTTTCTTGAAGAACCTTTTGACTTGGCTTCATGATTGGCGCTTGGCCGAGGAAATTGATTCTTATTATGTGCAAATGGATTCGCTTGTGGGCCGCCTCCGCGCTGGCAGGGGCTTTGCTGTTGGGATGCTCGCGCGATCCCAATGTGCGAAAGCAGAAATATTTCGAGAGCGGGACCCAGTATTTCCAGGCCCAAAAGTACCGCGAGGCCGCCATCGAGTTTCAGAACGCTATTCAAATTGACCCGCGTTTTGCCCAAGCGCATTACCATCTGGCCCAATGCTATTTGCGGGAGTCGCTCTGGAACGGCGCTTATCAGGAACTTCTTCGAACCACGGACCTCGATCCGCAGAATACCGACGCTCTCAGTGATCTCACGAAACTACTGCTGGCCGGTCACAAATTCCAGGATGCCCATGACCGGGCCGCAGCCGTTCTGGCTGTAAAACCCGACAGTTTTGACATTCAGCTTCTGCTCGCCAACTCGGATGCCGCCTTGGGAAACGCACAGTTGGCCACCGACGAGGCAGCTAGAGCGATTCAGCTGGCGCCCGACCGACCGGAAGGCTATGTGGTTCTGGCGCTCCTGCAAGTGAAAGATCAGAAGCTCGCTGACGCAGAAGCTAGTTTCCAAAAAGCGGTCTCCGTCAATGGCAGTTTTGTGCCTGCGCGTCTCTTGCTGGGGCAGTTTTACCAACAGCAGAAACGCTGGCCGGAGGCCGAACAGCAGTACAAAGCGGCCATCGACGCAGCGCCCAGCAGCGCGGCCCCTCGCGTGCAAATGGCACGCCTCTACCTCGCTCAGGACCGCAAGGACGATGCGGAACGTACCGTGGCGGACGCCAAAAAAGAGATCGGCAACGATCCCTTGGGATACCGGATGCTCGGAGATTACTACATCGGAATCGGCGATTCACAAAAAGCCCTCGCCGAATATGCATCCCTATCTGGAGAGCATCCACAGGACATTGGCGTAAAGAGAAGCTACATCCAACTCCTGCTGGTCGCGAATCAAGTCGAGCAAGCCAATACCCTGAACGAACAGATTCTGAAAGCGAACGCCAAAGACGCCGAAGCGCTGATCCTGCGCGGAGAGATCCAGAGCCGCAACGGACACGCCATCGACGCCATCACCACCTTGCAGAACGCGCTGAAAGATGAGCCGGAAAATGCCCTCGGGCATTTCTACTTGGGAGTCGCCTACTACCAAACCGGCGCGATGGGTCAGGCGAAAGACGAATGGCGCTCGGCCTTGCGTCTGGCGCCGTCGCTCATGGAAGCGCAGCGTGCGCTGGGTTCGCTGGCCCTGGAGCAAAACGACGGGGGATTGCTGGTCGAAGCGGCCAACCAGTTGATCCTGACGCAACCAAACGCGGCGCTGGGGTATCTCTATCTCGGCTTGGAACGCGCCGCTCACGGCGACCAGACTGCCGCAGAAACGAATTTCAGCAAGGCCATGAAACTGGCACCCCAGGACCCAGCCGGCTACGTGGGGATGGCGAAATTGCGTTTGGTTCAAAAGCGGCCCGAGGAAGCGGAAAAACTATTTCAACAGGCGCTGCTTCGCGACCCGAATTCGGTCGACGCGCTCGATGGCATCGTGCTGGTGGACCTGCAGCAGAAACGACCGTCCGAAGCATTGCGTGCGGTCCATGAGCAACTGGCCACGTCGCCGAATAACAGCGGGTTTTACCTCCTGCTGGCGAACCTGCTCATCAACGCGAAGGATCAGGCCGGCGCGGAAACGGCGGCTCAAAAGGCCGTCGATCTCAATGCCAACAATGTAGATGCGTCTCTCCTGCTGGCCCGGCTGCAACTTCTGCGCGGATCGACAGATCAGGCCTTTGCCAGCTATCAACAGGCTCTCCAAAAGAACCCACGCGATGCCCGGTTGCCTCTCGCACTCGGAGCACTGGAGGAAGCTCGGGGGAACTGGCAGCAAGCGCAGACACTGTATCAGCAGACCTTACAGATGAAGCCCGACGACCCTTTCGCTGCGAACAATCTGGCCTACCTGCTGATCGAGCACGGCGGGGACAAGTACACGGCGGTATCGCTGGCGCGAACCGCCCGGCGGGGTATGCCCAATTTGGCGAACACCGCCGATACGCTCGGGTGGGCCTACTACTACCAGGGTGCGTTCCCCTCGGCGATCGATATGTTGCAGACTGCCATCAAGGACTCACCGGAGAATCCGACATATCATTATCACCTCGGTTTGGCCTATCAGAAAACCGGTGATTACGCGCATGCCAAGGAGCAGCTTGAACGCGCGCTGAAATTACACCCGACGCCGGTGCAAGCCGACAATATCCGCAAGGCGCTCGCCGAAAATACTGACGGCTAACGATCCGATGTCAATCGAAACACACCTCCGACGAAACACCATCTGGTTTGTCGCTTACACAGCGGCCTGTGCGCTGGTTTTCCTGTCCCCGCTTCGGAGCCTGATTCACGTCGCCCTTGCTTCCGATACGTACTCGCACATTTTGATCATCCCTTTCGTCAGCATCGTCCTGGTGTGGATGGAGAGGGAACGGCTGTTCCAGACTCTGGAGCGCAACCGATCGTCCGCCGTCGTTGTGTTCTGTGTCGGTGCTTTGCTCGGCGCGGTCGGGTGGAGGAACCCGTCTCTTTTTGCCGGAGAAGACTGGTTGGGCCTCACCATCCTGGGCTTTTTGTGTATGATCTGGGCCGGCTTCCTGTTTTTCTATGGTGCGTCGGCTTTTAAGGCCGGGCTCTTCCCGCTCCTGTTCCTGTTGTTGATGGTGCCACTGCCTGGATTCCTGCTGGATCGGTTCATCGTATGGCTGCAGGTCGGCTCAGCGGATGTAGCGGAGTGGGTTTTTCATTTGAGTGGAACCCCGGTTCTGCGTCAGGGGCTGTTTTTTGCATTACCTCAAGTCACAATTGAAGTAGCCAAAGAATGCAGCGGCATTCGCTCCACCCAAGCGTTGCTGATCACATGCTTGCTGGCGGGACATCTGTTTCTGCGAACGAATTGGCGGCGCACGGTATTGCTTGTAGCTGCCGTGCCGGTCTTGATTATCAAGAACGGAATCCGCATCGCCACGCTCACCCTGCTGGCCGTGCACGTCGACCCAAGCTTCCTGACAGGACCTCTGCATCACGACGGCGGATTCGTGTTTTTCACGCTGGGTTTGCTGATCTTGCTGCCCCTGCTTTGGTGGCTCAAGAAGACGGAAGCGGAGCGCCTGGACCGCGGTGGATTGCCTGCGAGTGCGGCCACTTCTGGCGCCCGGCAAGGGTGACCGCCGCGCCATCTTGTGCCGGCCAGCCCGAGGCCTTACCCATTACTGCGTGGCGCTCTCTTGGTACTCAATACATCGCCGCTGAATTCCACTTACAACTGTTTCGGCTCGGCTCATTTTCCAGCGTGTTTCTTATCCGCAGCGGATAATTCCTCGTCGATGATTCGTTCAAATACCGCCGCCGGCTGAGCGCCGTCGAGATAAATACCGTTGATGAAGAAAGCGGGTGTTCCCACGATGCCCGCGCGCGCCCCATCCTGAACGTCTTGCTCGATTTGCGGTTTGTACTGCCCGGAACTCAAGCAGGAATCAAATCGCTTGTCGTCCAGTTGGAGGGCGTGTGCGTAGATTCGCAGATCGTCGGGGGTTTGTTTCTCTGAGTTTGCGAAAAGCAGGTCGTGATACCCCCAAAACTTCCCCTGCTCGGCCGCGCAACGAGACGCTTCAGCCGCCATCTGCGCATGAGGGTGGATTTCCCGCAGGGGATAATCGCGATACGCTTGGCTGACTTTTCCCTGGTACTTGGCACGCAATTCGCTCAAGATGGATTCCGCCCGCCGGCAGTAGGGGCAGGTATAGTCGGAAAACTCAACGATTCTGACTGGCGCATCGGGGCTTCCCCTGAGCCGCGCGGGATCGAAACTGACCTCGATTCTCGTGGGCCGAAGAAAAACGGCAACCTCGCCGCCGGCCTCGGCCTGTTCCAGAAGGCTCTTCACGTAGTCTTGCCGGGCCTGCTGGATCTTCAAGCTTTTTAGCGCCTGTTGGGTCGGAAATAAGAGTGATCGCATGGACGCGCGCAAGCTGGCCGAACTGCTGTACTTGGACAAGCTCAACGCGGTCTATCACGGCGAGCATGGCGTGCGAACGCTGAAAGAGCTGTCACGCAGCTATCTGGCGATCAGCGGCGATCTGGCTCGGGTGATGACGCGACTGAAAGCGCTTTATCGCAGTTGGGCTATCCCTTGTGCCGGCAAACAAGTCTATGCGCCGCGCTGTCGTGCCGAGTGGCTGGGCAAACTCAGCGAAGCAGGCGTACGCCGCCGCGCGGAGATTTACTACGAGCAGTTCGATGCGCTCAGATCGTTGCGGCAACAAGTGCGCCGCGAACTGTTGGCCGAGAGCGCCACGCACAAGGCGTCGAAACTGCTGTGCCAGATTCCTTCGATTGGTCCGATTCGCGCGGCGCAGTTGATCGCGATTCTGCAGA
>PLUM01000018.1:0-5714 GCA_003165465.1 Acidobacteriota bacterium
CGCCAGTAACGGGCAAGGTTCCGGCAGAAAACAAGTAGTTAGCGCGTGATGACCTATTAACAGCTGGGTCCACGCGGAGGTAATCTGACCGTGTTGGACCCAGTTGACTACATCCTTCTGGTCGTGGGTTTTGCTGTACATCTCTGTGCGTTAGTTTGCCTCCTCAAGAAAAAGGCGCTTTCCAAGCATTTCACGCTCTTCCTGTATCTTTCTTTTTCTATTGCTATTGGCATAGGCCGTTGCAGCATTCTTAAAACGGCGGGATTCACTTCGGAAGCCTATCTCTATTTTTATTTTTATTCGGACGCCCTGTCCACGATCTGCCTGTATTTTGTCATCATGAGCTTATACGCGCATGTGTTCTCTGAAATGGGCGTCAGCAAGCAGCTTCGCGCGGGGGCGATGCTGCTTTTGGGCGGGACCGCCGGGATTTCCTATTATATAGTCGCGGCATCCAGCGACCGTCTGCTTTCGCACTTCGTCCTCGAACTTGACCAGAACCTGTATTTTGTCGGGCTCCTGCTAACTTATTTGCTCTGGGGCGCGATGGTAAAATTGCGGGAAAACGGGACGCGCTTAATGCAGATTATCCTGTCGATGGGCATATATCTCAGCCTGTTCGCGGGCAGCTATGCGCTGGGAAATCTCTATCCACATCTTCCAGCATGGCGCTATTTTTATCCGTTCATCAACATGTGGCTGCCCGTTTCCTGGGCCTATACATTTCTGAAAGTTCCGGAAAACGGGCGAATCGCTACAGCCAGGGTGCTGGTTCCCAATCGATGATTGCCCTACTCATCTTCGCCATCTCGTTTCTGACGCTGCTCCAGTTCTTCGTCTCGTATAGCCGCTCTCTGATCGTGGAAGCGCAACAGATTGAACTGACCGAAGGAACCCGGACAATCTGCGGCATTACGGGCAGGACCCTGGCCGGCGACCAATTCCGGCGCCTCGTGCATCTGATCGGTCTCTGCCCAAATCCGGGCGGCGAAAGCCACAAAGTCCGGGCCATCGCGGCGTATTTCAGGATGATCGAGTTCATCGGCATTTTTTTGAAATGGGGGATGCCTTCGGCCATCCAGTGGATCAATGCGGAGCGCGGCGGTTGCGCCTACGCCGCCGCCGTGCTTTTGGACCGCCGCATTGCCGCCAACCGCATGATGACGCTGGGGCAGTGGAACTCTCAGATTTAGTCCAGCCGCGCCGTTTTTTTATTTGTGCCCATAAGCCTCCTTCCAAATGTGAAATGGACCGTTCCGTGGCGAGGGTTTGGAAGCGCCGGCGTCCCGCCGGCAGTTTTTTGTACTCGTGTCGCGGCACAAAACCGCCGGCGGGACGCCGGCGCTACCAAATACGACTGCGTACAACGAAAGAATTGATCGCCGATCCAATTACTCGAAACGTGGTGAGATATCGGAGCTAGTGCCGCCCGCGCATATTTGTTTGGCAAGCGCCTTGTGAGGCATTCCGGTTCATTGCTACCATCAGTGTCAGGGAATCCCCGCAATGGATTTTCCGAATGAATAAAGATCTCCACAGACGCGTTCTCGACTCCATCCGCAAGCACGGCATGTTTCGGCCGGGCGACCGGATTGGCATTGGCGTATCGGGCGGCGCGGATTCCGTGGCGATGCTGCGCATTTTCGCCGCACGAGGGACGGAACTCGGGATCTCGATTTTTGTTTTGCATTTTCATCATCAACTGCGGGGCGCGGAAGCGGACGAGGACGAGCGTTTCGTGAAAGCGCTGGCGGCGGAATTCCATCTGGAATTTGAATCCGGCCGAGCCGATGTCGCCCGTGAAGCCGCTCTCAACGGCTGGAATCTGGAAGACGCCGCGCGCCGCTTGCGCTATCGATTTTTCGCGTCGGTGGCCGAGGCGCGAGGCCTGAACCGCGTGGCCGTCGCGCACACCGCGAACGACCAGGCCGAAACCATTTTGTCGCATCTGTTGCGCGGCACCGGCCTGACGGGCCTCGCGGGAATTTATCCGGTCGCCGGACGGATTGTTCGTCCCCTGCTCGAACTCGGGCGCGAGGAATTGCGCGAGTATCTTTCAGCGCTGGGGCAACCCTGGCGGGAAGACGCCTCCAATCAGGATACTTCCCGCACACGCGCGCGAATTCGGCACCAGCTGATTCCGCTACTCCTTAGGGATTTCGATCCGTCCGCCGTCGTGCGGCTGTCGAGGCTTGCGACGCATGCGCGCGAAGACGAAACATTCTGGCGGTCGCTCGAAGATGAACGGTTCGATGCGCTGGCCACGCGCGAATCCTCCGGCGCAATTTCCTTGAGCGTCACGGACCTGCTCTCGCCCTTGCCCGGACTCGCGCGCGCAGATCGCGCCGCGGAGAGCGGCATCGCCCAGGCTTCCGGGCCGACCATGGCTCTCACCCGGCGCCTCGTGCGGCGTATTTTCGCCGAGCTTCGTGGCAACCGCGAGCAACTGACGTCGCGGCATGTCGATGGCGTCGTCGATCTGGCCACGAAATCTCAAAGCGGCGCGAGAATCGATCTCCCTGGAATTCGCGTCGAACGAATTTTCAACCGGCTATGTTTCACGAATGTTTCCGCCGCGCCCGATGCCACTCCCGATGCCGCGCAAGGCGGTGAACAATCGCTGCCGAATTGCGATTTTGCGTACGCGTTCGCGCGACCGGGGCACGCCGAATCCGCGTCGATTGTTGTTACGGAAATTCGACGCCGGTTCAGTTTGAAAATGGTTGACTGGCCTCCGGCCCCGCGCGACACTGTACTAGAGAGGGGCGCCCTTGACTTTGACCGTGTGCAATGGCCACTGGTCCTGCGAAATTGGCGGCCCGGCGATTCCTACCGCCCTCAGGGGAGCCGGAGCGTTCGCAAATTAAAACGACTGCTTCTGGAGTCGCGAATTCCTCGAAGTGCGCGGGGAAGCTGGCCAGTTTTAACCAGCGATGGAAATGTAATTTGGGCATCCGGCTATCCGGTCGCTGAAGAACTCGCACCGCATCCGGGAACGGAAACTGGGTTGGTGATTGGCGAAGAGGAGCTGTAAAACGCCAGCAAGAGGGGAAGCAACCAGCGGCGGCTCCGGGAATCTGGATGGCCAATTGAAAATAGCTGGATTACTTTGGCCCTCCTCTTGCATCTAATTGGGCAGGGGATATCGGAGTGGAGGGGATATCGAAGTGGATTTGTATCTTTGATGCGCAAGCCGTTTCAGGGCTTCGCGCGCCGGACGATCCGGCAGGTGAGGTAAAGCCGTGAACCCGAGTTCGACGTTAAAAACCGTAATGTTCTGGCTGTTCATCATCATGTTGGCCGTGTTGTTGTGGACGCTCGTCTCCAAGAGCGGACAGACGGCCCGTGAGGAGGAACCCAGCTACAGCGAGTTCATGGCGCAGGTGGACCGGGGCAACGTGAAGGAAATCACGCTGTATCTTTCGCCCACGAGCTATGAAATCGAAGGCGAATGGCGCGAGCCTTCCAAGAAATTCCGCACCACGATTTTCAAGGAATCCGCGCCGGATTTGGCCAAGACTCTGCGCGACAAGCAGGTCCTGATCAGCGTCAAGGAAGTGAACCGCGCGGACTGGGTTACGTTTCTGCTGAATGCCGCGCCGCTCTTTTTGCTCGTCGCCTTCTGGATCTTCATGATGCGGCAGATGCAGGCCGGCGGAAACAAGGCCCTGAGTTTCGGAAAATCCCGCGCGCGCCTTCTGACGGCGCAACAGAAAAAGGCCACCTTCAAGGACGTGGCGGGCACGGACGAAGCCAAGGAAGAACTCCAGGAAATTATCGAATTTCTAAAGGACCCGCAGAAATTTCAGAAGCTTGGCGGGCGCATTCCGAAAGGCGTGTTGCTCGTAGGCCCTCCGGGAACGGGAAAAACCCTGCTCGCGCGCGCCATTGCGGGCGAGGCGAACGTGCCATTCTTCTCGATTTCCGGTTCCGACTTCGTCGAGATGTTTGTCGGCGTGGGCGCGAGCCGCGTGCGCGATCTGTTCGANNGCGGACACGACGAGCGCGAACAAACACTCAACGCACTGCTGGTCGAAATGGACGGCTTTGAATCGAACGAAGGCGTCATCCTGATTGCCGCCACCAACCGCCCCGACGTGCTCGATCCCGCGCTGCTCCGCCCCGGCCGTTTTGACCGTCGCGTGGTGGTCGCGCGCCCGGACGTCAAGGGCCGCGAGGAAATTCTCCGCGTGCATACGCGCAAGGTTCCCCTGAACGACGATGTGGAACTCTCGGTCATTGCCCGCGGCACGCCCGGCTTTTCGGGAGCGGACCTTGCCAACCTGGTGAATGAAGCTGCGCTGTGGGCCGCGCGGCAGGGACGCAAAACGGTTTTCATGGTTGATTTCGAAATGTCCAAGGACAAAGTCCTGATGGGCGTCGAGCGCAAATCCCTGATTCTGTCCGAGGCAGAAAAGCGCAATACCGCGTACCACGAGGCTGGTCACGCGCTCGTCGCCGCCATCACTCCCGGCACGGATCCGCTGCACAAGGTCACGATCATTCCACGCGGCATGGCGCTGGGCCTGACCATGCAGCTTCCGATCGACGACAAGCACACCTACACGAAGACCTATCTGGAAGGAACGCTCACCGTGCTGATGGGCGGGCGCTGCGCCGAGGAAATTTTCCTGGGCCACATCACCACCGGGGCGGGCAATGACATCGAACGCGCCACGGATATTTCGCGCAAGATGGTTTGCGACTGGGGCATGAGCACGCTCGGTCCGCTGGCCTACGGCAAAAAGGAAGAAGCGATTTTCCTGGGCCGAGAAATCGCGCAACACCGCGACTATTCGGAAGACACGGCGATCCGCATCGATCAGGAAGTTCATCGCATCGTGACCACGGCGTACAACACCGCTCGCAGCATCCTCGAGAACAACCGCGACACGCTCGAGCGGATCGCCCTCGCGCTGCTCGACCGCGAAGTGCTGGACGCAACCGAGTTAAAGCTGCTCATGGAAAACAAGCCGCTGCCCGAGAAGGTGCGCCCCGTGCCGCCTTCGCCGCCGCAACCGCTGCCCGGCAGCGAGGCCAAGCAACAAGCGCCCCGCCCGGAACTGCGCCCCGCACCGGGCTTCAGCAAGGGCTAGCGCATAAATTTCCCAACGCCGGAACCGGCGCGCCGGTTCCAGCGTTTCCACGATCAACAACCGTTTCCTGAACAAGCAACCGTTCCTTCCTGCATGCCGCGGCGATCCGTTTTTAGTAGCACAGGCTTCAGCCTGTGTTCTTTTGACTTTGGCGTGCCGCAAATCAAAACTACACAGGCTGAAGCCTGTGCTACTAAAATCTGCTCCACCAATCCCACAAACCTGCGGCTACCCTCGCGAACAGGTTTGCCCGGGCGGGGCGAATGGTATACTAGCGAACTCTTATGGCGAAGCAGACACAGGAAGGCCCCATGAGCATCGCGCCGGAAGTGATGGCGGGCTATGAGCCGGTCATTGGCCTCGAAGTCCACGTGCAATTAAAGACCGCAACCAAGGCGTTCTGCGCCTGTTCCACGCACTTTGGCGATCCACCGAACACCAACACCTGCCCCGTCTGCCTGGGCCTGCCTGGAGCTCTGCCGGTGCTGAACAAGCGCGCCGTCGAGCTGGGCATCCGCGCGGCGCTGGCCTTGCACCTCAACGTGCAGGAATTCTCGCGCTTCGCCCGAAAAAATTATTTCTATCCGGACCTGCCCAAGGGCTACCAGATTTCGATGT
>PLUM01000018.1:5747-83150 GCA_003165465.1 Acidobacteriota bacterium
ATGGAGGAAGGCTCGCTGCGGTGCGACGCCAACATCAGCGTGCGACGGCGCGGCGCGGAAAAATTCGGCACCAAGGCCGAAGTGAAAAATCTGAATTCCTTCCGCTATCTGCAGCGCGCGCTCGAATACGAAATCGAGCGGCAAATTGGCGTGCTCGAATCCGGCGGAACCATCGTGCAGGAAACGCGCCTCTGGAACGTGGCCGCGGGACGCACCGAACCCATGCGCTCGAAGGAATTCGCGCACGACTACCGGTATTTCCCCGAGCCGGACCTGCTGCCCGTGCGCATCGGCGCGGCGTGGCGTGACGAAATCGCGGCCGCGATGCCCGAACTGCCGGAGGCGAAGCGCAAACGCTTCGTGCGCGAGCACGGCATCACGCCCTATGACGCCGAGGTGCTGGCGTCCTCGCGCGCGTTGGCCGATTATTTTGAAGACGTGGTCCGCGCCGGCGCTCCTGCAAAACCCGCATCGAACTGGATTCAGGTCGAGCTGCTGCGCCAGTTGAAGGACGCGGGAAAAGAAATCGCCGAAAGCCCCGTGTCGCCCGCCCAGCTTGCGGCCATGATCGCGAAGGTCGAAAGCGGCGAAATCAATGCGGCGACCGGCAAAAAAGTGTTCGCGCGCATGTTTGAAACGGGAAAACCCGCGGCCGAGATCATCGTGGCGGAAGGTTTTGCGCAGGTAAGCGACACGGGCGAGATCGAGCGATGGTGCCGCGAAGTGATCGAAAAGAATCCGGACAATCTGGCCAAGTATCGCGCGGGCAACGAAGGCGTGTTCAAGTTTTTTGTCGGCCAGGTGATGCGCGCCTCGCGCGGCCAGGCCAATCCGCAAACGGTGAATGACACGCTGAAGCGCCTGCTGGCGTGATCGTGAACGTGTGTCGTAGGGGCACGGCAATGCCGTGCCCCTACTGCGCGGAATCGAACAATTCCGAAGGAGACAATCGTTATGTTGAAAGAAGGCGATCGGGCCCCGGCATTCCGGCTACCCGCCGACGACGGCGGCGAAATCTCCCTGAAGGATTTGAGCGGCAAGCATGTGGTGCTTTATTTTTATCCCAAGGCCAGCACGCCGGGGTGCACGATCGAGGCCAACGAATTTCGCGAATTGAAGCGCGAATTCGACAAGCTCAACGCCGTTATTCTCGGCTGCAGCGCGGATACCGTGCAGGCTCAGGCGAAATTCAAGGTCAAGCAGAAACTGAATTTCGCGCTGCTCAGCGATCCGGAATTCAGCGCGATCGAGGCGTACGACGCGCGCCGCATGAAAAGTTTTCTGGGGAAAAGTTTTCTGGGGATCGTGCGCAGCACCGCTCTGATCGGGCCGGACGGCAAGGTCGAGAAACTCTGGGCAAACGCCAAATCCAAGGGGCACGCCGCGGAAGTTCTGGAAGCACTGAAAACACTTCAGTAGAAAGCAAAAGTAGCACAGGCTTCAGCCTGTGTTCTTTTGACTTTCGCGCGCGGAAAATTCAAACCCACACAGGCTGAAGCCTGTGCCACCACCCATCGAAATTCAACGTTCGTTACGCCTCGTTTACGCCTCGACCAGTTCCTGCTTCAGCCGCTCGGTCTCAAAATGCGTCACGAGCGCGTCGACGAACGGGCCCAGCTTGCCGTCCATCACTTCGGTGAGCTGGTGCAGCGTCAGGCCGATGCGATGGTCGGTGAGGCGGTTCTGCGGGAAGTTGTAGGTGCGAATTTTTTCCGANNTTTCGGAGCGGTCGCCGGTCTTGATCTGTCCCAGACGCTCGGCGGCGATGGCTTCGTGCTGCTTGGCTTGCTCCTGTTCGTAGAGGCGCGCGCGCAGGACGCGCATGGCCTTCGCGCGATTCTTGATCTGCGATTTTTCGTCCTGCTGCGATACGACGAGGCCGGACGGAATGTGCGTGATGCGCACGGCGGAATACGTCGTGTTCACCGACTGCCCGCCCGGACCGGACGAGCAGAACGTGTCGATGCGCAAATCCTTCGCTTCGATCTTGATGTCAATGTCGTCGGCTTCGGGCAGCACCGCCACGGTCGCGGCCGATGTGTGCACGCGCCCCTGCTGCTCGGTGGCCGGAACGCGTTGCACCCGATGCACGCCGCTCTCGTACTTCAGCTTCGAGTAGACTTTTTGGCCCTGAATCGAGGCGACCACCTGCTTCATGCCGCCCAGCGAACTGGGCGAACTTTCCATGATTTCCACTTTCCACTTTTGCGATTCCGCGTAGCGCGAATACATGCGGAACAGCTCTCCGGCAAACAGCGCCGCTTCATCCCCGCCCGTGCCCGCGCGAATTTCGACAATCACGTTTTTCTCGTCGTTCGGGTCCTTCGGCAGCAGCAGGAATTTCAGCTCGCGCTTGACCGTTTCCTTGCGCGCGGCAAGCTGCTTCTCTTCCTCCTCGGCCATCTGCTTCATCTCGGGATCTTCGGCTTCGAGCACCATCTGCTTCGCGCCCGCAAGTTCCTTGTCGAGCTGTTTCCACTCGCGGTATTTTCCCACCATCTCGGAAAGCTCCGAATGCCGGCGCGCGAGCTTCTGGTAATTCGCCGAATCGTTAAGAATTTCCGGCGAGGAAAGCTCCGCAGTCATTTCGACGTAGCGGTGTTCAATCTGGTCGAGCTTTTCGTATAACGTTAAACCTGCCATGGCTTCCACCTGTCCAATAGAATTCCAATCGGAATGAGAGCTTTGTTTCGAGAGAACGGATTCGTGCAGCGGCCCCGCACGGCGGGGTCTGGGAGAGGTTGCGGCTAATAGAATGCGGCGAACATTGTCCTACTTGGGAAAATAGCGTAAAACCACCTTAAAGGCAAATCCCTCGCGCAGGGCCTGTTCTCAAACGCGAGAACCATACGATGATCCATTTTTTCAGGGCGCCGGGCGATTCTTCCGCAAAGCTCTTTGCTATCATCTGTACGACGGCTGCCCGCAGCCCCGACAGACTGCCCGAGGACAACGCATGAAGAGCATCCTTGCAATTCCTTCCAGGCGGCGCCGCGCGGAATTTCTGGCCGCGGTGGCCAGGAGCGGTCAGCTTCATGGCCGTTGGGTGTCGCCGCCACAGACAACGAAAGAATTTGAGCAATATCTCAAACACTTCAAACTGCCCAACCAAATCGGCTATTGGATACTCACCGAATCTAGAGAATTGGCGGGAGTGGTGAATATTAGTGAAATCGTCCGGGGCCGCTTTCGGTCGGGCTACCTTGGCTACTACGCCTTCGCGCCGCACGATGGACACGGTTACATGACGGAAGGGCTTCGCGACGTGGTCTCAAGGGCTTTTCGGACGATTCGCCTTCACCGGCTGGAAGCAAACATTCAGACTGGAAATGACGCATCGCGACGTTTGGTTCAACGGCTCGGATTCAGGATGGAAGGATTCTCGCCCCGATACTTGAAAATCTCCGGCAAGTGGCGCGATCACGAGCGCTGGGCGCTGACGGCGGAGGAATGGCCGGGAATCGTGAGAGACGTTTCGCGCAACAAGCACAAAGCCCGCTAAATTAAACTGTCCCGCTGCCGATTCAGCCCACATGGCGCTCACGAGTATGAGCGCACGGTATATTATACTGGTGCGGCTGCGGTCACTTCTCTTGTGTAGGACCGTGCCGCGCTTTGTTGCATTTGTAAATTTAAAATCTGAAATTTGATATTTTCGTCTATGACCATGCGCCAACCTCTTTCCATCCCGGGCGTGACGGCGTCGAGCATCGACGGCGAAGTGCTGTGGGGCTTCTGGCATCCTAATTCGCACTTATGTCAATCGGAGCGGATATAATTTATCCTGGCAAATTAAATAAAAGAGCCGAGCTAAAATCCGCCGGGTGAGCGCGAACCCGGCTTGGCATGAGGAGGAGTGTTTTCGATGAAGACCGTGGGATTGCTGATCTGCTCGAATATCTTCATGACCATCGCATGGTATGGGCATCTGAAATACAGAAACAGTCCTTTGATTCTCGCGATCGTGGCGAGCTGGTCGATTGCGTTTTTTGAGTATTGTTTTCAGGTGCCTGCGAATCGCATTGGCTATGGCGAATTCTCGGCATTTCAACTGAAGATTATACAAGAGGTAATCACTCTCAGCGTATTTGTGGTCTTCGCTTTCCTTTATTTGGGCGAGCGACTCAAATGGAACTACGCACTTTCCTTTCTCTGCATGTTCGGCGCCGTGGCATTTGCGTTTTGGGGACAATTCTAGAGTCGTTCAGCGGGTGCACTACAACATGGGGCATTCCAAGTTTCGAAAAGCGGCATTGTACATTCGCCGCCGTTGGGTGGTTGCATTGCAAGGCCTAACAATGAGGTTCTCGGAAACTTGTCCGATTGCAATTCAGGCCGCATGGCATTGCGACCTCGACCGATCGGTATATCATAGGCGTGCAACTACGCATGATGATGAGCCAACTTTTTTCCATCCCGGGCGTAACCGCTTCGAGCATCGACGGCGAAGCGCTGTGGGGCTTCTGGTATCCGGCGCTGCGCAGCGACGAACTGCGCAGGCGCGCGCTTGTGACGTCGATGCGGATGGAAATTCCGCTCGTGCTGGGGCGCGACGCCGCGGGAAAAGCGTTCGCGCTGCGCGACGTTTGCCCGCACCGCGCGTTTCCGCTTTCGGCTGGCTCGTGCGACGGCCAGACCATCGAGTGCACGTATCACGGCTGGCGGTTTGATGCGCACACCGGGCAATGCCGCGAGATTCCGTCGATCACCTCGGACTCCAAGCTCCAGTGCGAGCGCATCTACGCGGGCAGCTTCCCGTGCGAGGAGCGCGACGGTTACGTCTGGGTGCATCTCGCCAATGCCGAGGGCCGTGCGGTGGACCGCGCCGCGATTGAGCCAGTCCCCGATCTGCCTAAATTCAGCGAACGCTACCGGATCGCGCATCTCACCGCCGACATCACCTGCAACATGGACACGGGCATTACCGGCCTGATGGACCCGGCGCACGGCCCGTTCGTGCACCAATCCTGGTACTGGCGCAGCCGGCGCAGCATCCGCGAAAAACAAAAAACATTCGAGCCGATCCCCATGGGCTTCCGTATGAGTTCGCACACGCCCTCGTCCAACAGCGGCCCGTACAAACTGCTGCGCATATACGGCGAAGCGGTCACCACGCAAATCGATTTCGTCCTGCCCAACATGCGCACGGAGCAAATCCGCTGCGGCAAATACTGGTTCACGAATCGTACGACCGTGACGCCCATCCGGCGCGACCTGTGCCGCCTGGATTTTGTCGCCGCGTGGAATTTGTTTCGCTGGTTTCCGGTGACGCCGTTTCTGAAAGCGTTTGGAAAACGTTTCATTGCGCAGGATCAGCGCGTGATCGAGCGGCAGCAGCCCGGCCTGAAAGTGCAGCCGCGCATGATGCTGATCGACGACGCCGACCGCCAGGCGCGCTGGTATTTCCAATTAAAAGCCGCGTATCTCGCGTCGCAGCAGACGGGCGCGCCGATGGTGCATCCGCTCGACGGCCCGGTAACGCTGCGCTGGCGGAGTTAGCGTAATTCATGATTCGTAATTCGTGAATTGTGATTTGCAGTTCAGGTATTTGGTCTTCCGATATGCGTGGAAACCCGAAATTGTTTGCGGGTCACGCAAAAACCGGCATCACGCGTAGGGGCACGGCATTGCCGTGCCCCTACCGAGACATCGGCAAATGAGACCTGTCCTGCCTAAATCCGGCTACGCTTGACTCTCTGGAATTGTCTCCGCCGCAAACGCGCGATGCACCGCGAACAGCACGCCCGCGGTTGCGGCGCCCACCGGCAGCGTGACCCAGATGCCGGCATCGAGCACCGCCATCGGTCCACCCAGCAGAAATAATCGGATTGGAAAAATAGAATCGGGAAGATTGCGCGCCAGGCTTCCAACGCCGCCGAGAATTTTTAATAGCGCCGGGGCCAGCGCGGCGCCCGCCACGATCCAGAGCCAAAACTGTTCAACGCGGAACAATCTCGTCAGCCGCCGCAACAGCCAACCAAATAGCAGCGCCGGAACGGCTCCCGTAATGAGCGCCAGAAAGCAGAGCGCCAAAAATCCCGTGTCGAGAAACGCTTGCGCCGATGGCCCGCCATGCAACCAATGCACGTTCGCCCAAAAGCCAAGTGCCATGAACGAGCAGCCGCAAATCCAGGCAGCGAGGTAGTAGGCGAGGCTTCCTTGGCGTGTCATGCGTTGGTGTTTAAGCGAAACGTGTTGCGTTTGAAGGACGAAAACCTCCGCCTCTGAAGAGGCGGGCTACAGTAAACCTTCGACTCCACGCAATGGTTGTAGCCTGGGTCTTCAGACCCGGGGGTTTTCTTAGCGCAATCGAGAATCTCCACTCCGAAGCGACCGCCTCGCGAAATCTCGCAAGCGATTCCCAATTGGCCGATGCGACAGCTTTCAGAATTTTTGCGGATTCCGTTCAGATGCGCCGCTCGATCTTTGGAAATTCCTCCCACACTTTTATGCCGCAATAGTGCGAGCCTTCGGTGCAGATGGGCGTGGCGACCCCGGCGCGCACATAGCACGGCGGCCCGAGATATCGCCCGAACGAGGGCAGCGCGGCGCGCACCTGCTCGATTTCCTCCATCGACGCCTGATAAATTTCCTCCTGCGCGTTGAAGCAGGTGCGTATCGTCCACTTGTGCACGAGGTGCAGAAGCGAGCCGGTTTCGACCAGCCGAATGGCTTTCGCGTTCGGCAGCAGATATAGCGCGATTTCGGACGGCGCGCCGCGGTCCAGCAATTCGTTTTTTGCGGCCCAGGCATCGGCCATCGCGCGTTCGTAGACTTCGCGGGCGCGCGCGTTTCCGGCGATGAGCATCGGCGAGACGAAGTCCGGCGAGCGCGTGTCGGCCAGCACGAGCAGCGGGCGCGAGCCGGGCACCATGCGGTGGCGCTGGTCCTGGCTGTCGGCGGTGTGGCTGATTTTTTTCGCGAACGTGAAATTCGCGTGCTGCAGCGCGCGCATGATCGGCGATTGCACGCCGATGTTCAGTGTTTCCAGTCGATATGCGTTGCGCGCGGGATTCAGCAGCCGGTCGATGGCTTCGTCGTCCGGGCACGCGCTTTCCGTGAGGCCCAGAACGGCGCGATAGGCGTCGGCTACAACGCGCGGCGCTTGCGGAGAAAAATCCGCCAGCAGCGAGACGCGTCCGGCGAGGCGCGCGTCGAATTCCCGCGCGAAGTCTTCCCCTGGCGTGCCACCGGAAACGCCTTGCGCGGACGACATCCCCGCCGAACCGGCGTGCGCCCACTCCGGCATTTCTTCCTGCGCCATCGGTGCATTATCGAATCGGTCGAAAAACTGCGGATCGATCTCGCGCACGCGCGCGACCATCTCGCCGATCACGGCGCGCGCCTCGGTGGGCGTATCCGACGCCCCAGCCATTCTCCACAGCCTGTGCAGCACGATGCCGGAAACCGTGTGCACCATGGTGGTCGCCGCGGCAACGGGCAACACGTAGCGCGCAACCTCAATCGCGCGTTTCTCGGCCTGGCGATCTACCTTTTGCACGCGCTTGGCGTGCGACATCGGGCCGATGTGCCAGATGTCGCTGAGAATTTCCAGCGCGTCGCCACGCAAGAGACCCGTCAGCTCCTGGTAATAGCCCCACGCTCGCGCAATGGCGCCTTCGTAGATCGCGCGCTCCGCCGGGCCGAAGCCGGGCGTTTCGGGCGGCAGATAGGCGAGCGCGCGATCCAGGCGTACGTAGCGCTGGCTCTGCTGCTCGGAGTTATAGAACGGGTGGGCGTGCAGAAACGACCAGACAAACTGACGGCTGACGTTTTCGAGGCCAAATTCAAAATGCGCGTGCTGGTAGACGGTGTGGTGGCCGCTGTAGAACGTGGACGCGCCAATCTGCACGCGCTGCTTGTCGGTGACTTCCTCGGGGCCGATCAGGCGCGGCGCGTAGCAGGTGCGCGCCGCGGCAATGGCCGAATCGTAGGCATGAGCGAAGCTGTTGCGCAGCGTGATGCTGGGCGCGGCGGCTTCGAACTGCACACGATCCGGCTGCGGAGAAGTCATCGGTTGAGCGGCCATATCTCGCGCGACATTCTACACCCCCGGCGCAAAACCGGCATAGCCTCGGCGAGTGAGCGCGGAAGCGTATTACTTCTTCTTGTTGGCGTCTTTGATGGCTTGCTGCGCTTCGGCGGCCTTCTCGTATTTCTTGGTGAAGCGCTCGACGCGCCCGGCCGTATCCAGCAGCTTCTGCTTCCCGGTGAAGAACGGATGACAGTTCGAGCAGATTTCGACGCGCAGGAACTCACCCTTCATCGTCGATCGTGTGGGGAACGTGTGCCCGCAGGCGCAATGCACGGTTACCTGATGGTAGTCAGGGTGAATGTTCGGTTTCATGGCCAATCTCCCGCCGGCTGACCGGTCTGCGCGGCCTCCGGTCAGGTGCCGGGCCTACAGTCGCGTCGCTTGGTCAGCGGACAATTTTCTATCATACGTGATTCGCGGATTCCTGCCAACATGATATACATAGGCGTTGGAAATTCGCTTGGATGCCCAGCGGGCGTGGGCGATTCCGCGATGGAACGACAAACTGCCAGGAGGTGGACGAAATGCCGATTCGATCAAAGGTGAATTTTGCGCGTGGACCCTTGTTTGGACTGTTGCTTGCCATGGGGGCCGCGCTGGTGCTGGCCGCATTCGGCCTTGCGGGACGCACGCTGGCCCAGGAACCGGCTGCGCAGGGCAAAATTTACGTCGTGACGCATGTCGACATCGTGCCGCCGAACGCCGCCGCGGGCACAAAACTCGTGCAGCAATACGTTGCGGATAGCCGCAAGGACAAGGGCTTCGTCCGCATCGAAGCCGGCGCGCAAATTTCGCGCGTGAATCACATCTCGATTGTCGAAGTCTGGCAAAACCAGCAGGCGTTCGATGCGCACGTATCCGCCGCGCACACACGCCAATTCCGCCAGCAACTCGATCCCATGCTCGGCAGCCCCTATGACGAAAGGCTGCACCTGAACCTCGAATAGCGCGCTATTTTCCGGACGCAGCGCCAAAATACAGCATCGAAAAGGTTGCGACCATGCGTGTTGAGATCGTGGACGAGCCCGAGGGCAAGACCACGGCGTTCCCGCCGGAGGATAACTACCTGGATCTTCGCGCGAATCCACAGGCGGTAGGAAAGATTGCCGGGGCGCGCCGGCACCTGCCGCTTTGGAACTTCCTCACCGCCGTAAACGGCGAAGGATCGATCTTCGCCACGGCGAACGCCACCACTCGAACGGATCTGCCAACCACGGTTTCCGCCGACAAGGCCTATGAATTCGCTTCCCAAGTGGAACTTGTGTTTGCCGAACCCTCCCTGAATTTCGAACGGAAACGCTACCTGGACCTCGGCTCCGGCCTGCAGGAACTCCTCGATCGCGACACGCCGGACACAGTCCGCGTGGTCCTGCGGATTTCTTCGCGTGATTTCACCGCCGAAAACCGGCTTGGATTTTGTCTGGGCATTCGCATGGTTGCGGAGGGCGACTCGGCACAGCAAGCGGAGTTGCGGTGGGGCTTGGGGCTGGCGCGCGTGCAGCAGGCGCTACTGTTTCGATCCCGCGCACAGAAACAGCAAATCTCCGAATGAATCCAGCGCGCGTGCCTTCGGAATCGGTTGCATAACCCGACTGGAAATTCATCGGGACATTTCGTGAGATGGTCCCTTTGGGAAAAGTTTGGTGGCGCAGCAATCAAATCTCCGGGTCTAAAGACGCTGGCTACAACAGTGGCGAGGTTGTTGAGGGTTTACCGTAGCCCGCCTCTTCAGAGGCGGGGTCTTTCTTAGCGTCATGCAACGCGTCCCCGATTTACATCAGGTAACGAACAAACAGCCGATGCGCGTCTCGCCCGCGTTTCCCTGCCCCTGATAAATGCGGCGCAGGCTGACGCGCACGGGAGGAAGGATCGGTACGTGCAGCACGGCCTGGAAGGTTTCGCTGAATTCCTCCGGACGCGTGGTTTCCAGCGCAACTCCGCCATAACCCAAATCCATCACGCGGGCCGTGTGTTCCACACCCTCGCCAACCAGCGCGTAGGCCTTCGTATTCGCCAGCGAAACGCGCTCCCATCGACGGCGTTCCGCACCCGTTTTTTTCGTATCGATTTTCGCGTCGGTTTTCGCGTCGGTTTTCGCATCGGTTTTCGCATCAACGCTCCGCGATGGCTCGACGGAATTCCTCTTGGGGATGGCGTCATTATCTTGTTCCGGAGCCACACGGCGCGGGATCGTTCGAGCCACGGACGGAGAAGCCGCCGCGCGCGTTCCATTCTTGAGTTGATATAGCCGTTCGTCGGCCACGCGAATCAGAACATCCGGTAACTCTCCATCGTCCGGATAAACCGCCAGGCCGTAATCGAGCGCCAGGGGAGTCCCCAGATTGAGAGGTTCGATGGAAGCCGCATACGCGGCGCGCAAGCGGCGGCAAAGCGTGGACGCTTTTTCCGTGTCCGATTGCGGAAGCAGGAGCGCGAACTCGTCTCCGCCGATCCGAAACGCGTAGTCTGAAGTACGCAGGGATTTTCGCAGCGTGGACGCGGCCATCTGGAGCAGGGTATCCCCTTGCAGATGCCCGAACCGGTCGTTCACTTCCTTGAAGCGGTGCAGATCGAAAATAACGAGCGCGAGCTTGTGCGCATAGCGCATCGACCGGTTGAGTTCCTTGCCAAAATAATCGTCGAAAAAACGCCGGTTATAGAGGTTCGTCAACGGATCGGTCGTGGCATTGATCTGAAGTTTTCGAAGTTCCTCGTACTCCATCAGAATCGGCAATCGCAGATGCCCGCCCGAAGCCAACACGTCCACAAGCGCCGCCTGAAGCGCGACGCGTTTGCCGAGGCTCTCGGAAAGTTCCAGTTTGCGCGCCAGCGCCTGATCCCACAGATCGAGGCACTGCGCTTCGCTCAGTTCCACCTGCGCAATCGAGCGAAAAAAACGTTGCAGGAATTGTCCGCGGTTGGGACGCTCCATCGTGTCGAGCGTATCGGTTAAAAGCTCGAGGAAGGATTCCTCGGCGGACCATCGCGGTGGATTCGGGTCGACAGGTGGCATCATCGAATAAAATTCTGTCAAATCACATGAACACTCCAACGCGGGACGCACTTGGAGATCAACAATGTAGAATTATATGCACGGGAACTGCCATCGGCCATGCGCTAGGCTAACTATATCTCCTCCTCGCAATCTGCTGAACCTAAAAGAGTAAGGACTTCCATGATCGTTCGGAGAGCGTCGTTTCGATGTGGGCAGACGCAACATGCAAATGATTGCATACTGTTTGAGGGTATTTTGGTACCACCATTTCCCTTCCGTGCGCTTGCAGCCCCACTAATCCAATGGCTTCAGGAATTCCACGCCCAACAGATGAATGCCATCCATGGCCTGATGGCGGCGCACTCGCGCACGAATCGGAGGAGTTTCTGCTGGCAGTGTCTCGGAAGGGGAGGATGGGGCGGGAATCGTCAAACTGACGATTTGATGGATGCGTACGGCACGAGGACTCGCCAGGTATGCTCCTGTGGCGCTGATATCCAGCGTCTTCGTGAGATCGAGAAATTCCAATCCCGAGGTGTCTGTCCCTCGAACGAATATGGGAATCTGCACGTGTATCCGCTGAGAACGCCGCTGTTCAGCGGTGGCTAATCGCATGGATGTTCTCTCCGACATCACAAGTTGTGGGAAAACATTTTCCCATCCTCGAAATACACTAGTACTCTAGACCCAGTACTATAAACAGGGTGCACATCGATTGCCAGACATAGTCAAATCGTAAAAGTCGCGCAACATGCTAATAACACATCACTTAGAATTACATCGCGGCAATGGAATTCCTTTCCCACAACTTCCCTCGCCAGAACGAGCCAGTGATTTTCTACTATTGTGCAAAATAGAACCCATTTACCATTGACACTGGAGTGGGGTTTTGACAGTATCCGATAGGTTCTTCGCGATTAATTCTAAGTGAATTTTAAGAAATCGTCCGCTTTCTGAATTCACGCAAAGCCGGCAAGTGTCACAAGGAGAGCCAGTTGAAACGTGCTTCCGTCATCGAGTTACCTGCAAATGATGCGATCCCAGCAAGCCTGATCGCAAACCTTCTGGATATGCTCGAACAGCCAATCCTGATTTCCAACCGTTCCGGCCGGATCCTACAGGCCAATGTGCGCGGCAAGCAGCGCCTCGAGTCGCACGGTTTCTCGTTCGAATCCAACTTGAATTTATTTTCCGATCTGCTCCACATCAGTCCAAAAGTGATTGGAGACCGGATCGAGAGTGGCGAGCTTCGGATCGATGCGAAATTTGAGTACTGCGACGGCGCGGCTCTGGCCCGCATCCAGTGGCTTCCGGAAGCGGACTGGCTGGTCGTCCGGATCGAAGACGTGGGGAAGAATGCGATCCAGGAGCAGCCCCCTGCAATGCAGCATACCGTGCAGGCACTCCTTCAGGAACGCGAGATCACCTATCGAAATCTGCTCGCCGCCTACCTGCGGCTTCAGGAAGTCAACCGCCAGAAGACCGTGTTCCTGGCATCCGCCGCGCACGAATTGAAGACGCCGCTGGCCGTGATCAAGGGCTATTACGACCTGCTGCTTTCGGGCTCGCTCGGCAAGCTGACCGACAAGCAACGGGATATCCTGCAGGAGTCGAAAGAAAGTTGCGAGCGGCTGGTCCGCCTGGTTTCAATGTTCCTGAATTATTCGGCGCTCGAAAGCGGAAAACTGATTCTGCATCTGCGCGAAAACGATCTACGGGATTGCCTGAGCGAACTGGCAACGCGCTGGCGCGAAGCTTTTGTGCGCAAGCAAGTCCGGCTGGAAACGTTGCTGAACGGCGACATCCCCATTTTCAAATTCGATTATCAGAAAGTCCAGCAGACCGTCGCTAATCTGCTGGACAATTCGCTGAAGCACACGCCCGCAGGCGGCCAAGTCACGTTCCGCGCGGAACTTCATTTCTGGGAACGCCGTTCGGCGGAGGAAATCCAGACTCACGATCGCCGGCGCGAACGCAAGCCGCAGCCCAATTGCATCAAGATTTCCGTGTCGGATTCCGGTCCGGGAATCGCTTCCGAGCATCACCAGGAAATTTTCGAGGATTTTGTGCGCGTGGATCGCACCTCCTCGGGCATGGGCCTGGGATTGGCGATTGCCAAGCGGCTGGTGCAGGCGCATCACGGAAAAATTTGGGTGGACAGCGAACTTCAGCGGGGATCCATCTTTACGTTCCTGCTGCCAATTGACAATAAATAATGGAATTCCTGCAAGAAGAAGGCGGGGCAAATGTCTGAGAAGGAAAGAATTCTGGTAGTGGACGACGAACCCAGCATACGAAAGTATCTGGGCACGTTGCTGGAAGTGGACGGCTATCAGGTTGAATCCGTCACCTCGGGGCGGGAAGCGATCGAGAAGATCGAAAAGGGCGAGCGTCCGGACTTCATCATCCTGGACGTTCTCATGCCGGAATTGAGCGGCATCGAAACCTTGACGCAGTTGATGCGCATTGACCGGTCGCTGAACGTCATCATGCTTTCCTGCACGAACGAAGTGGGCACCGTGGTCGAAGCCATTCGCCTGGGCGCGCAGGATTACCTGACCAAGCCGTTTGAAAAAGCCGAGCTCGACGTGGCCATGCTGAAGTGCCGGCAAAAGCGGGAGCTTCGCGCGGAAAACAAGGCCTTGCGCGAATACTGCGATACGATCTCGGAAGACCTGTCGTTCCTTGCGGCAAGCCCCCAGATGGTGCGGATTCGCCAGCAAATCCTGCAGATCGCTCCCGTCGACGTTCCCGTGTTCATCTATGGGGAGAGCGGGGTGGGAAAAGAAGTCGTTGCGCGCATGATTCACATGCGATCGACGCGCCGAAATCAGGCCTTCATAAAAGTGAATTGCGCCGCGCTTCCCGGCGAATTACTCGAATCCGAATTGTTTGGTTTCGAGCAGGGCGCGTTCACCGGCGCAGTGCGCGCCAAGCCCGGCAAGTTTGAGCAGGCCACCAAGGGAACCATCTTCCTCGACGAAATCGCGGAAATGAGCCCGCATTTGCAGGCCAAGTTGCTGCACGTTTTGCAGGATCACCAGTTTTCACGCCTCGGCGGGCGCCAGTTGATCGAAGTGGATGTGCGCGTCCTCGCCGCCACCAACGTCGAAATTCAGGAAGCGATGAAGTCGGGCCGCCTGCGCGAAGACCTGTACTATCGCCTGAACGTCCTCTCGATCAACGTGCCTCCGCTGCGCGAAAGAACGTCGGAAATCCCGCTGCTCTTCCGCCATTTCCTGCAGAAATACAGCGCGAAATTTAATCGCGAGCCGATGACTCCCTCGCAGCACCTGATGGAAGCCGCGGTGCGTTATCCCTGGCCCGGAAATCTTCGCGAATTGGAAAATTTCGTGAAGCGTTACGTCATTCTGGAGGACGACGAAGGCAGCTTCCGCGAACTCGTCGAAATGTCCGCCACGCGCCAGCGCATTTCTCCGCGCGAGGAACCCGCGCCCGTGCGCGAACAGGGATTGAAAGCCCTCGTGCGCGGCTTGAAGGACGAAGCCGAGATGGAAGCGATCGCCGACGCTCTGGAAAAAACGCATTGGTGCCGCAAGGATGCAGCGAAGATGCTCGGCATCAGCTACAAAGCGCTGCTCTATAAAATCCGCCAGTTCGGACTCGATACAGGACGGCCCGCGCGCGCCAGCAACAAAAAAGCACCCGCCGGAGAAGGCAGTACTGCTACTTCCAGTTCTCGCAGTACCGACCTGGCGCCCGCCGGCAAGCATGACTAGCGAAACCGCGCAGGTGCAAATCATTGCCCTTTTCTGGCGATGAGTTTTCCCCAATTGCCCACAACCCGGATCGGGCGCATATGGACATCGAATTGGAAACGCATATTGCGCCCATAACTTTCGATGGTTTTTATGTCCCTCCCGAAATGGGAACCGGGCAAACGATGTCCTGATTTTCGTTGTCCAATGACGTCCACACCCCCGTTGCAGTGATTTACAACGATAATCCGCGAACATTACAGAAACTTAATGATTGCTGGCGCGAGGATTCAGCGGGTCGTTTGTCTTTGAACACCCGTAAAACTTTAGCATTGCGTATTGCCCTGAAATGCTTAACTCTTTGGAAGGCTAAGTGCTCCTGTTTCTTGGTTCGGGGTGGAAGCCGTACATACAAAACAGGGGCCTGGGGGAAGATGAAGATGACGGAACGTCGAGCCGCGCATCGATATGACCTGTCTTTGCCGGTCATTATTCGCGTGCTAGTTGAGAAAGAGATGTCTTCGCGCAACGGAAAGACCCGCGATATCTCCACACGCGGCGTTTACTTCACGATGGACCAGGATATGGGCGATGGGGCGGAACTGGATATTACACTGACGCTGCCCGCCGAAGTCACCCAAGGTTCGGAAGTCTTCATTCGTGCGATGGGCAAAGTGGTTCGAGTCGACCGGAAGCCGGAATCCAACACCGATCGTGTCGGCGTTGCCGCGGTCATCGAACGCTACGAAATCATTCGATCCGAATCCGTTACCCAGTAAATATCCAGATTCTGTATTCGTGGCGCGGGCTTCAGCCTGCGCGGTGTGCCTTCCTGCAAGAACACTGCGCAGGCTGAAGCCCGCGCCGCTTCATGGACGAACCATTTTCCACACGATATAATTCCACGCTTGGGAGGCGTTCCGCGTGCCGCGCAATTCACGCGGCATTATCGCAAATGAATTCGCAGACGCTGGACCTTTCCATCGTGATCCCCGCGTTTAACGAGGAGCTCCGCCTTCCGAAAACGCTGGCCTCCGTTATTGCCTATTTGCAAGCCCGTCCCTACCGGGCCGAAATTATCGTCGTCGATGACGGCTCCTCGGACCGCACAGCCCAGATCGTAAACGACTGCCGGCAACAATATCCCGCGCTGCGCCTGATCTCGAACGGACAAAACCGGGGAAAAGGCTTCAGCGTGCGCCACGGCATGCTCCGTGCGCGCGGAGAAATCGCGCTCTTCAGTGACGCGGACCTGTCCACTCCGATCGAGGAAGCCGACAAACTTTTGTCCGTCCTGCGCGACCGGGAGTATGACGGAGCCATCGGCTCGCGCGCCATGAATCGAAAACTGATCGAGGTCCACCAGTCCGCGCTCCGCGAACAGGCCGGCATTTTTTTCAACTGGCTGGTTCGCGGGATTATGGGAATCGACTTTTCCGACACGCAATGCGGATTCAAGGCNNTTGCGGGTGGCCGAGATTCCCGTGCGCTGGTCGCATGACGCCGGGACGAAAGTGAATGTCGTTGCCGACGGAATGCAAATGTTCATCGAGTTGCTCGTGGTCCGCTGGAACGCGATTCGCGGACGATATCCTCGGGCGCATCCTTCCGCATGAGCGGAAGTGCCCGGCTTCCGCTTCCACCGCGTAACACAGCGGTGAAACCGATTGCGTTCCCCGCGCTCGTAACCGATCATGGAAAGCGATTTCAGCCGGAAACGCGGCGGCCGGCGGGACCGGCGTGTAAACTCATGACACATAATCCCGTGGTGGAGATGCGCGAATCCCAATGAAAGTTTCCGTCGTCATTCCGGTTTACAACGAGCGGGCGTTTATCGAGGAAGTGCTTTTGCGCGTGCAGGCCTCGCCCATCGACAAGGAAATCATCGTCATCGACGATAAATCCACGGACGGCACGTGCGCCCTGCTGGAGGATTTCGCGAAGGCGCAATCCGAAGGCGCGCGCGAAGTGGCCGTGCAGAATGGCAAGGCTCGCCTGCAGCTCGAAAACATCCGCATCCTGTTTCAGCCGCAAAACGCCGGCAAGGGAGCGGCGCTGCGCCGCGGTTTCGAGGCGGCCACCGGCGATATCGTTCTGGTGCAGGACGCCGACCTCGAATACGACCCCAGGGACTATGAAAAGCTTCTGGAACCGATCTTCGAGGGCAAGGCCGATGTCGTGTACGGATCGCGATTCCTCGGCGGCCCGCAGCGCGTCCACCTTTTCTGGCATTACGTTGGCAACAAATTCCTCACGCTGCTCTCCGACATCTTCACCAACCTGAAACTCACCGACATGGAGACCTGCTACAAGGTCTTCCGCCGCGAGGTTTTGCAGGGCATCAAACTCGAATCCGACCGCTTCGGCTTCGAACCGGAAATCACGGCCAAAATCGCGAAAGGCGACTGGCGGATCTACGAGGTTTCCATTTCCTACGCCGGCCGCAGCTACGCCGAAGGCAAAAAAATCACCTGGCGCGACGGCGTTTCCACGCTCTGGTGCATCATCCGGTTTAATTTGTTCGATTGATCTTGATTGGTCCCGTGGAACGACGGTCAATTACGGAAGGCAGGGGCTAACCAGCGCGCGCCAAATCACGACAACCGCCACGACTGCGACAGTGGGCGCTACATACCAGAGATAGCGCCTGTGTTTACGGGCTGCTCCCACCGGAACCTGCCCATCCGGTCCCGACTCTTCGGATTCGACTTCCAGACGGTAGGAGCTTCCGGCCTCCACGGTTTTCAATTCGCCGCCCATGTTGACTTCGAGCGTTCCGCGAATTCCCGTCAGAACAAGTTCCTTCGCGCCGATCATCGCGATCTGGCCGGATGTCGCCTGCGCGTTCGCAGGGCGGATCGTCACGCCGTCGGCTACAATTTGGCGGACTCAATTTGATGCGTCAGTCCGCAGGGAACTTCCTTGCAAACCTTTTGCTCGTTCAGAATGTGACCCGCCAGAAAGCGAATCCCGGAATTGTCAGGAATTGGGTTCTGGCGTTGCCACAGGTAAGTAAATAGAAAATGTCGTGCCCTGGCCTTTTGTGCTTTGCATGCTCAGATGGCCTTTGTGGTGATGGACAATTTGCTTGACGATGTATAGTCCCAGACCAGAACCAATGCGCCCGGGCTTTGTCGTAAAAAACGGTTTAAAGATTTGTCTTTGGATAGCTGGGTCAATCCCGCATCCGGTGTCAGCAACAACCAAAACCACGAACCGATCGGAGGTTCGGGAGAGTAAGTGAACTCGCTTGCCTTGATCCCCCTTCATCCCCTCGCAGATCGTAACTTTCAACAACCCTCCGAGTGGCATCGCATCGCGCGCGTTCAGTGTCAGATTTAGGACAACACGTAGCAATTGATTGATGTTTGCTCGAATTATGGGGGCGGTAGGAGCTAGGACAATCTCGACAACTATGTCCCCGCCAGCGATGCCCTCTATTACGGGAACAATGTCGGAGATCACAAAATTCAGATTGACTAAGGGAAGTTGTAACGGGGCCGCATTGCTGGAAAGGACTAGTTCTTGTGCCAAGTTCCTGCCTATGGTGCTCGCGCCGAGTATAATTCTCACCCTTTCATGCGCTTCGTCAGACAGTGTCGGGTCTTGCAGTAGAGACGAGGCGTGGGCGGTGACGGACGTGAGGGCGCTGTTGAAATCATGTGCGATCCCCTCGGTCAGTAGGTGAAGTGCGGTTTTCTTTGAGGTCATGGTACTCCTAGTACACATTATTACAACATCCCCTGCCTTATTACACGAGTCGTTATATACAGTACGCTGCCCCATGTCAAGACAAATGGCATGAGTCGTGACATATCGGATGTAGAAACTTATGCTTGACAGTGATATCTGGCACGAGTAGTGTCTGCCCCAGTGAGTGAGTGACTTATATAATCATACCGTTGAGTAAATCTGACGACAATCAGCGGCGAGAGCTTGCTGCACGCCAATACGTTGAGGCTGCGCGGAGTGCCGCTCTAACCTCATCGGCTTGGCAATATCTGCGGGTGAGGCGGCAGCAGCGATATGCGCTAGTGCTGATTGCTGCCTTTATAGCCGGAGTCGTGACTTTGTTTCTGACTACGGTGCCCTGATAGGGCCTCCGTCCGGCTCGTGCGTCTTGTTGAGATGGTCATTTTTTATCTATCGCGAGCGTGCGCAAGCTATTTGTACGAATATATTGATGCAATGTTACCGATATTCATCGCAGCAACCATGTAATTGAGGAATGGAATCCACTGCCACTTCCTGTATCCTCCAACATTCCAAAGCTTGTCCCCCTTGCGCATCCACGCGGCATCGATCCACATTACTGAGATCAGTGCCCCTCCAACCGAGTAGGCTTGAGGTCTATTGTTTCCGTAGATTGGGTTCGCATTTCTACATGCCCCGACTTAAAGCAGGGTGCACGCATCATCGTTTCGACATCAACGACGTGGGCGGCGAGGCTTATTCCCCACCAAATCGAGGCCTCCTTATCAAACATGGCTTCTTTCCAGGTCATTGGGCGTCCACACCAATTACAGGAATTAACTTTCTCAACGTGCCACATCCATTTCTTATTGACCTTTCTAGAGACCATAACGAAGCCATCGCTAGGTGTGAATATCGGCCAATCTTTGTATTTTGTCTTGTCTGGACACCACTGTCCTAGGGCACGGGAATCTCCTTTATCGCGCGATAGGTCCCTTCGGTCATTTCGGCACCGGAATCTCGTAGTTATGCACCGCCGCCGATATGTGGACTACAGCGATTCCAGCCGGAATAGCCATTAGGCCGAATGTTTCAACAAATCTGCCGTGGTAACCCGTGTAGTCATTTCGGGACACGTTGTACTCCAACACGTGCATCGCAGTGTAGAAGCTGAACGCACTCACTTCGACCAAGGACACTTTCCAGCACGTCGGCGTGCCAATCACAAGAAGGTTCGTTTCTCCCATGCCGGGTTGTCCGAGTGCTCGGCAGCTTGAATGCGCATCGAGCGCGACGGCTGTGCCGATGACCGCTGTGCCTATCCACCATTTGTAATTCTTGTACCAATGCTTGTGTTGCAGAGCCAGCGGCGCAATGGGTAATGGATTGGCGGGTAACACCTCCTTCTTGATTTCTACTCTTGTAGCATCTGATCCCGGTGTGTTGGATGCCACAAGTTCTTCAGATGGAGTGATGGTGGAATCCAAAGCCGAAAGGCTACTCATGCTGGATTCCTCTGGTTTCATAGGCAAGTCTTGAGAGTGAACCGCAGTTGCTAGAAGCAGGAAGCCTAGTGCTAGGTAGATTCTCATATGCTCGGGTCCTCCAGTGTTGAAATTGCCGCGCGCAGACTGTAGCGGTGGTGTGGGCCGGTCTGGTGTGACACTGTACGTGACAAGCAAATGGAGGGCCACTGCGGCAACTGCATAGGGGGATGCTTTGTCAGTGCAAGTAGTGATTCATTGCTTGCTGCCGGCGGCGACGTGTCCCAAATCGGTGCTTTTGAGTGTCAAAGTGGGAAAAGAGGCACACACGATGGCATTTGCATTGGTGTGCTTTTAGTGGGTTGGGGTGAAAAGGGTCGTCGCGCTCTGGATTGAGAGCCTGTTTTACTTGCAAATCGCTCCGGAATGCTTCGCGGTATGTTGGTGTGAGCGCCTTGGAACGATACGTGCATGTCACTGATAATGTCAATTGCTAAAGGACCGCGGGTAGTAAGTGTAGTCGAGTTGTGTGTGAGATGGTCTGCTCTTCGGGTGCCGAGGTAGGCGTGCGCTAAAACGAAAGGGGCTGGTTATCCATGAGGATTAGCGTAATCGTCGTGGCGCTAGTGTTTTCATTGGTGGGATGCAGGTATTCACTACCTGACATTCAACCCCAGCAGTTGAACGTAGTCTCGCTTGATCCAGCAAATTGGTATGTCTTCTACAGCGCAGGGACCCCAGCCAATCCGTCGTACGACGGCATAGGGGCATGGTCACTAGCTATTCCAAACGCAGGAGGCGGAGGTCACCTGAACTATGTGCAAACGCCATTTGTTGCAACGACGACTCTGCATAATGTGATTATGAAGTTTGAGGTCATAAGTACGTCACCACAGTATGTCGAGATCGACCCCACGGATAAGCTTCCGGCAACATTTCGCATATTTTTTGAACAGAAAAATGATGATATGGAGAGCGCAAACGGACGATGGTGGGCAGATTTTGATTTCCATGATTTGGGTTCAAATGACAATCAAATAATCACAATTTCCGTCCCTTTTACATGGGAACAGTGGGGAAACGTGTACGGCCAGCAAAATGCACAAAACTTTGCAGCCGCTTTAGCCAATGTCGGATGGATCGGAATGACCTTCGGCGGGCAATACTTTGCGGGGCATGGGGTCGCCCTAAACAGCGGCAGCGCGACATTCGATCTTATAGATTTCTACGTCAACTGAAAGCACTTCGGCCTGGTCGCAAAAGTTGCGACCATCCGTGACGAGCGGGCCTGTCAACGCGCAAATGGCCCGATGCGCTCTAAATACACACAGCAGAGCGCCATCGGACCGGAGTCCATCGGGAGAAATGCGAACTAAAATCTGCCGGAAATATTTGGAAGAAATCCTTCAGGCCTTCTCTCCGCGCTGAAACAATCGGGCGAATTGATCCTGCGAGGCGGGCGCGACGCCGACGAGCGAAAGATTCGCGCGCACGTGCTCGACGCTGCTCATGCCCACGAGCGCGGTCGCAATTCCGGGCGTCGAGCGCACAAACTGCATGGCGCGCTCGGCGTCCGATTTCATTCCCAGCGCGGCCGTCACGAACTCCGGCAACCCGCGCGTGAGTTGCCCCTGAAGCATCGCGGCGCTCGCCACGAGCGCGATGCCCAGCTTCGACGCGGCTCCCACCATCGGGAGATGTGCGCCGTCGACCGGCTGATTCGAGCGCGTCAGGGCCTCGGTCATGCCCAGATTGCATGGCAACTGCACGAAGCGAAAATGATGCGATCCGCCGGCAACGTCCCGCGCCAGCGATTCGATTGCGGCAAGCGAAAGAAAATCCTGTTCGGTTTCGCTCTGGCGAAAACCGTTCCACGTGGCCAGCCCGTGGAAATGAATTTTCGCGGCGGCCACGTCCGATTCCAGAAATTCAAACGCGGTGCGCAGGCGCGTGTTGAACATCTCGCGCGGCACTTCGCCCAGTTGCGTCTCCGGATTGTGAAGGTAATACACGTCAATCGTTTCGACGCCCAGGTTGCGCCTGCTGCGCTCTATTTGATCGGCGATAAATTTTGGCGCCATCGAGTGGCATCCGGCCGCGACGTCGCCTTCGCGCAGGATGCCGGTTTCCACGTATTCACGATTGAAATATTCGCTGGCGTCGGCCGGCATGTCGGCGTCGGGAGTGAGGAAGCCGCCCTTCGTGCAGATCAGCAACTCTTCCCGCCCGTAGCCGCGCCGCGCAAGTTCCGCGAGCGCCGCACCCACCGAGCGCTCCGAGCGCTGAAAACGGTAGTTGATCGCCGAGTCGATCACGTTCACGCCGGATTCCACGGCCTCGACAATCGCATCCGTGTACGCCTGGTCGGTGCGCGCGTCCGGCTCGCCCAGGTACGTGCCGATCCCCAGCGAGGAGAGCCACAGGCCCTGATGCTCACGAAAATGTCCGGCGGCGGCGCGCCCGTCAAATCGCGCCGCGTATTTCTTCGTGCCTTCGGGTGTAGCGAACGTCGTCATTTTTCCTCGCGGATTGGAGAGCCGTAATTATACTCGCACTCGGGCGAGTCGATAGTTGAGAGTTAAGAGTCTGTCCCCCTGAACATATCGACCGTTATTCCCCCGCTATTCCGTGAAGCCGCTGTAGGGGCACGGCATGCCGTGCCCCTACACTTTCAACTCTCAACTGCGGGCGGCGCGAGCAGGCGCGAGCAGGCGCGCAAGATGCGGCGGTACGGCCATTCGCTGTTGCGGCGCGCGCTGGCTTCGTCCTGAGGAGCGGCGGCGGAAGAGCGCGCCGTGCTCTCGCGAAAGAAGATTTCTCCCACGCGTGGTTTCTTGTGGAACCATCGCGCCAGCAGGCTCAGATGATCTTCGAGTTCGCGATAGCTTTGCTGTGTAGCGGATGTTTTTCCAGGTATCGATGCGGAGAACGATGCGGCTAGCGATGCGGGATTTCCATCGCCCTCCAGCCACTCGCGCAGGATTTGCTCGACCGAGCGCGGCTCGCTCGCCAGCTCCGTAAAGCGCAACACGCGCGGCTCCTCGATGCGCCCGCCGCGCACCGCGAACACGGCCACCGCGTTTTCTTCCGCCGCGCGCTGCAGGACCACGGCGTTGAGGTCTTCGATGCGTCGCGCGAGGTCGGGCAATCCGCGCAAGGCCTCGGCGGTTTTCTCGATGCGGCGATGGACCGCCGCGGCGCGCTCGAAATCGAGCGCTTCGCTCGACGCCTCGCGCTCGCGTTCGAGTTCCGCAGTGATCGATGCGCCGCCCGTTGCGAGGAACGCCACGACCCGCCCCACTTCCGCGTCATACTCTTCCTTCGAGCATCCCGCAAAGCACGGCGCGAGGCACATCTTCATTTCCGAATAGATGCAGCCGGGAAAATCCGGATCGCGGCGAATCTTGATCTGGCAGCGGCGGATTTTGAACAGGTCGAGAAAGCCGGAAGCAAACGTATCGGCCGCCCGGCGCGAAGCAAACGGCCCAAAATAAAATCCGTTTGCGCCCATGCGCCGCGTGGCGTAGCAGCGCGGATACGCGTTTGTAAGGCTGACCTTGAGCACGGCGGGCGGCCTCATGCGCACGCGCTCGCGATACGCCGCGGGCCAGAGCCGCCGTGCATGTTGCCAGTGCAGATAGCTCAATTCAAACGGCGAGCCCACCACACGGTAGCGCACGCGCGCTGCGAACGCGCGCAAGTTCAGCCGCTTGGAAGCGGGATCGGGCGGGCCTAGCAATCGCGTAAGCCGCTGCCGTAAGTTCGCCGTGCGCAGCAGGTACGGCTTCGCACCATCCAATTCGGCGTGCGGCTCAACGGAAAACACCGCAGGCAGCGCCGGCAGCGCGGAAAAGAATTCGCCGTCATTTGCGGCGTCGAAATCGGCGGTGGAATCAAGTTCCTGCATGGAAAGCCGTGATTCGTGATTTGTGAATCGTGATTCGTGAAAAGTCGAGAGTTGACAGATTAGAGTTGAGAGTTAAAAACCGCGAGTGTTTGGAGCCCGACAATTATTTTGGCGCTCTCGACTCTAAACTCTCAACTCTCGACTGTTTTCAAATCTCTTTCCTCATCCGTGTCCATCCGTATGCATCCGTGGTTTCAAATCGTTTTGAGTACCCACGCGGCAATCACCAGCCGCTGAATTTCGCTCGTGCCTTCGTAAATTTCCGTGATGCGCGCGTCGCGGTACATGCGTTCAACCGGATACTCGGCGCTGTAACCGTTGCCGCCGTGAATCTGCATGGCCTTGTGCGCCGCGCGCGTGGCCAGCTCCGAGGCGAAAAGTTTTGCGATCGACGCCTCCATCGTAAAGCGTCCGCCGGTATCCTGCTTCCAGGCCGCCTTGCGCACGAGCAGGCGCGCCGCGTCGATTTCCGTGGCCATGTCGGCCAGCATGAATTGAATGGCCTGGAAATCCGCGATGGGGTGGCCAAACGCCTGCCGCTCGTGTGAGTAGCGCAGCGCCTCGTCCAGAGCGCCCTGCGCGATGCCGGTGGCCTGCGCGGCAATCCCAATGCGGCCGCCATCGAGCGTTGAAAGCGCGATCTTATATCCCTCGCCTTCATTTCCGATGCGGTTTCCAACAGGCACTTCGCAATCGGTGAACGAAATCTCGGCGCAGGCCGTGGCGTGGATGCCGAGTTTTTTTTCTTCCTTGCCCACCTTAAAACCGGGCGTGCCGCGCTCGACGATCAGCGCCGTGATCCCCTTTTCGCCCTTCGCCGCGTCCGTATTGACGTAGACGATGGCCGCGTCGGCCACGCCGCCGTTCGTGATCCAGGCTTTCGCGCCGTTGATGATGTAGCCATCGCCCTTGCGCACCGCTTTGGTCGCGAGCGCCGCCGCGTTTGAGCCCGCCTGCGGCTCGGTAAGCGCGTAGCAGCCGATTTTTTCGCCGTGCGCATAGGGCGCGAGGAAACGTTTCTTTTGCTCTTCCGTGCCGAAGCGGTGAATCGGATCGCAGTACAGCGAATTTTGCACGGACAGAATCACGCCGGTCGAAGCGCAGACGCGGGAAATTTCCTCGATGACGATGGAATAGGAGATGTGGTCGAACCCCGCGCCGCCTTCGGATTCGGGCAACGCCACGGCCGCCAGGCCCAGTTCCGCGGCCTTGCGAAACGTTTCGCGCGGGAAGTGGCCGGTCTCGTCCAGTTCGCGCGCGTGCGGCTTCACTTCATTTTCGGCGAACTCCCGCACCGTGCGCTGGAGCAATGTTTGTTCTTCGGTGAGAGAAAAGTTCAACCGTGGCTCCGGGAATGCGCGTGCGGTTTACAGAGTCAGCTTTAGAGAACCAGCGCCTTGCGCAGCTTCGTGTACGTTACGGAAAGCTCTTCGGGCTGGAGGCGCGTTTCGCTCACCGTGGTCATGAAATTCGTGTCGCCCGTCCAGCGCGGCACGACGTGCAGATGCAGGTGATCGGCGATGCCCGCGCCGGCCGAGAGGCCCAGATTCATGCCGATATTGAAACCATCCGGATGGTAGGTGTCTTCGATCGCGGCCTGTACGCGCTGGGCAAGCAGCATCATTTCCCCAGCGGTATCTTTTTCAAGCCCAGAGAAATCCGCAGTGTGCGCGTACGGAACGATCATCACGTGCCCCGCCGTATACGGGTAGCGATTCAGAATGACGAAATTTTTCACCGCGCGCTGGACGATCAACCATTCCTCGTCGCGCTCCGCCGCCTGCGCATTGCAGAAGACGCAACCCTCGAGGTTTTTGGGTTCGGCGACGTATCGGTAGCGCCAGGGAGTCCAGAGGTAATCCATAAGGAGTATTGGGGCCGCGGACGCGGGGCCAGTATCCGCAAGCTAATCTGCATTTCTCACAGCAAGTTCACAATCGCCACAGCGAAACAGGCGCTTTTCAGTGGCACAGGCTTCAGCCTGTGTGGGTTTGAATTTTGCGCGCGCTAAAATCAAAGGAACACAGGCTGAAGCCCGTGCCACTGAAACCCTTTAATCCCAGAACTGCATTTCTTCACAATAAACTGTCCATCAAAAGAAAATAATTTCATTATTCGTGAGAAATGCGGGTTAGCCGTTAATTGTGCGGCGCGACTGGAGCGGAACCCGCGCCCGGCGCGCCCACGTTGACGTGGTCCTTCAACTCCTTGCTGGGCTTGAAAAACGGGATGTTCTTGGGCGGCACTTCGACCTTCGCGCCGGTCTTCGGATTGCGCCCGGTGCGGCCTCGGCGCTGCCGCGTGCGAAAACTGCCAAAGCCGCGGATTTCGATGCGGTCGCCGGATTGCAGCGCGCCAATGATGCTCTCGAAAATCGTTTCGACGACGGCTTCGGATTCTTTGCGTGGAAGTTCTGTGACGCGAACCACTTGCTCGACCAGGTCCGCCTTTGTCACGGTGGTATCACTCATCGGTGTATGCTCCGGCTCAATCTAAAATTACGCCACGGGATGCCAGGCTGTGGCGCGTTCCAGGAATGCTCCACCGGCTCGCCGGAAAAATCTCGCCCAGCGAGCCTCTTTGGTGGCAATTCCATATCATTAAATGAGGCTTAAGGGAAATAGTATTTATAATCCGCCCAGGGCGCTGCCGGAGCGGTTACGTGGAACGCTTGGCCATGATCGCATCGCCGATCGTGGCTTTTGCCGAGGTTTTCGACGCCCGGTAATCGTCCATGTCGCGGCGTTCCGCCTGCTTTTGCGCGCCACGGTAGCTGAGCCCGATTTTATGCTGGTCCCGGCTGATCTTGACGATCTTGAATTCGTAATCGCGGCCTGGATCGAGCAGTCCGCTCTGCCGAACTCCGGGACGCGGCGGCGGGGCTGGCCTGTCACCCTTGTCACCCTTGCCGCGGCGTTCGTCGATTTCCGAAATGTGGCAGAGGCCTTCGATGCCCTCGGCCAGGTCGACAAATGCGCCAAAGGTCGTCACGCGCGACACTTTTCCGCGAACCAGATCGCCCACCTTGTGCTTCTCAAACCACGACGACCAGATGTCGTTGACCTGTTTCACTCCGAGCGAAACGCGACGCGCCCCCTGCTCGATCTTCAAAACCTTGGCCTCAACCGTGTCGCCCTTCTTATAGACTTCGGAAGGATTCTTGATCTTCCCGGTCCAGGAAATATCGCTGACGTGAATGAGGCCGTCGAATCCCTCCTCGATTTCGAGGAAGGCTCCGAATTCGGTGAGGTTGCGAATTTTCCCGGTCACCACTGTTCCGACCGGATACTTTTCCGCGAGTTGCTGCCACGGATCGGCCTGCGCCTGCTTCATGCCCAGCGAAATTCGCCGTTCCTTGGGATCGACGCCCAATACGATGACTTCGACTTCGTCGTCCACTTTGACGAGCTTCGAGGGATGCTGCTTGCGCTTGGACCATGTCATCTCGCTGACGTGCACGAGGCCCTCAATGCCCGGCTCCAGCTCGACAAACGCGCCGTAATCCGTGAGGCCCCTGATCTTGCCCTTGAGCTTCGATCCCTGCGTGTAGCGCTCCACCACCGAGGCCCAGGGATCGGGCATCAGTTGCTTGCGCCCGAGCGAAACGCGGCCCTTTTCCTTGTCGTACTTCAGAATCTTGACTTCCACTTCCTCGCCCGGCGAAACGGCGTCCAGCGGGCTTTCCACGCGGCCCCAGGACATATCTGTGATGTGCAGCAGCCCGTCGATCCCGCCCAGGTCCACGAACGCGCCGTAACCCGTGACGTTCTTGACCACGCCGCGCACAATCTGCCCCTCGGCCATGTTGTCGAGCAAAGCCTGCCGCTGCGACGCCACCTGCTCGTCGAGAATCGCGCGCCGGCTGACGACCACGTTGCCGCGCTTGCGATTCATCTTCAGTACGCGGACGGTAATGTCCCGGCCCTTCCATTCGTTCAGGTCACGCACCGGGTGCAGATCGGCTTGCGACGCCGGCAAAAAGGCGCGCACGCCGATGTCCACCACCAGGCCGCCCTTGATGCTGTCCACGATCTTTCCGGTGATGTCGGTCTTGGCTCGGTAAGCCTCTTCAATCTTGCCCCAGACGCGGCGCCGCCGTACGCGCTGGTACGACAGCAGTACCATCCCTTCCTTGCGCTCGCCCGTGCGCTGGATTTCGACCGGCTGCCCGACCATCAGAGGAAATGGGCCGTCCAGCTCCGCGAATTCCTGCGCGGGGATCAGTCCTTCGGTTTTTCCGCCGAGGTTCACGACCACGCCCAAATCGGTAATCGCCACGACTTGGCCCGACTCGATCTCGCCCTCCGCCGGCGCCTGATGCGGCACGGCGTACTGCTCCATGAGCTGTTCCATCTCCTCGTGTGATTCCGTCGAAGGCTCTCCGGAATCCGCTGCGGCTTCCACTGTTTCGCTCACATTGGTATGTTCGACGGCTGCAATTCCGTCCGGCGCGGCCACGGGCTCAGCGGGAGTCACGGTAACAACGGCCGGCTCCACAGCGGCAATGGGTTCTTGCGCCTGAACCGCAGCCTGCGCGGTTTCTACGTTTGTTGTTTGTTCCGGCGCCGCTGCTGCGGCGGTTGCGCTTTGTCCGGCGGATAGCTCCGCGCCGGGGTTTTCGTTATCGGAAAACATCTGACTGCCTCCAGTGAGGTCCATATCCTTGCTTCCAACAGGAAACGCCCGAGTTAGCTTCCGTATCACGGGCGAGTCACGAGGTAGTGCAAAGGAAGGAAGCGCGGCTTCCCACCCAGGTGCCGCACTCAGGGGATGATACCCGCGCCCCGTGGCCCCTGTCAATCAAACTAGGCGCGTGGTGCGGAGGGAAGTCGGGTGTTCAGAGTCGAGAGTTAAGAGTTCAGAGTTAAGAGTTGAGAGTTAAGAGTTCAGAGTTGAGAGTTGAGAGTTTGTCCCACAGAGCGAAGGATCGCTCTTATCGTCATAGCCAGTCCCGTCAGGGACGAAAGAACGTAGCCCACCGCTTGAGCGGTGGGTATATGCGAGAACAAGAACCAAGCCCCGGAGGGGCGGCACACGACGCCATTCACGGTGTGCCGCCCCTCTGGGGCTTTGAATCATCACGCTGCGCGCGCCCACCGCTGAAGCGGTGGGCTACGGAATTTCGTCCTTACGGGACTTCAATCATCGCAACACCTTTCCACAAATCACAAATCACGATTCACGAATCACGCTTCCCCGCGCATCGTCCGCTTGCTGGGGTCAAACGCGGCGCGCTAGAATGAGCAGCGCGACAAACGTCCGATCCGAATCGGACTTGCCGCACGGCCTTTTCTTTCTTGCGAAATACTAGAAGGAGAATTTGATGCCCCCCTTTCCCGGCGTGGATTTTCTGGATTTCGATTCCCTGCTCAATGACGAAGAGTTGATGGCGCGAAAAACGGCGCGGCAATTTGTGGACGAGCACGTCATCCCCATCATCGAAAAACACAATCGCGAAGCGACTTTCCCGATGGGCCTCCTTCCGAAGCTGGGCGACCTGGGATTTTTTGGTGCGAACCTCGAAGGCTACGGCTGCGCCGGAATGTCCAACGTCGCCTATGGCCTGGTGATGCAGGAGCTGGAGCGCGGCGACTCCGGATTGCGCAGCTTCGCTTCCGTGCAGAGCGCGCTGGTCATGTATCCCATCCACTCCTACGGCTCCGACGCGCAAAAGGACAAATGGCTGCCGCGCCTGCAAAGCGGAAATGCCGTGGGGTGCTTCGGCCTCACCGAGCCGCAATTCGGTTCAAACCCCGGCGGCATGTTGACGCGCGCCGTGCTGCGCGGCGACCGTTACATTCTCAACGGCGAAAAAATGTGGATCACCAACGGATCGATCGCCGACGTCGCCATCGTCTGGGCGCGCTGCGATGACGAAAAGATTCGCGGCTTCCTCGTGGAAAAAGGCACGAAAGGTTTCAAGGCCTGGGACGTGCACGGAAAACTTTCGCTGCGCGCCTCCATCACTTCGGGACTGGCCATGACCGATTGCGAAATTCCCGCCGAAAACGCGCTTCCCGGCGTTACGGGATTGAAAGGCCCGCTCAGTTGCCTGACGCAGGCGCGCTACGGCATCGGCTGGGGAGCGATCGGCTCGGCGATGGCCTGCTACGACACGGCGCTGCAATACGCGAAAACGCGCAAGCAGTTTCAGAATAAGCCGATCGCGTCGCACCAGCTCGTGCAGGACAAGCTCGTCTTCATGATCACCGAAATATCGAAGGCGCAACTCCTCGCGCTGCACATTGGCAAGCGAAAAGACCAGAACCACGTGGACCCCGCGCACATCTCCATGCTGAAGATGAACAACGTGTGGATGGCCATGGAAACGGCCCGCAAGGCGCGCGATATTCTGGGCGCCAACGGTATCGTCGACGATTACTGCGTCATGCGCCACATGAACAACCTCGAATCGGTTTACACCTACGAGGGCACGCATGACATTCATCGCCTGGTGATCGGCGAGCGCGTGACAGGCATCCCCGCGTATTTTTGAAGACCGGGCGCGGACTTTACTTGAAGCTATCCCATAAATGGTTTTTGGAGGTCGCGGCTTCAGCCGCGACGTTCAGGGACCTAAAAGATAAGAGCTTTAGCCCCTGAAGTCCTGTCGTGTTTGAATGGTTGGCGATTTATGAAATGACTTCTTGCAGTGCGCCAACATTGAGATTGAGGAGGAGGCCTTGATGTTTCGCAACAGCGGCGGCTCGGCGCATGTCCTGCCATTCGTATCGCACGCCATTTTTCTGGCGGCCATGCTGCTGGCGGCGTTTATCGCGCCCGCATCGGCGCAGGAAAAACCGAAGGTCCGCACAATCACCGCGTTCATTCGCCTTGACCCGGCCCAATACAAACAGCAGGTGGCCGACACCGTGGCGATGCTGCGCAACGCCAAGGCGCGCTACGAACTGGCCGGGTACGAAGCGCAAACCATACGCATCTCCACGCAGCCGTTTCCCGAATACACGCGCGGCATGTCCCGGCAAGCGGCGCTCGCGTTTTTTCATGACCTCGACGCGCTCGCGAAACAAGAAAACGTCTCGATCGCCATCGGCCCCGCGTTGATGGACGAAAAGGACGATCCCGCGCAGGCGGAGCTTCTGGGAGAAATTTTGGCGCCGGCCAGCCACCTGTACGGCAGCGTTGTCGTGGCCGGAAGCGATGGCGTTCACTGGAAGGGCGTTCACGCGGCGGCCAGCCTCATGAAATATCTCGAGGATCACAGCGACATGGGCCTCGGGAATTTCCGCTTTGCGGCCATTGCCAACGTGCCGGCCTACACGCCGTTTTATCCCGCTGCGTATCACCAGGGACAGGGACATCAATTTGCCATCGCGCTGGAATCCGCGAACGTCGTCGCCGCCGTGATGGCCGTGCAGCGCGACCAGGAAGCCACGCGCCAGGCATTGATCTCTGAACTGGGAATGCACGCTAGGGCCGTGGAAGACATCGCCAGCAAGATCGATCAGGACACCGGCTGGACCTACCTGGGCCTCGATCTTTCTCCCGCGCCCATGAAAACGGCTTCCATCGGATCGGCCATCGCTGGATTTACGGGCAAACGATTCGGCACCAGCGGCACGCTGACCGCCGTGGCCACGATTACTTCTGCGTTGCGCGACATTTCCGTGAAAAAGGTGGGCTATTCGGGCGTGATGATGCCTGTGTTGGAAGACACGCGCCTCGCCCAACTCTGGGGCGAGGGCGCGCTCTCCATGGACCAACTCCTGGCCTATTCGACGGTCTGCGGCACGGGGCTGGATACGATTCCACTGCCCGGCGACGTCACCGTGCAGCAACTCGAGCGCATCGTCGGCGACGTCGCAACGCTCTCCGCGAAATTATCGAAGCCGCTCAGCGCGCGGCTTCTCCCGGTTCCCGGCGCAAAGCCCGGCGACCAGACCGCGTTCGACGATCCGAACCTGGTCAACACCATCATCCAGCCGCTGCCGTAACACAGTGGCACAGGCTTCAGCCTGTGTTCTTTTGACTTTAGCTTGCCGCAAATCAAAACTACACAGGCTGAAGCCTGTGCCACTAAAAAACTCCCGGCTCGAAAACGCAAGCCGGCTCATCAAGATCTCCTTTCAGAACACATTCATCAAAACGCGCGCCGATTCATTTGGTGCGCCGCGCCGCTTGGTTTAGGATAGGGCATGGCTTTGCGGGCATCGCGCGCATAACAAAACCGTGTCCGGCGCGCGCCAGATCCAAACAAATTTAGTAAATGGGAGCTGCGATGGAAAGCGAATTGAGTCTGGAGTTTTTGCGCGTCGTCGAACAAGCGGCCATTGAATCGGCCAAGACCATGGGCCTCGGGGACGCTCACAAGGCCGACCAGGCAGCGGTCGAATCCATGCGCAAGGAAATGGACAAAGTGCCCATGGACGGCACGATTGTCATCGGCGAAGGCGAGCGGGACGAAGCCCCGATGCTGTTCATCGGCGAAAAAGTCGGCGCCGCGCAACACGCCAAGGGAAACAGCTTTCCGGGCGTGGACATCGCGGTCGATCCCCTCGAAGGCACGAACCTGTGCGCCACGGGCGCGCCCGGCTCGATCACGGTACTCGCCGCCAGCGAAAAGGGCGGCTTGCTTCACGCGCCCGACCTGTACATGGAAAAAATTTGCGTCGGCCCCTCCTGCAAGGGAGCCGTGGACCTCGATGCTCCCGTCGCCGATAACTTGCGCGCCATCGCCAAACGCCTTGACCGCGACATCGAGGACCTGGTCGTGATCGTGCTCGACCGGCCTCGCCATGAAAAACTGATCTCCGATATTCGCGCCACCGGCGCGCGCATCCGCCTGATCGGCGATGGCGACCTTTCGGCGGGCATTTCGGCGGCTGTCATCGGCACGGGAGTCCACGCCGTGATGGGCACCGGCGGCGCTCCCGAAGGCGTGCTGGCCGCGGCCGCTCTGCGCTGCCTGAACGGCGAAATCCTGGCGCGCCTCGTGGTATCCAAGCCCGAGCACGAGGAACGCATCGCAAAAATGGGCATCAAGGACGGCAAGCGCATCTACCGGACCGAGGAACTCGCCCCCGGCAAGAAAATTATTTTCGCGTGCACCGGCGTAACCGACGGCAACCTGTTGCGCGGCGTGCGCTTCTTCGGCGAAGGCATCCGCACGCAGTCGCTGATCGTCACACTGCACGAGCGGCAGGTCCGCTTCATCGACACCGTCACGCTCGATAAGCGCCCGGACGTAAAAGTTCGTTTCTCGTAAAGACAGAAGTTATCTACGGTTTTGCAGGTTTTGCGGAGGCCCACGTGCATCGCCATGCTCTCGGCTGCTGCGCCGTATTTCTTCTCCTCAGCCTGCTCCCCTGCGAAAACCTCTTCGCGCAGGGTGTTTGCGATCCGGGCAATGGTCCTCTGAACCCCGCGCTGCCTGCCGCGATCACCCCCGCGGGAATCATTCAGGAATTCACGATCAAGGAAGCAAAATTCAAGGCGGCGCGGGATCGTTACGGCTACACCTTGAACGTAACCGTTCAAACCCTGGACAATTACGGCCGCGTGGACGGGGAGTATCAACAAACTTCGGAGATCGTGCTGAAAGGCGACGGCAAGCGCGCGGAAAAAACAACGTTCGCCCCGCTGAGCACTCTCCGAAAATTGTCGCTTTCGCAGGACGATCTGGACGATTTTCGCGAACGCCTGCCCTTCCCCCTCACCCCGGATGAACTCCCGCACTTTTCGGTTTCCTATGTCGGCCAGCAGCATGTGGATCAGCTGAATGCGTACGTGTTTGACGTTTCTCCCAAATACCCGAAGAAGGAAATGAAACTCTTCGAGGGACGCATTTGGGTGGACGATCTGGACCTCATGATCGTGAAAACGTGCGGCAAACCCCGCGAAGATGAAAACATCAACCCTAAAAAGAAAAATGCCGTGGCCAACCTCACGCCTGTTTTCGTGACCTATCGGCAACCGTTTGACGGCCAATACTGGTTCCCAACCTACTCGCGCGCCGATGAGCTATTGCATTTTCCCACAGGCTTCGTTCATGTACGCGAGGTTGTGAAGTACTCCGATTACATGCCATTGATCCGAAAGTAGGATGAAACCTGCCCATCGGTGGAACGCAAAACATCGAGCCAAAGCAAAACGCAGGCATTTCGTGGCGCCGGCGTCTCGCCGGCAGGTTTTACAATCTCGACCCATGGCAAAACCTGCCGGCGAGACGCCGGCGCTACTATAAACCTGCATTTATTCGTGAATCGAAGTGATTGCATTTCATGAAATTAGTTTGTCGTGAGCAATGCGGGCTAATCCTGAATAATAATCCGCCTGACGCACAAATGCGTTTCGCGTAAACTGATCCCATGACCGCTCCGCGTGAATTGCGGACCGCACGGCTCCTCTTGCGCTCGTTCGAGCGCGACGATGTCCCCGCCCTGGTGCGCCTTGCCGGAGCAAAAGAAATCGCCGCGACCACCGCGAATATCCCGCACCCGTACGCGGAGGCCGACGCCCTGGCCTTCCTCAAGAAAGCTGGCGAGGATTTTCTCGAGGGACTTTCCGTGTCCTTCGCCGTCTCGCTTCCGCCGGGGCGTGAACTTTGCGGCTCCGTGGGGCTTCATATTGCGGCCGCGCACCAGCGCGCGGAACTCGGCTACTCGATCGGCATGCCGTACTGGGGCAAGGGCTACGCCACCGAAGCCGCGTCCCAGGCCGTCGCATTCGGATTCGACACGCTTGGCCTGCACAGGATTTTCGCCCACCATTTTGAGGGAAACACCGCCTCCGGGCGCGTCCTCGAAAAAATTGGAATGCGCCACGAAGGACGCTTCTGCAAACACACCCAGAAATACGGCCGGTTTTTCGATCTGGAGAATTACGCCGTGCTGGCGGAGGAATTTCGTCGCGGCAAGTAAAAACGTAACGGCGCGAACTCCCTGTCCTCGGAGAGTTCGCGCCGTTCTCTAAGAATCTCTGCTCGACCGGCTACCGGTGGCCCATCACGGATGGGTGAATCCGACGCACCAGTTGTTCGACTCGCGATGGCTGAGGCTGCGCCAAAGGACGCAGTGGCCCCACACCCGTCGAGACGTGGTCGCTGATCGCGGCCAGGCGCTTCAGAATCGATTGCCACTGTTCCCAGTCCAGCTGCCGTAGGAACGGCCGCAACCCCTGGATGAATGCATCCTCCAGCAGTGACTCGCCGTTCGTTTCCGGAATGAAGAAGCGGTTCAAGCCAACGCCAAGCGCTTCGGAAATTTTTTCAAGGGTTCCAAGGCTGGGCGTCATTTGTCCGCTTTCAATCCGGGACAAGTAGGACCGGGAAACGCGCGAGCGCGCCTGGAGCTGGCTTTGCGTCATCCCGCGCGATTCGCGCAACTGCCGGATGCGTTGACCAATGTTCTCCACCGTCTCGCGGTTCGGCCATTTTTCGAAGAGTTGCCGATCGTCGCCTGGAAGCTCCTGCGGCTCCGAAGGAGGAATCAGAAATTCCACCTTTGGCGGCAGCATGTGTAGGCACCGGCGGCAATTCCCCGTGCGCGTGCGATATTGAACAAGCCCGCAGGTCTTGCAACGGATGACTTCGCGGTCCAGGTCGACATCCACCACGCCAACTTTGCTTCCGTTCGTTGCGTTTGTTGTATTCATACGTTTTATTTGTTCCGACACCGGTGCTCCTAGAAGACTATTCCGGTATGCGGATCGAGAGGGACTACGTACGTGGGGAAGGCAGCAGCTGGCGCGTTCGCAATCATGGGGGGTTCCGCTCCGGGTGTCAAGTATTTTTTCCATCTTTTTCCATTCGATAACTATATCGGCCAAATTTGAAACTTCATTAGAACTTTCTTGTCCGCCGTCAGCCCCCCCGCGCATAACAACGCGCCACATACCGCCCGGTTGCGGTATTCTTAGCAAGCGGTTTAACACGGATTAGAGGATGCCATGCCGACAAGAAACGATGCCTGGGCGCTGCTCTGCGAATACACGCAAAACGAAAGCTTGCGCAAACATGCGCTGGCCGTCGAGGCCTGCGTGCGGGCCTATGCGCGCAAATCCGGCGCCGACGAGGAACTCTGGAGCCTTACCGCCCTCTTGCACGACTTCGACTACGAGCGCTGGCCCAATGACGCGCACAGCCCCACCGAGGAGCACCCCGCGGGCGGATCGGCCATCCTGCGCGAGCGCGGCTACCCCGAGGAAATGATTCGCGCCATCCTCACACATGCCGACTACTGCGCCATCCCGCGCCAGACTCCCCTCGAACACACTCTCTTCGCGTGCGACGAACTCGCCGGATTCCTCACCGCCTGCTCGCTGGTGAAGCCGTCGAAAAGCATCTTCGAGGTCGAAGCGGATTCCGTGAAGCGCAAGCTCAAGGACAAGGCGTTTGCGCGCGGCGTCAATCGCGACGACGTCCGCAAAGGCGCAGAAGAACTAGCGGTCCCCATCGAGGAGCACATCGCCTTCTGCATCGCCGCCATGCGCGAAGTGGCCGACGCCCTGGGCTTGCGCGGAACTCACGCAGCGAGTGCGTAGTCATTTCAGCAGATAGCGACAATGCCGATGAGCAATTACGTGCAAGCATGGAAGGAATACAAGCGGCGAAGGAATCAATATCTCGGAACGATTCTCGCATACTTGATAATTGTACCGATCCTCGTCTTCCTCGTGGAGCGGCATAGGAACGAAGTGCTGTTTTTTGCGATCGCCACCCCTTTGGTCGCCCTTCTGATATACACGCACGAATGCTTTCTCGCGTTTCGGTGTCCACGCTGCGGGAAGAAGTACGATCGGAGATGGCGCTTCAAGTTTAACGGTTTCGCTAAGAAGTGTGTCTACTGCGGCCTGCCAAAATATTCCATCTAATGGATGCGCGGGTAGTGACTCAGTTTGGAAATACCTTGTCATTCCAATGATTTGGTTTTGGTAGCGCCGGCATCTTGCCGGCGGTTTTGCGCCGTGACACGGATACGAAAACCGCCGGCAAGATGCCGGCGCTACCAAAACAATCGCGAACCTCAAACTGAGTCACCACCGGTGCGCGTCATGTTTTGCTGCGGAGTCAGAGGGCTGTTATCATAGAAAAGGTTCGGAACAAACGAACATGCAGATTTCCCCCATCACCCGGCGAAAGACGTACGGCGTCAAGGTCGGCCAATACCAAGTCGGCGGCGGCGCGCCGGTCGTCGTTCAGTCGATGACCAACACGGATACGGCGGACATCCCCGGGACCGTGGCGCAATGCAAGGAGCTGGCCGATGCCGGCTCGGAACTCGTGCGCATCACGGTGAACATGCCGGAGTCCGCGGCGGCCGTGGCGGAGATTGTCGCGCGGCTGCGCGATCTGGGTTGCACCGCGCCGATCATCGGCGATTTCCATTACAACGGGCACGTCTTGCTGACGAAATATCCCGACTGTGCGCGGGCGCTGGACAAGTACCGCATCAATCCCGGCAACGTGGGTGCGGGCGCGCGGCGCGACGAACAATTTTCCACCATCTGCAAAGTGGCGGTCGACAACGGCAAGCCCGTGCGCATCGGCGTGAACGGCGGTTCGCTCAACCAGGAACTCGTGATGCGCCGCATGCAGGAGAACACCGACCGCGACCTCGGCCTGGACTCGGACGAAATCATCAACAACTGCATGGTGCAATCCGCGATCGAATCGACCGAACTTGCGCTCGAGTGCGGCCTGCGCCACGACCAGATCATCATTTCCTGCAAGCTCTCGAAGCCGCAAAACCTCATCAAGGTGTACCGCGACCTCTCGCGCAAGACCGAGCAGCCGCTGCACCTGGGCCTCACGGAAGCGGGCATGGGCACGAAGGGCATCGTGTGGTCCTCGGCGGCCATCGGCATTTTGCTGCAGGAAGGCATCGGCGACACGATTCGCATTTCGCTCACGCCGCGCCCCGGCGGCGACCGCCGCGAGGAAGTTTACGCCGCGTGCGAACTCATTCAGTCGCTCGGCCTGCGCGCGTTCGCGCCCAGCGTTACGGCCTGCCCCGGCTGCGGCCGTACCACCAGCACCACGTTCCAGGAACTCGCCGAGCGCATTCAGGGTTATATCCGCGACAACATGCCGCAATGGAAGCAGCAGTACGAAGGCGTCGAGGACATGACGCTCGCCGTGATGGGCTGCATCGTCAACGGCCCCGGCGAATCCAAAGCCGCGAATATCGGCATCAGCCTCCCCGGCACCGGCGAAGAGCCAAGCTGCCCCGTCTACATCGACGGCCAAAAATTTGTCACCCTGCACGGCAACTACGACGAACTTTCCGTCGCCTTCCGCAAACTCGTCGACGATTACATCCACACAAAGTACGCGCCGAAAACTGCCACGACGGCGTCACCCACCGCGTGACTATAGCGGACCAATTTTTGTTGTCGCAACCTTGATGCCGATGATTACACCCACGACGACGACGGCCACGCCTACTCCAATGGCAATCTTCGCACCCCTGGATAAACCTGGGCCCTGAATCTTCCGAACATCGGTGTAAGAAAGGGACGTGGCTTGCCCCGCCTTGCTCTCATTCACATCAAAAGAAGATTCATCAATCTTGCTGATGTAGCCCTTGACCATGGTTCCGTTCCCTAACGTCACCCTCACTTTCGATTTCTCACCTGCGCCGTGCTTCTGCACTTGCGCTTTGATCTTAGCGACTTGCTGCGTTTCCGTCGTTTGGGCAGCGTATCCGGCGCTGCCGAAAATCAGCCAGGCAACCAGAAGCAACGATAATGTCCTCATGAACTCTCCACTGCTGAAGGGCCAACAGTGATTTCGGGGCCGATTCTTAAAAACGGGTCAATGCGGGCCTAAACTGCCGTGGATCATATGACAAGAATGGGGTTCATCGTCACAATTTGGGAACGGGATCGGCCAGAAAGGGTGGTGAAAGTGTAAGGACATGCAGCGCGTGTCCAGCGACAGTGTCCCAGTTTGAACACTTGCCAGACGCAAAATGGGTGTAAAGTACGATTGTTCCCGTGAAGGAGAATCCATGCGAAACCACATATTCCCGCTGGCGGCGGTTCTTGCTTTGTCGATGGCGTGCTCCGCGCATGCCGCAGGAAAACCGCGCCCGGCGAAAGACACGCAAACGCAGCCCACAAAAATCTGGACAAACGACGATATGGACCTTCTCAGCCGGTTCAGCCTGATTTCCGTCGTCAGGCAGGAAAAAGCGCAAACGGCAACGCCGCCCGCCGCGCCGGCCAAAACTATTTTCCCGGTGTACGCTTCCCGGCTCGACGATCCCACGTGGTATGCCGCTCAGGCCGCCGCACTCCAAGCCGAACTCGACCAGCGCGAAGCCGACCTGCAAGAGCAGCAAACGGCCATCGCGCAGGCTGCCAACCGGATTACCACTCCAGGCGTATCTTTAACCGAGAAAGACGCCGGAGTGACGCCCGCGGCGGGACTCGCGATTCTGCAAGCGCTCGTGCAGGAAACGCAAACCAAGCTCGACGATCTCGCTGACGTCGCCCGCCAACACAGCATTTTGCCCGGCGCATTGCGCGGGTGAAGCAGTAAGTAGCGCGGGCTTCAGCCTGCGGGGTTTCGTTCATCGCCAACGAGATCCTCTCGGCCTGCGCGGTTTGCGGCTGTTCCCCCTCATCAAAATTCTAAACCGCGCATGCTGAAGCCTACGCAACTTTTGTGGTAGACTCCCGCTCATGCGGCGCAGACAATTTCTCTTTCTTTCCGCGGCAAGTATCGGCGGCGTGCTCGTGTATACGCTCGACCGCCGCGCCTCGCGCATGTTCGCGCAGGACAAATCCACCCAAACCCTGAAAATTCCGCTGCGCTTCTTCACCGAGGAAGAAGCGTTGATCGTCGCGGCGGCGGCCTCTCGTATTTTCCCCAGCGACGATTCCGGTCCGGGCGCGAAGGAAGCCGGCGCGGTGATATACATCGACCGCCAGCTTGCCGGCCCCTACGGGCGCGACCGCTACCGCTACACGCAAGGCCCGTTTGACGAAACTGCCGCGCGCGAGTTCGGCTATCAGGGCAAGGAAACGCCGAGCCAGACGTATCGCGAAGGGCTGAAAACCCTGAAGGGCTTCGACAAACTTTCCGTCGAAGAGCAGGACAAGAAATTGCAGCAGATCGAAAACACGCACCTCTTCGCCCTGCTCCGCCAAAACACGATCGAAGGAATGTTCTCCGATCCCGTGCACGGCGGCAACGCGGACATGATCGGCTGGCAACTCGTCGGCTTCCCCGGCCCGCGCATGAGCAATTACGCCGAAGTCGACAAGCATTTCGGCGAAGCCTTCCGCCCCAAACCCATCAGCCTCGAACAATCCATCGGCCGCAAAGTCCGCCCCAGCGAAGACGAGGACAGAAAAGCATGAAGACGCTGCCCTCGACCGACGTCCTGATCATTGGCGGCGGCTGGACCGGCCTGCTCATGGCCAAGGAACTGAGCGCGCGCACTCCAGTCTCGATCGTCGTGCTCGAGCGCGGCCGCGATCGCCGGCCCGACTACATCAGCGGCATGGACGAGCTGGATTTTTTTGTCCGCATGCACATGATGCAGGACCCCTCGCGCGAAACACCCACGCTGCGCCACAACGATAACGAGCGCGCCCTGCCCATACGCCAGTACGGCGCGTTCCTTCCCGGCTCCGGCGTGGGCGGCACGGGCGAACACTGGGGAGCGGTCTACCCGCGCCTGCTGCCGGATTGCTTCGAACTCCATTCCCAGACTGTCGCGCGCTACGGCGAAAAAAAATTACCGCAGGACCAATCGATGCAGGATTGGGGCGTCACGTACGACGAGATGGAGCCGTACTACGCGCGTTCGGAACGCGAGGTCGGCGTATCGGGAAAAGCCGGCAACCTGAAGGGGAAAAAGATCGAGGGCGGCAACATCTTCGAAGGCTGGCGCAGCGAGGAATATCCGATGCCGCCAACCATCACGCCATATCTTTCCGAGCTGTTCCGCGGCGCGGCGAAATCACTGGGCTATCATCCGTACAACAACGCCACGGCTGTCACCAGCCAGGACTACACAAATCCCGATGGCGTCACGCGCCCCGCCTGCGCCGTCTGCGGATTCTGCGAACGCACGCCATGCATGATCGGCGCGAAGGCGCAGCCCACAACCGTCCTGATGCCCGTCCTGCAAAAGCGCAAGAGCGTTACGCTGCGCACGAGCGCGACGGTGCGCCGCATCGTTCATGACACATCGCACGACACATCGCACGACACACCCCACGACCCCGCGCAAAAGGGCGGCAAAGCGCGCGGCGTGACTTACATCGACGAATCGGGCGAGGAAGTGTTTCAGCCCGCCGATCTCGTGATCCTCTCTTCCTACACGCTCAGCAACAATCACCTGCTGTTTCTTTCCGGCATCGGAACGCCCTACGATCCCGCCACCGGCAAGGGCACGCTCGGAAAAAATCTGACGCATCAGGTCGCGTTCGGCGTGCAGGCGTTTCTCCCCAAGCCGCTCAATAAATTCATGGGCGCGGGCGGCACGGGCGTGCGCATCGCGGACTTTGACGCTGACGTCTTCGACCACTCCAATCTTCCGTTTATTCGCGGCGGCATGATCGGAGCCATGAGCGTGGGCACGCAGCCGCTCTCGACCTTCGGCAACGTGCCGCGCTCGATGAAGCTGCCGCGCTGGGGCGCGGAATGGAAGAAAGCCGCGATCGATTATTTCGACCGCACCGGCGTCGTCTCATTTTCCGGCGAGCAGATTCCCTACAAGGGCAACCACTTCGATCTCGACCCCACCTACAAAAATCCCCTGGGCGATCCGCTGCTGCGCATGACGGTCAACTGGCGGGAAAACGAACGAAAGATGGTCGAGTTCATGAACGAAAAAATGGTCGAGCTAGGCCACGCCATGGGCGCGAAAGAAGTGACCCCGTTCCCCGGCTACGCCGATTATGACGTGACGCGCTACCAGTCAACGCACATCCAGGGCGGCACCATGATGGCCACGTCTCCCGACCGCGGCGTCGTAAACACCTACACGCAGCACTGGGACATCTCCAACCTCTTCGTCCTGGGCGCCTCCACATTCCCCAACTCCGGCTCGTCCAACCCGACGCCAACAATCCTGGCGCTAACCTATCGCACGGCCGACGCCATCGTGGAAAAGTATCTGAAGAAACCGGGAATGCTGGCGTAATTGCGATGGACAATTTCACATTAACGCAATCTTCCAAACTAACGATGTCTCAGCAATACGTGGATTGATCCAAATTTTTGCCTGCGGTGACTTACGTTTACTGGATTGGTGCATCATTTTTAGACTCGTTCTGCGAACTCAATGACTCGGACAACTGTTTAGCTGGATGCGGCTCTTTAATCCCCTTTTTGGGCCCCCTCTCAGCGGTGAGATTCTTAAGCATCGCCTACACAGCATTTTTTTGACTCTTACTGACGGGCTTGCGCATTTCCTTCTCATAGGCTTTCCTGAGGGGTTCGATGTCGTAAAGCGTAAGGTGACTTCCATCGGGATGGATAACTACAACAAACGATCCCCGACCGACTGCAGGTGCGGCCTCGGCCGCAAATTTTGCCTCGCACACATTGAGGAGCACGCGCTTATAGGGATTATAGCGTGAATGTTTCTTGTTAAAGAGTGAACCGAGAGCTGCGGTCTGCCCAGAACCGATCGCCCAGAAACCGGAAAGGTCGAAATATTCCACTTCGCCTTTGTCCTTTACCGTAAAAATATGGGGTATTTTTGCATTGTCGTACCCGAACACAAGAAAAGTCGCGTCAACTGAAGCAGTTGACATTTCAAGAAGTATCTTTTGAAAGTTCGGGCCTAGTGCAGGCCCGATTTGATGGTAGTTTCGGAGAGTCATTCCGTAGGGCATAAGGATCTGCCCGATGCGGGCATGGAGTTGATCTCGGAAAGCTTGCTGGAAGTAATCTACGGTCGGCTTGAGTCCTTTGTCAGGAGACGCTGCAAGACTTGCGACAACCGATTGTAGAATTGGGGTGGCTGCCGATTGATTCCCGGCAGTCATAACGCACCAATCGTTCGGCAGCGGACTTGCCTTGAGAGCCATTTTGTCACCCGACCAGTCGTCACTTGAAATCATCGTGTCGCAGATTCCAACGATGTATGTGTCGTTGCGCGCAAAGGAAGCCAAGCAGAGTGTCACGTTTTATCTCCATCTATTGGATTGGGCCTTTAGCGTCGATCGTCTCCGAAGTAATCGATTGAAATGGATTCCTCTTTCAGCGAATCGTCCGAGAACTGCGTTTCTTTCCGACTTTCTTTTCAGAGCGGCCCCCGTCACGAAACGTAAGAACCTGAACCCTCCCAGTCGGGAAGAGAGCGGTCAACTCCAATTGGCCACCCATTGCTTGAATGACGTTCCGAAGCGTGCTCAGATACATGTCAGTTCTTCGTTCAATCTTGGAGATAGCTCCCTGATCGATTCCAAGCTTTTCGGCCAATTGCACCTGTGTAAGGTCTTGTGCCTCTCTAAGTTCTGCCAACGCCAGAGCCCTATATTCCGCGTCAACCCTCCCTTCAACACGCTTCTGTGCTTCAGGCGACATTGTCCGAAACAGTTTGTCAAATTTTTGTGCCATTGCCGTGTCTCCTCCCTTTCCACGGAATATTAAATCAATCCTTCCTTTCTCAATTGTGCCAAGTGCTCTCCATACAGCTTGTCCGCCGCTGGAACTGCGGTCTTATACCATTTCTGGTCTGCCTTGCGTCCGCCTAGAAGAAGTATCGCCACTCGACGAGGATCGAAAGCAAAGAGAATACGGTACGGATCACCCCATGGACAATCCGGAGTTCCTTCATGTTCGGATACTTCGACTGCTTCGCCAGTGAATCGGCATGCGGACGGCCGAGAGCAGGTCCGACCTTCTCAAGGAGTTTCACTATGACGGCGATGTCTTCTTGCTCGCCTTCCGAGATTCGTCCCCACCAATCAGCAAACCTGTCGGTGTACTCGACGTCTCATGCCATGCATGGAATATGCCATAGAATACATATACTGTCAAGAGGCAACTTACAGTTCCATTAAGGAATGTCAGGAAAGTTTGCAGGTTGGGCGCACGGATATGTGACACGAATTCCAGCCTGTGCCACTCAATCCTGTTCGATCCGGATGCGCACGGGCTTGCCGGGCTTGAGCATGGCGGCCTGTTCCTCGCTGATGTAGAAGCTGCTGCAATAGTAGCGGTCGGCGATGTGCGAGCCGGAGAACGTTTCGCGTTCGAGGGAAAACATAATCCTGTATTCGTGCCGCTTGTCCCAGCCCTGGCTGCGACTTTTTTCCAGCAGGTTGCCGGTCAGAACGGTTTCGAATTTCGGCTTCGCCTCGATTTTAGCTTCCGTCTTTGTGTCTGCCCGCGCTTCGGCCTTGAGCGCGGCGGCCAGAACGCGCGCAAATTCAGCGGAGTCCAAGCGACCGTCCTTCGCCTCAAGCGGGCGTGCTGGCGAATCCTCTGGCCGAGGGCGCCGTACCAGCGCCTCGACGTTCAGCGTCTCGGCCACTTCCTTCACCATGGCCGCGCCCACCACTCGATGCCCTCGCCGAAACGCCACGAGCAATGCATTGAAGCACAAATTGTTGATGGTTCGAGGAATGCCGCCGCTCGTCTCCGCGATTTCTTTCAAAGCGTCGCTCGTGAAAATGGTTTTGCCGCTCCAGCCAGACGCGCGCAGGCGATGCTCGACGTATTCGGCGGTTTCATTGGCGCTGAGCGGCTTCAAGTTGGCAAGCACGGCGACGCGCTGGCGAAGTTGCACGAGGCTGTCCTTCATGAGCGAATCGGCCAGCTGCGGCTGCCCGGCCAGAACGATTTGAATCAGCTTCGAGTGCGTCGTTTCAAAATCGGAAAGCAGGCGAATCGTTTCCAGCACCGGCTCCTTCAGGTTTTGTGCTTCGTCCACGATCAGCACGAATCGCTGCCCGCGCAGCATCTCTTCCAAGAGGGCCTGGTTCAATGCGCGGTGCATGGCCACGACGTCCATTCCCGTGTGGTCCACTTCCAATTCGTTCAGAATGTAGCTGAGCAGCTCGCTGGAGCTGCACTGCGTCTGAAACAGAAACACGACGCGCGCGGAATTGCTCAGCTCTTCCATCAACTTGTTCAGCAGCGTCGTCTTGCCCATGCCGGGCTCGGCCACGAGCATCATGAATCCACGGAAATGCTCGATGCCCTGTGTGAGCGACGTCAGCGCCTCGCGGTGCGACGGAGTGAAATACAGATACGACGGATCCGGCGTGACGTCGAAAGGCTGCTGCTTCAGCCCGTGAAACCCCAGTATATCGGCCGTGGCCGGCGTCCCGTTCGTGGCGGGCAAAACTGGCGAAGCCGTCGCGGCACTTTCCTTCCTGCTCGACACGATGACTTCCCGAGTTTTCGATGAATCTCCATTGGCCGCGCCTGGATTCGGAGCGATGGAATTCGCCTTTGCCGCGCGGTCCTCCACATTCTTCACATTCTTGATTTTCCACGTATTTCGCGAAAGATGTTCATTTCCATGTTTCTGAAACGGTTTCTGAAACGGTTCCTGAAGCAGGGGCGTTGCCCCGGCCGCGGCTTGAACGGGAATTTCCGCCAGCTTGCCCGGCTGAACTTCCTCGAACGGAAATGGCGTGGAATCTATTTTCATCTCGCCCGAAACGCGCGGGGCGCTGAAATCCACGGGCGTGGCCAATTGATTCGCGGGGATTTCCGGCGCCTGGTTGGTCGCCGGATCACGAGGCGCGGATTCAGGGCTGGCACTGAAAAAAAAACTGGAATTCCTGCTCGCCGTCAACGATCCCGAAAAGCCTTGCGCCGATTGGTTCCTCGGCGCGGGCCGGATCGCACCGCGCGATGGCGAAACATAAAACGCGTACGGATATCGAGTCGCCATTTTCCTGTACTTTACCGATAGAACCAACAGCCCGAAGAGAAACATGGCGGTTCCAGACGCGGCGACCGTTGTGCTTTCGGGAGTGAAGAAGTGCATAATTGGTCCCTCCAAATATTTCAAATCGGTTAAGGGCTGCTTCTACAATCGGCCGTCGGAATCCATCTGCCGGCCTCAACTGCCCAAGGACTCACTCGCGCCATGCGGCGGCGCGACACATTCGATTACTGTTCAATTGTAGACACCCTCCCTAAAATGACCGATAGGAGAGCCGCATCATTTTTCTTGGTCCCAGGGTACTAGGACTAGGTCAAATGGCTCTCCGTAGTTAGTAGCGCGGGCTTGAGCCTGCTGGGGTTAGTCCGGGCAAGCATCAAACCCCGCAGGCTGAACCCTGCGCTACAGGGTGTGCCCGCCCGGGCGCGGCGCTTGTGCTAGAATCTTGCACTTGAATCCAAAGGGCCGGGCAAAGCAATGAAAATCAGCAGAGAAGACGTGTTAAAAGTGGCGGCTCTGGCGAATCTGGAGCTGACCGGCGCCGAGGTCGATACCTGCCGCGGCCATCTCGACGATATCCTCACCTACATTGACAAGCTAAACGAGCTGGACACTTCGGGCGTCGAGCCCCTCACGCAGGTGGTTGCGGCATCGACCGACGATTCCGCGCTGCGCGACGACGTCGTCGAGCGCGCCGACATCATCGCCGAAGTCCTTCAGGGCGCGCCCGATCCCGAGGCCCCCTATTTCCGCGTTCCCCGGGTGATCGAAAAGTGATCGAAAAGTGATCGAAAAGTGAACGAAAAGTGAGCACTCCTACCACATGGACGATCCCCGATGTCCGCGCATCGCTCGATGCCCGAAAAATCTCCGCGCGCGAACTGGTGAAAGAGTTTTACGCGCGCATCGAGCGGCGCAACGCCGAACTTAACATTTATCTCGCCCTCTCGCCCGACCGAGCCTATGCCCAGGCCGACAAGATCGACGCCGCCATTGCGGCGGGCGACGCGCTTCCGGCGCTGGCCGGCGTCCCCATCGCGGTGAAGGATGTCATCAGCACGCATGGCGTGCCCACAACCTGCGGCTCGCGCATCCTGGAGGGCTACAGGCCTCCGTACGATGCCACGGCCGTCACGCTCCTCGAACGCGCTGGAGCCATCATCCTGGGCAAAACGAACTGCGATGAATTTGCGATGGGGAGTTCGAACGAGAATTCCGCCTACGGCCCGGTGCGCAACCCTGTAGCGCCCGATCACGTGCCCGGAGGATCGAGCGGAGGCTCGGCCGCGGCCGTGGCCGCGCATCTCGCCGTAGCCTCGCTCGGCACCGATACTGGCGGATCGATCCGCCAGCCTGGCTCGTTCTGCGGCATCCCCGCGCTGAACCCCAGCTATGGCCGCGTGTCGCGTTACGGCCTGATCGCCTATGCCTCGTCGCTGGACCGCATTGGCCCCTTGGCGCACACCGTGCGCGATGCCGCCACCGTCATGTCCGTCATCGCCGGACGCGACCCGCGTGATGCGACCTCGTCGCCCGCGCCCGTGCCCGATTACGCTGCCGGCCTCTCGCGGCCCCTGCACGGCCTGCGCATCGGCATCCCCGACGACTATTTCGGCGAGGGAATCGATCCCGAAGTGCGCAAGAAAATCGAGTCGGGCATCGCGCTCCTGGAAAAGCTCGGGTGCAAGCGCGTCTCCATCCGCATGCCTCACACGGAATACGCCATCGCGGCCTACTACATCATCGCCACGGCCGAGGCGAGTTCCAATCTGGCCCGCTACGACGGTGTACGGTTTGGCCCGCGCGTTCCGGGCGCAACGCTCATCGAGATGTATCAAAAGACGCGCGGCCGCGGCTTCGGCGCCGAAGTGAAGCGGCGCATCGTGCTGGGCACTTACGTCCTTTCGGCGGGCTATTACGACGCCTATTACCTGAAGGGACAAAAAGTTCGCGCGCTGATCGCGCGGGATTTCCGCGAAGCGTTCGAAAAAGTCGATGCCATCGTAACGCCCACGTCGCCCGTTCCGGCCTTTCGGCTGGGCGAGCGAACGGCCAACCCGCTACAAATGTATCTTGCTGATATATATACGGTTACAGGATCTCTGGCGGGAGTGCCGGGCATCTCCATCCCCTCTGGAAGAACATCCGCAGGGCTTCCCGTCGGCCTGCAGATTTACGGGCCCGCCTTTGGCGAGGATCGCGTGCTACACATGGCTCACGCGTTTGAGCACGCCGGAGGAGCGGCGCTGTAGCGCCCGCCTTCAGTGCCTGTGTGGCAACTGGCAAATCTTTGTAGGGCACGGCTTCAGCCGTGGCATGTAGCGTGAGGAATCCGTGAGGATTTAGCCGCTGGCCATTTCGGAGTCGAGTTGCCGCGTAAGCTCTTCAGGCGGGCACTGCCGATTCAGATACATGCTCGCGGGAAGACGAGCTCGACAACTCAGCCGCATCAACCGGCAACGCTAAATCGTAAACTGTCCCAAAAATGAAAAACGTGCCGCAAAGCGGTACAAAAAAGCATACTTTTACCTACTGGATTTTGGAACCCCACTCCCCCTCAAGTTTTTCCGCCACGATAATTTTCCACTAAAGCTTTTTGTTTGTTTTCAATGCGAATTCACCAGCGAGAGGAGACGCGGGATCCTGGTGATGGCATGACTATTGCTGGGAAACGTAACGGCTTTGTTCCACAACGTTTGCTCTGACGGAGCCACAGCGCTCGGCGCGCTCAGCGAGGAATGCCAGACCATGATCACCGTCAAGTCCACTCAAAAGATTTTCACGGAAGATGAAATCTCGCGCCTGACTGGAATTTGCGCCGAGCACCTGCACGCCGTCGCTCGCAGCAAGCACCTCGGCTCCATCGTGCGCGCCGCCGAAGCCGCCGGAGACCATGCCGAACGCTGGCTGTTCACAAACGCGGACCTGAGCGTCCTCACCACCCTGTTTCCCCGCTGCCAGCACTAGGCGCGCGTTTTTTGACGCAAAACATCCAAACAGCGGAACTCCGATTTTAGTGGCACAGGCTTCAGCCTGTGTTCTTTTGCCTTTAGTTTGCCGCAAATCAAAAACCACACGGCTGAAGACCCTGTGCCACTTTTCCCCCTACCGTTGCGCACCGCGCCCTGGAGCGTTATCCTCGATCCCATACGAAAAAACCTGCAGGACCTTTGCGGCATCCTAAACCCTGTGCAGAAAGCGGGCAATTCGCGGACATGAAAACACTCCCGGCGCAACTCGCAGTCTTCTTCGCGGCGTTTCTTGCCATGCTGGCCTGCCTTTCGGGCGCGACGGCCAACGCTCGATTCTCCGCGCAACAGGGCAGCGATTCACAAACAAAAACTCCTGCCGCGTCAAAAGAGATCCCCGTTACCCTGCCCAAGGGCAAAAAACTATTCCTGATGGACGGCACATTTCAACTTGCGCGCGAATACACCGTGGATGGCGACCGCGTGCGTTACTGGAGCGTCGAGCGCTCGCTGTGGGAGGAAATTCCCGCGAATCTGGTGGACTGGGACGCCACGCACAAAGGCGAGGCCGAGCAGGCTGCCCAGGACGCGGAACTCAAGGCGAAAATCCGCGCGTCCGCACTAGCCCAGCGCACCAAGGACATTGACGTCGACCGCAGCCTGGAGATCAAGCCGGGACTGTTTCTGCCGGACGCCGCGGGATTCTACGCGCTCGACCGCGACAAACGCATTCGCGAAATGAAGCAGAGCCAGGCGGTGACCAAAACATCCGCGAGCCGGGAAGTCGAAAGAATCATGAGCGGCGTGCCGCTGATTCCCGGCAAAAAAACAATGGAAATTCCCGGCGAGCGCGCAGCCATGCGCCTCACCACGGCGGAGCCGGAATTCTTCATGCGCCCGGTCGACCGCCGCGAGCCCCGGTTTCGCCTACTGCGCGCGCAAATCAAGGGAAACCACCGCCTGATCGACAGCATCAGCATCCACTTCACCGGCGAGGAATCCCACAAGACCACCGACATCGAGATTCAAACCTGGACTCCCGCCACCGGCGTCTTCCGCTACACCCTCGACCAGCGCCTGGAGCCCGGCGAATACGTTTTCGTAGAAATGACCGACGAAGGCATCAACGGCTACGTCTGGGATTTCGGCATCGATGCGCCGGCAACAAAACCGCAAAAATAGGATTCAAATTAGGTTCGCTGGATTACGCGCTGAGTAGTGCCCGAGGGTTCTTCTTCGCGATTGCCAGCAGTTTCAGCGCGGCGTGCTGCGGGCGGCGCGTGCCCTGCTCCCAACTGCGGACGGCATTCGGGCTGACATTTAGATAGATGGCAAACAACGTCTGGCTGGCCTTGAGCGACATCCGAATCCGGCGGATATCCGCTGGGGCGATCCTCTTCGGCGGCGCCGGAAGCTCGGTTACGCGCAGATCGGTTCGCTTGCCAAGGCGGTAATCGCGCACATCCTCCAAAGCTTCCTTTAGTTCGTTGAAAATCTTTACGCGCTTCCTTGCCATGTTGACTCTCCCTATCGCTCGCTTGCAGCGGCCAAATCGCGAAGCAGCTTTCGCTGCTCGGGGTCGAGGTCTTCCTGCTCGCCTTTATCGAACAGATAGAGCAAGTAAATCTCCCGATCGGACACAAAATATATGACAAATACCGGAATCCGCCACGCTTGCCCTTGCCGCGCCGGGGACCGGCGGCCCGTGCCTTGCGGATGCCGCCCAAACCTTGCACGACGCGCCCGCGCTCCGGATTGTCCAGTAAATCGGACTGAATGGCGCTTAACACTTCCGCCGAGGCATCACTGCCTAAAGCCAGGAGGCGGCGGCTGAATATGCGCGATTCAATGAATACCACAATGAGATATATACCACGGCGTGGCATATCGTAGCAACCAGGAGCAATATCGAATCGATGGCGTATTCAGGACACAGGGTCGAAAACAATGGTTAGGCTACAGTAGCGGCTATTCTCAAATCAGCCCCGGTAGCCAGCGCCAGCGAACACGTTCCATATATGCGGCATAGTCCGGATCCTTTCGCAGAAACGACTCTTCCACGAAACTTTTGATCACGAACCAGAAAATAAGCAGGCCGAACAGGAGAAGATTTCGTGGCGAGTAGGAAGCCAGTGCCTCAGCCAGTGTGCCGATGAATATTCCGGTGTAAATCGGATGGCGCATGAAGCGGTACGCGCCCCGAATGACGATTTCTCGCTGAGCGGGCACGAATCCGATGTTGCGTCCCAAACTAAATCGTCCCCACACCACCACGGCTGTGCCCAACACGGCGACGGTATCGAGGAATACGCCCGGCGCCAAAGCGCGTCCATGCTGGGCCAGGGCATAGGCGAGAAAGCCCCAATAGGTCGCCACGAAGGTCAGCAACCAAAACCATGGATTCGGTGTCACTCGAACCGGAGCCCTTCGAAACAACATGGTTCCGATAAAAATCAGCAAGTTGGCCAAGTATGCGAGAAACGGGATGTCGACGAAGTGATAGCTCTTGTAGTTGGCTAGAATGGTCCAGACAAAGGGCGCAATCGCGGCCAGAGCCAGCGCTCTGTCCACCCAGGGTCTGGTCAATAATTCCATCATCGACTGCCGGTTGAATCGATCTTTCTTATCGATTGCTAATTCGGCTGAGTCCATGATTGCCTCCGGCGAGATCTGAAATTTCCATTTTGACTTTCAAACCGTACTCTAGACGCAAGGCAAAATTACTTCTTCTCATGGATTCAACCTTATCGTCCGTATCGGGGATTCTCCGGGCAAAATCACGGCGGATGATATTGCATGCAATATCACGCGTCAAGAGTCAGATGTCACCGCTTACGAAGAGCTGTCCTTGGAGTGGACCACGGCGAGGGAAGGCAAATCATTTAGCAGCGCGAGCAATTCGCCGATGCGGAATGGTTTCTGGAGGAAGTAGTTGCCTTCGCGGCCGGCTTGTTCGCCGATGGCGGCGTCCATCAGGTCTCCGGTCATGAAAATGAAAAGCGGGCGCGGGGCGGAACGGGCCGCCAGATTGCTGAGAATGCGGTCGTAAAGATCGAAGCCGGAAACCAAATTCCCGGAGCCGGACTCCAGATTCAAATCGCACAGGATCACGTCGTACGAATTTCCATTGGCAAGTTCAAGCGCCTGATCGGAAAGGGCGGCGCGGTCCACGGAATATCCATGAATCGTCAGGGTATCGTTCACCAGTTCGAGAATGCTCTCCTCGTCGTCAATGACCAGAATTCTCTTTTGCGTGGCCGGCGAGACGGAAGCCTCGGAAGTGTCCGCGCGGCTGGCGCTCACGGAAGGCTGCGCCGATTCAAAGACCGCCGGGGTCTCCGTGCAAACCGGGAGGGACACGGTGAAGACCGAGCCGCCGTCGGGAAGCGGCTGGGCGGAAATATCGCCGCGATGCTCACGAACAATCGCCATGCAGATGCTGAGGCCGAGTCCGGTGCCGCGTCCTGGGCGTTTCGTGGTGAAGAACGGATCAAAAATGTGCGGCAGCAATTCGCGGCGTATGCCCACGCCATCGTCCTGAAACGTGATCGTCACGCGTTCGCCGGCGACACCCAAACGAATCCAAAGTGTGCCGCGCTCGCGCACTTCGCGGATGGCCTGCTCGGCATTAATGATCAGGTTGAGGAAAACTTGCGTGAGCTGATTGGCATCACCCAGCACGGTGGGAATATCCGTGCTCGCCGCCAGCTCCACTTGAATGTGATTCACGCGCAAGGAGTGTTCGTGAAGCTGCAGCGTGCGCTTCAAGAGGTCCGTCAAGTGAAGCAGCGTGCTGCGCGGCGTCGAGGGGCGCGAAAAAACGAGCAGGCTTTGCACGATGTGCGCGGCGCGGTGCGCTTGGCGGTGCGCGATGTCCAGCTGGTGTCGCGATTTTCCATCGGGGGTCTGTTCGAGCAGCAATTCCGTGACGCCCAGAATCGCGGTCAGCGGATTGTTCAGTTCGTGCGCCACTCCGGCGATCATCTGTCCCATGGCCGCGAGCCGCTCCGATTGAATCATCTGCTGCTGCAGCCGCTGCCAATCGGTGATGTCGCGCGCCGAAGCGATCACGCCGGTGATATTCCCGATCTCGTCATGAAGTTGGCGCAGAGAGGCGCGCAATACCCGCCAGTCTCCATTCTTATGCTGCGCGCGGAATTCAATCTGCCCCTCGGCTACGCGATTCAAAATCAAATCGTCGAACAGCTCGATCATCGCGGCCCGGTCCTCCGGGTCCATGCGAGATCCCACGCGATTGCCGATCCAGTCCTCCGGCCGAAAACCTAGAATCGAGAAAATCTGGGGGCTGACAAACGTAAACCGGCCCGCGGTGTCGAGCGCAACCACCAGGTCGGGAAAACTGTCCATCAGGCGGCGGCCAAATTCCTGTTCGCGATAAAGGCGGCGCTCCATTTCGCGCTGCTCGGTAACGTCGACAAACGTCCCCTGATAGCGCACAAACTTGCCGTCGGCTCCGCGGACCGACGCGGTCGTGTGCATCGCAACCACATCACGCCCGTCCAGATGGTGTTTGAGCGCGACCTCATGCGTGCGCAAGAATCCCGTGTCCTGCAGCCGGCGTTGTTCTTCGGCGCGCTCTTCGGGGTTCCGGTACAGGGATGCGACCTCGCGATTGAGCAAGTCTTCCAAATTTTGATACCCGAGCATTTTTGCCAGGGCCGGATTGACCTCGGTGATGCGGTCGTCCGCGGACGCCAGATAGACGCCCTCGCGCAACGTCTCGAACAGTTCCGTGAACCGCGTTTCGCTTTCGCGTTCCCTGGTGACATCGCTCGCATAGCCGCTGATTCCCTGCACGGCGTTATCCCGCACGATGGCGTGCAGGACGCAATCAAAGTAGCGGAGCGATCCCGTCGGCTTCACGCGTACGCGAACCACTCCGGTCCAGCGTCGGCGCTGGAGAAATCGCGGGAGCCAGTGCTCCTCGGCCAGATGGTCGTCGCCTTCGGGAAGCTCGAAGAATTCGTTCAGCGTGCGGCCGACAATCTCGGTATAGGAAAGGTTGAGCAAGTCGGCAAAACTGCGGTTGATGCTGAGAATGGTTCCATCGTTTCCAATGGAAAATAAGAGGTCGTCGAAGCTGTCGATCAGATCGCGATAGCCTTGCTGGGATCTGGAAATCAGAGAAAAGAGATTATGGTAATCCTCCTCCGCGATCTCTCCTGGATTGCAGTACCGCACGGGAGGCCGCAACTTCCTGTTTCCGCTAGCCTTGTTCCATGCGTAGGCGAGGAATGCCAAAACCAGCGCACCCATGGAGACGGCCAGCGCCTCGACATGTAGCGGCATGGCGTGAATGTACCGCCAGTAGCCTACGCCAAAAATCAACAACAACAATGCCAGCAAGACGATGAACGCGCGCCAGAGCCGAGGTTCGCGGCGGTTTTTCCGGCCGCTTTCCCAGGGCGCCGAAGACGATTCGGCGGAATCATGCGCGCGAGGCTTGAAGTCTTTGCTCATCAGCAATTTGAACTGGGAGGCGCCTCCAATGGTACACGAGACATGTTGAGGCCTGCCTTGATTAAAAAGTATGGATGGAGTCGATTGCGGGAGCAACGCCAAGACGAGTGTCAGATAGCGAAGTTGTTACCCCCCTGCGTCGTATCAAGAATCGGCCCGGCATGGCCGCAACCCGTTCGCGGCTCCGCTGAACCTCCGTATGGAGTCCTCGCCAAGCAATCTTCCGGCGGCGGGATCGTAGTATCTGGCGCGGTAATACGATGAACAGCGCGCCCTCTCCGATTCCGAGATGTTCATTCGAGCGGTACACGACGAGGAGGGCTGCATAAGGGCACCTCTAAACCCGGACCCTTACAACCCAAAGGGTCCGCCACCCGGAAATTCAACGTCAAAGGCTGTGCCACCCGCCCGTCGTTGACTCAACAGGAGCAGGTAGCGTAACGTGCACAAAGTCCAGAGCCGCTGCTTTCAACTAAGCTCGGGACAATTTCCTGTCTGAGAATAGGAGTGACTGAGACTCTTGGACCAACAAGTAGCGATTGTGACTGCAGCAGGACGAGGCATCGGCGCGGCGTGTGCTCAGAGACTGACGGCCAAAGGTTATCGTGTTGCCTTGATGTCTCGATCAAAAGATGCCGTTCACCTGGCCCGTGAGCTTGGTGGCATAGGATGTCAAGGATCGGTAACGGTCGAAGCAGATCTTAAGGGTTTAGTCTCACAAACAATGGAGACTTATGGGCGGATCGACGCAGTTGTGAATAACACTGGCGATCCCGCCAGGGCCGATCTACTTGATCTCGGCGATGATCAGTGGCATGCCGATCTGGAGCTGATACTTCTGAACGTGATAAGGATGGCACGGCTAGTAACACCCCTAATGGTTGCACAGCAGGGGGGAGCATTCGTGAATATTTCGGCTGCCGATGCTTATGAACCCGATGCGAGATTCCCCATCGGTTCCACGTATCGAGCGGCGTTAGGGGCTTGGACAAAGTTATATGCTGACCGTTATGCGGAGCACGGCATTCGGATGAACTGCGTACTGCCGGGGATCGTTCTTCCACACCAGCCCGGCCCAGTCAGACCAGACATTTTTAGTTCTGTGCCCATGCGACGATCTGGGGAATATGACGAGATCGCCAAAGTCGTCGACTTTCTTCTTTCACCGGATGCTTCATATATTACCGGCCAAAACATCCGTGTCGATGGTGGGCTGACGAAATCCGTCTAGCTCATTTTCTCCGGCGGGTGGGCCACCCGCGGAGAGAAATCAAAACCGCCTCGTCTCAAAAAGCGAGCCACTCCCCCTGAAACATTTCAAAATATGTGATGCGCCAAAATAGAACGCTTCAGGCTTTTCGGAGGGTGGGCCGACCTTTGCTCGATTTTGAATTTTCAGGTGCCGCAGCCCTTCACGTTCACAGGGTGCGCCAAACGTCACAACCTTTAATGAGATACCGTCGCGTTCATGGACGTTCCCGCAGGCTGGTGTTCCCAATAATCAATGAAATTGATGACATTGTTGTTGAATTCATCGGGATATTCCCGGAAATGGAAATGTCCGGCATTGTTGACCGTAATCATCCGCACCCTCCGATTTTTGGCCCCGAGAACGTCGAACAGCGCCCACCCGTTCTGGATGATGGCGGAGGGATCATCGTGTCCCCAGTACAACAACACTGGCACCTGCAGAATCCCTTCATTCTTGATTCGGTCAAGCTGCGGCACTTTCCAGGCATTAAATCCAGAATTCGGCCTCATATCGAATAACGGCGCACCCGCCCCGGCTTTGACCTTCGCGACAGTTTCCTGTGATTTCGGAAGGCTGGCCATATATTTTCCTGCTTCAAAGTACTCGTCGTCGAAAGCCAGGTCTGGTCGGGCGGTTATGGACTGAATTCGACATTTCCATTCTTCCCAATCCTCCTTAGGGCAATTACCAATCGCATCCTGGCGCCTGGTCGGAGGACCGGGAGGCGCCGCTGTATTGCTATCGCACAGGACCAGATCCCGGACGATTTCCGGATGCTGCAACGCGAGGAACAGGATATCTCCGGAGCCATGCGATTGGCCGACCAGGTGTACGGCGCCAAGCTTCATCACGACAATGAACTGGTATAGGTGATCGATTTCGCCCTGGAGATTGTAATCCTTCTCATCCTTGGGATTGTCCGTCATTCCCGAGCCAATCTTATCGAGCGCGAACACGTGAAAGTGCTTTGCAAGCCCTGGAATATTTTTGGACCAGGCGTTGGCGCTGGAATGTCCTGACCAACCTTCGCCATGCACCAGCACCATGGCTTCGCCAGCACCCAACTCGTAATAACGCGTTCTGATCCCGTTAATGTCCACAAACTTTGCCTTCAGGCCATTCACCTCGCCATTCGAAGATACTCCGGCGACAGCTTGGCTTCCGGTGAGAAGGAACGCCAGGACCGCCACAACCGCGAAACCATACGGCAATCCTGACCGGCAAGAGTGTCGGCGGCCGTAAAACGCAAGCACACCATGGATTTCATTTGTATTCGGCACGATTTGAACACCTCCCACGTTCCGCGATCGCAAGATTGTCCGGGCGCTTCTCGATTTCAAAAGAAACCCAATACGGCTCAATGGCGGATTTTAACGCTGCAAGGGGAAGACATGCAAATTTCTACAATCCACCAGTCGAAACTTTTCTTTACATATCTGTCATATATACCAATTTTTTCGAGGAGGATCTCTCTCTGCGTCATCCGCTTTCCAGGCACGCCCGTTGTGCCGGTATTTTGCCATTCGAAACTCAGGCAAATATGCCGATTACCAGCCGCTGTTCTCCTGGATTCCAGCATCGTCGAAGGCGTGTTCGCGAATAGGATTGGGGGCCCACACACAACGATTGAACCTTGTTCAAAATTCAGGTCCGGGGGCCACGCGGAACAAAGAAACGGCATCCATCCCCGCTTGGAACGAACAATAGATCCAACGCTTACCTTTGGAAATAATCGATCAGAGCTTTCGTTCGGGTTCGGATTCGGCGTGGGCTTTGGCCTGGTTCAGGCGGTCGACGAGGGCGTTCAGCACTTGCAGGAGCGATTCGATCAGGAAGGGTTGATCGCCATTGGTTGGCAAGGAAGAGGCGGCATCCAGGGCGGACGACGGCGAAGGGGGAGGCGCCTGCGCCAGTGGATTGACCGTGTCCAAATCGAAGTCGTGCGCGACTTCCTCGACGATGGATGCGGGAACGGGTTTCTGCTGCGCGACAAACGAACTGACCAGCGCGTGTTCGCAGAGCAGGTTGGTCACACGGGGAATTCCGCGGGCGTAGCGGTAAACGGCTTCCACGGCTTCCGGGCTGAAGATGTTGGGATCGTCCGCGCCCGCGATGCGCATGCGCTCCTGAATGTATCCGAGCGTCTCTTCCTGGGTAAGCTGGCGGGTTTTGGCGCGCAGGGTGATGCGCTGCCGGAGCTGGCGAAGCTGGGGCTGGTTGAGTTTTTGTTCGAGTTCGGGCTGGCCCGCGAGAACGATCTGCAACAGTTTTTCGGTCGAGGTCTCGAGATTGGTCAGCAGCCGGATTTCCTCGAGCATTTGCGGAGAAAGATTCTGCGCCTCGTCCACGATGAGCACGGCGCGTTCCCCGGCCTGAAAACGGTCGAGCAGCCACTGGTTTAATTTCACCAGCATCTGCCCTTTTTGCCGCGATTCGCACGGGATGCCAAAATCGGCCATCATGAAATCGAAAAATTCAGAGACGCTCAGGCGCGGGTTGAATACAAAGGCTGTGAAAACGCGCTCCTTGTGCAGCCATTCCAGCAGCTTGTTGATCAGCGTGGTTTTGCCCGTGCCAACTTCGCCGGTCAGGAGGATAAACCCTTTGCGGGTCTCGATTCCATACGTCAGGCAGGCCACCGCTTCCTGCGTATGCGGCGTCAGGAAAAGATAGCGCGGGTCCGGATTGACGTTAAACGGATTTTCCTTGAGTCCAAAAAACTTCTTATACATGCAAAATCCTCGAGAACAGGTTGCAAACCACAGTCGATACAATGCCCGTTTTCAGCGGCATGTCAGCTGACCGGCCGCAAGTGCCAGTTTACATTCAGTCCCACCGTTTGCTGAAGCATATTCGATCCGCAACTGGGCACCGGGCAAGTCGCGGGATTATTCTGCTTCTCCAAGCTGTAACTGAAATTAATCCGCAGGTGTCGCCCGGCAAGCAGTCCCCAGCTGACTCCGCTGAACCAGTTGTCGAACCGCACGGTCGGGACACCCGCGGGAGCAAGGCTATTGTTGATCGCATATCCGCCGAAGATCGATCCGGTCCAGAAGCGCGAGAACAGGTAGTTCGCCGAGCCCATCATGGTATAGCTGGTCGATCCCAGCAGGACGCCGGATCCTCCGTTCAATCCGCTCGCATAACTGAGGGAAAGCCCGCTTCGGGCCGTCGCATACGTCAGAGCGCTGTTCGCTGAATAAGACAAAAGTTGAAAGTTTCCGACGCCGCCCGCGCCATACGAAAGAATCTTCTGCGGACCCGCGGAAACCTGAAACGCCAGGCGGCCGGTGATTTTCCTTCCATAGGCAAGGGCGGCCCCGTAGTCCGTCATCGAGATACCGGTCCCCGTGTAATCGATCTTGCCGTAGGTTGCGAGGATGGCGACGGAATTAAAGGGATCGATCAGGTAATCGTAACCCGCCTGCCCATTCACCATGGTGCTGCTGAAATACCCGGGATCGAAGAAGTGCAACACGCCGTAGGAACCCGAGAACGTGAGCACGGACTTCCGGCTGATGGAATATTCCGCCTGGCCGAGAACCGCATTCATGTAACGCATGGTATAAGCAGTATTAATGGTTTCACCCGGAAGGAACGCCTGGCTAGAACTGTTCAGGGGAGCGCCCAGCGTGGAAGACGATTGAGCGATTAGTCCGGGACCGCCCATGCCCTGCCCGGTGAATGCCGCGCCGGCTGAGTCCACAAAATCGTCACGGAGAAGAAGGTGCCACCGGGCCCAATCGGCCTCCTGAGTAAAACTCGCATCGTGATACTGAAAATGCGTGGAGGTCAGGCCCAAAACCTGGGCCGCCTGGCAGTTGCAGGAGATGAACATTTCACCGCCGTTGTACAAGGTGGTCGTCCGGTACCGGCCCCAGGTGTGAATATAATTCAGGCCGCCGCCGATGATGGATTGGGCGATCAGAAACGTCTGACCGTTCGTCCCAGGAAAGGTTTGCCCCTGCAGGGAAGCTGAAATCGAAGGGTCGAAGATATTGCGGGGGGACCCCAACGATCCGACGGTAAAAGGCTCGGCACCCGCAAGAGTGTTCTTGTCCGGAGAAACCTGCGATGGATCGTATGTGTCGTACGGCCCACCGACGCCGGTTGCCGCGCCGATTGGTCGATTCGGATTATTCCCGCTCTGGCTCGCGCCTATTGGCTGGATAGGCGAGGAAATATCCGCGGGCGGCGCGTCCTGTTTTTGATCTTGCGCGGAAGCCGCGCTACCGCAAAGCGCCAAAGTGGCGACAAGGACCCAGCTTATTTCTCGCAACTTCATGCCTCCGTCTCTGACCTTACGGTACGACGACCGTGTCGCCCGGCACCAGAGTGATGTTTTGGTTCGGATTGTCCCCCCTCAGGACCTCCCGGTAGTTGAATGGTAGCTCAGTATGCTTGCCGTTGACCACGCGCATCACGTGGATTTTCTTCACGACGGCAAAGGTCGTAAATCCGCCGGCGCTCGAAAGCGCCTGGAGAACAGTCATGCCCGGAATCAACGGAAAGGCTCCCGCGCGAAGCACTTCTCCAACGACATACACGCGCTGGCTATTGATCGCCGCGACAATCACAGTCACCTGAGGATCCGTCAAAAACTTGCGCAATTTTTCGGTCACCGTCGCGGCCAGTTGCTGGGGTGTCGATCCGGCCGCCTGCACGTCATTGACGAGCGGCAATGAAATCTTTCCGTCGGGCCGCACCGGTACAAGGCGGCTCACATCCGGCTCCTTCCAAACGTTGATGTCGAGCACGTCTTCCGGGCCGATTAGATATGCCGTGTCCGTCGCGGCCGGCGATTTCGCTTGTTCGCCAGAGGAATCATTGTTTCGCGTCGTGCTCACGGGCGAATTTTGTTTGTCGGGCTTCTGGTTTTGAGCCGCAGCCTGGAAGCTCCCTGCGCTTGCCAGAAAAATCGCCGTGGCGAAAAAAAGAACTGTTCGGTTCATTGCGAAACTCCTTATGAATCCTCCGGATGTCCAGAACCGTCCAGATTCAGTTGCTTTAATTTGTAGAGCAATGCTTTATAACTGATTTGAAGCTCCCGCGCCGCTCTCTTTCGATTCCAATGCGTGCGCTCGAGCTGCTCAAGAATCATGGATCGCTCGGCCACCCGCGATGCCGCCCTTGCCGTCTCTTTAAGGGAACGAGCCTGGGGATGGCCGTGGCCGTCTTCGGCGACTTTTGCAATGGCGGGGACAATCCCGACCTCCTTCGCCCCGTTTTCAACCACCAGGTCATGCGTCGCCAGAGTTTCGTCTCCCAGCGCCACGATTTTTCTCGCTACATTTTCCAGTTCGCGTATATTTCCAGGCCACGGATGTTTCAGCAGCAGGCTCATCGTGCCTTCGCCCAGTCGCGGCTCGGAGCGCTCGAACAAAGATGCATATTTCTTGATGAAAAAATCGACGAGCGCGGGAATATCTTCCTTGCGATCGCGCAGGGGCGGCAATCGCAAGGACACTCCGTTGATCCGGTAATAGAGTTCTTCGCGGAAACGCCCCGCCTTCATCTCATCTTCCAAGCTTCGCGTTGCCGACGAAATAATGCGCATGTATTGGCGGTCTTGCGGCGGCCTGCCGATGCTATCGGGCAACAGATGAAGCAGCCACTCCTGCGTCGCGGGATCAAGGTAATTAATTCCATCCAGAAACAGCGACCCGCTGTTCGCCGCTTCCCCTTCCGACACATGGTTCACGCATTGTAAGCGCGCGGAAATCGAATCGCCCGTCAATGCCGAACACACGCACTTTACAAATGGCTTATCCCGCTGCTTCGATTGCCGGTGAATCTCCAGCGCAGCGACTTCCTTGCCCGTGCCGCTCTCCCCGACCAGGAGAACCGGGATGTCGGTCGAGGCAATGTCGGCAATGGTGCGCTCCAGCGACTGCATGGCTGGGCTCATGCCATGGACAAAGTACTGGGCGGTGCGAGCCGGATAATCCGGCACCTCCACCGACAAAAGATTTTCGTTTGCCCGAGTTTCCATTTCACCTCTAAATCATGAAACTGCTGTGTCTTCGCCATTCACAAATGCGGATATGGATATAGAGCAAAGTTTGGGCCATATCCATGGGCGTCAAAACTAGACGGGCGGAACCAGAGTAAAGCATTGTTTTTACATGACTTATGCGCAATGCACGCCTCCGGCAACTACCCCCTCCATTCGGGTTGGGCGATATCCGTGATTTCCACAATGTGGCAACTAATTTCCCTCATTACTTTAAGTTTCAAATCCTAACATGGCAACCTGCACGTTACACAGGGGATATGCGGATATTGACAAACCGAGCTAAGTTTTGTGGAAGATTGTGAAAGAGAGGAGTATCTCCGACTATTTTAGTCCACTGCACCCGAGGGGTGAACCGATCCGATATCCGGATGGACCATCCCCCGCTTGGGAGGCAAACCGGCCCGTCGAATCTTGTAGAGCAGGGCGCGGTAGCTGATTTTCAGAGCACTTGCCGTCTTTTTGCGGTTCCAGCGATTGGCTTCCAGGACGCTCAAAATAATTTTTCGCTCCAGATCGTGCACCGCCTGACGGGTCACTTTCTTCAGATGGATCTGCCCATCGACATGGATTTCGGGGAGCGCGTGAGTCTTCTCCCAATTCAGCAACTCGCTGGAGATGGCATCTTCCGAACCAAGGATCACGTACCGCTCCATCAGGTTTTCCAGTTCGCGAATATTGCCCGGCCACGGATGCCGTACCAGCAAATTGAAAGTTGTGGCGGAAAGAGGCCGCGCCAGCATGTTATGTCGGGCTTTGTGATTCTGCAAAAAATAGGCCACGAGATCAGGTATGTCCTCGGACCGCGCACGCAGCGCCGGAAGTTGCAGGCTGACGACATTGATGCGATAAAACAAATCCTGCCGAAAACGTCCATTCGCGATTTGCAGTTCGAGCTGCCTGTTGGTCGCGCAGATCAAACGGACCTGAACGCGCCGGTCTTCCTGCCCGCCGATTCGGCTGAACTGCCCGTCTTGCAGCAGTTGAAGAAGCTTGGCCTGCAATGACATGTCGATCTCATCGATGCCGTCCAGAAACAGAGTGCCGCCATCGGCCATTTCCACGCGCCCCGGTTTGGCGGCATGGGCCCCCGTAAACGATCCCTTTTCATAGCCGAACAGTTCGCTTTCCAGCAACTCCCCGGGAATCGCGGCGCAGTTCACCTTTACAAATGCCGCATGGGGGTCAGGCGAAATGTTGTGAATAAAACAGGCCATCAGGCCTTTTCCCGTTCCGCTATCGCCCTGGATGAGAATCGGGACGCCGGACTGAGCGACTTTATCGATTTTCAGCCTTGCCGCCTGCATCACGGGGGAACGGCCGAAAATAATGTGAGCAGGCGGGATATTTCCCGCACGGTCCCCGAACCCTGCCCGAGAAATTACTGTGCTCGCCATGACGCCTAATTTCGAGTCAAATTTGGGGGATATCCCCCACCGACCAATTGCACACAGCGAGCCAAACCAACTTCCCGAATACGTTTATTGTTGCCGCCCCTCTGAGGGGCCGTGCGGAACTAATATCTTCCTAATTTTCAGTGACTTGCGCGTATTGCGATTCATGCGTTCGTGCTATCTACATGGCCCGCAGACCTTTAGGTGCGTGAAAGACGGGAAAAGATTTACTCTTCCTGGACACCTTCCTTCCTGGAGATGATCTCCATCAACGCAATCGGGAGTGGGGCTCAGGGCTGGCTTTACGGGGCAGCGGTTTCCCCGCGAAACGATTGGGACCAGACGCAAAGGGAGTCGATCTCCCGCGGATTCAACCGCAAATCCGCATGAAGCAAGCGATAGGAAAAAGGCGGCATGCCCCTCTCCCTGACTTCCTTGCAGATGTCGATCAGGCGCTCATTTGCCTTTTTAGGGCTTTCCTGGGCCTCCCAGTCCTCTAAGTTCATATTCCTGCGCCCTTGGTTGACATCGTCGGTCATCACCCAGGACAAGGGCGCAATGCGGCTATACCAGGGCCAACGGGTCCGGTTGGAATGGCAATCGCCACACGCTCGCAGCAAGGCGGAATAAACATCCTCCGGCACCTGCACATGGGCGATCAAAGCCCGTGAGGCCACGGCCGGGGGATTGGTCCGCGCAGGCTGAAAGATTTGAATGGCAACCAGAAATACGGTCAAGGCGATCAGAAGGCGCTGCACGCGGGCCTTGTTCATGGCAATCTCACCGCGCCTGGCATTGCAAAGCTAATCCGAATTGGAGATCCTCCAAGAACCGCGCAACCGCCCGGTATCATCTTAATTCAACTTCCGCCGCGGAATGCGGAATTTCGCAGGGCGCTCGTAAGAGCCTGTATGGCAACTCGATTTCGAAACGGTCAACGGATTAAGCCGCATTGATATTGCACACTTTACGGCACGGCTGAAGCCGTGCCCTACAAACATGTAGCAGTTGCCACACAGGATATTATCGTCCGGCGCAAGGAGGGCTTCGCGATTCCTGTTGCGCCAAACCGCGGATCGGCCTAGTATTCGGGTCAAGAAGCTCCCCCTTCCATTCTGGAGGTTCGCGCATGAGAGTGATGGACTTGGTGCAATCCCGGCAGGAAGTGTATTCGATTCGGGAAGACGCGACAGTGCATGACGCGGCGCGCTACCTGCGCGATCATCGGGTGCGGTCCGTGGGCGTGCTGGATGCGGCGGGGCGCCTCACCGGAGTTATATCGCAAAGCGATATATCGGACAAGGTGGCGGCCGAGAACAAATGCCCCGCCTGGATGCGGATTTCAGAGATCATGTCGCGGGACCTGCTCGTCGTGGGGCCGGAATTCCCGCTGGACGAATGCCTGCGCCTGATGGAGAAACACGGCGTCTTTCACCTGCTGGTGACGGAGGAATCGGGACTGTTTCTGGGCATGATTTCCGTCGCGGATCTGCTTCAAGTCATCGCATCCGACCACAAGGCCCGCGCCGACCTGTTCGAGGCGTTCGCATTCCCGCAAAGATAAACAGATAAAAAGATAAACGGCGCGAAACGGGGAGACGATTCCCGGCCGGCTTATTTTTTCGCCAGACTGGCGATCAGCTTGGTCAGCTTCGCGCGCGATTCCTGCCCCATGGTTGTAAATTCCACGCCCATGCCTTTGCCCGGCTGCGCATTTCGCACAAAGGCGTTGGCACGGACCTCGCCGCCGGGAATTTCAAAAAACAGCTTAATGAAACTTCCATCGGAAGGAGGCTCCGGGGTCGAGATAAATAATCCGGCAAGAGCTAATTGACTGTAGAAAGACACTTTCCGAATGCGTGAATATTCCCAGGCGATCAACGCACCTTTCGGCAACGACACGCGCTCGTGCCTGCGATTTTTCTTAGTTGTTAGCGACATAGGATCCCACCCCAAGAGCGTAATCTATTCCGTTGCCCTGACAGTGGATTCCATTCCGGGAGATTGTCCTAACAGGAACCCCGCCGCCAGAAGTCCCGATGTGGCTGGCCGCCTCGCGGCTCTTTGTTGTCCTCTACCGGCCATTGTGCATATACGCAACCTGTCCTTGACCAAGTCTTGCCCTGCGTTCACGGTTCCGATAATCTGAAGATGTGAAGAAGAAAACGGCCAAAAAGAACCCCTTGCGGGTCTGCCTGATATCGCCGCACCCTCTGGTACTCGGCGAGTTCGAACGGGCATTGAAGAGTCCCGCGTTCCAAACGATTTCGAAGCATTTGGAGTCGACGCTCGGCCCGGATCTGCGCCATTTGGAAATCCCGAAAGCCGAGATCTACGTTGTGGACGCTCACGTGGCAAAGTCGGCGTCCAGCGCGCTGCTTTCCAACATTCTGGACAATCACCTCGAGGCGCGCATTATCGTGGTTGCCGAAAAATTTGACGCCGCCGAAAGTTATTCGCTGCTGCAGATGGGCGCCAAGGGTTTGCTCAACTACAGTGAAGCTCGCGAGCAATTGCCCCATGCTCTGCCGCTCGTGGCCGATGGAGGATTCTGGGTGCAGCGCTCCGTGCTTTCGGGGTTTGTCGATTCGGTCCTGGCCGGATCGCATAGCCGCCGGCTGAAGGTGGACGCGGCGACGGACTTGAGCCGCCGCGAACAGGAAGTTCTGGGTTCCCTGCTCGAAAATCTGTCCAACAAAGAGATTGGAAACAAACTCAACATCACCGAGCGAACCGTGAAGTTTCACGTCTCGAATCTGCTGAGCAAATTTGGCGTCCGCCGCCGGGCCGATCTCATCCTGCTTTGTTACCAAAAGCGAAGCGTCAATCCCTAAAACTTGCCCGGCGCACGATCGCTTCCCGGGTCATGATGGGCAACTGGACACAGGGAAGCGGAGAGCCGGTATTGCCGTAACAGGAAAATTGTTATAGTCGCCTCGTCCATGTCGGCGTTGGGACAGGACTGGAACTTTTACGGGAGCGGGGAAACACATCAATGCCTACCGATCGCAAGCCGGAATACTTCAAGGGCGCGCAACTACGCGTCGGAATTATTGGTTGTGGATATGTGGGACTGCCGCTGGGGCTGCGATTTGCCGAGGCCGGACATCGCGTTACCGGGTTTGATACGGACCCGGAAAAGGTCGACAAGCTGAACCGCGGACAAACGTACATCCAGCACATTCCGCAAAGCAAAATTCAGCAATTTGTGCAGTCAAAACATTTTGGGGCGACTACGGATTTTTCGCGGCTGGCGGAAGTCGACGCGATCATTATTTGCGTGCCCACGCCGCTCGATCAACGCCGCGAGCCGGACCTTTCGTACGTCGAGGATACGGCGCAGGCGATTCGTCCGCATTTGCAGCGCGGCCAGCTGGTGGTGCTGGAATCGACGACGTATCCGGGAACGACCGAGGAACTCGTTCTGCCGGTGCTGGAACAGACGGGAATGAAGTGCCCCGTCGCGCACGGGCCGGACCACGAACTGATCGCAACGGATTTTTTCCTGGCGTTTTCGCCCGAGCGCGAGGATCCGGNNATCCGGGCAACAAGCAATACGGCCTCGCGCAGATTCCCAAAGTCGTGGGCGGCGTGAATCCTCCGTCTTGCCGCGCGGCGCAGGCGCTTTACACACAGGTCGTGGCCAAGGTCATTCCCGTAAGCTCGACGCAGGCCGCGGAAATGACCAAGCTACTCGAAAATATCTTCCGCTGCGTGAACATCGCCCTGGTCNNTCATGCCGTTTTATCCGGGGCCCGGCCTGGGCGGGCACTGCATTCCGGTGGACCCGTTCTATTTGTCATGGAAAGCGCGCGAGTACGATTTTGCCACGCGGTTCATCGAGCTGGCCGGGGAAGTGAACACGGCAATGCCCTATCACGTGGTGGATGCGACGGCGGCGGCGCTGAACGAGCGTCAAAAATCGATCAAGGGTTCGCGGATCATGGTGCTGGGCGTGGCGTACAAGAAGGACGTGGACGACATGCGCGAATCTCCGTCGCTGAAAATCATCGAACAGCTGACCCTGCGCGGCGCCAAGGTGGATTACAACGATCCGTATTTCCCGCAGATTCCCAAGCTGCGCCACTACAATTTCCAGGGAATGAAATCGGTGGCTATCGACAGCAAAACCCTGGCCGGATACGACTGCGTCATGATCGCCACCGATCACACCAGTTACGATTACCAGATGATTGTCGAGTCCTCGCAGCTCGTGATCGATGCGCGCAACGCCACGCGGCGCATTTCGCGGAATCGCAATAAAATCGTGCAGGTGTAAAGTAGCGCGGGCTTCAGCCTGCGGGTTTTAGGCCTGGCGGAGGCTAACCCCCGCAGGCTGAAGCCCGCGCCGCCACACATCGTCCATCCACAATTAAAGAAAACGCTCTTCAGGGTAAATGCGTGAGTTCGATGCGCGCGGTACCGAAGGGGATTTCGGCCTCGACCAGCACGGGCGCGTGCGGCGCATCTCTCTCGATCCATACCCACAAGCGCGTGTCCGTCAGTTCCTTGCCGTGATCGAACAGACGGATGGCCACGCGAAATGCGGGCAAAGTTCCAGCGGGAACCACGATATTGCCTTGTGGTGTATCGATGCGCGCAACGACGTCATAGAGGCGGTGGCCATCGAATACGGGCGCGCGCAACTCCGGCGTGCGTTGCCAATCCGCGGAGCGCAAATCGTACAGAAAACCGATCGCGTCGCGAGTGCCTGGAGCGACACGCAGCGCCGTGACATTGTTCGGAGCCGGATCGCCTTCGCCCGTCATGCGATACACATTCGTTTGCGACTTCCCTTGTTCGTGCAGATACATCTCAAATTGCAGGGAAAATAGATTGGCGGCGGAGGTGTACGAATCAAACTCGTCGTCGATGGGGAAGAGCGTGCGCATGGTATCGATCGTGTGCGCGCTGGCGCGAAAATGCCACGCGGGATGACCAAAGAAACTCCGCTGCTCGATCACGCTGGTTTCGATTTTCGCGGCATTCACCGAATATTTCGAGAACAGCACGCGGTATTCGAGGCTTTCTCCCGACTGAAACGGCACGGAAGCCAGCGCAGGCGTTGCGGGAGCCGCCGGCGATTTGGCGCGGGACTTCGGGCGCTTGGATTGCTGCGCCAGGCCCAGGGAAGCGAGCGCCAGCATCGCAACCAGCGCAAAGGCCGGCAGCGGCGCCACGGAAACGAAGCGATGAACGTTTGCGCGTATGCTCAACAGCGTATGCTCAACAATGTATGCTCAACATTGGATTGGCGAGGAGCGGCGAAGCCTGTCCGGGCCAGTCCTTTCCAGCATGCCCTCTTGGGCGATATGATGCCGCCCGGGATGCACGCTATATCGAGGGTACAGAAAAAACGGCCTGGAAACCAGTTGTGTCGAGACTTGAGTTTAGATGCGGGTTGCGACCGCCAAGTCATTCAAGAATAGATAAATCCGGCAATCGGTTATTTTGGATCGGAATCGGAGAGGGGAAACGGATGCGCTATTTGGTGACCGGAGGGGCGGGGTTCATCGGTTCGAATACGGTTGACGAATTGGTGCGCCGCGGCCATGAAGTGGTGGTGCTGGACGATTTATCCACGGGCAAAGTGGAAAACCTCTCCCAAGCAAGCGCAAAAATAAAGTTGATGCAAAACAGCATTACGAATCTGGACGCCGTGCGCGAGGCGTGCCGCGCGGCGGATTGCGTGATTCACCTCGCGGCGCAGACATCGGTGCCGCGTTCGGTAAAGGATCCGATCGAGACAAATCTCGCGAACGTGGATGGCACGCTGAATGTTCTGGTGGCGGCGCGCGACGCACATGTAAAGCGCGTGGTATTTGCCAGCTCCTGCGCGGTCTACGGAAAAACTTCCGAGCTGCCGATCCGGGAGAGCGCCGCGCTCGCGCCGATTTCTCCGTACGGCGTTTCCAAGCAGGTGGGCGAGGCCTATGGCCGGGTGTTTCAGGAATTGTACGCGCTCGAATTTGTCGCGCTGCGTTACTTTAACGTCTTCGGGCCGAGGCAGGATCCCGGCTCGCCATACTCCGGCGTGCTCTCGGTATTCAACGCGGCCCTGCTGGAGGGAACGCAACCCACGGTGTTCGGCGACGGCGAGCAATCGCGCGATTTTGTGTACGTGGGAAACGTCGTGGAAGCGATTTTACTGGCCGCCGAAGCAAAGCGCGCGCCCGGCCTGGCCATCAACATCGGCACCGGAAACCGCTGCACGCTAAACCAAACACTCGCGCTGCTCGAAAAAATCACGGGCCGGCCCGCCCGTGCGAAATACGCGCCGCCGCGCGAGGGAGACATCCGCGATTCGCAGGCGGACATCGCCCTCGCGCAAGATATTCTTGGCTATCACCCGCGCATCGGATTTGAGGAAGGACTCTCTCTCACCTGGGAGTGGTTTTGCGCCGCCCGGAATGCATCGAATCGCACTTCAGTCCACGGCCGTCTTGAGTAGCACATGCTTCAGCCTGTGTTCTTTTGACTTTGTGCGATGCCAACGCAAACCACACAGGCTGAAGCATGTGCTACTGAAAAGCACCCGGTCCACCGCCGTGCAGCGAGAAAGCAGCATAGCGCGAGATGGTTTGCCGGAAGCGAGCGCCATCACTTTTTCCCCGCAGGAACTTTCTGCTTCAACTCTTCAAACCAGTTCAGGACGACGTTGATTTGCGTTGTGGCTTGTTCCTGTTCGGCGTCGGCTTTCGTCTATTTCTCCATCTCCGAAGCCCAGTTAAGAATGACAGAGAGCGGCGCGGCATTGGCTTCGTCCACCTTCGTGGCAATCAGGAATCTCTGCCCGTCGCCACTCACATCGTACGAGAAGCGATCCAGCGAGGAAACCGGCTGCCGCCGGTGGGTCTGGAACAGCGCGGCCGGAGAGCCAGCTTCGAAGCTGGTGCCCGACTTCACCGCGACTGCCATCATCTTTCCTTCCGCCGATAGGTAGAACAACTCCTTGCCGTCCTGGCGCCATCTCGGCTCCTGTCCCCCTGCGCTAGACACCTGCCATTTGCCCGTGCCACCCCGAAAAGGGGACACGTAGATCTCCATGCTCCCCGTCTCATTCGAGGCGTAGGCCATCCATCGGCCATCGGGGGAAAATTGTGCGTTCTGCACCGTCCACTTTGCCTGCAACAGCGGCTTGGCTACGCGCTCCGGCCAGGAGAGGTGCCACAGCTCGTTTCCCTTCCTGACCAGTACGTTCTTGCCGTCGCGCGACCAGTCCCAGGCATAGACCTGCAAACCGGCGCCGAGATCGGCCACCTCTTCCTCGGGGCCGGAACCATCAGCGTTCTTCAGGTAAAGGCGGAAGTCGCCCTTGTGGCGATTCGAACCGAACAGGATCTGCTTTCCATCGGGACTCCAGATAGGCGCCTGATTCAGCGCCGGATCGAACGTCAGCCGCGTCGTCGCATCCCGGGTCGGCTCATGTATCCAAATATCAATGTTCCGTCCGTCCGGGTCGGTTTGGTCTGCGGCGACCCTGCGCCCGTCCGGCGAGAGACGCACGTTGTCGTACGACCCGGGCATCCCGACCGTGCCCAACTGCTTTCCGCTCCGGTCAAACCACGTCAACTGTGAAATGGACGCGCCTTTTCCCGTTTGTGTGACCAGAACCTCCTCACTGGAGACACTGAACACAGCCCTGTCCACCGCAGGGAAGTAGAGCACTTCGTCGCTCAAGGTGTGCGGCTCTCCGCTCAAAATGTAGTGTCGCCGGTCGAACGGCTGCGCCACCAGTGTTTTGTCCCGCAGGTATAGCAGGTAGCCTGGCTCCGCATAGGCCGCGTTCGCGCTTGTGCTCACCAGCAAGCGTCTATCCTGCGAATCCAGCGAGCCCAGGAAGATCGCGTTATTTTCTAACTGTCCGCTGAAATTCGCTGCCAAATAAAGAAAATGCTTCCCGTCCGGCAGGAACATCGGCCAGCGATGGCTGGTTTCAGCGCGTGTCGGGTCCGGCTTGGTCATTTCAACGGGAGAGCCTCCCCAGGAAGACACTCGGGACAATCCTCCGAATGCGTCAGGGGTGAACACGATGACTCCGTCCCGGTTCCACGTGCCGCCGCGTCCGTTGGGCGCATCGCAGAGCACCTGAACCTGTCCTCCCGACACATCCACCTTCTTGAGTTTGCCGTCAGCGAAGAACCCGATAAGTTTGCCGTCTAGCGACCAAAACGGGTAGGACGCTCCTTGCGTCCCTCCCAACGAACTGGTCTGCCGTCCTCCGACTTCATACGTCCAGAGGACGTAGTTGTTCACCTGCGCGGAATAGGCGATCATCGCCAGCATTCGTCCGTCTGGCGACAAAGCCAGGTCGTTCGCGGGAAACGGCACCGAAGTGTGGAAATACATCGGAGGCGGACGCCTGTTGCTTGCCTCCCACCAAGCGGTGCCGCCAGCTATCATCAACAGAAAAAACGTGGCGGCCAACAGCCAACTCGCGCGCTCCCATCTCCTGCTCCCGGCCGGAACGCGCCCCGCTTCTCCCGCCTGCGAGCCTCCCTCGGCGATCCACTTCAATTCGTCGCAGACATCACTGGCTGCCTGCCATCTTTTCTCTGGCTCCTTGGCGAGACATTTTTTCACTACGCGGTCCAGCGCCGGAGGCGTCATCGGTTGAAGCGAAGACATGGAGGGAGGTTCGCGTTCCAATATCGCCGCAATCAAACTCGCCTGGCTCTTTCCCTCAAACGCCCTCTTGCCCGTCGCCATCTCGTACACCACCGCGCCAAACGCAAAGATGTCGGTGCGCGCATCCACTTCCTTGTTTTCGAGCTGTTCCGGGGCCATGTATTGCACTGTTCCTATGATGGTCCCCTGCGCCGTCAACGGGTCGTTCATCGTGGGAAGTTGCGAAAGCGTCACATTTGCTGGTGCAACCTCCTGCTTCAGTTTTGCCAGGCCGAAGTCGAGCAGCTTTGTCCCCGACTTCGTGAGCATGATGTTGCCCGGCTTCAGATCGCGNNGTTGCCCGGCTTCAGGTCGCGATGCGTGATGCCTCTTCTGTGCGCCTTGTCCAGCGCGTCGGCGATTTCGATCGCATACTGCAACACCTGTTGAATCGGCAGCGCGCCTTTCACCAGGCGCTGCGCCAATGTCTCCCCCTCGATATATTCCATCACCAGAAAATCTGTGTCGTCCTGATGGCCGGTATCGTAGAGCGTGCAGATGTGCGGATGATTCAGGCTGGCAATGGTTTTCGCTTCGCGCTCGAAGCGCTCGCGCAATTCCGGGCGTTCCGCGAGATGCGTCGGCAAAACTTTGATCGCGACAATTCGGTCGAGGCGCGTATCGCGGGCTTTGTATACTTCGCCCATGCCGCCCGCGCCAATCGCCGAGAGGATTTCGTATGGCCCTAGACGTCTGCCGGGGAGAATCGACATAGGCTTCCCTCAATGTAAAGTTGCGGCAGTATAACGCATGAGGCAATCGCGGCAGCACTACTTTTGCAAATGCTGCCGATGCGGAATGGAAGATCGCAATCGCTATTCGGTTGGTCGCACGCGCACCGCTCAAAGAGCGGGCGGATTTCAGTGGCACAGGCTTCAGCCTGTGTGGTTTGATTTGTGCGCGCACAAGTGTCAGAAGAAGGCAGGCGGAGAGTTTTGACTGGCAAAAATCAAAAGAACACAGGCTGAAGCCTGTGCTACTTAACATCCAGAGCTCGTGAAACGTGCGAGCTAGCGGCGATTGGGCGCGGGCGGGCTGGTCAGGTGCGGCAGCAGTTCGGTGAGGTTATCGACGAGAATGTCGGGCGGAAATTCGGCGAGGCGGTGGCTGCCGAATCCGTAGGTTACGCCGGCGGCCCAGGTGCCGGAATTGCGCGCGGTTTGCACATCGATTTCGGAATCGCCGATGAGCATCACTTGCGTGGGCAAGGCGCCGAATTCGCGCAGGATGGACGTGGCGCCCATCGGGTCCGGCTTCTTGCGATCGAAGCTGTTGCCGCCGTACACGAAGCGAAAGTGCTCGAAGATGCCCAGTTCCTGAATAATGATGCGGCTGATGCGCACGGGCTTATTGGTGAGAACGGCCATGGGCATTCCCTTGAGCGCGTCGAGCGTTTCGCGCGCGCCGGGATACAACTTGGTATTGTCGAGCTTGTGCTCGGAATAATACTTGATGAAGAAATCCAGGCCGCGCTGGCAGTCTTCTTCCGAAGCGTCGCCGCCAAGGGCGCGAGCGATCAACCAGGGAGCGCCCTGCCCCACGTAGCTGAAAATCGTCTCGTGGTCCAGCGGCGCTCTCCCCAGTTCCGCGAGCGTGGCGTTCACGCACAGGGCCAGGTCGAGCTTGGAATCGATCAGCGTGCCGTCCAGATCGAAGATCAACGCGCGCACTTCGGAAAAACGATTGGTAATGTCCTTCATGAATCTTGTCCGGCGCTCCATGAAATAATAATTGTAATATAGAAGTTTGCAGTTCAAGGCGGCAAAGTCCCGGCGAGATGCGTATCGGGAACGTGGGCGCAACGAGTTTTTTTCCAACAGGAGGAAGTGAGCATGGCGGAGATTTTTCCTTTTCGAGCGTATCGCTACAATCCGGCTCTGGCGGACCCGGCAAAAGTGCTGACGCAACCCTATGACAAAATTACGCCGGCCATGGTGGAGAAATACGCGGCGGCAAGCCCCTACAATTTGATTCCCATCGAAAAGGGAAAATCGCGGGCCGAAGACACTCCCGCGGACAACGTGTACACTCGCGCCGAGAAACTTCTGGACGAGTGGATTCGCGCCAAGGTGATCGTGCAGGATGCCGCGCCTTCGCTGTACGCCTATTTTCAGGAGTACACCGTGCCGGGGACGAGCGAGCGGCGCACGCGCAAGGGTTTCATTGCCGCCGGGCGCATCGAGGACTACTCGGCGGGCGTGGTTTTTCGCCACGAGCAGACCTTGTCCGGGCCAAAAGCGGATCGCATGGAATTGTTGCGGCACACGCAGACGCACACGGGGCAGCTCTTCATGCTGTACAGCGATCCCGCCGGGCGCGTCGACGCCCTGCTGGACTCGGCGACCGGAATCAAGGCGACCGTCGAGCTGCGCGACGAGTACGACGTAGTGCATAAATTGTGGCCCGTGACCGACACGCAAACCATCGAGACGATCCGGCGCGAAATGGCAGACAAGAAACTCGTGATCGCCGACGGCCACCATCGCTATGAAACCGCGATGGCCTACCGCGACGAACGCCGCGCGCGCGCCGGCCGCGTGGACCCGAACGCGCCCTACGAAAAAGTGATGATGACGCTCTTCAACACGGCGGGAAAAGGCTTGACGATTCTGCCGACGCACCGCGTGGTCGCCAACGTGCCGAATTTTTCGCTGGAGGGATTCCGCGCCGCGCTGGCCGATGCGTTCGACGCGCGCTCCTATCCGTTTGCCGGCAGCGCGGAACGTCCACGGGCGTACGAACAGTTCCGGCGCGATCTGCTGGCGGGACTGGCGCAGCGCGCGATTGGCGCGTACGCGGGAGGCGGAGCGTTTCACATTTTCGTGCTGAAGAAGGAAGCGAACCTGGACGCGCTATTGCATGGAGTTTCACCGGCGCAGCGGCGGCTGGACGTGGTTCTGCTGCACAGACTGATTCTCGAACGGGGACTGAAGATCACGCAGGACGCCGTGAAGACCGAGAAAAACATCACCTACGAACGCGAAATGGACACGGCCATCGGCGAAGTGGATGCGGGTCGCGCGCAGATTTGCTTTCTGCTGAACCCGGTGAGCGTGGAAACCGTGGCCGAAATGGCCATGGGCGGCGAAGTCCTGCCGCAGAAATCCACGGATTTTTTTCCCAAGCTGATGAGTGGAATCACGATGTACCGCGTGAACGAGTAAGATTCCGTTTCTCGCCGCAATTCCGGACGGTGGAACCAAAGCGGTTGAGTTGGAGAGAAACACGGGATTTTCGTAGCGCCGGCGTCTCGCCGGCAGGGTTTGCCTTGTTTGTGGATCGTGAAAACCTGCCGGCGGGACGCCGGCGCTACTCTAACCCTGCATTACATTTCATCCATCGAATTTCTTGTGTCGATCGCGCCGCTTCCACAAAACAAAAAATGGCATCGTCGGCCAGAGACCGGCGATGCCATTAAATTTCCTTCGTTACCGGCGTTACTTGGAAAAACTGGCGATGGCCGCGGCTTCCGTGGGAAAAACTTCAAACACGGTAACCAGCTTTGTCACCTGCAGGATTTCCTGAAACTTCGATCCCAAATGGCAGAGCTTCAGGGACGCCCCTTGCGAGCGTGCGCTGGTATGCGCGGCAACCAGCGCGCCCAGCCCCGAGCTGTCGATATACGTAACATTGTTCATGTTGAGAACGACTTTTTTCTGGCCGGCGGCTAACAGCGCTTTCACTTTTTCGCGCAGCGCGTTGCTTTCTTCGCCGAGCACGATGCGCCCATCGATCCCCACGACTGCCACTCCATCCACAACCCGGTCCGTCATTTTCAGAGCCACGGTCGATCCTCCTGACTAGAGTTTTCTTGATGACTTAAAATTCCAGTGCCCGGAAAAACGGGCGTCAATAATAGTCCGAGCACGACAGGTAATACCCGCACTTCCCGCAAACCAGCTTGCAACGCTTGGACTCCAGGCGCTCGGAACAAACCGGGCAAAAACACATGGGTTGCTCCGCGGGCTGTTGTTCCGCGCTTAAATCCGCGCACTGCGCGCCACGATCCCGGTCTGCATCCCTCTCCACAGCCCGATGGTTATAGCACAACCCCGCGCGGGTGGGAAGCGCGGCAGCCAGGCTGAAGAGCCTGTGCGGCAACCGGATAATCTTTGCGGGGCACGGGCTTCAGCCCTGTCGTAACGTTCGAGGAATCTCTCTATTTCCGTGGCTGCCCCATCCTTCGCGCCTTTTGCGAAGGGTGGGGGTCTTGCTCCCTACTTCCCGTTTCCTGCGTTGATCCTCCGTCACGGCCCCATCCTTCGCGCCTTTTGCGAAGGGTGGGGCACCCGGCTCTTCCGGAGTTGAGTTGCCGCACAGGCTCTGAAGCCGCGCCGCTCATCCGGTCATGCGGTCGAGGATGAAGTATTCGATTCGCACCTTTTGCCCTTCCCCCGCATTGTCAATTTGCGCGGAAACGATGACAATGCAGGCATGGCAAACACCGATTTGACGATTGTGATCCTGGCCGCTGGAAAAGGCACGCGGCTGAAGTCCGCTCTGGCCAAGGTGCTTCATCGCGCGGGCGGGCGCCCGCTCGTCGAGCACGTGGTGCGCGCCTGCCAGCCGCTCAAGCCGCGCGAGATTGTCGCGGTCGTCGGGTATCAGGCCGGGGACGTGAACGCCGCGCTCGCGCCGCTCGGCATCAAAAGCGCGTTGCAGGAACCGCAGCGCGGCACGGGCCACGCGATGCTCGTGGCGCGTCGCGCCATCTCCTCGCGCGCGAAATTTGCGATTCTTTTGCCGGGCGACGCGCCGCTCATCCGCACGGAAACCCTTGCCGCACTCGCGCGGGCGCACCGCGAAAGCGGCGCCGCCGCCACAATTCTTTCCGCGGAAATCGAAAATCCGGCGGGCTACGGGCGCATCGTCCGCCAGGGAGACGGCTCCGTGGCCGCGATCGTGGAGGATTCGGCGCTCACGGGAGAGCAACGCGCGATTCGCGAAATCAATTCCAGCATCTACTGCTTCACCCTAGAAAAACTCTGGCCGTGCCTTGCGGCGCTCAAGCCCCAGAACGTGCACAAGGAACTGTATCTGACCGACGCCATCGCGGTGTTGCGCGGGAAGGGCGAAACCGTGCAAGCCGTCCTCGCATCGGACCCGGATGAAGTCCTCGGCTGCAACACGCGCGCCGACCTCGCGGCCGTCGACAGCGTGTTTCGCCGGCGCAAGCGCGCGGCCATCATGGACGCGGGCGTGACGATTGAATTGCCGGAGACGGTGCTGATCGATCCCGAAGTGGCGGTGGGCGCTGATACGCGCATCGAGCCATGCGTGCAACTTCTCGGGAAAACGCGCATCGGCTCGGGCTGCACGATCCGCACGGGCAGCATTCTGTCCGACGCCGTGCTCGAAGACAACGTGCTCGTGAAACCCTACACGATTGTTTCCGCGAGCCACCTTTCGCGCGGCACGCAGGTTGGACCGTTCGCGCATCTTAGGGACGGCGCGCGCCTGGAGGACAACGCGCGTGTGGGAAATTTCGTGGAAGTGAAAAAGAGCGTGCTCGGCGAAGGCGTGAAGTCCATGCACCTGACGTATCTGGGCGACGCGCGCATCGGCGCGGGCACGAATATCGGCGCGGGCACGATCACGTGCAATTACGATGGCGTGAACAAGAATCCCACGACCATCGGAAAACGCGTCTTCATCGGCAGCGATACGGCGCTGGTCGCGCCCGTACGCGTGGGCGATGGCGCGTACATCGGGGCAGGCTCGGTGATCACGAAAAACGTTCCGCCCGATGCGCTGGGCGTCGCGCGAGGGCATCAGGTGAACAAACCCGGATGGGCGGCGGCCCGACGCCGCGAACTCGCCGCCGGCAAGCAGCCCGCAAAATCGCGCGCCCGCAAAAGATCGCAACGCCGTCCCAAGCGAAAACGCTAACCCGTAGGTTTGCGTGGCACAGGCTTCAGAACCTGTGTGGCAACTCGACTTCAAAAGAGCCAGCGGCTAAAGAGGCTG
>PLUM01000057.1 GCA_003165465.1 Acidobacteriota bacterium
CTCTTCATGGCGGCATCGGCGGCAACCATTTTAGCCATATTGTCCTTCATTAGGGTCTGCATCTGGTCCATCCGCGCATGCATCTGTTCCATCTGCGATTTCATGTTTTTCATGTCCATGCCGGAACTTTGCATGGCATCCTGGGCTTGCAGTGGTGCGCCGTGAAAGCCCATTAGTAATAATGCGAGAATCGGCACAAGCAGCAGTTTTTTCATTGTCATTTCTTCATCTCCTAGGTGTTCTCAAATCGATTGCTGATAAAAACCGGGTCAGCGCTACTGCAAAAACCATGACTCGTTTCGACTCCCCCTGGACAGAGCCAAGCCTGCATCGTCGCTCACGGAGTCGGTGATCGCCGATGTAGAAGGTGGTCGATCGAATATCCGACCCCCATTCGCAGCGTAAACGGATCGCTTACGTCGGAGAGTCCAAATGACGGCTCGACGTGAACGGTCCAGTGTTTCGACAGGGAATAGTTGAAAACAGGACCCACATAGTGCTGCTGGCGTTGCCAGTAGAAGCCGAATTGATCAGTGTTGCCGAGCGCACCTATCATCTCGAGGCCATAGCCCAGCCGTTGAAGCGAGAGCACCGGAGGCGCTTTCTTTTTCGGCATGGCCGCCATTCCGGCCATATCTTTGCCCGGTTCCATTGACATATAGGATGCCTGCCGAAACACGCCCCAGGCATAGCCGAAGTCGTTGCCGCCGCTTTCCAGACTGGTCTCGTTGATGAAGTTGAACGTCAAGTTAACGCGTCCCCAATCGTGATACATGATGGCTCGCTGCTCGAAAGTGCGGACGGGCGTGCGCCGCGCGAGCGCCAAAGGCTCATTCAAGTCTTCGCCGCCGAATCCGGCGACCTCCATTTTGTACAACGCCGCCCCATTAAGGCCTTCGTACTCGCCGTAGAGGGTGAAATTCAGCAGGTGGTCGTGTGGTAAAACGCGAAAGTAACTATTGATCCGCAGCCCGCCGTAGGTGGTCGGCAAACCGAAGATTTTCTGCCCCTCCGCCATGAACCCCACCGTCCAGCGGGGAGTGAGGCCATACTGCACCATACCCATGCCGGTGAAGAAATTGTTGGTGGATCGCGCGGACTGGAAGTCCGAAAGCGCCATAATCATCATGGTGTCCTGCGAAAGAGGATGACTGATGGTCGAGAAGTACGGGTCCATCTGCGCGTTTACGACGCCAGCACCAGAGAGCAAGCAAAGCAGAATCACAATAATCGGTTTTATCATCTTCCCTTTCACAACCAGACCATGCGTTTTCGGCCCTGAATCAAATTGATTACAAAGATGGCCAACGCGATGAGCAGCAGAACGTGGTTGAATCCTCTAAGTGTTTAAGAAATGACCATGCCAAGAAGCCAGAGGACACACAACACGGCGAGAATTGTCCCAAGTATGCGGTTTCGATCTCACAAGAAACCCGTGTCACAGGACTTCTGCAGTACCTGCAGCCAAGGTGCGTTGAGAAGAAGTTTTCGAGAGATAGCGATCCGCGCACTCCTCCGGCGGCTGCTGATGCCACGCCGACGGCTTTGTCGATTCTTGCCCAAGCCGCGCTGAAAGAAATTTCCGTCAAATTCTCGAACGGTTCGGTCGCCGCGCGCAGTTTTTTGCCGTTCGCATCAGATGGCGCAGGCACCGATGCTGTGGGAGCCGTCTGCGCCGCTTGAGCGGCCAAGCTAGTAAGGAGCGCGACAATCAAGAACGCGTCCTAGCGAGCCAGATATCGAGATCGGTTTGCCTTGATAAGTCTCCACACAACTCCGCAAACAGAGGAAACCGGGATTTCCATTTTGGGTCCCCGCCGCCCCGCCACCGACCGCATGAAGCTAAATGGAGCCAGCCAGGCCGCGGCGCTTCCATTGAGGTTAATCGGGGTTCGGCCCTTCCTTGGAATCTTCCAGGACCTTGCCGGTTTTCGCATCCACGCCTACTTCGCGCATAACGGAGCCTTGCTTGATATCAAAGGAGTAACGTAGGCCGCTTCCGCCTTTTTCCACTTCTAGCTCCTCATCCGTAATCTTGCCAGGCGAGGACTTCAAAGCGATGGCCCGCGCCTCCTTCAGGCTGATCTTGGCGTTTTTCGCCAGGTTGTCGCCCTTAAAGTGTGGCGTGGCCTTGTCAGTAGCGGACACTGCCGTGGTGTTGTGCTGCGCGGCGACCGCAGGGATCGTTAGTGTCAGTGCGAGGGCGGCGATGCACGTAATGTATCTACTCATATTTTTGTGTCCTCACTTGTCGTGCATTTCTTCAGAATATAGCCTCTTGTAAAAGAGCTTCAATCTGGAATTCCTGCAGTTCCACGTCAATAATTATGTCTGAACCCAACATCAACATCTGTTCGCAATTGAACACTTAGCCCGCATTTCTCACGAAATTGTATGTTTCCTGGGAACGCCAATCTCCTGATTGGCGCGTGGCAAAACGCCAATCAGGAGATTGGCGTTCCCAGGTTTGCTCCAAGGCAATTCGTGCCAACTGTGCTTGGAGATAGGGAAGTCATTCCGGTTGGGTCACCTTGCCAGAACGCACCGTTTGAGCATTGAAGCGGCGCGGTCCCGTTCCGGTGGTGAGAAGGTCAGGCTAGATCTGCGTCCCGCTGAAGAACGCGAGTTCACGTGTGGGAAAAGCATCGAAAAATTGGTGCCGGAGGAGGGAGTCGAACCCACACGTCCTTGCGAACAACGGATTTTGAGTCCGCCGCGTCTGCCATTCCGCCACTCCGGCGTGCCCTAGATTCTACACGACACGAGGCGGTTGCCAAAGCCTTGCTCGACGGGCGTTCCGTGTCTACACTGCGCATCACGCGAAGGGGCCGCCCGATCCACGCGGCGATATCTCGCGCCAACACATGTCCAACGCTCCCAAAGACGATTCGGCGGCAAACGCGGAAACCTCATCCAGCGGCGGCTCGGAGCGCGGTGTGGATGCGGGCTGGAATGCGCCGGAATTGCCCATGCCAAAAGCTCGCTCCAACTGGCGGCTCGGATTCTGGAGCCTGATCGCCACGCAATTTCAGGGCGCGTTCAACGATAATGCGCTGAAGTTCCTTGTGATCTATCTGGTCGTGGAACGAGACTTTGCGTTCGATGTGCGTGACCGTCTTATTCTGCTGGTGGGCGCGCTGTTTGCATTGCCGTACATTTTATTTTCGCTCATGGGAGGATTTCTGGCGGACCGCTACAGCAAGCGGTCCGTCACGATCGGCACGAAGATATTTGAAATTGGCGTCATGCTATTCGCGCTCGCGTCGCTCGCGCTCGGCAACCTGCTGATGGAGGCGGCCGCGGTTTTTCTGCTCAGCACGCAAGGCGCGTTGTTCGGACCGTCGAAATATGGACTGCTCCCCGAGTTGCTGCCCGAAACAAAACTCTCGTGGGGAAACGGCGTGATCGAGCTGGGCACGTTTCTCGCGGCCATCACGGCGACCATGGCCGCCGGCTTTCTCGCGGCCGCGTTTCGCGGGCGGCAAATCTGGTCCGGCGCGATTCTTCTCGGCTTCACGGTGTTCGGGCTGGTGGCAAGCCTGGGTATTTCCCGCGTGCCGGCCGCCGATCCCGCGCGCCAATTGCGGGCGAATCCCTTCACCGATTTCGCCGGTCAGCTTCGTATCATTGCGAAGGACCGCTTGCTCCGCTGGTCGGTCATAGGCAATACGTATCTGTGGTTTCTCGCGGCGCTCCTGCAATTTGTTATTGTCGTTTATGGGCACGATGTCCTGCGCGTGGACGAAACGCAGATCAGTTATTTGCAAGCCGCCGTGGGAATCGGCATCGGAACGGGCAGCCTCGCCGCCGGCTATCTTTCACGCGGCAAGATCGAGTGCCGGTTGGTTCCTCTGGGCGCGATGGGAATGGCGGTGTTCGGTTTTCTGGTTTCGCGGCCGGGCCTCGGGGTTTGGCCCGCGCGCGCGGATCTTTGCCTGCTTGGATTTTTCGGAGGCTTCTACGCCGTCCCGCTCAACGCACTCATTCAGCGTCGCCCTTTGCCCGAGCACAAGGGCGGAGTCATCGCCGCCGCAAATCTGCTCTCGTTCATCGGCGTCTTCCTCGCCGCGGGAGTTTATTTCGCGCTTTCCTCGGCCGCGCATCTCGCTCCCGGCCGGATTTTTCTCGCTGGGGCCGTCATGACGCTCGCGGCCACGTTCCATGCGTTCCGCCTGCCGGCCGATTCCCCCGAGCCATCGCGCTAGAAAATCGAAAACGTCACGTGCAGGAATTTTTTAGGATTCTTGCGGAAATCACTAATGAGCAGGCGCATATCCCCGGCCACGCCCGTGGCGTTGTCATAAAACTTCGGATCCGTGAAGAATTTCCCAATCGTATTCTCGTTGGAATTGAGTTTTTCCGTGGCGGTGGACAGATTTTCGCCCACCCGCTTGTACTGCACGAACAGCGAGTCATCCGTGGCGAGTTTTCCAAGCGTGCCCTTGCCGTCCCGAACATCCGCAAAAAAAGCGTTGCTGTTGTCGATCAGTTTTTTCGCGCTGTCGTGAATATCGTCCTCGTACACAAGCTTGCCGAGCGTGCCTTGCTTGGTCTGGACGGCTTCGAGCACGTTATCGAGCCGCTCCGCGACGGAATTCGCGTGATTGTACATTTCGTCGTCGTTGGCGAGTTTCCCCAGGGTTCCCTTGCCAGCCTGAATGTCGGCCATCATGCGGTCAAGGTTCATGAGGGATCTATTCAGGCGATCGTAGGCAGTTTCGTCGACCATGAATTTTCCGAGCGACCCGCGCCCGCTCCGCACATCGGTCAGCACGGCGTTGGCTTGTATCGTGATGGCGTTCAGGTTTCCCATCAGGTCCGCGCTGCGCGCCACGACTTGCTTCAGGGCCACCTCTTCCCGGCCGGGAATTTCCTGATCGTTCTGCAGGACGCTGCCGACGTAGCCGCGGTCGATGTCCACATACCGGTCGCCAAGCAGTCCCTCGGTTATGAGCCCCGCGGAGGAGTCCGAGCGGATGTAGGACTGAAACGTTTTCCGGATGCGCATATCGACTTCGATGTTCTTCTCTTTCGACGACGGCTCGCCCGGCTTTGGCACGGCGATGGAAATCTGTTCCACGTTGCCGACTTCCACGCCATCCACGCGGACGGGCGCGCCGATGGTGAGTCCGTCCACTTCGGGCAGGTACGCGCGCAGGCGGTACTTCGGTCCCCAACCGCCGCCACCCGTCACGTAGAAAATGACCACCGCCACCAAAACGGCTCCAGCCAGCGAAAATAATCCGACTCGTAGATCGGTCCATGTCAGTTGCTTGTGATGCGCCATCGGTGCCCCTCCTCGACAAAGTCCGGTACAGCAGACTCCAAATTACAACAAAAAACGTCGTAAATACTCGTCGGTTGTGTTCGCCAGTTCCGGCGGACTCCCCTCGAAATAGACTTTACCGTCGCGAAGTACGACGAAATTCGTCGGCGCGCCGGGGGCCCGCGAAGCTCCATTGTGCGCGACCGGCACAACCCGGCCGGCGTCCCCGTCAAACCTGTAATTCTCCAAGCCGAAAGCATCCTGCAAGCGATGCGTGGCGAGCACGGCCGTCACGCCTTGCGTGTCGCGCAACCGCAGAATCAGCGTGATGATCGTTTGCGCGGTCACCGGATCGAGGCCCGCCGTTGGCGAATCATAAAGGACCACATGCGGCCGTGTCACGAGAGCGCGCGCGATCGAGACTCGCCGCTTCATGCCGCCCGACAGTTCCGGGGGCAGCTTCTCCAGAGTATCTTCCATTTCCACGAATCGCAGGGATTCACGAACGCGAAGCTCAATCTCCTCTTCCTCCACGCCCTCTTCGCGCAGGCAGTAGGCCACGTTATCAGCGACCGTGAGCGAGTCAAACAGCGCGCCCTCCTGAAACACAAATCCAATTTTTCGGCGGAAGGCGAGCAATTCCCTTTCCGACATGCGGCCCAGATCCTGGCCCAGCATGAGCACCGTTCCCGAATCCGGCTGAATCAGCCCCGCGGCCAATTTCAGAATGAGACTTTTCCCCGATCCGCTTTCGCCAATTAAAATTTTGGTCTCGCCCGGAGCGACGGAAAACGAAAGGCCGTTCAGCACGTTTCCTTTGTCGAAACCAATGCCGATATCTTTGAGGGAAAGAACGGGTTCGCCGGCCGCGTTCGCGCCCATGATGAAAGGATGCGTCATGAAAGGATGCGTCCGCGCTGTCGCCGCACCAACGCTGGATTCATCCCGGCGATTATAGATGGAAATGGCCCCCGTGCGGGGACGATTACAATAATGGCTAGAACAGGTGGCCGGCAAGATACAGCATCAATTTCGTCAGGAAGAAGTTGGTGATCAGGATGATCACGGATGCGGTAACCACCGCTTGCGTGGTCGCTCGTCCAACTCCCTGCGTTCCGCCCTTCACGTTCAATCCCTGATAGCACGCAACCGTCGCGATGATGAAACCGTAGACGAGAGGTTTGGTAAGCCCCTGCATCAGGTCGGAAAATTCCAAAATATTCATCGCCCGCGTCCAGAATGAGACCGCGCCGAGCCGAAGAGTAAAGGAGGCGACCAGGTACCCGCCGGTCAGCCCCATGAGATCCGCCATAGCCGTAAGCAGCGGAAGCATCAGAACCGTCGCCACCATGCGCGGCGTGACGAGTTTTCGGATGGGGTCGGTGCCCATCGCGCGCATCGCGTCCACTTGCTCGGTGACGACCATAGATCCCAATTCGGAGGCGATGCCCGAAGCGTTCCTCCCCGCCACCAGCAGACCGGTAATCGACGGCCCCAATTCGCGCACCAGCGCCAGCGAAACCATGTCCGCCGTGAGCACCGTTTGTCCGAACCGCTGAAATTGCGCGGCCGTTTGCAGGACCATGACGGCGCCGATGAAAAAGCCGGTCAACAAAACGATCGGCAGCGATCCAACTCCGATGATGTCCATCTGCTCCAAAATATCGGAAACATAGCGCGGCGGGCCAAACAGATTCGCGATCGAGCGCGCCGATAGCAGGGCGTACTCCTGCACATGCAGGACCGACTGCTTCGCTCGCGCAGCGACGGCGTCGGCGAGAGAAACGGCATTCGGCTCAAGGAGTTTGGGGTTGGTGGTCGCCATCGGTTATCGTAGGGGGTCCCTCGCGAGCGGACCAGTTCTGAAACAGCCTACTGGCCGCAGCCGGAGACGTCAAGCATCGTGAGCGAATGGGAGTAGATTGTCATGGGACGTGTTTCCAAATTTAACATTTGCCGCCGGCGCCTTTCACCGCTTTACGCGCCGTGCCAGGTCCGTTAGAATGTCGAGCCTTCCATGATTCGCTATGTCACAGCGGGGGAATCGCACGGTCAGGCGCTGATTGCGTGGATCAGCGGCGTGCCCGCGGGCGTGCCCATTGATTTCGAGTTCGTGCAGCGGGAACTGCACCGGCGTCAACTGGGGCATGGCCGCGGCGGGCGCCAGAAAATCGAAAAGGACCGCGTCGAATTCCTGGCCGGCGTGCGCAACGGACAAACCATCGGCGCGCCCATCGCCCTGCGCATTGAGAATCGCGACTGGGCCAATTGGGAAAAAACTCTTTCCGTTGAAAATCCTCCGGATTCCGAAAGCGCGCAGCGCCGGTTGACCGCGCCTCGGCCGGGCCACGCGGATTTGGCCGGAGCCATGAAATTCAATTTCCACGACGCGCGTTACATTCTGGAGCGCGCATCGGCCCGCGAGACGGCCGCGCGCGTGGCGGCGGGCTCGATTGCCAAGCTGCTGCTCGGCCAGTTTGAATGCGGCGTACTCAGCCACGTGATTGCCGTGGGCAAGGCGCGCCTGCCGCGCGCGGCCACTTGGAGCGAAATTCAATCCGTCTGCGAGAATCTGGATTCGCCCTTGCGCTGCGTCGATGCCGCGACCGAAGCCCTGATGAAAAGCGAAGTGGACGTCGTGCACCGCGCCGGAAACACGGTGGGCGGCATTTTCGAGGTTGTGGCGCACAACGTGTTTACCGGACTCGGGACTCACGCGCAGTGGGACGAAAAACTCGATGCGCGGCTGGCGCAGGCCGTGATGTCCATCCAGGCGGTGAAGGGCGTGGAGATCGGCGCGGGAATCTCGGCGGCGACTTCTTATGGCTCGGAAGTCATGGACGAGATCGGATACGACGCGGCCGCGAAACGCTTCACGCGCGCATCGAACCGCGCCGGAGGCCTCGAAGGTGGCATCACCAACGGCGAAGACGTGATCGTGCGCGGCTACCTGAAGCCGATTTCCACGCTGCGCACACCGCTCGGCACGGTCGACATGGTGACGAAGCAGCCCATTTCCGCCGCATACGAACGCTCCGACGTGTGCGTGGTTCCCGCCGGCGGAGTCGTCGGCGAAGCAATGGTTTCGCTGGTGCTCGCGCAGGCCATGAGCGAAAAATTCGGCGGCGACTCGCTCGGCGAAATGCGCCGCAACTTCGACGGATACGCGCGGCAGATCAGGGAGTTTTGAAACCACTTGAAACCACGGATGCGCGCGGATGAACACGGATTTAAAACCGATTTTTTATTTTCATGTTCGTTCGTATTCCCAAAGGCCGGGTAAAATACCGAGATGATTTATCCAATTACAAAATTTGGCTCCGCCGTTCTGGAATCGTCGACGAGGGCCGTCGAGAAATTCGACGACGAACTCGCCAAGCTCTGCGAGGACATGTTCGAATCGATGTACGTGGCCCAGGGCGTGGGCCTGGCCGCAACGCAAATCGGGCTGTCGAAGAAACTTGCGGTGATCGACGTCAGCGTCGGCAAAACTCCCGAAGCGAAACTGGTGCTGGCGAATCCCGAAATCATTCACGTGGAAGGCGACCAGCGCGAGGAAGAGGGTTGCCTGTCGCTGCCCGGATTTCGCGGGAATGTGCTGCGGCCCGCTTACGTGACCGTGCGCGCGCAAAATCTAAAGGGTGAAGTGTATGAAATGCACGGCGAGGGACTGCTCGCCCGCGCCTTTTGCCACGAGATCGATCACCTCAACGGAATCCTTTTTATTCAGCATCTCAGCATGCTCAAGAGAGACCTGATCAAGCGCCGGGTCCGCAAAATGCGGAAAACCGGCGACTGGTAGTATCGGGTCACCGCGATGGCCGCCTTGCGAATCGTTTTTTGCGGAACGCCGGAATTCGCAGTGCCCTCACTGCGGCGGTTCGCGGAGCGTCCGGAATTTTCGGTGGAAGCCGTCATCACGCAGCCGGACCGGCCCCGCGGCCGCGGCCAGCACGTCAGCGCGTCTTCGGTAAAGGAAGCGGCACTCGATCTGCAACTGCATGTCTACCAGCCGGAAACGATCAAGTCCGATTCTTCGCAGGAATTTCTGAAACGCATCGCGCCCGATGCCGTCGTCATTATTGCCTACGGGCAAATTGTTCCCGCGCGACTTTTGACGATTCCCCGCCTCGGCTGGCTCAATTTGCACGCGTCGTTGCTGCCTCGTTATCGAGGCGCCGCGCCCATCCACTGGGCCATCGCCAATGGCGAAACCGTTTCGGGCCTCACCACCATGCAGATTGACGCGGGCATGGATACCGGGCCAACGCTCCTGCGCCGCGAAATCCCCATCGGGCCGGACGAAACCTCGCCGGAGCTTGCCGCGCGCATGAGCGCCATCGGCGCGGACGTGATCGCCGAATCGCTCCTGCAATTCGATCGCGGAGAAATTTCGCCCGTTGCGCAGGACGAGAAAAACGCCTCCCACGCGCCAATCTTGAAAAAGGAAAATGGGCGAATCGAGTGGGCGCAACCGGCGCACAAAATTTACAACCGCATGAGGGGTTTCACGCCCTGGCCCGGCTCGTACTCCACATTCCGTGGGCAGACGTGCCACTTGTGGGGGCGTCCCGATGCGGGCGGAACTGCAGAGGCGAGCATCGCTCCCGGCGAAATCGTTGCCGCGGCGAAGGAGTTCCATGTTGCCTGCGGCGAAGGGACGCGCCTGCTCCTGGAATCCGTGCAAATCGAAGGGCGTAAAAAAATCTCCGCGCGCGAATTCGCGAACGGCGCGCGCCTAACTCCCGCGGAACGATTTATTTAACTACTGTCAGCCCGCGCGTGCAGCGTCGCGCACTGTCCACGCCCGCTTGTCGTCCTACACCAGCCATCCAATTTTGATCTCGTCCTCGACCTGCTTGAATTCGCGATCGCCGGTCACAAGCTCTGCGTTTCTGATCTTGGCCAGCGCTGCGGCAAAAGCATCCGCATATGACAATTTCCTTGTAGCCTTGTAGATGGCGGCCTGGCGCACCAAGTCCAGATTCTTGTCGTCCACTCCAACGATTTCGATTGTCAAGCCGGCCATTTCCCTGGCTTTCTGTTCGGCGGCTTCCTGCGACACTTTGCGCATGGTGTTGTAGTAGATCTCGCCCCAATTGACCACGCACAGCAGCAACTTGTGAGCGCCGGCCTCCGCCTTAACCAAGAGGTTTTCGACTTGTTCGGCCGCGGGCTCGTCTTCGAAAAACGCAATCAACGCCCAACTATCCAGGACTTTAACGGCCATCCTAGAGTTCCCTCTCGTGCTTGCGGTCGTCCATCAATGACTTCAACACACCGGAGCCCTTCAACGACCCGCGCAGGTTCCTGATGTGCCTGGGCGTAATCGGCTTTAGCACGATGGAATCTCCCTCCTGGTAGACCAGGGCACGAGTGCCTTCCTCGATCTCAAACTGCTTCCGAAGCCAGCGAGGAATCACCACCTGCCCTTTTACGGTAAACTTAATCATGTCCGTCTTACTTGCAGGTTTCATGCAGAATATCCTACCTCATACATATATGTAAGTCTATTTATTTTTGTAGGACTATTGTCTTGTAATTGGAATAACTCAAAAAAACGTACGATGTGAATCATCCTCACATCCGGCCCGTGTTCCCTTTTACGCCGTTGTGTGCTCCCATGTTCAGCGATGAATATTTCCAAAGCGAGAACCGTGGCATTCGATGTCCTGCTGCGCGTCGCGAAACAAAACGCGTATGCTGATGACGTGCTGCGCGCCGAGCTTGACGGAACAGTGAAGACCGAAGATGCGGGCCTCGCCACGGAACTTGCGCTGGGAGTTTTGCGCTGGCAGAGGCTGCTAGATTTCGTCATCGACCGCAACTTGAGCAAGCCGACGGGCATGGCCGACGTCGAAGTGCGGATAGCGCTGCGGATGGGCGTTTACCAACTTCGATTTCTCGATCGCGTTCCGGCGCGTGCCGCTGTCCACGAATCGGTGGAACTGGTCAAGCGGGCGAGGAAACGTTCCGCGGCGAATCTGGTGAATGCAATCCTGCGCAAGGCCGCCAAGGAAACGCTTCCCGGAATCTCCCCGGCCGATGCCGTCGCCCGCCTCCTGCCGGCCGATCTCCCGCTTGCGGACCGGCTTGGAATTCAGTATTCGCATCCCACCTGGATCGTCGAGCGCTGGCTTCGTTTATATGGAGAAGAGCGGACGCGCAGCCTGCTTCAGGCAAACAATCGTGTCCCCATTCTTTCCGGGTATCTGCTCGACCCGCAACGCCGCGAGGATGCGACGCAATCGCTTCAGCGGACTGGCTGCCGCATCCAGCCGGGCCGTCTGCTGCGTGACGCATGGGTTTTGGAGGGCGGAAACCCCGCCGCGAGTGAAGCCATCTCCCAGGGCTGGGTGGCCATTCAGGATGAAGCTTCGCAGGCCGTGGCGCATCTTCTGGCGCCCGATCCGGGCAACACCGTTCTCGACCTGTGCGCCGCGCCGGGCGGCAAGACGCTGCTTCTGGCGCGAGCGGCCGGACCCGAGGGCCGCGTGATCGCCGCGGACATGCACGAGCATCGAGTCCGCGCGATGCAAGAGCGTTTTGAACATGCCAGCATTCGAAATGTGGAGACGGCCGTACTGAATGGCGCGCAGCCGCTCCCCTTCGAACGGACGTTCGACCGCATTCTGGTGGACGTTCCCTGTTCCGGGACGGGCACGTTCTCGCGGCATCCTGAAATTCGCTGGAAACTCCGTGCCGGCGACCTCCGCGATCTGCACGAGCGGCAGGCGCGTCTGCTGCGCAATGCACTCCCACACCTCGCGCCCGGCGGACGGCTGGTGTATTCCACGTGCTCGCTCGAACCGGAAGAGAATGAATTCGTCGTCCGCGAAGTACTGGACGCGTTGGGCGACACCTTTCAAATCGCCGATCCGCGGGGCGCCATCGAGCGCTGCTTGCAGGAATCGGTGAGTGTGGAAAGCGTTGCCGGGGCCGACGGCTTCTTCCGGACTTTTCCTGCCGAGCACGGAACGGACGGGTTCTTTGCGGCCGTGATCGAAAGACGAAAAGCGAAGGCTTAACACAGAGAACACCGAGGGAGGAGCACAGAGGGGCACAGAGAAAACCATGGGAAGCCAGAGAAAACCAGAACAAATCAGATGAAATCTTGCAACACGATCAACTTAGCGCTGCAATTGACGGCGATGAATCACACGCTTTTCTTGGAATTTTCGCGCTTTTCTCTGTGTCCCTCTGTGCTCCTCCCTCCGTGTCCTCTGTGTTAATGTTTTCCGCGCGCTGGATGCCATGAGCCCAGCATGATAAATTGAAGCCGGTGAATCGATGAATCTTCGAGAGCGCATCGAGTGGATATTTCGCATGGGGCTGCTGGTTTTTATACTGGCAGCGGCGGCGTTTCTGAGCGCCGTTACGACCATGCGTTTCGCAATTCAGGGCCGCGAAGTCGCCATGCCCAATCTCGTCGGGAAGAGTTCGGCCGATGCGCTGGCCATGCTGCAGGGACGCGGGCTCCAGTTAAAAATTGTCGACCGTGTTTACAGCGATCTGCCGGAAAACACCATCACGCGACAAAGTCCTCCGCCGGGCGAACGCATGAAGGTATCCCAGAATGCGCACGTCGTACTCAGCCTCGGCGCGCAAAATACGATCACGCCTTCGCTGGTGGGAGAGCCCCTGCGCGTAGCCCGCATTCAATTATTGCAGGCGGGTTTGCAGTTGGGGGAAGTGACCGCGTATGCGGCTCCGGCGGCCTTGTCCGACACCATTTTGCAGCAGACTCCTTCACCCGGAACGCGCGCGGCGAGCCCGCGAGTCGATTTGCTCGTGGCGCAGGGAGCCTTGCCGGCGTCTTACATTATGCCGCGTATCGTGGGCATGACTCTTCCGGAAGCGGTCCAAATGCTCACTTCAGCGGGGTTCAACCTGACCAAGACCACCATCGTTCCCTCCTCTCAGTGGCCGGAGAATTCGATCATGCAGCAGACGCCCGACCCTGGTTCCAGGATAATGAGCGATACTCCGATCGAGGTGGTTGTGGCACAGTAGGGGGCGCGCTGCCGGCTCCATCGTTTTTCATTTTTGTTCGTTTTCTAAAAACGCGCGGTACATGCAAAAACGCGAATCTGGTACTATGTCGGCGGAGAAATCGTGACTCAGCGCATCGAAATCGCTCCTTCCATCCTTGCCGCGGACTTCTCCTGCCTGGGGGAAGAAATTCGCACGGTCGAACGCGGCGGCGCGGCAATGCTTCATGTCGATGTCATGGACGGACATTTCGTGCCGAACATTTCCATCGGCGTTCCCGTCGTGACCTCGCTGCGCAAGGCAACCCGGCTCCCGCTGGACGTGCATCTCATGATTGAGAATCCCGAACTGTACATCCAGGCGTTTGCCGAGGCCGGCGCCAGCATGATTTCCATTCACGAGGAAGCCACGCCGCACCTGGACCGCGCGCTTTCCATGATTCGGGAATACGGATGCCAGGCGGGCGCCGTGATCAATCCGGCGACTCCGGTAGCCGCGCTTTCCGAAGTTTTCGGAAAAGTGGATCTGGTGCTGGTCATGTCGGTCAATCCGGGATTCGGCGGCCAAAAATTTATTCCCGGCGCGCTTGGAAAGATTCGCGAGCTAAAAAGAATTCGAGAGAGCTATAATTACTCTTTCCGGATTGAAGTGGATGGGGGAGTCGTTCAGGATAACGTGGCCGATCTGGTCCGGGCGGGCGCCGAAATTCTGGTTGCCGGGACCTCCATTTTTCATACGCCCGATGCCGCCGAAGCCGTCCGCGCAATGAAAGAAACGGCCGACGGGGCGCTAACGCAAAAAGTTTGAAGATACTGGAGATCCGTTGAAACAAGTCCGCACAATTTGTCTCGTGGCGCTGGGAGCGGCGCTTCTCGCCGGATGTCATAGCAGGAAGAATGCGCGGATCGCCCCGGGAACTTCCGCCGAGCCCGACAAGGTTCTGTATGCGAAGGCCACGGAGGACTTGAAGCATGGGCGTTACACCACCGGCCGGCTGGCATTGCAAACATTGATCAATGCCTATCCGGACAGCGAATACCTGGCCAAAGCGAAGCTGGCCATCGGGGACTCCTACTTCAAGGAAGGTGGAGTCTCGGGACTGAAACAGTCCATCGTCGAATACAAGGATTTCATCACCTTCTTCCCTTTCCTCGATGAATCGGCTTATGCGCAGCTCCAGATCGCGATGGCGCATTTCCGCCAGATGGATAAGCCCGACCGCGACCATGCCGAGTCCGTGCAGGCGGAAGCCGAATTCCAGACGTTCCTGGAAAAATACCCTAACAGCCCCCTGTTCCCCCAGGCCGAGCAGTACCTTCGCGACGTTCAGGAAGTTTTGGCGGAGGGCAATTTCCGCGTCGCCAGCTTTTATTACACGCGCGCATCCTACCGCGCCGCGGGCGCCCGCCTGATCGAATTGACAAATCGTTATCCCCTATACAGCCAGGCGGACGAAGCAAACTGGATGCTTGGGCAGATTTACGAAAAGGGTGAGCACAACGAAATTGCCGCGCGGTATTACAGCCGAATCGTAAAGGAATATCCGCTTTCGCATCTCGCGGCGACCGCAAAGAATAAGCTCGTCAAATTCGGCGTTCCTGTCCCGCCAGCCGATCCGGCGGCGCTGGCGCGCATGAAGAAGGAAGAAGCGGCCGATCGTCCGGGAATGGTGAAACGGACCATGGGTGTTCTGAAGAACAGTCCGGATGTGTCCACCGCGGCCCGTGGCGGCGCTCCAACCATGACGCCCGCAAGCGAATCGGGCGATGAAACCATCGGCTTTGGACCGCAGGCGGGCGCAAACGCCGGGGCCATTTCCAGTGTGGGAAGCACGGCCACGGTGGAAACCGTAACTCCGGGAAGCCCCAATGCCCTTCCTCAACCGGACGGGGCCACGCCTGCAACGGATGCAACTCCCGCAGCCACGAACTCAACACAGCCCGCGGCTACCGACACGCCGGGCGATTCCAGCGCCACACCACCCGCAGGCACGACACCCGCGCAACCGGCCGATGCGAGCCAGGAATCGACCAGCAAGAAAAAGAAGGGTCTCCGCAAACTCATCCCGTTTTAGCCCGTTATTCTTAATTTTTTCTAAAAATCTTGTGTGCATCGATTCCCGTCCTTTAGTACAGATAGATGATTCGGACACAAGCCTTTACAGTCTTTATTGACTCACTTGCATCACGGTGCTACCTATGATGTAGGGGCTTTTGTGAGCCCTTGCCTGGAATGGTTGTTCGCACCCAGAGTATTCGGGAGGACGGCATTTGGCAAAGATCCTGGTAGCCGACGACAATAGCAATGTCCAGAAGACGGTGTCCCTCGCATTGGCCGATCTTGGCTTTGAGGTGGTTGCCGTCAACAATGGCGATGCTGCTGTAAAGAGGCTCGCCGAATTTGCGCCCGACTTGGTTCTGGCGGACATTTTCATGCCCGTCCGAAACGGGTATGAGGTTTGCGAATTCGTCAAAAAGGATTCGCGATTCGCGCATGTGCCGGTTGTGCTTCTGGTAGGCGCGTTCGATCCGCTGGATGAACGCGAAGCGCAGCGCGTGGGCGCCGATGGAATCCTCAAAAAGCCTTTCGTTCCCCCAGACCCGCTGATCACGATGGTGAAAACCCTGCTGGAACGCTCGCGCAGCAACCGATCGGCCAGCGCAGCGGCTTCGAAGCCGGCGATTTCCCCGCAAAAAAAGACCAATGTAGAGGTGGTGCATTCCGCCACCCCCGAAGCATTCGACGAAATCCCCCTGGAAGAAGCTCGGCTACCACTGAATGCACTGTCGTTCGGCGAAGGCGGGGAGCGCCCGATCGCTTTCGGCCAGCTTTTGGATTCTCCCGAGCAGAAACCCGAACCGCTTGCGCCCGTCATACTTCAGCCCGCTGACGACGATCAAGTTCTGACCAGTTCTCGCGATGCGTCCCTGGGAGACCCGGTTTTCTGGAAGCCGAAAGAGCCGGAAATCGAGCCCGAAGATGAAAATGAAAATGAAAATGAAAAATCAGAGGCGGAAGCGGATATTCCAGCCGAACTTTCCGCGCGCGCGCGGGTAGCCGATCAGGAAGCCCCGCCATCTCGCGCCAAAGACAATTTTTTGCAACCGGCGGTCCCGCTTGATCTTGTGCGAGATGAACAGGATGCCAGCTCGAGCTCCACGATTTCGGTGGCATCCATCCTCCAGGATCCAGCCTCGCAAGCCACTCTGTCCGTGAATGCCGGTAAGCCGGAAGATCTTGCCGCCAATCCGACCGATTGGATGGCCACGGTTACTTCCCCGCCGGCCGAGAACGTGCCAGAGGCAATCGAGGAAGAGAGCGAGATCGTGACGGAAGACGCCGATCATACTCCCACCGGCGCAGCAACCGGATTTCTGGAAATTTCCTCGGAGCCACTCGAACTGGAATCCTCCGACGCGATCATCGCGCCGGTTATGATTTCCGATCCAGTGCCGCCAACAATACTCGTGCAGCCACAGGCTACCATCGACAATCCGACTCCCTACGCCATCGAAACACAATCGGCGCCCGAGCCTGCGGAGAAAACCATCGAGGACCCGGCCCTTTCGTTTCCCAAGGGGGATTGGGCTGAATTGGCTGCAAGCCTTCTGCCCAAACCAGTCGAACCGGCCGCGGAAATTGCCAAGCCCTCGCCTGTTTCCGTCAGTATCCCTGCACCGGTTGCTCAGGCTCCCGTTGCTCAGCCTCCTGACGTGCAATCGCCCGCGGTGAGCGCCGAGCCGCCTGCTGCGCCAGACCCGGCGTTGATCGAGGCCGTCGTCCAGCGCATTATGGACAAGATGCGCCCGGCCGTTCAGGATCTCGTCCAGCGTGAAATCGATAAAAAGTAAAGACCCAGTCTCTTAGCTACCCTCTTTCAAAATCCTGCAAATCATGCACCATTGTGCCCGCGAAGACGCATTTGACCGTCCGCGCGGGCGTCCGTATAGTAATTCTCTTAACCACAGGTCTGGAGAACATGCCGAGAGAGATTCCCAAGGCTTACGAGCCGCAACTGATCGAACAACGCTGGGCAAAGAAATGGGCGGAGGAAAACCTGTTTCGCGCCGACGTGAACGCGCCGGGGCCTGTCTTTTCCATCGTCATCCCGCCGCCGAACGTGACCGGATCGCTGCACATCGGCCACATGCTCGACCACACCGAGATTGATATCCTGACGCGCTGGCGTCGCATGCAGGGCTACAACACGTTGTATTTGCCCGGCACCGACCATGCGGGCATCTCGACGCAGCGCGTCGTGGTGCGCCAGCTTGCCGCAAAAGGCATCAATTACCGCGATCTGGGCCGCGAAGCCTTTGAACAAAAAGTTTGGGAGTGGAAAGCCGAATCCGGCGGAACCATCACGCGGCAAATGCTTCAGCTCGGCGAAAGCTGCGACTGGACGCGCGAGCGGTTCACGCTCTCGCCGGAACTCTCGCGCGCCGTGACCGAAGTTTTCGTGCGCCTGTACGAAGATGGCCTGATCTATCGCGGCCATTACATCGTGAACTGGTGCCCGCAATGCCGCACCGCGATCAGCGATCTGGAAACCATTCACGATGAACGGCAGGGCCACCTCTGGCACATCCGCTACCCAATTGCAGGGACAAACGAATCCATCGTGGTGGCCACCACGCGGCCCGAAACCATGCTGGGAGACACGGCCGTGGCCGTTCATCCGAGCGACGAGCGATACCAGCATCTGATCGGCAAGATGGTTCTCCTGCCGCTCATGAAACGCGAAATTCCCATCGTGAGCGATTTCGTGGTGGACCGCGAATTTGGCACCGGCGCGGTGAAAGTCACGCCGGCGCACGATCCGAACGACTTTGAAATCGGACGCCGCCACAACCTGCCCGAAATCGACGTCATGACCGACGACGCGAAAATGAGCGCCGCGGCGGGCGTCTATGCCGGCCTCGACCGCTTCGAGGCGCGCAAGCGCGTAGTCGCCGATCTGGAAGCGGCGGGACTGCTCGTGAAAATTGCCGACCATACGCACGCCGTCGGCACCTGCGACCGCTGCGGAACGGTCATCGAGCCGCGCGCTTCCACGCAGTGGTTCGTGAAAATGAAGCCGTTGGCCGAGCCCGCGATCGCGGCCGTGGAACGCGGCGACATTGAAATCGTGCCGGACAATCGCCGCACCGAATATTTCGAGTGGATGCGCAACATCCGCGACTGGTGCATTTCGCGGCAGCTCTGGTGGGGACATCGCATCCCCGCCTGGTATTGCGGAGACTGCCAGGAAATCACCGTCGCGCGCGAGACGCCATCCAAATGCGCGAAGTGCGGATCATCCAAACTGACGCAGGACGCCGATGTGCTGGAAACGTGGTTCAGTTCGGCGCTCTGGCCTTTCTCCACGATGGGCTGGCCCGACAAGACTCCCGACTACAAGAAATACTATCCCACCAGCCTGCTCATCACGGGCTACGACATTCTGTTTTTCTGGGTCGCGCGCATGATCATGATGGGCCTGAAATTCACGGGCCAGGTTCCCTTCCGGCAGGTCTGCCTTCACTCGCTCGTGCGCAACGCCGAAGGCCAGAAGATGTCGAAATCCAAGGGAACGGGCATCGATCCCGTCGAACTGAACGAGAAATTCGGGACCGACGCGATGCGCTTCACGCTCGCGAGCATGGCCGCGCCCGGCACCGACATCGTTTTATCCGAGGAACGCATCCTGAGCTACCGCGCGTTCGCCAATAAAATTTGGAATGCGGCGCGATTCGTGTTCATGAATCTGGACAAGTACGAAACCTCGGGCGGGGAAACGCTGGAAGCGCTGGCGTCTCCCGACGTGCGCGCTGGCGCGCCCCATGCCGCGGGCGGAGAAGTGGCGCTCGAAGTGGCGCTGATTGACCGCTGGATTTTCTCGCGCCTCGCCCGCGCCACGGCGCAGGTGAACGACGCGCTCGAGCATTTTCGTTTTCACGAAGCCGCGCACGTCGTCTATCACTTCTTCTGGGGCGACTTCTGCGACTGGTACATCGAGTGGGTGAAGCCGGAACTCGTTTCCACGGACCGTGCAAAGGCCGCCGCCACATGGAAAAATCTTTTCGCGGCTTTCGAGAGCGCGCTGCGGCTGCTCCATCCCTTCATGCCGTTTATTACCGAGGAATTGTGGCACCAGTTGCCGCAGCGCGCGGACGCGCGTTCGATTGCGCTGGATCGTTTTCCAGAAATTGACTTGAAAAGGTTTGATGACGCGGCCGAGCATCAAATGGAGTTCTTGCAACAGATTATCACCCGTGCCCGGGTGATCCGATCCGAATCGAAGATAGATCCAAAGGCGGCGTTTAAGGTCTCCGCCGGGAACCTGGAAAAAGAATATCGGGTTCTTATCCAGAACAATCTGGACCCGTTCAAGAGATTAGGGCATTTCGGCGACGTGGACATCCAGGATTCATCGGTCGACCGCAGCGGAACCGTTTATCCTACGCCGTACGGCGACATCGTGTTGCAGCTACGACTCGATGCAAGGGCTCACATCACAGGGCGCAGTCAGGTAACGGCAACCGTTACCGGCATCGCAATGGCTGAAGTCGGGCGCCTCAAAAAAGATATAGAGCAGCTTGCGAAGAATATTGAGTCGAACCAGCAGCGTTTTGACGATCAGGCGTTCCGTAGTGGCGCACCCGAGCATATCGTCAAGGGGTTGGAAAAGACACTCGTAGAGCGCCGCGCCGAACTTCATAAGCTGACCGATAGGCTCGCGCAGCTTGAGCAGAATCCAACTGAGCCTAAATAAATCTTACGAGTCCGCATGGCGCACACCGCATTTCCGGGCACGACCGACCGGCGCATCGACGCCCTCCTCGCGCTGCTCGCCGACAACGCCATGATCGTCATCAGCGGCGCGAAAATCGCCCGCGAAATCGGCGTTACTCGCCTCACCGTGTGGCGCTGGATCCAGCAGCTGCGCGCGCTGGGCGTTCGCGTGAAGGGCCATCCGCGCACCGGCTATCAAATCGAGGAAGTGCCCGACATTCTCGCGCCCACGCTTCTGCACCGGCGTCTGCATCCCGGCCCGCTCGGAAAACGCATCCACCATTTCTTCAAGATCGATTCGACTAACTCCGTCGCCATGACGCTGGGAGAGCGCGGCGAACCGCACGGCACGCTGATCGTCGCGGAAGAGCAAACTGCGGGGCGAGGCCGCGCGGGACACACCTGGCACTCGGAAAAAACCAACGGTATCTACATGACCGTGCTGCTGCGTCCGGCGATCTCGCCGCAGCAAGCTCCGCTCATCACTCTGGTGGCGGGGCTCGCCGTGCGCGAAGCCATTCTCGAGCAGACCGGCCTTGCGCCCGACCTGCGCTGGCCGAACGATCTGCTCTTCGGCCGCAAGAAATTCTGCGGCATCCTGACCGAAATGAACGCCGAGCCGGACCAAATCCATTTCGTGGCCGTGGGAATCGGCATCAACGTGAACCACGACCGGATTCCGGAAAATTTGTCGGCAATCGCCACGTCGCTGCGAATCGAGACCCATCGCGAACAATCCCGCATCGAAATCGTCGCGCGGTTGCTGCGGCACCTCGACTCCTACTACAATCTCTTTGTAGATAAGGGGTCGGAAGCGATCGTCGCGCGGTTCACCGAAGTTTCGAGCTATGCGCGTGGAAAGCGCGTGCGGATCGAAACCGCAACCGAAAACTACACTGGCACGACCGAAGGACTCGAACCCGGAGGACTTCTGCGCGTGCGGCGCGACGATGGGCGCGTCCTGCCGGTGATTGCCGGAACTCTCTCCGAGGCGGATTGATGCTGCTGACGCTGGATGTGGGAAACACGAACACGGTGCTCGGATTTTTCAGGGGCGCGGAACTCGTCGCGCATTGGCGGCTCACGACGGCGCGCGACCAGACCGTCGATGAATACGGCATCCTCACGCGCGAGCTGTTCACGCTGGCGGGCATCGATCCCGCGTCGGTCAGCGGCGTGATTATCAGCTCGGTTGTGCCGCCGCTGAATTCCACGCTCCAGGAAATGTCCGAGCGCTATTTCCGCGTGAAGGCGCTGTTCATCGAGCCGGGAGTGAAAACCGGCATGCCCGTTCTGTACGACAACCCGCAGGAAGTGGGCGCGGACCGGATCGTAAACTCCGTTGCCGCGTTCACGAAATACGGAGGCCCGTGCATCGTCGTGGATTTCGGAACGGCGATTAATTTTGATGTGGTTTCGGCGCGCGGCGAATACATGGGCGGCGTGCTCGCTCCCGGCATCGGAATTTCGGCCGAAGCGCTCTTCTCGCACGCGGCGCGTTTGTTCCGCGTCGAGATCAAGGACCCCGGAAAAATCATCGGCACGAACACCATGCACTCGCTGCAATCCGGCCTCTATTACGGCTACGCGGATATGGTCGATGGAATCGTCGCGCGCATCAAGCACGAAATCGGCGAGACCGCGCGCGTGATTGCCACCGGCGGGCAGGCGCCGCTGATCGCGCGCGCTTCGCGCCATATCGAGGTCATCGACGAATTTCTCACGCTGGAAGGGCTGCGCATCGTCTGGGAGCGAAACCAGGCGGCGAAACGCGCTTCCACCAGCGGCGCGGAAAAAACGCCCGTTCCTTTTTCCGCCGCGAAGAAACGAAAACCCCAATCTTGAAGTCCTACGAATCGATGGCTGAGCTGAACTATTTCAATTATTTCACCGAAATCGAGGAATATTTCTGGCAGAAGCGCGGGGCGCATCTGCTGGTTTCGCCCATCGATTGGGCGATTGTCGAGACCTGGCAAAAGGCGGGCGTTCCTCTGTCCGCCGTATTGAAAGGAATCGATCGCGCCTTTGAAAGCCATGCGCGGTCGCGGCGCGCCGCCGGTGGACGCCAGCTGAAGAGCCTGTCCTATTGCGTCGATGCCGTGCTCGAAGCCGCGGAAGAAGAAAAGGAAACCGCCGCGGGCACGGGCCCCGTTGCGGGCAAGGCGAAAAAAGAGGAAGAAACGTTTTCGCGGGACGTGCTGCGGGCGTTCTTCAACCGAAATGCTGAGCGCATTTCGGCCGCGGCCACGGCCATTCGAGCGGCGCAGTCGGAACTCGCCTCGCGCATGGACGAAACACGGGCGCGGCTCGCGGAATTTTCGCCGCTCGTCGACTCTCCCGCCGCGCTGGACCTCGAAGATCTGGAACGCCGGTTGACCGTCATGGAAGAAAAACTCACCGCTGCTTTGACGTCCAACGCGCCGGAGGATTTCCTGCTCGACGTCCGCCGCGACATGGACAAGCAACTCGCGCCCTACCGCCGAAAGATGAATTCCGCGCAACTTTCGCAGCTCGAACGGCAATATATGCAGAAACGCCTCTGGGAGCGCTATAATCTACCTCGCCTGAGTTTGTTCTACCTGACCTGAAGCCCCGGCCAAGGATCATATCCCCCGCATTGGAAAGCGACCCGATGGAAGTTCGAATTGAGAAACTTGTGTATGGCGGCGACGGCTTGGCGCATGATGAAGGCCACACCGTGTTTGTCCCTCTGGTTTTGCCCGGAGAACTAGTTCAGATTGACGCATCCTCCCGAAAAAAGAAGTTCATTCGCGGAAAGCTGGAGCGCATCGTGGAGCCTTCGGCCGAGCGCGTGCCCGCGCCCTGCCCGCATTATGGAACGTGCGGCGGCTGCCAGTACCAGCACATGCCGTACGAAGCGCAACTCCGGTATAAGGTGGAGATTCTGCGCGAGACGCTTGGGCGCATTGGGCGCATCCAATGGCCCGGCGAGATCTCAACGCACTCGTCGCCCCCGTTCGGGTATCGCAATCGCGCGCAATGGAAGCTGCGGCCGAATCAGGATGGCGCGGCGGGCAGCGCGGGGATCGGCTATTTTGAAATGGGCAGCACGAAACTTTGCGCCGTAAACGAGTGCGCGATTCTTTCGCCCCGGCTTGCCGACACGTTTGCGCGGCTGCGCGAGTTGGTCGCGAAGGGCAAAGTCCTCGCGCCCATCGACGAAATCGAAGCCTTCGCCGATTCCAAGGACGAAAAGATTCTTCTGAACCTTTCCGCCGAGCGCCTCACCGACTCTCCAGAATCCATCGCCTCGGCGCTGCGCGAGGCCGTGCCGTACGTGGAATCGATTCTGATTCAGGACCGGCGCGCCGATAAATTTCACTTGGAAGGGCAGGGCTATCTGACGTATGAGGTGGGCGGTGTTCCATACCGCGTGGGCCATCTTTCGTTTTTTCAGGTGAATCGGTTCATGGTCGAGCCGCTGGTCGATGCCGCGATCGGCACAAAGCGCGGAAAGCTGGCGCTCGATTTATTCTCGGGCGTGGGATTGTTTACGGTGGCGCTGACCAAGCTGTATGACCGCGTGATCGGCGTGGAATCGAATATGGCCGCCTCCAAGGATCTCGATACGAATTTGAAGCATAGCGGCGGCACCTCGCCCTCCTCGCGCAACGCCACGGCGGAGGGATTTCTTTCCCGCCTGCATGAGACGCCCGACCTCGTCGTTCTCGATCCTCCGCGCGCAGGAGTGGAAGTCGAAGCGCTCGCGCATCTCCGGAAACTCTCTCCCGCGCGCATTCATTACGTCTCCTGCGACCCCGCCACCCTGGCCCGCGACCTGGCGCAACTCGTGGGGACAACGGAAGCTCCCGGCAAGCACGAGATCGAAAGCATTAAATTATTTGACATTTTCCCGCAAACCTATCATATGGAGGTGCTCGTCCGGCTCAGACGGCGCGAATGAAACTACCTTCCCTCTTCCCGGTTGCGTTTTTCGCTGGAGGAATTCTCCTCTCGACCGGGTGGGAGGGATTGACCCCACTGAGTCCTCGCATCTGCATTCTTGCGGCGCTGCTGTTTTTGCTCATTGGCTATATCGGGCTTCGCCGAAACTGGATTCTGCCTGCCGCGCTCCTGGCCGCGGGAGCGTGGCTGTCGCTGGGCATGGCCGCGTCCAATCTGGAACGCGCTTCCGTACCTCCGAATCTCGCCGTCTCTCTGATCGAATCCGGAAAACTCGATGCGGGAGCAGCCTTGCGCTGGCGTGGCCTCTTGCGCGGCGATCCGCTCCAGGTGCCGTGGGGCGTTCGTTATGAAATCGATCTCGAAGAAGTCGAATCCGCCGCCGGGGCCACGCCCGTTGCCGGAGGCCTGCGTTTAACGTACTACGGCGCGGAATCAGCGGGCGTTGCTCCGCCTCCGGCGCGCGCCGGGGACCGCGTCGAGGTTCTTGCCCGCGCGCGCACCGTGCGCAATTATGGCAATCCCGGCAGCTTCGACGACCGCGAATTTCTCGCTTTCCAGAATATTCAACTGCAGGGCACGCTGCGGAGTGCGCAGCTTCTGACCATTGTGGATCATCCTCGATTGCGCCTCACCGACCGCTTTGCCCGCGCGCGCGGGCGTTTTCTGAATTCGCTGAACGATCTCTTCGCATCCCGGCCGGACGAAGGAGCGCTCGCCCGCGCCATGCTGCTTGGCGACCGCAGCTTTGTCGACCGCGACCGGGTGGTCGAATATCAGGAAACAGGCGTCTACCACGTTCTGGTGCTTGCCGGACTGCACGTCGGCGCGCTCGCCGTGTTTTTTCTCTGGGCCGGCCGCCGACTGCGCATCGGGCTTCTCCCTCGCATTATCCTGACTCTTCTCGCCCTCGCGGCCTACGCGAGCATCGTTGAGGATCGCCCGCCCATCGTTCGCGCCGTTCTCATGGCCGCCGTGTTTCTCTCGGCAAAACTTCTCTACCGCCGCATGGATTTGGTCAATATCGCGGCCATTGCCGCGCTCGTGATTCTCGCCGTGCGTCCGTCGGACCTCGGCTATCCCAGCTTTATCCTGTCTTTTTGCGCGGTGGCCACGATTGGAGCGATTGGCGTGCCGTGGATCGAGCGATCCAGCGAGCCTTACCGCCATGCGCTCGATCACCTCGCCGACGTGACGCGTGACGCATCCCACGCGCCGCGCGTGATTCAGCTCCGGATCGAACTGCGCGCCGCAGCCGCGTGGATTTCCGCGCGCCGGCCGCGACTCACGGCGCGCATTGCATCGGACCTGCTGGTTTGGCCTCTTCGGGCCGCTCTTTTTTTCTGGGAAATTATTCTGCTTTCCGCCGCTCTTCAACTCGGAATGCTGCCGCCGCTCGCCTACTATTTTCATCGCGTCACTTTGGCGGGACCGCTGGCCAATGTTCCCGCGCTTTTGCTGACGGCGCTCGCCGTTCCCATCGGCTTCCTGATGCTCGCCGCGTCTCTCGTATCTCGCGCGCTGGCCGGATGGCTTGCACAACTTTTGGGAATTCTTCTCGCGATGCTCGATGCCACCGTTCGATGGTTTGCAGGCTGGCACGGCGCGAGTTATCGCATTCCGGAGCCGCACCTGATGATTATCGCGTTATTTGCGGCGCTCGCGATTGCTCTCTCCGCCGCATTGCGAGTCCGGAGCTGGAATTTCAAGTGGTATGCGGGCATCTTCGCCGCGCTGCTCGCAACGGCCACGGTTATCGCGACATACCCTTTTTCGCCCCGCTTCACGCCCGGCGTGTTGGAATTGACGGTGCTCGACGTCGGCCAAGGGGACAGCCTTTTTCTTTCCTTTCCGCGCGGGCGTACCATGCTGATCGATGCGGGCGGCGAACTCGGAATTTTTCATTCCGGCGGCATGAAGTCCGGAATTGACGTTGGCGAGGATGTCGTTTCGCCGTATTTGTGGTCGCGCGGAATCAAGCAAATTGACGTTGTCGCCCTCACTCATGCGCATGAGGATCACCTGGGAGGGCTTCCCGCGGTGTTCGACAATTTTCGCGTTCGGGAACTCTGGGTTGGCCGCGACATTCAGAGCGAGGCTTACCGGCGCGTCCTTGCCGTGGCACGGGCACACGGCGTGCTCATCCGGCACCTGAAGCAGGGCGATACATTTTCCGAGGATGGCGTGTCGGGAAGCGTTCTGTGGCCGGAGGATCTTTCCGAAGGACGGTCCGCAAAGAATGACGATTCGCTCGTCCTGCGCCTTGCCGATGGAGCGGAATCGTTTCTGCTGGCGGGAGATATCGAACGCCCGTCGGAGCGCGGAATTCTGGCAGATGCGGAACCTGTGGGAGCGAATTTCCTGAAAGTCGCGCATCACGGAAGCAAAACTTCCACGACCGAACCGTTTCTGGACGCTTCTCATCCAGCGTTCGCGGCGATTTCCGTGGGCAGGGACAACAGTTTCGGCCATCCATCGCCCGAAGTGACCGAGCGGCTGGAAGCGGCCGGCGTGCGCGTCTACCGCACCGATCGCGACGGCGCCATAACCGCAAGTACCGATGGCAGCACGCTGAACGTGAGCGCGTTCCTGCGCGCGCGGTAAACGATTCGAGTGGCACAGGCTTCAGCCTGTGTGGTTTTGATTTGCCGCCGACGAAAGTCAAAAGAACACAGGCTGAAGCCTGTGCTACCTTCATCCCCGCGCCAGCATGAGAATCCACAGAATCGCCATGGCCACGGCGAGGCCGATGGCGGCCTCATATTCACGATTCTGCCGGTAGATCCGCCACGAAAATCGCTGCGTCGATGCAACAGCGGGCGTAAATCGAGGCCAGAACGCGGGAACCTTCGATGCGTATTCATCAAACGGAGCGCCGTACAAAGTTTTAAGCTCGGCCTGTTCTCGCCGAATCACGGCCGGATAAAACACAGCCAGGTACGCAGCCAGCAACAGCGCGGATTTCCAGGAATGGCTCGCCACGGAAAATCCCACGGCAAAGAGCGTGCTGCCCAAATACAAAGGGTTTCGAGTGAAGGCGTACGGCCCCGAGGTGGCCAGTTGCTGGTGCTTGCGGAGATGTCCCGCGGCGTATCCGCGCACGAGCAGGCCCACCAATGCAATGCCCACTCCGCACAGCAGCCATTTGAATTGCGGCCGCGCAAACGAGAATGCCGCGATGCCCACCGGATATCCCACACGAACGCGCCAGCGAATCCAGAAATTCGTCGGGGCGCTCACGCGGGCGCCTTCAGCAGCGCGCCGGCCGCGTCCATCACGTCTTCGACCGTAATTCGCAGCATCGCCGCCGAATAATCCGCGCGCCGCTTGTAGCTGATTTCCTCGGGCCGCGCCTTGTGCACAATCGCCGCGCCGGGCGCAAAAGGGCCGTTGCGCGCAGGGTCGGTAGGCCCGTACAGGCCGACGACCGGCGCGCCGAGCGCCGCCGCCAAATGCAGCGGACCGGAGTCCGCGGCAATCACACATCGCGCATGAGCCAGTAGTCCCATCAATTCCTCGAGCGTCGTTGAGATGAGCGCGGGTTGGGCGGGGGTTGCCGCGCGCAGCACTTCCTCGGCAATGAATTTTTCACCCGGACCGTGAATCACGACCACGCGCAAATTATATTTCCGCCCAAACTCGCGGCACAATTCGCCATACCGCTCCGCCGGCCAGCATTTCGCGCGCCAGCTTCCGCCGGGCCCCACAACGATGTACCCTCCGTCGATTCCCCTCTCATGCAGGCGCGCGCGAATCGATGCCGCGCCACCGGCGGGAACACGCAGTGGATATTCCGGCGTTGCGGGACGCGCCGCGCCCGCGCGTTCCACCAGGGAATAATTCAACTCGGCGACGTGCCGCCCGGTGGGAATCACGCGCTCGGTATAAAACATCGCCGCGCCCGCTTCGCGCGCCCAATTGCGGTTGAAGCCGATGCGCCGCGGAGCGCCCGAAAGCGCGGCCAGCAGGGACGATTTATAAAGGCCCTGAAAATCGATGACGCACGTGTACCGGTTCTCGCGCAGCCGTTGCACGCACTCCACCGCGCCCCATGCCGAACGGCGTTCAAACGGAATCACCTCGCCGAGGGCCGGACTTCCTTCGAGCACCGGCGCCCATTTTCGCTCGACAACCCAATCGATTCGCGCACCCGCGTGCGCCGCTCGCAGAGCGGCAACCGCCGGAATCGTGTGCAGAATATCGCCGAGCGCGGTCAGCCGCACAACCAGAAAACGCTCCTCGCGTTTACTCATCGCGACGCAGCGCACCCCCGCCGCGCTTGAGAATATTGCGCACGGCATCCGTCAGGTTTTCGGCCAGCGCATCGGGCTGCCGCGGCCAGGTGGAGCGATAATATTCGTATTCTCCGCGCCCGTATCCGGTCATCACCAGAATCCCGCGCGTGCCCGCCGCGTGTCCCATTTCGAGGTCCGCGTAACGGTCGCCCACGACCCAGGAAGCGGTGAGGTCCAACGCATGTTCGCGCGCCGCGCGTTCCAGCAAACCAGGATGTGGCTTGCGGCACTCGCAGGCGTCTTCCGATTTGTGCGGGCAGAAGTAGATCGCGTCGATTCGCGCGCCCCCGGCCGCAAGCTCGGCAATCATTTTTTGGTGAACCTCGTGCACCAGCGATTCCGGAAAAATGTTTCGCGCAATTCCTGACTGGTTCGTCACGACAATCACCGGAATTTCCGCCCGGTTCAACCGGCGGATCGCCTCGGCCGCGTACGGAAAAATCCGGAAACGGTTGATGTGATTGACGTAGCCCATTTCCTCGCAGATCGTGCCGTCGCGGTCCAGAAACACCGCGCGGCGCGGCAGTCGTGTTTCAGGCATTCTCGGGGCCTCTCGCAAAAATATCTTTCGTGACATTTTTAATTTGCCTCGCGGCCATGAACACGGAATCCACCGTAATGCGCGTCATGCAGCGGTGATCCACCGGGCACTGGCGCAAAAAACACGGGCTGCAGGAAACGGCCTCGCGCATCAGGGTGAATTGCTCCGTCACGGGCGCGGTGCCCTCCGGATCCGTCGAACCAAAAATACCGATGACCGGAAGGCCTGCGGCGGCGGCCACGTGCATGGCACCCGAATCGTTGCTGATAAAAACCGAACAGGAAGCGAACAGCGCCGCGAGATCGCGCATGGAAGTCTCCCCGACCAGGGAAATCGCGCGCCGCTTCATATTCGAACCAATACGAGCGGCAATTTCTTTTTCGCCCGGCGTGCCAAAAAATATCACATCGGCGCCGCATTCCGAAATCAGGCGGTCCGCAAGGAGCGCGAACCGTTCGGGCGGCCAGCACTTGGCCGCGCCGTATGAAGCTCCGGGAGCGATTGCGCAGCGCCATGCGCCGTCTCTTGCGCCCGCGCTTCGCAGCGCGGCTTCCGCCGCCGCTCGCGCCGCATCCGAAACGTGCAAACGAATCGCCGGGAGCAGCGGCGAAGACTCGATCCATCCCGCACGGCGCACCAATTCAAGATAGTAATGGGATTCGTGACGCGGAATTTCTCCCTCGCGCGGAACCCTTATCGCTTTCGTGAGCAGCGCTCCGCGCCCATCCCGCGCATATCCGATGCGCTCGCGAATGCCCGCGCGCCACGCCAGCCACGCGGCTTCAAACGCGTTTTGCAGCAGCACGGCGCCATCAAACACTTCCGCGCGCAACTCGCCGATGAGTCTTCTCCGGCCCATCCATCCGCGATGGCGTCCGCGAAAGTCGTATGGCAGGATGCGGTCCGCGAACGGTTGCCCGGAAAACACGTCCGCAACGGCAGGCCGAGCCAGAATGCAGATTTCGGCGTCCGCGCGCGCGCGGCGAATCGCTTCCAGGGCGGGAATCGCCATCACCGCATCGCCCACCCAATTCGGGGCGCGCACGAGAATTTTCATTGCGCCGCGCCCGCTTTCCCGCGCCCGGCTGCGTCCATAACGGCGCTCCAGAAACCATCGGGCATCGCGAACGATATCCTGCAGCAATACGCGGGCAATGTCTTAAATTGGATGTTCCGCAAATTCCACACGTCTTTTTCCGTGCACAGCAGCGCATCGGCGCCGCACTCTTGCGCGCTTCGCTCCAACTCCTCGGCATCGCGCTTGGTGTACACGTGATGATCCGCAAAGCCGCGCCGCTGCGCCACCTGAAAACCCCAGCTGCGCAAATTCTCGAAAAATGCGGAGCTATTCCCAATTCCGCAAAACGCCAGGAACCGCGCTTTCGGCCATTCTCCGGGCGGCAAGTCCACATCGAGCCGTGGAATGCGCAGAACGCTTTCGATGCGCGTGGAGGCGTAAAAGATTGGACTGCTGGTGTGCCGGCGAACGATCGCTTCGGTCGCGGGCAAGGACGCCTCCATGCTTCGCGTGATGACCACGATATCCGCACGACGGAGCGCCGAGACCGGCTCGCGCAACCGTCCCGCGGGCAGAACCATGCCGCCGCCAAACGGATCGGTTGCGTCCACCAGCACGATGTCCGCGTCGCGCGCGAGTTTCAAATGCTGAAATCCGTCGTCCAGCACAAACCAATCGGCTCCGTGCCTTGCGAGAACCATGCCGTTCTTGTACCGGTCCGGCCCCACGCCAAGTTGAACTTTTCCCGCGACCCGCTCCCGCAAGAGCGCCACTTCATCGCTCTGCGAAACCCCTCTCGCGCCGGCATCCGGCGTTCCGCGATACCCTCGCGTCAGAATCGCCGCGTGCTTCCCTTCCTGAACAAGCCGCTCGGCAATCCACAAAACCATTGGCGTTTTTCCGGTGCCGCCCACCGTCAGATTTCCCACGGCGATCACCGTGCCTGGCAATTTGCGTTTCCGAAAAATCCCTCGCGTATGGCCCCAGGCTTTCGCGCGCATGATCGCGGAATAGAGAACCGCGAGCGGCCACAGTGCGCGAAGCCATCCCGACGAGCGCGTCACTCCGCGCCTCCATCCGGGCCAATCGCCCGCACGATGCGCCCCAGAACGCGCTCCGTCGCTCCACGATTTTTGTCCACGAGGTTCCGCGCGCTCGCGCCCATGCGCGCCGCGCGCCCCGGATTCCGAAGCAAACCGACCCACGCCGCGCCCAAATCTTCCGCGCTTTTCACCTGAATCGCGGCCTCCGCCGCGATAAAATTCCCCGCCATTTCGAGAAAATTTTCCATCGAAGGGCCGAAGATTGGAACTTTACGGAAAGCCGCCGGCTCGAGAATGTTGTGCCCGCCGCCTGGAACGAGCGAGCCCCCCACAAACACCGCGTCGGCAAACCGGTACAACCCGGCGAGTTCGCCGAGGCTGTCAAGCAGGAACACGTTTCCAGGCTCGGACAGCGCGCCCGGCCCGCTTCCGTTGAGCGTAATTTCGCGACGGCGCAACAATTTTCGCCCCGATTGCGTGACGATTGCGGCCGAGTGGTCGAACTGCTCCGGCTTCCGCGGCGCGAGAATCAGAAGCGCTCGGGGAAATTCGCGCTCCACGTCCGCAAACGCCCGCAGCACAGGCGCCTCTTCATTCGCAAGCACGCTCCCGGCAACCACGACTGGGCCGCGTTCGCCCGTTGCGAGTTCAGCCCCAAGCCACGCGGAGAGCGGACTATCGCACGGCTCGACAAGATCGTATTTGAGATTGCCGGTGACCAGGACTCGCTCACCCGGCGCTCCCAACGCAATCAGGCGCGCCGCATCCTCCTCGCTTTGCATCAGAAACAATGCCGCATCGCTCAAAATGTGTTTCAGAAATCCAGAGAGCGCCCCGGCGGAATACGCGAGCGCGCGGCGATAGCCGCGGAATGAGCGCTCCGAGAGACGCCCGTTCACGAAAATGACCGGCACGCCTCCGCGCCGGCACTCGCGTAGAAAATTTGGCCAGATCTCAGTCTCCACGACGATCAGCGCGCCAGGGCGAGCGGCCAAGAGCGCCCTTCTTACAGGACCTCGCCAGTCCAGCGGAAAATAAAAAATCGCGTCCGCAAACGGCATCCGCTCGCGCGCGATTTTCTGGCCCGTAACCGTGGTGGTGGAAACAACGAGGCGGCGCTGCGGAAATGTTTCCTTGAGCCTCCGCGCCAGCGGAAGCACGGCAAGAACTTCGCCGACGGATACGGCATGAATCCAGATTGTTTTGTCCCGCGCACTGGGAGAACCCCCCGCGCGCAGTTCGCGTGGAAATTTCCATCCGAGGCGCTCCGGGATGTTGCCAAGGTATTTCCCCTGCGCGAGCCCGCGCAGCAGAAAATACGGAGAGAGCAGGAGCATCCCCGCGGCCGTCAGCAGACTATAGAGCGCATACATCCCAAGAGGCCCTCGACGGGCCGTCTCCTGTCTGGAGAAACTATAGAACGATCCCACTTGTTCCCGTAACGCGAATATTATAGGCGCGCCGCAGCCATTGGCATACCATCATCGGCAGATCGAAACAGAGCGAACCTATTTCCGGGAAGGTGCATCATAGCCAACCAGATCATGTTCCGCGCGATGCTCACCATTTTGATGCTCGTCCCGCTCGGCGCGTTTGCTCAAAGCGCGCCTGCCGACCCGACGTCGCTGCGCGCCCGCGACGAGCATCAGAACCTGACCATCCTCGCCGATCCCTATCTCAAGGCCGAGCGCTACAATGGAGTCTTCGGCAAACATTCCCCGTACGGCGCGGGCATCGTTGCCATCGACGTGTATTTCCGGAACGACAATAACGGGCCGATTCGCCTCAACCCCGAAACCATCCAACTGGTTATTTCTCAGCCCGGCGAAGAGCGCCAGCGCCTTGGCCCTCTTTCTACCGAAGACGTGGCCGATCGCACGGTGCTGAAAGCCAACGCCAATCCTCGCACGCGCCGTCCCTTCCCGTTTCCCAGCTCCACACCCGGCATGAGCCACAACAAGGCTTGGACGGAAATGACCAAAGCGCTCAATTCCGTTGCCCTCGGAACCAACGTTCTGCCGCCTCATGCCACCACTCACGGATTCCTCTTCTTCGATCTGAATCATGATTTCGAGGCGATTCGCAACACCCACCTTTATATTCCGGACCTCGCCTTCGTGAAGGACAACAAAGCCCTCTTCTTTTTCGAGATCGATCTCGCCGACGCTCCCTGGAAATAATTTTCGCTCCGGGAGCGAATTTGCCCAACGCGCCGCCGTCGGTTAGAATGGTGCCTGCAAACAAGTCTACTCCCCCAACATGACACTTCTTGACGAACTGAATTTCGGACAGAATCAAGCTGCAACCACCTTGGAAGGCCCCGTACTGATTCTTGCCGGGGCGGGCACGGGCAAAACGCGCGCCATTACCTACCGGATTGCGCACCTGATCGAGCAGGGCGTGCACGGTGCCCAGATTCTGGCCGTGACGTTCACCAACAAGGCCGCGACGCAGATGAAAGAGCGCGTGCGGGACTTGCTTGTCCGCCAGGGAAAAACGTTCGACGATCCGTGGATCGGAACATTTCACGCGTTTTCCGCCTGGCTCCTGAGGCGCGAAGCCAAGCGGCTCGGACTGCCGCGCGATTTCAAGATTTACGACGCCGATGACCAGATCGCGACCGTGAAGCTCGCGCTGGAACATTTGAACATCAAGGATCCGGGCGAGAAAATTCGCGGCCTGCTCGAACGTATCAGCTATGCGAAAAATCACGCGCAATCTCCCGCGCAGACGGCCACGGAGGCCGTGAAACACAATGACGCGCTGGGACTTACCGCGTCAAAAGTGTACGCCGAGTACGAAAAGATTCTTCACAAGGCGGCCGCGCTCGATTTTGACGATCTTCTACTGCGCGCCGTCCAGGTGCTGCGCGAATTTCCGGAGGCGCGCACGGCCTGGCAAACGCGTTTCCGCTACATTCACGTCGACGAATACCAGGATACGAACCGCGTGCAGTACGATTTGCTGCGGCTGCTCGTGAACGAATCGCGCAACCTGTGCGTCGTCGGCGACGAGGATCAATCCATCTACCGCTGGCGCGGCGCCGATATCGGCAACATTCTCCGCTTTGACGAGGATTATCCCGGTGCGCGCGTCGTTCGCCTCGAGGAAAATTACCGCTCGACGCAAAAAATTCTGGACGCCGCCGCCGGAGTCGTCTCGAACAATCGCCGCCGTCTTGGAAAGAATCTCAAGGCGACGCGCTCCTCGGGCAGCAATTTGGCATTTTTTGAAGGGCGCGACTCCAAGGCCGAGGCCGAGTACACGGCGGACCGCATCCGCATTCTCCACGGCGACGACCCGGCCCTGCACATCGCCATCCTCTACCGCACGAACGCGCAGTCGCGTTCGTTTGAAGAGGCGCTGCGTGCGCGCGGCATGCGCTACCGCATGCTCGGCGGCTTTTCGTTCTACCAGCGCGCCGAGGTGAAGGACGCACTCGCCTACGCCCGCCTGGCAACTTTTCCGGACGACGACATCGCGCTGCTCCGCGTGATCAATACGCCCCCGCGCGGCATTGGAAAAACGTCCATCGACGCGCTCTCCGCCATTGCGCGGGAGCACGATATTTCCTTGTGGGCGGCCATCGAGAAAATGCTCGATCCAGCGGCCTCGGGCCGCTCGCTCGCGCCGCTCCGCGATTTCCGGACATTGATCGAAACTCTGCAACAGGAACTTTCCGCTTCTTCGCCAGCAGCCTTCCTGCAATCGGTCCTGACGCGCAGTGGATATCTCGATATGCTCCTGCAGCGCGACAACAGCGAGGACACGGCGCGCGCCGACAACCTGCGCGAACTGGTCAACGCCATGGCCGAAGGCGACGAGCGCGGCGAAACGCTCACCGACTTCCTCGACCACGCCGCCCTCGTCAGCGATGCCGATAATTTTGACGAAGACGCGCTGATCACGCTCATGACGCTGCACAGCGCCAAGGGACTCGAATTCGATCACGTATTCCTCACCGGCATGGAGGAAGGCATCTTCCCCCACAGCCGCTCGCAAAACGACAATGAAGAACTCGAGGAAGAGCGCCGTCTGTGCTACGTGGGAATGACGCGCGCCAAGCAAACCCTCACGCTCACGCGCGCCGTGTACCGCCGCATGTACGGCTCCGAGCGCCTCACCGGCTCCATGCCCTCGCGATTCCTCCAGGAAATTCCGCCGGAATTGATCGACACGGCGGCCGGTTCCCTGGCCGAAGCCGGCGAGACGCGCCGCTACGAACCCGATCCCGAGTACTCCTACAGCGAAGAGGAATTTTCGCGCCGCGTGAAGCGCATCGCTTCTCCTTCGCGCACGGCGAGCGAAGCTCCCAGCCGGCCGCGTTCGAGCGCCTCACCGCGCCTCGGCAAACAAGGCGCGAACCCGCTCATCGGCCAGCGCGTGCGGCACGCCATGTACGGCGCCGGAACGATCGTCGCCGTGGAAGGCGACGAACCGGAACGCAAGTTCACCGTACGCTTCTCCGATCACGGCACGAAAAAACTCGTGGAGCAGTACGCCAATCTGAGTTGGGCCTAAACGGCATTTCTCACTAGAACTTCACAATTGTTGCAGAGCCGATTCTGTTTCCTGCATCGAAAGACCGGAATGGACGGTTTTCAGTGGCACAGGCTTCAGCCTGTGTGTTTTTGATTTGTGGCCAGCGAAAGTCAAAAGAACACAGGCTGAAGCCTGTGCCACTGAAAACCTTCGCCCGCCTGAAGGCGGACGCTACACATGCCACGTTTTTGATTTATGCCGGCTCGAAACGGCGAACAGGCTGAGCCTCATCCTGCCTACAAAACCCAATCCCGCCTGTTGCAGACCGGCCCGCCCCAAGGTAGAGTCACTTCGATTACCAGCTCCCGCGTGAGGATGGTGCCGATTGAGTTCAGGGCTGTTCCGCGTCAAAAATATCGACCAGCTGATCTCCGATGCGGACGAGCCCGAACGCAGGCTGAAAAAATCGCTTGGCTGGCTGAGCCTCACATCGCTTGGCATCGGCGCGGTGATTGGTTCCGGAATCTTCACGGTTGTCGGAACGGCCATCGCGGGACAAAAGTTGCAAGTTTCCTCGATCCTCAACGCGCCCCTGCTTGAATATCTGATTTACAGATCTCCATCGTTTGGCCGCCCGGGAGCCGGACCGGCCATCGCCATATCGTTCCTCCTCGTGGCGATTGTGTGCGGCTTTGCCGCGCTGTGCTACGCGGAGCTTGCCGCAATGATTCCGATTGCCGGCAGCGCATACACGTACACTTACGCCACCATGGGCGAGCTGATCGCCTGGATTATCGGCTGGGATCTGATTCTCGAATACGCCGTCAGCAACATGGCCGTGAGCGTCGGCTTCTCGGCCCACGTCGTCGGATTGCTGGACTGGTTTGGCATCCATCCCAATCCGCGCTGGATTTCTCCCGCGTATCTTCCCAGCGGCCTCAGCGATTTTGCCGGCAACGAACTGTTGCCGCCCGGCTGGCACTTCGGCTTCAATTGGCCCGCGTTCCTGATCGTCATGATGCTCACCGTCGTGCTCGTGCGCGGCATCCGCGAGTCGGCCGAGACCAACAATGTGATGGTCCTGCTCAAGATTGTGGCGATCGTCGTGTTCGTCGGATTCGGCGCAAGATTCGTTCACCCCGTGAATTGGCATCCCTATGCGCCAAACGGCTGGCCGGGAATTCTGACGGGCGGCTCGATCATTTTTTTCACGTATATCGGCTTCGATTCGGTCTCGACCGCCGCCGAGGAAACCAAAAACCCTCAGCGCGACATTCCCATCGGAATCATCGCCACGCTGGTGATTTGCTCGATTCTGTACATTGCCGTGGTCGTCATTCTCACCGGCCTCGTCCCCTGGCAAACGCTGCTCGATGACGCCGCCCCGGTCGTCAACACGCTGAAGCGACTCAATCACGACAACGTTCGTCTTGTCGTGCTCCTCGGCGCGCTGCTGGGAATGATCTCCTCGCTGCTCGTCTTTCAACTGGGTCAGGCGCGCGTGTGGTTTGCCATGTCTCGCGACGGCCTGCTGCCGCGAATTTTCAGCCGCGTCCACACGAACTATCGCACGCCCGATTTTTCCACGTGGGTCGCCGGTTTCGTCGTCGGCATTCCCGCCGGATTGCTGGACATTGGAACCCTTGCGGACCTTTCGAACATCGGCACGCTGTTTGCCTTCGCGCTGGTCGCGGGCGGCGTCCTGATCCTGCGCTACCGCGATCCGGGCCGGCACCGCGCCTTCCGCGCTCCCGGCGGGCCGATCGCGCCCATCATGACGATTTTCACCTGCCTGCTGCTGATGGCCGGCTTGCCGATCATGAATTGGATTCGTTTCTTTGTTTGGCTGGCCATCGGCCTTGTGATCTACTTTTCCTACAGCCGCAAGCGCAGTACCCTGCAGGCGCAGGCGGGAGTCGTCCAAAAATGAAAAACTCCCTGTCCGAATCCGTTTTCGCCGCTCTGCCAAAGGCCGAGTTGCACGTCCATCTGGAGGGCGCCATCGCGCCTGCCACGCTCGTGGAACTCGCCGCGCGCCATGGCGTCACTCTTACCCCTGAAGAGACCGCACCACGTTACGCTCCCGGAACCTTCGACCAATTCATCGAAAATTTCATCTGGATCACTTCGTTTCTGCGAACTCCTGAAGACTACGCCTTGATCGCCCGGCGCTTCGCCGAATCCATGCGGCGGCAAAACGTCCTGTACGCGGAGGTCACGCTCTCGATCGGCGTCATGTTCCGCCGCAAGCAGGATCCCGCAGCGAATTTTGCCGCGCTGCGCGACGCCGCCGCCGAGGTTCCCGGCGTCCAACTGAAATATATTTTCGATGCCGTGCGCCAGTGGGGCGCCGCGCCCGCGATGGAAGTCGCGCGGATCGCCGCTGAACTTCGCTCGCCCGACATCATTGCCTACGGCATTGGCGGCGATGAACTCGGACTGCCCACAATCGACCTATGCCCCGTGTATGAATTCGTCGCCAGCCAGGGCATGCACCGCCTGATCCACGCCGGAGAAATCGGCGGCCCGGAAATTGTCCGCGAAGCCGTGGAACTGCTGGGCGCGGAGCGCATCGGCCACGGCATTGGCATAATGCGCGACGAGCGCACCATGGACTTCATCGCCGCGCGAAATATCCCTCTCGAAGTCTGCCCCACGAGCAATCTTCGCACCGGCGCGCTGGCCCGCCAGATCGGCCAGCCCACGGCCGGTTACGAACAGCACCCGCTCCCCATATTTTTCCGCCGCGACCTTCCCGTAACGCTTTCGAGCGACGATCCCGCAATGTTTGAAACGTCGGTGAGCGACGAGTACCGCCACGCGCATCGCATGGGATTCACGCCTCGCGAGCTCGTTCGCCTCGCCGAGGCCAGCTTCCACCATTCCTTCCTCGCTCCGGACGAGAAGCGCGCCATGCTCGTCAAATTTCATTCCGGCGTTGCGGCGCTGGGCTTGGTATAATGCCCGGGATGAAAGCACATGTGTGGGTCATGCCCAAGCGCACTGTCCTCGATCCGCAGGGGCAAGCCATTCAGCACGCCCTTTCTTCTCTCGGATTCAGTGAGGTCCGCGATGTTCGCCAGGGCAAGTTTTTTGTCCTCGATCTCAACGGCGTGGCGCGCGAAGCCGCCGAAAAACAGGTCGAGCGCATGGCCACGGAAATCCTCGCAAACCCCGTAATCGAGGAATTTCGTTACGAAATCGTGGAATAGCCCCGGTTTTTCTAAAATGGGGTGAGTTGCCGGCTTGAGGAAACACCCAAACTCACTCATCCAAATTCGCCATTCCCTTTGTGTTACTCTTTTTTATGCGGGCCTCCATGTCCGTCGCCCAGCTGAACACCCGGAGATGAAACTGTGTGCGGAATCGTCGGATACATCGGACCCAAGAAAGTTGTCCCCTTAATTTTGGATGGCCTGCGCCGCCTCGAATATCGAGGGTATGATTCGGCCGGCATCGCCGTGGTCGGATCGGACGGAAAAATACAAATTCGCCGCGCTCCCGGCAAGCTGCACAATCTGGAAGAAGTGATCCGCCAATCGCCGATTGACGGCTCCTACGGCATCGGACACACGCGCTGGGCCACGCACGGCCGCCCCACCGAGGAAAACGCCCACCCGCACCGCGACTGCACGGGCAATATCGTCGTCGTCCACAACGGAATCGTCGAGAATTACGTGGAGCTGAAGCGCCAGCTCCAGCAAGAAGGACACAAGTTCGTCACCGAGACAGACACCGAAATCATCGCCCACCTCGTCGAGAGATACATGAAGGATGGCGGCCCGCTTGAGGACGCCGTGCGAAAGACCGTGCGCCAGCTCACCGGCGTCTATTCCCTGGCGATTCTTTCCGCCTCCGACCCGAACAAAATCATTGCCGCACGCACCGGCCCGCCATCCGTGATCGGCGTCGGCGAGGGCGAGTATTTCGTCGCGTCCGACATTCCCGCGATCCTCGCGCACACGCGCGAAATGTTTTTCCTCGCCGATGGCGACATTGCCGTGCTCACGCCGCAGGGTGTTCGCGTCATGGACCTCGATGGAAATACGATCCAGCGCGCCACGCAGCACATCGCCTGGGATCCGATCATGGCGGAAAAGGGCGGCTTCAAGCATTTCATGCAGAAGGAAATCTTCGAGCAGCCGCGGGCCGTTCGCGACACGCTGCTTGCAAGCGTGGCGCTCGATTCCGGCAAGGTGTTCCTCGACAAAATGGACATTCGCGAGCAGGAGTTCCGCGAGTTCACCAGCGTCAAGATCGTGGCCTGCGGCACAAGCTGGCACGCCGGGCAAACCGGCAAATTCATGATCGAGAAGGTCGCGAAAATTCCCGTCGAAGTGGATTACGGCAGCGAGTTCCGCTACCGCGACCCGATTATCGATTCGAAGACTCTTACGATCTGCATCAGCCAGTCGGGCGAAACCGCCGACACGCTGGCCGCGCAGCGGGAAGCCAAGCAGAAAGGCTCGAAGACCCTCGCCATCTGCAACGTGTACGGCTCGATGATCACGCGCGAGGCCGCGGGAACGATTCTGACGCACGCCGGGCCGGAAATCGGCGTGGCGTCCACGAAGGCTTTTACCGGGCAGCTCACCGCGCTCATGCTGCTGGCGATGTACCTCGGCCAGGTGCGCGGCACTCTCCCCGAGGAACATGAAAAAAATCTTATTCAGGAATTGATGCGCCTCCCGCACAAGATGGAAACCGTGCTGCACGGCGACGAAGCGGGAATCTACGAAACCCTTGCACGCACTTTTTTCCGCCACACCAATTTTCTGTACCTCGGGCGCGGCATTCACTTCCCCATCGCCCTCGAAGGCGCTCTGAAACTCAAGGAAATTTCCTACATTCANNATGAAGCACGGGCCGAACGCGCTGATCGACGAAAATCTTCCCGTCGTCATGCTCGCGACGCGCGACGAACACGATCCCGAATCCATGACGCGCTACGAGAAAAGCGTCTCGAACATCAAGGAAGTAAAGGCCCGCGACGGCATCGTCATTTCCGTCGTATCCGAAAACGATCACCTGGCGAGCGAAGCGTCCGATTACGCCATCGTCGTGCCTTCCACGATGGAATTGTTCGCGCCCTTGCTGGAAGTGATTCCCTTGCAACTGCTCGCCTACCACATCGCGGTCCGCCGCGGCTGCGACGTGGACCAGCCGCGCAACCTGGCCAAATCCGTTACGGTTGAATAGTGTTTATGTGGCACAGGCTTCAGCCTGTGTTCTTTTGAATTTGGCTTGCCACAAACTAAAACCACACAGGCTGAAGCCTGTGCCACTCCACCCTCAATACCAGTCCTATTCCAAATCGCAAATCGCGTACTATACTGCCGCTGTGAAACGCATTCTCCGCGCATTCGTCGCCGTCCACATCGTTCTTTTCGCCGCGCTCGCGGTGCGCGCGCAGGGGCCCGCGCCGAATTCTTCCCCAAGCTCGACCATTGCCTCGATCAAAGTTACCGGCACACAAAAAATTCCGGTCGAGCAAATCGCCGCCGCCAGTGGACTCAAGGCGGGCGACGCGGTCACCGTGCAACAAATTCAGGACGCCACGAACCGCCTCGCCGCCCTCGGAATATTTTCCGACGTCAACTTCCGCTACACATCGAAAGGCAATGCGATCGACCTGGAGTTTCAGGTCCAGGAAGCGCCCACGTATCCAATTTTGTTCGACAATTTTCCGTGGTTCACCTCTGCCGAAATTGGCGACGCGATCCGCAACCAGGTTGGCCTGTTTACCGGCGAATCGCCGGACAGCGGAACCCTGCTAGACCAGATTACGGCCGTCATCGAAAGCCTGCTCACCTCCCATCAAATCAAGGGCGCCGTGACGCATCAGCTTCTTGCGGCGCCCGTGGGAGACGGCATGGTGATGGAGTTTCGCGTCGAGGGCCCGCGGCTTCGCATCCAATCGGTTCAGTTCGGCGATCCCATGGCCTCCGAATCCGAGAGACTGAAGGACCGCATCCCGGACATCAAAGGCCAGCCCTATTCCCTTTTTGCCGTGGAAGTTTTCGAGAATGAGCAAGTCCACCCGCTCTACGCGTCCAAAGGTTTCCTGCGCGCGCAAATCGGGCCTCCGCAAGCGCGCCTGATACCCGACGCGCACGACGCAAATGATCCCAAGCAAACCGCCGTGGATCTCACAATTCCCATCCATCCCGGCCCGGTCTATTCGTGGAATGGAGTTTCATGGCAAGGCAACGTGGCATTGCAAACGTCCACTCTGGATGAGGCCGTCGAGCTAAAACCCGGCGACGCGGCGGATGGCATGAAGGTGGAAGCCACGTGGCGAAAAATCGAAACCGAATACTCCCGAAACGGCTATCTGGATATGAAGCTCAGCGCCGGGCCGCAATTCGACGACTCCGCTCACCGGATTTCCTATCGCGTCGCCATTTCCGAAGGCCCTCAGTACCGCATGGGAGATCTGGTCATTACCGGATTGTCGGTGATCGGGGAAAGACGTTTGCGCCAGGCGTGGCAGATCGCTCCCGGCCAAATCTTCAATAATGAGTATTATGAGAATCACGTGAAAATACTTTCAAAGCCCAGCCGGGACATTTTTGGAGACTTGCCCGTTCACTACAACGAGTTCGGCCACCTCCTGCGGCCGAATCCGGCTACTCACACTGTGGATGTTTTGCTGGATTTCAAGTAGAACTCGTGGTAGGATTTCGCATATCGCGCGTCATAGCTTGCGTACTTCCGAGGGGTCATAAGTCAAGGCTCGGAAAACATGGATTCTCAGCGGCATTCCTTAGTTGTTCGCGCCACCCACTGGATCACGGCGTTCAGTTTCCTTGGACTGCTCGTCAGCGGCATTTTGATTCTGATCGCTCATCCACGACTTTATTGGGGCGAGACGGGCGGCATGGGCGCTCCTTCTCTGATTGATCTGCCGATCCCCTTTAAGATTGGCTACTCCGGATGGGGCCGGTACGTACATTTTCTTTCGGCTTGGGTGATTATCTTGACCGGCTTGGTTTACGTACTCGCAGGTCTCTTCACCAGGCACTTCAACAGGAATTTGATGCCCGCCCGGGCCGGTCTCGCCTGGAAGGCCATTTGGCACAGCACTCTGGACCATTTGCGATTCAAGCAGCCCATCGAAGAGGAATTCGGGACTTACAACCTCCTCCAGCGACTAGCCTACCTCACCATTGTATTTGTCTTATTTCCGCTGGTGATTGTGACGGGCTTTGGCATGTCTCCGGCCATCGCGTCCGTTGTCCCGCTGGTCGTGAATGTTTTCGGAGGTCAGCAATCCGCGCGCACACTTCATTTCTTCGTGGCGGGTCTACTCGTTCTGTTTGTTCTGATTCATATCACTATGGTCATTCTCACTGGCTTCACGAATCGTATGCGGGCCATGATCACAGGAAGGAGCACACATGACTGAAATCATTACTCGGAGGAAGCTGATCGCGGCAGGCTTCACGGCGGCGGGCGCAGCTGGTTTAGGCGCTGCAGTTCGCCTCGCAAACCGATATGGCCTGATTCCGCCCGATCATAACCACATTTTCGGCAGTGGCGAAACTGCCACGTACGCGGCCCTGCGGCTGTTCACTTCTCATCATTCGCGCGCCCGGGAATTTACTCGCAGTGACATCTCAAAAATCGCTCCCGTAAAAGGCGAACCTCCCAAAAGCGAAGCTTACAATCGCTTGCTGTCCGGCGGTTTCGCGGACTGGCGACTCAGGATTGACGGTTTGGTCGATCGTCCATCGTCCTTCTCTCTCGCCGAACTGAAACGGCTTCCTTCCGAAAGTCATATCTACCATCAAGCCTGCGAAGAAGGTTGGTCCTTCATCGCCGAGTGCATTGGAGTTCGCCTTTCAAATATTTTGAATCTGGTCGGAGTCCTCCCGCAGGCGAAATACGTCGTTTTCTTTGGCCTCGACCTCCCGGACACCGGAGACTTGCGAAATGTCATAGGAGCCAAGTGGAATAGCATTGATATGGACGACGCGTGGCATCCGCAGACCTTGCTGGCCTACGGAATGAATGGCCAGGATCTGCCGACGCGCCACGGCGCTCCTCTTCGCCTACGCGTGCCTCGCCAACTCGGGGGAAAGAGTACGAAGTATCTTTCCCGCATCCTCGTTGCGGACACGGTAAATAATATCGGCAAGGGGTACGGCGGGTCAGGTGTCGAGCATGGCTTCTCGTGGTACGCAGGTATTTGACGACAATCGAATTTGGAAGCAAGCCTATAATTCGATAGCCGTTTTCAGATCCAGTGCATTGCACCGGATGGCGGTGCTATTCCTTTCGCCACAAGCTAACTACACAGCGGCCATTCGATTACTTTTCCCCTGGATGAGAAAGCTGCAACGCAACGTCTCGCGCAGCGACGATCGTGTTCACATGAATTCGAACGGTATCCGCCACGTGCCGCGCATATCCTCCGGCCAGCGTGGACGCCACGGGAATTCCCCTGCGCCGCGCATGTTCGAAAACGAGCCGGTCGCGCTGCTGCAAACCCTCGATGGTCAGCGCCAGGCCGCCAAGCTGATCCTCGCGATACGGGTCCGCGCCTCCCACGTAGAAAATCAAGTCCGGCGTCAGCTTCTTGAGCGCACGAAGAAAACCCTCTTCCAGCGCGTCCAGGTATTCGTGGTCGCGCGTGCCGTCTTCGAGGCCAATGTCCTCGTCCGAAGGAGGCTTCGGCATCGGGTAATTATTTTCCTGATGAATGGAGAGCGTGAAAACGCTCGGATCGTCCCCAAAAATTGCCGCCGTGCCGTTGCCGTGATGAACGTCCGTATCCACGGTCATGGCCGTGCGAATTTTTCCCGCCGCCTGAAGGGAGCGGATCGCCACGCCCACGTCATGGATCATGCAAAAGCCCTCTCCATGGCCCGCATAGGCGTGATGAAACCCTCCGCTGAGGTTGGCGGCAAATCCGTCCTCCAGCGCCTTTCGCCCCGCCAGCGTCGATCCTCCGGCCGCCAGCCAAAATCCCATGCGCGTCGTATCCGAGAGCGGGATTTCCAGCTTCATCCGCTCGCTGAGCGTGAGGGAATCGGTTTGCAGCTTGCGCACGTAATCGGGCGTATGCACGCGCAAGACGTCCTCGTCCGGCGCGGGCTCCGGCAGCAGAAAATCGCCGGCTTCGGCGACGCCCTCAGCCAGCAGCGCGTCATGGATCAGTCTGAATTTTTGCGAAGGGAAAACGTGCGGCCCGAGGTCCAAATCGTACTGCGGATGATAAATAACCTTGAACGGCAGCATAGGGGAAACCAAACGCGCGGAATGCTGGTCAATTATCGCGGCCGAGAATGAAATCCGGAACCGTCATAAGAGCGCGCCCGAAATCGGAGGTGCCATTCCCGTTAAGGCAAGCCTTCGCGCGCGAAGCGAAATCGAGCGCCGCGGCGCGAGTCCGGTCCAGCGCGCCCGATTCGTGCACCAGCGCCGTGATCTGTTCCGGGCGGACAGTCTCGAAGCCCTTTTCATCGAGCACGGTGCGCACCAGCTTCTTTCCCGCACCGCTATCGCTCTCCAGCGCATAGATCAGCGGCAGAGTGACCTTGCCTTCTTTCAAGTCGCTGAGCACCGGCTTGCCAAGCTTTTCCGGGGAGGCCGTGAAATCCAGCACGTCGTCCACAAGCTGGAACGCCAGCCCCGCGTAGTGCCCATAATCGGCCATCGCCTGCTCACCCGCGTCGTCCAGATTGCCCAGGACCGCGCCCAGCCGCGCGCAACCCGCAAACAAGCACGCCGTCTTGCGCGCCGCGAGTTCGACCGCATCCTGCTCGGTCAAATCCATTCGCCCAAGCTTGGCCAGTTGAACCAGCTCGCCTTCCACCATGTTTTGCGTGAGTTCGATCAATACGTCCAGAATCTTGAAGTTGCGCTCGTTAAGCGCCATCTGAAACGATTGCATGTACAGCCAGTCGCCGGCAAGCACGCTGCGGTGGTTGCCCCACTTCGAATTCGCCGACGGACGGCCCCGTCGCGTGTTGGCGCCGTCAATCACGTCGTCATGGATTAGCGTGGCGCTATGGATCAGCTCGACCACCGCGCCCAGCCGGATCGCGCTGTCTCCCCTGTATCCCGCATATCCCGAAGAAAGCAGCAGCAGCGCTGGGCGCAGCCTCTTGCCTCCGCCCTCGAGCAGGTAGCGCGAGATTTCCGCCACCGGCTCAATGGCCGAGCCGTTCTGGAGCGCAAGTTCCTGCTCGACCTTGATCAGGTCGTCGCGTACGAGATCGAAAATTTCCTTCGCCGTCAGAAGTGAGATGATACCCCTCCAGGAACTGCCCCCGTGCGATTTCCGGAATGCCCCAGGCCAAAGAACCGCCGAAAGTTTGCCGACGTAGTTTCGGCTATCTGTGTCGCAGGCAAGTTTCTCACATTCCCGATGGTTCGCGCTACTTCCGCGACATAGGCCGGCTCGTTTCTCCGCCCCCGGTTGGATTGAGGGGCGAGGAACGGCGAATCGGTTTCCACCAGCAGCCGGTCCATCGGAATGTCCCGCGCCACGTCCCGCAAATTCTGCGCCTTAGGATACGTCACATTGCCCGCGAACGAGATCAGGAATCCCATGTCCATTCCGATGCGCGCCTCTTCCAGCGTGCTCGCGAAACAATGGAAGATCCCTCCCAGGCCGGAGCTGCGCCAGTCTTCCTCCAGAATCCTCAGGCAATCCGCCCACGCTTCCCGGCAATGGATGATCACAGGGCGTTTCGCGGCGCGCGCCTGCTCAAGCTGATGGCGAAATACGCTGGCCTGCTTGTCGCGCGGCGAATGATCGTAGTGATAATCGAGGCCAATCTCTCCCCAGGCGATCAAGCGCGGGTTTCGCGCCAACCGTTCGAGTTCGGCATAGTGCGCGTCCGTTGCGTGTTCCGCCTCGTGCGGGTGAATCCCGGCCGCGGCGTAAATCCAATCGTGCGCCTCGGCATAGGGGACGGCCGCTCCCAGCTTTTCAATCTCCGGCCCGTTGCCGATCGCCAGCAGCGTCCCTACGCCCGCCGCGCGCGCCCGATCGAGCATGGCGTCGCGATCCGCGTCAAAGTCGGATACGTCCACGTGCGCGTGTGAGTCGGTCAGGTCCATGATCATCGCAGCAGGACAGGCTTCAGAGCCTGTGTGGCAACACAACTCCGGAAGAACTGGGTGCCCCATCCTTCGCGCTTTTTGCGAAGGGTGGGGTCTTGCTCCCTACTTCCCGTTTTCTGCGTCGTTCCTCCGTATCGGACCCACCCTTCGCAAAAGACGCGAAGGATGGGGCACCCACGGAAACGGAAAAATTCCTCGCACGTTACGACACGGCTGAAGCCTGTTCTACTTCAGCTTCGCGCCCACGGGCACGTCTTCCAGGAAGCCTGCAAGCACGGGCGAGCCGTCGGGGGCCGATGCCGCGACGATCATCCCGTTCGATTCGACGCCGCGCAATTTTCGTGGCTGTAAATTCGTTACCACCACTACTTTGCGCCCCACCAGATCCTCCGGCTTATAGACCAGCGCGAGTCCCGCTACAATTTGCCGCACTTCATCGCCGATATCGACTTGCAGTTGCAGCAGCTTGTCGGCGCCCGCCACGCGTTCGGCAGTTTTCACGAGCCCTACGCGCATTTCCACTTTGGCGAAGTCTTCAATGCCAATCTTCGCGTTCGCCGCAACCGCCGGGGCTGCGGCAGCGCCGGCCCCTGCGGGAGCTGTTGCCGCAGCGGCAGCGGGCGTTTCCGGTACTTTATTCGGTTCCTGTTCCATGGCTTCAATCCTCGCAATCGTTTCGGATTTGTCTACGCGCGGGAAAATACCTTCCGGCTTCCCCGTTTTGGTTCCGGGCTTGAGCTGTCCCCAGGCAAGTTGGTCCAACTGCACGCCGCTTAACGGCTCGGTCTGCCCCAACTGATTCCATATTTTTTGCGTTGCTTGCGGCAGCACCGGGTGCGCCAGCGCCGCGATCAATCGAATTGATTCCGCACAATCGTATAAAATTGTGTCAAGCCACTTCCGCTGCTCCACATCATTGGCCAACGTCCAAGGTTTTGTGAGCGAGATAAATGCGTCCACTTCGGCAATCACCTCCCAGATGCGCCCGAGGGCCAGTGAAAACTCAAACCGCTCATAGTGAGAAATGATATTTGTGAGGCTAGCCCGCCAAATCTTTTCCATATGCGGACTGTGAGTTCGATACGGTAAATCATTCTGCTCGTGAGGAGTCGGAATTACACCATTGCAATAATTCGCAATCATCGTCATGACGCGACTTACAAGATTTCCCAGGCCGTTGGCAAGGTCGCCGTTGTAGCGTGTGACCAGCGCATCGTAGGAAAATCCGCCGTCCTGCCCGAACACGATCTCGCGCAAGAGGTAGTAGCGCAGCGGCTCGATGCCCAGCGCGTTGACGATGGGGAGCGGCCTCACTACGTTGCCGCGCGACTTGCTCATCTTCTCGCTGTCAAACAGCAGCCAGCCGTGCGCCCAGATTTGCTTGGGCAGCGGCAAATCCGCCGCCATCAAAAATGCCGGCCAGTAGACCGCGTGAAATCGAATAATTTCCTTGCCGACAATGTGCAAATCCGCGGGCCACAGTCCACGCTGGTCGAACTCCGGGCCGCCCGCGGCGCTCAGGTACCCGATCAGCGCGTCAAACCACACATAAAAAACGTGCGGCGCTTCGCCCGGCACGGGAATTCCCCACTTGATCGTCGTGCGCGTAATCGAAAGATTTTTCAGCCCGCCATTTACGAAGCTCAGAACTTCGTTGCGGCGGCTCTCCGGCTGGATGAAATCGGGATTGGCGACGTAGAAATCGAGAAGTTTTTTCTGGAATCCGGAAAGTTTGAAGAAATAGTTTTCTTCCGTGACGGTTTCCGTCGGGCGGTTGCAATCGGGGCAATTGTCTCCCGGTCCCGCCTCCACGACGTAGGCGTTGTCGTGCACGCAGTATTGCCCGGTATAGTGGCCCTTCTCGATGAAGCCGTTTTCGCGGCAGCGCTTGAACAGCCACTGCACCGTGCGGTGGTGCTTCTCGTCCGTTGTGCGAATAAATTCGTCACCCGGAATTCCCAATTCGTCCCACAGCCGCTTCCACTGCACGGTAACTTCCGTGGAAAATTCCTGGGGAGTTTTGCCCGCCTTCTTCGCCGACCGCTCGACGTTCACGCCGTGCTCGTCGACGCCCGTGGTCATGACCACGTCGAAGCCCCTCATGCGCTTGTATCGCCGGATGACGTCCGCGACGATCGTCGAATACGTGTGCCCGATGTGCGGCATGCCGTTGGTGTAATACAGCGGCGTCGTCAAATAGTATTTCGGCTTGCGGGAAGCGCTCATTCGTCCTTTCCGGTTGAAGGGCGCGGGCTGCGCTCGTTCACCTTGAATTTCAAAGGGCAGCCCGCAACAAAATGTATTGGTGAATCCCGACGATAGCAGGCCGCCCGTCAACGGCGGCAAGCTCCGCACGGAAAAACTAGAATTTCGATAGTAAGCGGGCCGCCGAACGCTGTCAAATGGCCGGAAGCGCCAGTGATGTGTTGTTTCGTGCGCAGGGGGTTATGAAATCAAGCGTCTGGCAGGCGGGGTTAGTGGCGTAGGCATCAGCCTGCGCAGTGTAGGTGCTCGCAAGTAGGGGCACGGCAATGCCGTGCCCCTACGGCCGATCCGCATGTCTCCGTATTGGAGACTTTTTCCGCAACCTGTAAAGCCTATACCACTCATCATGCAGAACTATCAGACAGCTCAATCCTGCGCCGGCGCAGGCGACTGGTTGCTCGACTCTCGACGCATATTTTTACCGAGCTTGCCGCCCTCAACCTGCGTGAAGGAGGAGGCCGGGAGGAAGAGAGACGCTTCCGGCGTCTGCCCGATGTCGGACAACTGATAGGTGGACGTGCCGAAGCGCGGATCGCTGTGCGTCTGTTCCAGGAGCAGGTCCAGGCCGGACGAATACCAGCGCTCGATCGTAATGACGATGGCGAACTGATTTCCAATCTCACCTGCCGGAATGGTTCGCGTCACGGTCCGGTCGTCCACCGGATAGGTCTTATGCGTAATGGGGTCCGTATACGTTCCATTGGGATTGTCGGTCACGGTCTCGTTCTGCGATTTCGAACCGTTGGCCCGGTCCTTCCCCCCATTCGAGGGATTGTGTTCGCGGATGGCGAACACCTTATAAGTGCCCTTCGTCACGTTGACGATGTACTGCTCCGACTTGCCCACGTTTCGAATGTAGGCAAACTCCTGAGCCTTGCCCGACTGCGCCCAGGGACCCATGGCCGGAAATTTCGCGTCCCGATAGATACTGCCATCGGCGTCGCGCGCGACCGTGCCGGTAGTCGTGTTGGCAATCGTGTTGCCGGGCAGGGTCTCCGTGCGCGTGATCGTAAACGACGCCTGGAACGGTTTCCTGGTCACCAGCTTGCCTCCAAAGCCGCCCACCAGCCCGCCGGAGGCAAACATGCCCGCCATTGGCCCGCCACGCCCCGGACCACGTCCGCCGAAACCGCCGTCAGGGGGCGGCTCCTGAGCGTGAACAACCACGGCCAGACCCGCTAACGCCACTGCCGCCAGACCTGCCCAGTACATTGCCCTTTTCACGGCTATTCCTCCTGAAAATACTTCCGCAAACATTCCCACGCCCAGCTACTGAATCAACTTCACTCCGCGCGGCCAGCCATCCTCGCCCACCAAAACATCCGCCAGAATCAAATCTTCGTCCGGAGTTTCGGCAACCGGATAGCCAAGCTGCGCCAGGGATTCCTTCGTCAACTGGACGCGCATAACCATGCCCGGATCGTCCGCGGCAATTCCGCCCGCGAACGGCACAGGTACAAAATCGGAAGCCGCATACGTTTCTCTTACGCTCGCGTCCGCTACCGCCGCATCCACCGCCGGGGCCGCTCCACCTTGCTGCGAGATGGGAGACTCCTTTGCGTCCATCGGCAATCCCGATTCAGACGAGGAATTTTTCGCGGGAGTGGTTGACGGCTGCCCCTTCGAACGCACGCCAGCCGTCCACAGAAAAATAAGCAGCACCGCCGCGGCAGCTCCCACACTGGCCCACTCAAACGTGCGCCGCCACGACCGGCTCCGGTGATGCTCTCGAAACGCGGCCAGCAACGCGGCCTCCACCGGAGCGGGCGACTCTTCCCCGCGCACACGTTCGCGCGCGAATTCCGAAGCTTCCACCAGGGCCGTCGCGTCCGCCATCCGTTGCGCGCAAAGCTCGCAATGGGCCGAGTGCTCCAGAGCAGCCTCGCGCACCTTCACGTCCAGCAGTTCCATGCGCACAAATCCATGAACCACTTCATCGAATTCCCTGCACGTCATTTCACTCATGCCTTGCCTCTCGGCCGCGCCCACGTCGCACCGCCGCCGCTCCGCGCCAGACTGAGTTTGTCCAACAAGATCGAGCGCGCTCGATTGAGCCTCGACCGCACGGTTCCCACCGGACAGTCGAGCAATACGGCGGCTTCGCTGTAACTTTTCCCTTCCAGATCGCACAGGATCACGGGGTCGCGATAATGATCCGGAAGCGTGCGCACGGCTTCGTGCAAGCGTTCGGAGATTTCCTCGCGCTCGATGCTTTCCACAATCGTATCCGCATGGCCCGCGATCGCCGGAAAGTGGCCCTTCCCGTTGGACGGCCCTGGATCGCCGCCCCGCTCGGACGAAAGCCCACTCTCGCGCTCTTCGGACAAGAGCACGTACCGGCCCTCTTTTTCGCGCATCTTTCGCACGTGGTTTCGCGCGATGCCGAAGAGAAACGCCGCCGGAGCGCCCCTGGCTTCATCGAACTTGCCGGCATGTCGGATCAGCGTCAAAAACGTCTCCTGAACCACGTCCGCGGCCGATTGCGGACTTCCGCTCATGTGCACGGCGTACCGGTAGAGCCCGCCCTGATGGCGGCGGTAGAACTGCAAAAAAGCGTCGTCGTCTCCTGCCGCGAGACGCTTGATGAGTTCAACATCGCGTATTTCAACTGGCTCGGCCATCGACTCCGATTGGACGTATCTTCCGTCCTGGCAACCCCGCGCTTACAACATGGATTACACTTTCGAGCGGAAGAAGTTCCACTTTCTTGGCCCGATTGCGGCTCGCGATACCCTGCTGCAACCAGGTTCCCAGTATATTCCCTTGCATGTTTCGCGCCGCTGCGTTTCCCCTCGGCAAGCGGACTGCTGGAAACGCGCACTCCCGGCTGTTAAGATGCTTCGAAGCGAAAAAACGCTTGCAGCCGAATCGCCGCCAAATAGCGAGTTGTTCACTGAGTTGCTCACTCTAAGTTGCCCACTGGGAGACAAAACGTAATGCAACGCAAATTCCTACGCAAGATTCCGGCCGCGCTCTGGATCACACTCTTCGCGGTTGTCCTGCTGTTCATGACCAGCATGCGGGCGCAGAACGCGCCAAGCGCCACCCAAGTACAGCACGGCCAGGGCTCGTTCAACGACTGGCCGAACGAGCGTCCCGGCAACCGCTATCTCGTCAAGGCGTCCGATTTGCCGAAGCCCTACGCCACGGAATCCGCGCCCAATCAATCCAAGGTCGTTCCGCGTCCGGCAAACGCTTGGCCGAAGGTGCCGGATGGCTTCAAGATCGATCAGGCCCTCACCGGGCTGGAAGCCCCGCGCACGATCATTACCGCGCCCAATGGCGACCTGTTTGTAGCCGAAAGCATTCCTGGCAACATCCGCGTGCTTCGCGGCTTCTCCGCAGACGGCAAAGTCGTTACGAACGAAGTATTTGCCACCGGCCTGACCAAGCCCTACGGAATCGCGTTTTATCCCCCGGGGCCAAATCCGCAATTCGTCTATATCGGAAACACGGATTCCATTGTCCGCTTCCCCTACAAGAATGGCGATCTGAAAGCCTCCGGCCCGGCGCAAGTGATCGTCCCGAGCATCCCGAGCGGCGGCAATCACTGGACGCGCAGCATGGTGTTTTCGAACGACGGCAAAAAACTTCTTGTCGGTGTCGGCTCCAAGGTCAACGTCAGCGACGACGAATCGGAAATCAATCGCGCCGACGTGCTCGAATTCAATCCGGACGGGACCGGGCAGCGAATCTACGCGAACGGCGTTCGAAACGCTTCCGGCCTGGCCATTCACCCGCAGACCGGGCAACTCTGGGTTGTGGTGAATGAGCGCGACGCGCTGGGCGACGATCTTGTGCCCGACTACGTCACGCACATTCAGGAAGGCGGCTTCTACGGCTGGCCGTGGTATTACCTGGGGCCAAACCAGGACCCGCGCTTTCCCGGAAAACATCCTGAACTGAAAGACAAGGTCATCGTGCCGGATGTGCTGCTGCAATCGCACTCCGCGCCCCTGACGCTCGCGTTTTACGAAGGGAAACAATTTCCCGCCGAATATCGCGGCGACCTTTTCGTGACTTCCCACGGCTCGTGGAACCGCGCGCACCGCACCGGATACAAAGTCGTGCGCGTATTCACTCCGAACGGGAAAGCCACGGGCGAGTATGAGGATTTCGTCACCGGCTTTGTCGTGGACGACGCCAACGTCTGGGGACGTCCCGTGGGCGTGGCCGTCGCAAGCGACGGCGCGCTGGTGTTTACGGACGACGCGTCGAACAGCGTCTGGCGCGTGACGTATACCGGAAAACATTCCGGAAATTAGGGGGACGCGCGGGGACGGCCGGGAAAGCTTTCACACGCCGGAAAAGCTTTAACACAGAGAACACAGAGAAAAGAGGAGGAAGAAAAACCTGGATGAAATCATGCGGGGGATCGCGGTTCGCAATAACCCGAGCCGCAAGGCCTCGCCCTTCTCCGGTTTTCTCCTCTTTTCTCTGTGTTCTCTGTGTTAAAGCCTTTGACTTTGTATTTCGTCGCAGCCCGCGTTCACCCGCAACTTTCGATTCGCAGATGGGAGCCACTTGGTCAACGTTCTCGTAGCCCGTATTCGCGCCGCACTCGCGACGCATATTCGCCAGCACTACAAGCAGGACGCGACGATTGTCACGGAGAAACCTCCGCGCATCGAAATGGGCGAGGCCTCGACGCCCGTGTGCTTCGAGCTGGCCAAGCGTCTGAAGCGCGCGCCGCGCCAGATCGCGCAGGAAATTGCCGTGCAGCTTCCGCCCATCGAGGGCGTCGAGCGCGTGGAAGTCGCCGGAGCTGGCTACGTGAATTTTTATTTTTCGCGCGCCGCGTTTCTCGCCGGATCCCTGAAGGAAGCGGGAACGCAGCCATCCGGATTTTCCACCGATGCGCCGAAGTGTATCGTCGAACACACCAACATCAATCCGAATAAGGCCGCGCATATCGGACACCTGCGCAACGCCGTGCTCGGCGACACGTTTGTGCGCCTGCTGCGCCGCGCCGGGCAGCGCGTGGAAGTGCAAAATTACATCGACAACACCGGCGTGCAGGTGGCGGACGTGGTGATCGGTTTTCTGCACATCGCGAAAAAAACGGCGGCGGAAGTTCGCGCGCTCGCCGCCGAGCCGAAATTCGATTACTACTGCTGGGATTTGTACGCGAGCGTCTCGCGCTTTTTGGACGAAGACAAAACGCGGCTCGCGCTGCGCGGCGAAATGCTGAAATCGATCGAAGAGGGCGCGGGTGAGGCGGCGGAAATGGCGAACATCGTCGCGCCCTCCATCGTGCGCTGCCACTTGCGCACGATGGAGCGGCTAGGCGTTGAGTACGACCTCCTGCCCCGCGAGAGCGAAATTCTGCACCTCAAATTCTGGGACGCCGCCTTCGAACAGCTCAAGAAAACCGGCGTGCTCTATTTCGAAAACGAAGGCAAAAACAAGGGCTGCTGGGTGATGACGCGCCCCGGCGCCGACACTACCGAAGGCGAAACCAATGAAGATGCAAAAGTGATCGTTCGCTCCAACGGCACGGTCACGTATGTCGGCAAAGACATCGCCTACCACCTCTGGAAATTCGGCCTGCTGGGCAAGGACTTCGGCTACAAGCCGTTCTTTACTTACCCCAACCACGAGTGCTGGATCTCCGCGGAGAAAGGCGACGAGCCCCATCCGCACTTTGGCGGCGCGCAAGCTATCTACAACGTGATCGACACGCGCCAGTCCGATCCGCAGGCCAATGTTATTCAAGCCTTGCGCGGCATGGGCTACACCGATCAAGCCGATCGCTACACGCATTTCAGTTACGAGATGGTGGCCCTCACGCCGCGCTGCGCCGTCGAACTCGGCTACGACGTCTCAGCCGAAGACCTGGGCCGCCCCTACATCGAAGTCAGCGGCCGCAAGGGTTTCGGCGTCAAAGCCGACGACCTCATCGACAAACTCATCACCGCCACGCGCGCCGAAGTAGATGCGCGCCAGACCGGCAGCGACGAGACCGAACGTCAGAAGATCGCCGAACAGATAGCCATTGGCGCGCTGCGTTACTTCATGCTCA
>PLUM01000090.1:0-162 GCA_003165465.1 Acidobacteriota bacterium
CATTGTGGGTTTGGATCTTCAACCGACGAACTGAAGTCAGTTCTCAAATAGCAAATGTCTAACAAGCGAGTTCGTTCCAATGGCCGAGTCCTCCAAGGAGGGCTGCGCGGCAAAGTGGGTGCGCCGAAAGGAACTCACAGAAGCCTCGGATCTTCTCCACGT
>PLUM01000090.1:190-16677 GCA_003165465.1 Acidobacteriota bacterium
TGCTGGTGGAGGCCATGAGCGAAGGAGCGGCGACTCTTTCCAGGAATGGCGCCGTGCTCTACGGCAATCGCAGGTTTGCAGAACTGCTTCGCAGGCCGCCAGAAAAAATTATCGGAATGCAAGTTCAGTCGCAGGTTGAGGAAACAGAGCGAGACCGATTTGAAACTGTGCTTGCCGCGGCACAGAGGACGGTTGCGAAAGGCGAATTCAACCTGCGTTGTAGAGACGGAAGTCTGGTTCCGGTCTATTTGTCTCTTTACAGGTTTCCTGGATACAAAGGCCACGCCCTTGGCATGGTGATGACCGATCTGGGCGAGCAAAAACGCAAGCAAGCCGAGGAAATCAAGCAGGCCGAAGCGAGGCGTCGACTCCTCCTGGAACACATGCTTTCGGCGCAAGAAGAGGAACGCCGCCGGATTGCGCGCGAATTGCATGATGAAGCCGGCCAATTGCTGACATCTCTTTTGGTCGGCCTACGCACCCTGGAAGGCGCTCAAAACATCGCGGATGTTAACGAACAGGTACATCGACTGCGGAAAATCACTGCCCAGGCCATCGACGAGGTTGGACGTCTCGCCCGCGGACTTCACCCAACAGTGCTGGACGACCATGGCTTGGGTGTCGCACTAAGCCGACACGTTACCGAGTACATGAAGACCTACAACATTGCTGTGGATCTCAAACTGAATGAACTTGACGTCAGCAACCTGCCGCCAGCAGTCCAGATGGGGTTGTATCGCATTCTTCAGGAAGCCCTGACCAACGTAGCCANNTGGCTGCCTCCTCGCACCGCCTAGGCATTCAGAGCATGAGAGAGAGAGCGGCATTGTTGGGCGGAACGATCAGTTTTTTATCCCAGCGCAAGGGGACCAAGGTTCTGCTGCACGTCCCACTTGCGGGCCAGGATTCCCAGACCTTGGTGAGGCGAACGAGCACCTAATATGCCGACGCGAACGCAAAAAATCAGAGTCATGATCGTGGATGATCNNTCCCGATGGAGAGAAGGCGGTTCAGGCGGCAGGGGAAACCAGACCGGATGTGATCTTGCTAGACCTCACCATGCCTCGGGTCGGGGGTATGAATGCGCTGCAGGAGATCGCGCGAAAGTGCCGCGAAACCCGGGTGCTGATCCTCACGATGCACGATGACCCCGCATACTTACGCTCGGCGCTGGCTGCCGGCGCCTCTGGTTACTTGTTGAAACGGGCGGTGGATATGGAGCTGCTTGCCGCCATACGAGCGGTGTCTCGCGGAGGGATCTTCCTGGACCCGCGTTTGGCCAGCGTTCTTGTGCAGGACGTGCTGGCGAAGAGAGGTAAGAGAGTTGATCCCACGCAGCCGGTCAGCATCCTCAGTGACCGGGAACTGCAGGTGCTCAAGCTCGTGGCACAGGGTTACACCAGTCCACAAATTGCCAAACAAATTGCGGTGGGTGTGAAAACCGTCGAGACGTATCGTTCGCGTTTTGCTGAGAAGCTCGGACTTCGGACGCGTAGTGATGTGATTCGTTTTGCCTTGCAAATGGGCCTATTGACCCCAGCAATGCTAGAGTGAGCCGTGCCTCTCGGCTAGGCAGGAATTTTGCTTCAGGCCGCCTCCCAGTTCCGATAGGGAGTGCACGTACGCCTTCTTGTAAGGGTTTTCCCGGACAAAACCCCTGATTATTAGCAGTATCCCCGATACCCCGCTTATTGCATTTGGCAATATATTGCCAATGGGTTTATTTCATGCAAATGTGCGAACGAGAGATGGTGTGGATCGAAGCCTCGCGCATGTGGGCTTGGGCTTGTTCCGAATGCGCCTGGACGTTCAGCCCTTCGGGTTCGCCGTGTGGAGGTAGTCTGGATGAAATGAAGCAGAACTACGAACGCCAACGCGACAAAGAGTACGCGTCTCATGTTTGCGCCGACTACCCAGGACCCAACAGCGCTCAGGCTCCCGATTTCCGTGGCTATCTGACACTCGATCACGCGCCGCGGGCCCCAGCCGTCGAGGAAGACGCGAAGACAGGAAGTGAGCGTTATGAAAACAAACAATCAACCAAACGAAAACGGACAGTTCCGCACATTTGACGTCGAAACCTATCTCCATTCGGCCGGTGTGGCGAGAAGCATATCGGACTTCGAGAAAAAAGAGACGCTATTCTCCCAAGGCGATCCCTGCAAGCACATCATGTACCTTCTAAAAGGCGAGGTAAGAATCTCCGTCGTTTCCACAAGCGGCAAAGAGGCCGTAGTCGGGATGTTAGGGCCCGGCGATTTCATCGGTGAAGGGGGATTGGCCGGACAGTCCATGCGAATGGCGACGGCCACTGCCGTTACCCCTATCAGCGTGCTCATGATCGAAAACAGCGAAATGTTCCGAGTTCTCCATGAGCAAAGTGCGTTTTCCGACCTCTTCATCACCTATATGCTTCAACGCAACATCCGGATCGAGGAGGACTTGATTGATCAGCTCTTCAACTCCAGCGAGAAACGGCTGGCGCGCGCACTTCTGCTGCTCGCCCGATATGGAAAGCAGGATAGACCACAAAAAGTACTTGCCAGAATATCGCAGGAGACGCTGGCGGAAATGGTTGGTACGACGCGGTCCCGCGTCAATTTTTTCATGAATAAATTCAAGAAAATGGGCTTCATCGAGTACGATGGAGAAGGGCTTCAAATAAACTCTTCTCTCCTCAGTGTTGTTCTACACGACTAACGCCCATCCCAACTACGCTCCGACAACTTTCTCCACTTCGCCGATTTTCTTTTGGATCTTTCCACCAACCTTTTCGACCTGGCCTTCGGCTTGCAAGTTGGGATTGTTCGTCGCTTGTCCGACCTTTTCTTTTACTTTACCTTTTACCTCGTGAAACTTGCCTTCGGCTTTGTCCTTCGTGCTTTGCTTCATATATTTTCTCCTTTGGTGCGATTTGATCCGCGTGTTCCGGCTAAGAGCCGGTTAGCGTCCGTGCATACTCAAATACCGTAATCTCGATTTCATTTGGATGCAGGCTCGGGCCCCGCGTGAAGCCTGCTGGAAAGAGGTCAACGTATCCCCCCGGCCAAGTACACGACCAGGAGAATGAGCAGGACCGTTCCGACAACCCCAAAACCACCGCGGCTTCCCCATCTGGAATACCCGTAATAGCCGCCGCCTCCACCGAACAACAGCACTAGAAGAATAATTAGCAATATCATCGCAAGTCTCCTTTCAGTTTGTGAAACCCTTTATCGGGCACGGACTCCGCTTGTATGCTGAATGTTTCCAGTGAAGCGCTGACTCCTCTGGATTCTTGCCAAGCTTCCCCTGACTCTTTTTGCCGCATATGGCTTCAGCGTTCGAGAGACTACCGAACTGGCGATGAGCGCCAGGACCCAAACCGGCTCAATTAATTGACCAGGCCGACCAGGGCAGAGACATCTTCCTCGACAGCCAGGATTAGTTCCTTTCGGATATCCATCTCCCATCCAGGTCTGATTCGGACGCGCACGTCGGCGGCAGATTCGGCGACGATGCTGCAAGGCATCGGGATCTGGCATTGACGGACAACGACGAGCAGAACCACCTGTTTACCCAACCAGTAAGAATACATGGACGAAAAATTATTAATTTCCTCTGCGATCATGTTGGACATCCCCCCGTCTCTTGAAATCGACTTCACCGGATGCACAAGTATTTATAGCGCGACCGCAATTGTAAGTATGTTCAAATCTGAACAGTTTTCTTCTATATATGGCAGAAATACGGCTCGGGCCTTTCGTGTTTTCTCGATGGCGATTGGCGGCCAAATAAATCGAATCTAGCAGGCCTGCTGGCGTATACGAGCGCCGACCGGCCTCATGCGGCGTCAGCGGGGTTCAGTGCTGAAGACGAACAGATAGATGAGAGGTTGGATTTTACTCGTGATTTGAGACGGATGCTCTGACTCGAGAGGGGCGCGGGGAGCGCGGCCATGCCCCCCGAATATTTGCTACCAAAGCTAATGCCCTCTCAATTGTAGTGTAGCCCGCGTTCCGCCGTTACTTGCTGACCTTTTTCTTGACTGGTGGCTGCTTTTTTTCTACGCCCTTCGTGTTGATCAGCTCCAAGTAATCTTTCGCGTTAAATGGGTACCGATGAGTGGACTCTTGTCCGTTGGTACTCAAGGTAACGTCAACGCGCCGATTGTTGGCCAGAACCATCACCGTCAGATTCTTCAGCATTTGTTGCCTGTCGTCCGGTGTCAAGTCGGGATTCTGCGCAATCTGTTCCTTTATCTGTTCGGCAGTCAGTTGGTTCTCTTCGCCAAACGACTGCGTCTGAATGTGGTCCGCAGGAACGCCGTGTTCCACCAGGAAGTTCTTGGAACGTTCCACGCGTCGCTCCGTAAGAGCCTTGTTGTATTCCACAGAGCCGCGGGGGTCTGCATGGCCACCGAGGACCAAGTGGGCATCAGGCTTGTATTGCAGATAACTTTTGAAGTCCTCGGCCAGGGTACTCAGGATCTTTGCCTGACTATCGACCAAGCCCCCCTCGGGATTCACGGCTGTGGGCCGAGCGGTTTGAAAGTAAATACTATGGATGGCAAGCCTGGTTTCCAACTCCTTAATCTGAGGGGGAGGAGGAGGCGGAGGAGGAGGAGGCGGCGGGGCTTCCACGTTCACCATGGTGTTGGACGAGGCCGTAAGGCTGCGGTCATCGCTTACGTTGCATGTGACCGTGATACGGCCTGGTTGTGCGCTCCCTGTATTCAACGTGGCGACCGTATCCGTACCGGCGACGGTGCCCGCGCTCGCGCTGTAGCTGTAGGTCAGCCTGCGGTTGTCAGGACTGCTGGCGTTTGAGCGGATCGTCACGGTGCCGCCTGTCCTTACGGTTCCCGGGTCTGACGAGCATGCAATCACAGGCGGACGCGGCTGTTTCACATTGAAACTGGCCATGCAGGAGGCCACGCCGTTTTTGCTGCCATCGCTCAAGTTTGCATTTACTACGTAAGAGCCGGGCTGCAAACCTGTGGTGTCGATCTGCGTGGAGGCATCGCTCCCCGCAACTTTCACTCCGGTGCCATTCCAGTTGTATTTGACCGTATGCTTGGGATTGAAATTAGATCCACTGGCAGTCGCAGTCACAGGCTCGCCGGCAAAGACCTCGTTTGGCTGTGCCGAGCAAGCCGCGCTGGGTGGCACTGGAGGCGCTCCGCCACCTAACATAAAATTAAGGCCAGCCTGCAGTCTCACGCCTCGGACTTGAGTTTCCGGTCCGCCGGGGGGAACATAGCTGTAATTCGAGTAAACATAGTCGGCCCTGATCAGACGTAGCGCAACGTGCCTGGACAGGTTGATATCCAGGCCACCCCCGAACATGAAGCCTAATTTGTCGACATCATGGAAGGCATCAGGCATAAGGCGATGGTCGCCCACTAACACTTCAAGAAATGGAGAAAAATGCTTGCTGCGGAACGTAATCTTTGGACCTATTGAGAGGTTGGAGAAAGCGGCGTCGTCAATTCTATTAGTGAGCCCGGTTTCACGGCTGCCCCAATCGGTGCTGGTATCAAGAGTCAGTCCCAACCAACGATTGAAATCAACGGTAAAGCTGGCGCCAGCGCCACGGGGGTTCGTTTCCAGGCGGCTACTTATCGGGAACAATCCTAATGGAAGTTGGCCATGCACATCCGCGCCGGGTATGAACAAGGAGTATCCGCCGTAAAGCTCCACCTTGGGAACAGGCTGGTCCTGAGCGGCGGCCAGGCTGGCAAACATGCACAGGACTGCAATCATTGCCGGCAGCATTGCTAGAATCCGACCAGGATGGCTCTTTAATTGAGATGACATGCGAATATTCCTCCAAACTTTAACAACGTGAAATCCTGCTCTTGCATCCTGCCCGACAGAAGACCGCCCTCGAGCCGACCACCCTACCGAATGCCCCATTAACAGGGAGGTACGACAACCGTATTCGTGTCCAATGTGACAGCGCCATTCATTGCCAGCGCTCTTCCATTGAGCGTCGTGCCGGTGGTAATCGTGATGGATGCCAAAGCCATAATATTTCCTGCAAATACCGAGTTGGTTCCAAGTGTCGCCGAACTGCCGATCTGCCAGAACACGTTCTTAGGCTGGGCGTTACCGATCAGGACAACATTGCTGCTACTGGCTGTAGTGAGTGTGCTATCTACGTGGATAATGAAAACAGCATTTGGATCGCCCAAGCCGTCAAGAGTGAGAGTCCCCGTTATTCCAAGCGAGGGCTGAGCGCTCGTGGTCCTATAAGCGCCGGGGTAGAGGGTTTGCCCTCCAATATCTGCGGTGAGGATGGCCCCTCCTGCTGCCGCTGTCGCGGCGTTGTTATACGCCGTGGTCAACAGACCCTGGGCAGTCTCGGCGGGCCCAGGGCCAGGGCCCGTGTAGAACGCGCCCGTTATGGATGCGGGTGCCCCAAATCCAGTGATCGCGGTTCCTGGCCACACGCCAACATCCCCACTAACACTGGTAGCCGTACCCGCGACGTTGGTGACCGTGGTGCCGGCCAGAATTCCGAAACCGCAGCCCGGCGTTGGGAACGCTATGGGTCCCGGACAATCCGCGGAAGCTGTTGTGAATGTCCACACCTTATTGGCCACGAGCGCATTGCCATACGTGTCGTGCGCCCCGGTGGTAATCGTGGCGGTATAAGCGGTCGACACGGTAAGAGAGCTCAATGGTGTAAAGGTCGCCACCAGACCCGTTGAATCAAGGGCAACTGTTCCCGACACGCTTGTCGAGCCTGGCCCGGTCACAGTAAACGTAGAAATGGTAATCGTTGCAGGATTCATCGCCTTGCTGAATGTTGCAGTGATAAGGGCGGTGTTGGGGCAAAGGCCTGTTGAGGCGTCCGGCGGAGTTACTGAGGTTACTGTGGGCGCGGTCAAGGGAGAGGTGGGACCCCCAGTAACTGTGTCCGGGTCGCTGCACCCGGCCATGACGACGGCCAAGACGGCCAATAGAATCGTCGGGATCCAAATCTTGCCAACCTTCAATTTGCGCATTAGCTTCTCCTCATCACCCAGTTGCCAAGCTGCTCGCAGCCACCCCGAAATACGCGAAGCTTCAATCTTCTCCGCTCATTGATAACGAAGATAACGAACAGAAAGCATCCACCACGTATCGATATACCAAATCCAGACTGTTTCGGTCTGTTCAATAGTGAACATTGCCGGCGTACGCTAAAAGCAAAGTAAGGAGATCGTATTGCCGGGAATTAATTATTGATATCCCCATGGACAGGGGAAGCGCATCAGCAGACTGCTCAATTCCTCCGCTGGCCGAAACAAAAATCTCTTCACTTTTGAACACCTTTGTATGTTGCCTATGCACGCATGATTGCAGTCGTGTGCTGATTCCAGATTCGCCGTCGAGTGATTTACGATATGCTGGGATTTCGAAGGGTTGTGCTAAAGCAATTCAGAGGTTTGAATGACGTGAAAACCCATGAACACAGAACTTTGAAAATGAAGAAATCAACAAAATTCAGGTAAATCAGCTCTTTCTGACCGCAGGCGTTTAGCGAGACAGAAAGGAGCGGCAAAAATAGCAGAATTCCCGAGGAGTGGAATGATCGAGTCTCCGTGTGAGGCGCCGCGCAGTTTCATGTCGATCCCCGCGAAGCACGGGATTAAGATTGGACTCGGGAAAGCATCAACAACGCCCGGTCCGATCAGACAGTCCGTTGAAGCTCTTTCATGTTGTAGAGCGCGCGATCCGCTGTTTGGAGCAGCGTGTCCATGGTTGTGCCATCCTCAGGATAAACCGCAATGCCAACGCTCACTGAAAGCAAAGGTTCCTCGCGATCATTGGATAGCCCTTCGCAAATCCTGCGTCCAACCGCGTCAGCTTCTTTGGCCCCGGTCTCCGGCAGAACAATTACAAACTCATCGCCACCATACCGTGCCGCGGTGTCAATCGATCGGCAGGAGAAGCGAAAAATGTCGGCCAGGCGGCAGAGCGCCCGATTGCCTGCCAGATGGCCCGCGGTGTCGTTAATCCGTTTCAATCCATTCAGATCAAAAATGAGCACAGCAAAGGCCCGTGCGCTGCGTTGTGAGCGTTTGATCTCTGCTTCAAGGGTTTCGGAAAGCCTGCGGTAGTTTGCCAGTCCAGTCAGGGCATCGGTTGCCGCCAAGTGCCGGAGATGATCATCCGATGCGCGTTGTGCGGTAAAGTCCTCGACGATGACCTCGCACCCATCCGATGCTCCTTTACCCATGCCCACTTTCCGGCCGCTAAGTTGGACCTTCATGGGTGTTCCGTCCCGTCTCCTCCATTCGACTTCAATCCGTTCGACATGGCCCGTCTGCCGGTAGGAATCAAAGAGTTGCGCGCGCTCGATAGGATCGCGGATAATTTCCGTTGCCAGGTTCACAGCCATCAATTCCTCTTTGGATCCATAACCTAGCATTGCCACGAGTGCTTCATTCACATTGAGAAACCGGCCGTCCATGTCAAAGCGGCAGATGCCATAGGTGGGATTGTCAGACAACGCGCGATAGTGGGCTTCCGAGTGCCGCAACTGCTTCTTCGCGTGATTTCGCTCCGCGCGCCGAGTTTTTTCCTCTATCGCCATGGCAACGGCCAGGGGCAAACGGTTCAGACGATTCTTATCAACGCAATCGAATGCGCCTTTGCGGATGGACGCATCCGTCGTGTCCTCATCCAAAGTGCCCATGACCATGATAAACGGAATCTCCCAGTTCACCTGATTCAAGAGTTCGAGCGCCTCCATCCCCGACCAACCAGACATATAGGAGTCGCATACAATCGCGTCATAGGACTTCGTTCGCAATCGTTCCACGAACTCCTCTGGGGATTGAACCCAATCCGGGGAGACCGCAAAATCCATCCCTTTAAATTCTTGCAGGCAGCGTTCGACGTCGGATTCGTTATCATCAACGAAGAGAATTCGTGCTTGCCGCCGCCGGTGGATTGCAATGCGATGGAGCGCAAGACTTCGGTGATCCCTTTGACGCGTTTCGTTTTGGACTAAGCGTGGCATGGCAGTTACCTTCTGTATCCTTCAGATCGGCGAAGCCCCCCCGGCTAGCTAATGGAACTTGTGAGGGTGTCCACCTTGGACAGTCTACATTCGTGAGAGAATTGGCGTCTGTTCAATAGTGCACACAATACAATAAATCGTCCCATTGGTAAGTTTTAGGACTGGTTTACGCATACCCGTCAAAACAGGGTTGACGACTGTTGCAGACCTGAAACACCGATCCAACCTCGCATTTGGTAGATGCCGCGGCATTGCGATTCAGATCGCGGAGAGAGAGCCTACCGTGGCATCCGGACGAAAGGCTGCGTCGCGGAGCCAATGATTCAAGCGAGTTATTTGCCGCCGGTGTCATGGGCTGCGAAGGGCAAAGTGGTGGCCAGCATTTCATGTACTTTTCGGGCCAGTATTTTGGGCGAAAATGGTTTTTCCAGAAACGCCAGTCCCGGCTCCAGAATCCCGTGATGGGCGATGGTGTCGTCGGTGTACCCGGAAACGTAAAGAACCTTCATTTCCGGGCGCAGCGCGGAGAGGTGAGAGGCCAACTTAGCTCCACTCATGCCTGGCATGATCACATCCGTTACCATCAAATGAATGGGGCCCTGGTATCGCGCCGAGATATCCAAGGCTTCCGCGGGGCTCTGTGCGGCGAGGATTGTGCAACCGACTTCTTCCAAGGACCGCCGTGTAACTTGAAGCAAAGCCGTGTCATCCTCGACGATCAGAATCGTCCAAAATCTCACATCCACCTTCTCACTCGTGTCGATCGGGGGTTCCGCTTCAATAGCCTGATCCACGCAGGGTAGATAGATCTTAAACGTTGTTCCGAATCCAGGCTTGGTGTAAACATTTATGGATCCGCCACTCTGCTTCACGAATCCAAACACGGTACTCAAGCCAAGGCCCGTGCCTCTGCCGAACTCCTTGGTCGTAAAAAATGGCTCAAATATACGGGCTTTTGTCTCCTCGTCCATACCGCAGCCGATGTCGGTTACTGCAAGCACGACGTGCGGCCCTGGCACTGCGGATTGGTCCTGGGCAGCATACTGCTCATCTAATTCTACATGCGAAGTTTCAATGGTGAGCTTGCCCCCCGTGGGCATGGCATCGCGTGAGTTCACCGCCAGATTCATGATGATCTGTTCAATTTGTCCAGGATCGACTTTCACACAGCACAGCTTGGGGTCCAGCACGACGAGCAACTCCACGTCCTCACCGATTAGTCGTTGAAGCAGCTTCTCCGCGCCAGCCACAACCGAATTGAGATCGAGCACTTTGGGTTGGAGCACCTGTTTGCGGCTGAAGGCCAGAATCTGGCGCGTCAACAATGCGGCGCGACGACCGGCTTTCTGGATTTCTTCTACATCTTTGCACTGCCGCTCATCAAGACGCCGATGTTCAAGCAACAGGTCGCAGTAGCCTAGGATGACCCCGAGCAAATTGTTAAAATCATGAGCCACTCCCCCGGCCAAACGTCCCACCGCCTCCATCTTTTGCGCTTGAAACAACATCTCCTCCATACGCTTGCGTTCGGTGATGTCCCGGGCAACCACGGAAACACCCGCCATCCGGCCAGTCGGGCTCTGGATCGGCGAAAGAGTGAGCGCGACATGGATATGCGTTCCGTCCTTTTTGACGCGAACGGTCTCAAGGTGCTCCACGGTATAGGTACGTCCGATCTTTTTGAGGAGTTTTGGGGTCTCGCCTGGCCGGTCGGGGGGAGAAAGGAATAGAATCGACTGTCCAATAGCTTCCTCAGCCGAGTACCCATAGATTCGTTCTGCGCCCTGATTCCACGTGACGATGATACTTTGGAGCGTAAGGCTAATGATGGCATCATACGATGACTCGACGACGGCAGCCATCCGGGACAGGTCGCCTTCACGCCGCTTGCGTTCGCTAATATCGCGGATCGCTGCCGTGATCAGAATCCCGTCCACGCCGTCGAGCGGGCTCAGCATGATTTCGATGGGAAAATCGCTTCCATTCTTACGCCGCCCATGGAGTTCAATGCCCGTTCCCATTTGCGGCACAACGGGATCGCCGGCGATTCCGGCCCCATGCGTCAGCAGGCGTTCCGCGAAACCTTCCGGGATGATATTTGTGATCTTCTGGCCCAGCAGCTCATCGCGCCGGTATCCGAACTGTTTTTCCGCTTGAAGATTCAGAAGGACGATTTCTTCAGCCTGGTTCACAATGACCATGGCATCTGGAGCCGCCTCCAGCAGTCCTCGGTATCTGGCCTCCATCTGAATTACGTGTTTTTCGGCCGCTTTGCGCACGGAAATGTCGCGGCCGATAATGGAGGCACCCGCAATTTTTTCCGAGGCGTTCCGGATGGGCGATGCGGTAATTTCAAGATCAAATTGATTTCCGTCTCTTCTCATGCAAACGGTCTCGATGTGATCGACCATTTCACCCTGTTTAATACGTTCCAGCATCTTAGGAAGTTCATCCGGGCGACCGATGGGAACGAGCATGCTCATGGACTTCCCGATGGCCTCTTTGCCCGAATACCCGAAAATTCGCTCCGCACCGGCGTTCCAACTGGTAATGATTCCTTCGAGCGTCGTACCAACAATCGCGTCATCCGAACACACAACTATGGAGGCCAATCGGCGAAGGTCCTCTTCCGTTCGCCTTCTTTCGCTGATGTCCCGGATGGCACTGGAAACCAATATCCCGCGCTTTGTGTTGAGCGGGCTCAATCTGATCTCGGCGGGGAACTCACTGCCGTCTTTGCGCAAACCAAAAAGCTCCAGGCCCGCCACCATCGGGCGTTCCGAAGAGGCGGCCATGAAGCGAGATTGCTGATCGCTAAGCTGGCTTCGGAAATATTTGGACACGATAATTTCAGAGGGTTGACCAATCAACTCGTCCCGGCTATAGCCAAAAAGTCTCTCCGCCTGCACATTGACCAGAACAATTTTACTGAATTGATTGACGACAATAATGGCGTCAGGCGCCGCATCGAGGAGGGCCCGATACCGCATATATCCGCTCGCGTTTTTTCGCGCGTGAAGCTGCGATATGGGCGCGAGTGGATTGAGCGCTTCTTCCTTTGGCAGATTAGTGGTCGTGGATTTCATGATAAACAGAGGATTCAGTTTACACAGTACGCGCCTGTTAGTCACTAAATAACAGTGCTAAACAGCATACAGTTCCACAACAGTACACTGTACCATAACAATACACTGCACAGCCAATTATGGAACTGAATAACCGTCCAGGCGTTCCGTACAAAGTTATCGCCGCAGCGGGCCCAGCCGGTACAGGCTGCACAGACCCCAGCTACCACTGAACCGCTGGGATCTGTCGCTTCTGCGCTTGCGATGTTATGGATGAGGAGTCTGGGGCAGGTTTTCCGATACGACTCCGATCGTGGTTCCGATGACTTCGCCTGAGACCACTAGCTCCACGCGGCGATTTTGTTGGCGGCCTTCCGCGGTGTCATTCGAAGCCACGGGTTGTGTTTTGCCAAATCCCCGCGACGTCATGGATGCCGCGGGTATGTTTTCTTTTGCGAGGTAATCGCGGACCGAACCGGCTCGTTGTTCCGAAAGCTGCTGGTTCATGGCATCGCTGCCTACGCTATCGGTGTTGCCTTCGATGGCGAGTTTAAGGTCCGGATAGGCGAGAACGATTCCGGATATCTTAGCGAGCTTCTCGCGCGCTACTGGACGGAGCGTGGACTGTCCAGTGTCAAATAGTACGTCTGACAGGCTCACGATAAGACCGCGGGCGGTGTCGCGTGTGGCAAAAATAACATTGAATTGTTGCAGCAACTTGGCGCGCAATTCTTCGCGATCCAGTACTGCTTGCTTGAGTTGCCGATCTGAAGTCGCGGCGGCGAGACGGTTCTGGTCCGATTCCGCCTCTGCGTTTTTTTGGGCACGTTGAGCTTCCGCAGTGGCCTGATTCGCATCGATGGCGACGGCACGATTCCGGTCAGAGTCCGCCTGGGCGTCCTGTTGTAGTCGCTGTGCCTCGGTTTTGGCTTTATCAGCATCTTCACGGCGGCTATTTGCATCGGCGGTTGCTGCTTCGGCATTCATGCGGGCCTGCATTTCGTTTCTAGTACTGGCTCTGGCATTTGCCAGTTTTCCAGCTTCCCGGTCCTTGTCTGCATTCATGCGATCCGCATCGATGCGCTTTACGGCTATTTCCCTGGAGTCATCCGCCGTCTGCACAACCTCGCGCGATACGGAAATGAGGCCTTTCGTGTTGATGTGCCTCGTTGTTGCCATCTCATCGGCCTGCTTCATCTGGCTGGCGGCCTTTTCATAGCTGGCGGCCGCGTAGTTCTCGGCTCCGTCCGACTTGGCGATTCTCACGGCATTGCGCGCTTCAAAAAATTCAAGCGGCAGTTTGGAGTTCAAAACAACCGGGTCAAAGTGATAACCGGTGGGAATATATCCGCCCCGGTCGATGAGTTCGTACTTTGCATCCACGGCTTCGCTGGTTCCGTTTGTGTCGGCTCGAATCACATTTTCCGCGATCACAACATTGCTGGGACGGCGCACCGCATAGTAAGGTTCCGCGGTCACGATAAGCGCGAAGGCCTGTAGGTCTGTCGTGACGGTCAGCTTACTGCGATGGTTATTGCCCACCAGCACTTCGCCCACATTGACGGAGCGGCCTTCGGGGGAAATCGCCCACAAGACGTAGGTGAGATACTCAGTCCCAAACGAAGTGGGTTTGTCGAGGCCGCTGAATTCCGCTTCGATTTCCATGGTGCCGCGCTTGCTCTCTACCTTGGCCACACCGGATGCGCTTGGCATGAGGGTTGTGCCTTCGAAATCTATCTTTGTGGAGCCATGGCGGTGCTCATATTTCACGGCGCGCGTTGTGCGACTGACTATGTTTACGCTGTACGCAGGCGCTTGATTTTGTTCGTCGGAAACTTTGGTTTGGGCCTGGGTTAACGTCGATGCGCCCAACATTGCGAGAACTGCCAAAAGCACTGCGGAATTGTTCACGATGTGTCTCCTTAAATTACGTTGAGGCTGGAGTATCAGACTTTATAAATGCGAATGCTGTACTCTATTGCACAGATTGTTAAGATCAGTGAAATAAGAGAGCGCCCGGAGGATAATTGGCTACTATTTGTCCTTATTTGGCACTGCCGGCGGCAAATTCGCCCGGATCAGGGATTCCACTTGATCCCAAACGACCGGGTCACATTCAATCTGGGTATGAGGTTTCATGAAGGCACGGGCGTACCAGGGATACTCCGCGCAGTTGAGGGAACTCTTTTCATAGTCAAATCGGAAATTCCCAATGATCCGCGTGTGGGCTGGATCGGCGGCACGAATATCGTGGTCGCCATGGACAAGTCCATGAGTCTGATAGAAGTTGGCTGCCTGGGACACATTAGCGGGGATAGTTGTGTCATTGTTGCCGGGCCGAGAGACGCTATCCACTTGAATGGTGAGGAGCACGGGAATGCCATCCTTTTTCAGTGCACGTGCCAGGTATATGGATTCCGCGCCGCCCCAGCTATGTCCGTAAAGAATAATTTGGGCATTCTGCTTCTCTTCCATCGTCAGAATTCCATCATGGTTTGTGTCCAGAAGTTTCAGGATTTGTTGCTCGGCTCTCTCCCCACGATAACTCTCAAAGGTTTTCACATCCACACCCGTGGGGTACTCCTTGCGCAGGCGTGCGGCGAGTTGTACCACGCTGTGGACAGGATCATCGTGCGCGATGAACCCGCCGAGGAACCCGATCACGATAACCGGCGGCTTTGTGGAAGCCCCGTTCGCGACGGCAGGGCGCGGCAAAATGATCTGGCCAGGGATGAGGACAGTCGCAAAAGAGAAGACATAAATGCCAATCGATGGAAGCATCCCGCGGAGTGCGGTCGAGAAAATCATATGAGGCGAGTTCCTCGGGAAAACACGATTACGGCGTTCATTCAGTTGCCTGAATTGTAGTAACCGATATTCCGGCCACCGGCGTCGTAATACCTTCGCTGGGCACGAATGGCGTTCGCCGTGCTTTGCCGTCCGCGACAGCCGAAACCGGAGTCACCAACTTCAATTGATCAAGCGACGTCAGTACGCTCTGCCAGCGATTCTTGTCCTTCTTTGTTTCGATTGCCGCGGAAAGATCGGAGTAGAACTGCAAAACATTATCGCGCAGGTCCGCCGTGGTCAGACCGAACTTGCGGTCTGAAAGCTGCCCCAGCAACTTTGCATAGCTGTCATCTGTCAGGGAGTATTCCGCCGCCTTGGTTATTTTGCCAGTGTCAAAATCGGCGTTAGCGAGTTTCAGTGAGCCGGCACGAATTTGCCGCAGATAAATGCGGTATTGGTCAACGGTTGTATTAATGCTTTTGAAATACATGTCCTCCGTCTGCGGCGTGGGATTATTGAACGCCAGCGCCTTGAAGGGACCAATCTTCGGCATGTATCGCAAGACCACCGACCACAGGCGAGTGCTGAAATCGGGTTTCGTGTAATCCTTTCCCCACTCTTTTTCATATTCGGAGCGCGACAGGCGGTAGAGAAACTTCTTTTTCGCAAAAGTGGGTGTCTGCTTCATCATGTCCTTCTTGTGGGTGCGCAGTGCGATCTGCGTCATTTGCGGGATCATCCGGCTGACAGAATAGCGATAGGAACCGATTGCGAGATCCTCGTGCGCCAGCACATCTTTCAACTCCACTCCGTAAACGATAGGGAAAGTTCGCTCCAGCAGAGGCTTGGACACTTGGAATCCGATGAAATCGTGATACTGCTGCGATGCATAACGATTCTTCGCCACCTGTATCATGTCGAAGCCGAACTCCGTTTTCAAGTGTGCCGTCTTATCCTCCGCATACGTTACCGATTTGCCGAACTTCGCTCGCAACTTTGGATACTCGATGGCCACCGCCTGGTTGACTGCCATCGAGTGGCCGGTAATATCCGACGCATAGTGCGACAGTGNNCTTGCACCATGTCGAATCCGAACTCTGTCTTCAGATGCGCGGTGTGGTCCTCCGCGTACCTGACGGAATTACCGTACTTCGCCCGCAGCTTGGGATATTGGATGGAAACGGCCTGGTTGACGGCCGGATGACCGGCGATATCCGAAGCGTAGTGAGCAAGAGCGCCCAACGCAAAGGCATACTCGTTCGCATCCTGACTCTGCGACAGCAGCTCTCGAACGAAGTCGCCACTGCGAACGTAATGCACCAGGTNNGACGATTTCCTCGTGAGTCAAAACCGAGTAAGAGAACGAAGGGCCGCTGCCTATCACCACGACGAGAAGAAGCGTCACCACACGCGTAGCCAGCAGGCGCCAACGGGCGGCTGTGGCGTGGAACGACGGCGATGAATGCCTAGGGCTAATCAGACCAGAGCTTGGCATGGGTTTCGCGCACCTTCAGAGCGATTGCAGACAATCTCCAGAACCAGTATGGCACTGATCTTCGTGCGATTCTGGTCAAGAGTGTACACACCCGGCCAACCAACTGCCTGTATGCTAGGCAAGTATGCGAGTGCGGCTGCTAG
>PLUM01000015.1 GCA_003165465.1 Acidobacteriota bacterium
CGACCCATTGAGACCACCCCGCTTATCGGAAACTGGCCCACTTCACGGCGCGGCGGTGGCCCATTCCTGTGTGGGTGAGCCGCTTCTCCTCCTCCGGCCCCACCAATAAGCAATTGCGCCTTTTACCCTACGTCGAAAATTGAGAACCATGCGCTTGACGTCATATACTTCCAAGCTCAAACATTGGAATCGCAAAACGCTACGGATATTTTTCCCGGGGGGTAGGGTGCCACAAGGCGAGCTCACAATTCTTGAGAAGGAAATTACGAATTGCCGCAAGTGCCCGCGCCTCGTCCCCTACATCGCGGAAGTTGCGCGCACCAAGCGCCGCGCCTATCGCGACTGGACCTACTGGGGACGGCCCGTGCCTGCGTTCGGCGATCCCGAGGCGCGGCTGGTCATCATCGGCCTCGCGCCCGCCGCGCACGGAGCCAATCGCACCGGGCGAATGTTTACGGGAGACCGCTCGGGAGATTTTCTGTACGAGCAACTCTATCGCGCTGGTTTTGCGAATCAGCCGCAATCGAAACGCGCCGATGATGGGTTGATCCTGAAGGACGCGCTAATCTCGGCCGCGATTCGTTGCGCGCCGCCCGCCAACAAACCGCTCCCGGAAGAAATCCGCAACTGCCTGCCCTATCTCGAACGGGAGCTTGCCCTGATTCGTCCGCGAGCGATACTTGCGCTGGGCGGCATTGCGCTCAACACCTATCTCGATCTGCTGAAGCGGCAAGGATTGATACGTTCGCGCGCGGCATACCCGTTCTCGCACGGCGCGAGCTTTTCGTTGCCCGGCGATCTTCCCCGCCTCTTCGCCGCTTATCATCCCAGCCAGCAAAACACGCAAACCGGACGCCTGACGCCGGCAATGTTCGCGCAAGTCCTCCGCAAAATTCGCAAATTTCTGAAGACTCGCAAGAGCGGCGATTGATCGGCATCCATTGCAAAACAGAAGGGGCGCTTTCCAGTAGCACAGGCTTCAAGCCTGTGTGGTTTTGATTTGTGGCAGGTTAAAATCAAAAGAACACAGGCTGAAGCCTGTGCTACATGGAAATGCGCGCTAATCCGCGGGAGCGTGGGCCTCGACCGCGGCTTCGCTGGTTCCGAACCCGAAGCGTTTCGCGAGCCGGTCAAACGCAAGGTACACGACCGGCGTCGTGAACAGGGTCAACGCCTGACTGAAGATCAACCCGCCGACGATCGCGATGCCCAGCGGCTTGCGCAGTTCCGCTCCCGTGCCGCCGCCGAGCGCCAGCGGCAGGCCGCCGAGCATCGCGGCCATCGTGGTCATGAGGATGGGCCGGAATCGCAACAGGCACGCCTGATAAATGGCGTCGAGCGGACTCTTGCCTTCCTTGCGTTCGGCATCGAGCGCAAAGTCGATCATCATGATCGCGTTTTTCTGAACGATGCCGATCAGCAGGATGATTCCGATCAGCGCGATGATGCTGAAATCGGTGTGCGTGATCAGCAGAGCGAGAAGCGCGCCGACGCCGGCCGAGGGCAGCGTCGATAGAATCGTGATGGGATGAATGTAACTCTCATACAGCACGCCGAGAACAATGTACACGGTCACGAGCGCGGCGAGAACCAGGACCAGTTCGTTCGCGAGCGCGGCCTGGAACGCTTGCGCCGTCCCCTGGAATCCCGCATGAATGCTCTGCGGAAATCCCAGGTCCTGCTGCGCCTGCTTGATGGCGTCCACGGCCTGCCCGAGCGAAGCGCCTTCCTTCAGGTTGAACGACAAGGTGACCACCGGAAATTGTCCCTGGTGATTGACGGCGATGGGCGTGAGTTCCGAGGAATAGTGCGTGAACGAGCTGAGCGGCACCTGGCTCCCGTTCGTCGAGTGAACGTAAATCTGCTTGAGCGCGTCCGGATTCTGCTGGAACGTCGGATTCACTTCGAGCACGACGTGGTACTGATTCAATTGTGTGAAAATCGTGGAGACTTGCCGCTGGCCGAATGCGTCGTACAGCGTGTCGTCGATCACTTGCGGCAGAATCCCAAGCCGCGATGCCGTGTCGCGGTCAATCACCAGGGAAGCCTGCGTGCCCAACTCCTGCTGGTCGCTCGCCACATCCGTCAACTGGGGCAAATTTCTCAGCTTATCGATGAGCTTCGGCACCCACTCGGCAAGCTCACGTCCATCCGCGTCTTCCATCGTGTACTGGAATTGCGTGCGGCTGATCCGGTCTTCCACGGTCAGGTCCTGCACGGGCTGCAGATAGAGCGTGATTCCCTTCACATCGTTCAGGCTCGCCTGCAGGCGGCGAATCACGGTGGGAGCGTCATCGGTTCGTTCTTCGCGCGATTTCAGGTTGATTTGAACGCGCCCGCTGTTCGGTAGCATGTTCACACCGTCAACGCCGATAAACGACGAGAGGCTGACGACATCGGGATCCTTCAAAATAACTTTCACCAGAGCCTGTTGCCGCTCGGCCAGGGCCGAAAACGAAATCGTCGCCGGGGCTTCCGAGATGCCCAGAAGGACTCCGGTATCCTGCACGGGGAAAAATCCCTTGGGAATGAACATGAATAAAAATATCGTGAGCGCAAGCGTTCCGACCGTCACCACCAGCGTGGCCGGCTGATGCTTCAGCACAAATCGCAGAATCGCCGCGTACCGGTCGATGATCCAATTCAGCGAATTTTCCGAAATCCGGTAGAACCATGTCTTTTCCGAATCTTTTTGGTGGCGCAGAATTTTCGAGCACATCATCGGCGTAAGCGTCAGCGACACCACGGCCGAAACCAGAATCGTCACGCTCAGCGTGACGGCAAATTCTTGGAATAGCCTGCCCACCACGTCCTGCATGAACAGCAGCGGAATCAGCACGGCGATCAGCGACACGGTGAGCGAAAGAATCGTGAAGCCGATTTGCTCGGAGCCCTTGAGCGCGGCCTCGAGCGGCGGCATGCCCTCTTCGATGTAGCGCGTGATGTTTTCGATCATCACGATGGCNNAGGTTGTCCAGACTGTAGCCCAGCAGATACATCACGCCGAACGTGCCCACGAGCGAAAGAGGCACGGCCACGCTGGGGATGGCCGTCGCCGCCAGGCTGCGCAGGAATAAAAAGATAACGAGCACGACGAGCGCCACCGTCAGCATCAGCTCGAACTGCACGTCCGCCACCGAAGCGCGAATCGTCGTGGTGCGATCCGTCAATATGTCAACCTGAACCGAGGAAGGCAGCGATGCCTTGAGTTGCGGCAGCAGCCCCTTGATGCGGTCCACCACGTTGATGATGTTCGCGCCCGGCTGCCGTTGAATGTTGACGATCACGGCCGGCTTGTCGTTTTCCCAGGCCGCCAGCTTGACGTTTTCAGCGCTGTCGACCACATCCGCCACGTCCATGATGCGGACCGGCGCGCCATTCTTGTAGGCGATGACGATGGGCTTGTACGAATCGGCCGTCATCAACTGGTCGTTCGCCCAAATCGTGAATGCCTGCCGCGGCCCATCCAGATTGCCCTTGGCCTGATTGACGTTGGCCTGCACCAGCGCCGTGCGCAAATCTTCCAGGCTCAAACCGTAGGACGCAAGCGCCGTCGGGTTCGCCTGAATGCGCACCGACGGCTTCTCTCCGCCGCTGATACTCACCAGGCCCACGCCGGGCAACTGCGAAATTTTCTGCGACAGCACCGTGTCCGCCATGTCCTCGAGCTTCGTCAAGGGCAACGTGCCGGAGGTCAGCGCGAGCGTGAGTACGGGCGTGTCCGCGGGATTCGTCTTGCTGTAGATCGGCGGATTGGGGAGATTCGCCGGAAGGAATGTGGTCGCGGCGTTGATCGCGGCCTGCACCTGCTGTTCGGCCACGTCGATATTCAGATCGAGCACGAATTGCAGCGTGATGAGCGACGCCCCGAACGAGCTCGTCGAGGTCATCTGATTAAGTCCGGGCACCTGCCCGAACTGCCGCTCGAGCGGCGTGGTCACGGACGAAGCCATCACCGAGGGACTCGCGCCCGGATAAAACGTGAGAACCTGAATCGTCGGGTAATCGACCTGCGGCAGCGCGGAAACCGGAAGCTGCCGGTACGCCACGGCCCCGGCGAGCAAAATCGCGGCCATGAGCAGCGACGTCGCGATCGGGCGCAGAATAAATGGCCGGGACGGATTCATTAGCTTTGCTTTCCCTGCGCCTTATTTTTCGATGCGCCGGGCTTATCGGAATTTTTGCCGGGAGCCGGCGCGTTGCCGCCCGGACTCTTGCCTGGACCGTTGCCCTGCCCGCCACCCGAGCCTCCACCCGGCCCGCTGGGCGATGCGTCATGCACCTCCACCGGAGTGCCCCCCTGCAACCGCTCCTGCCCGTCCACTACCACTTGATCCCCGGCCGACACGCCCGAAGCGATCAGCGCGATGTTTCCCTGCGTCAAATCCACCTTCACGGGCTGCATGTTCGCCTTGCCGCCCTTTACGGTAAACACATACGAACCCTGCGTGCCGCGCTGAATCGCCGCCAGCGGCACGACGATGGCGTCCTTGCGTATGGAGAGCATCAAACGTATGTTCACGAATTGGTTGGGCCAGAGCGAGAGATCGCGATTTTCAAACGCCGCCTTGAACCGCACGGTTCCCGTTGTCGGATCGATCTGGTTGTCGACCGTCAGCAGCTTGCCCGTCGCAAGCTTCGTCTCATCGTCGCGGCTGTAGGCATCGACGCCCAATTCCTGATTTTTCATATGCTGGATCACTTCCGGAAGGTTGTCTTCCGGCAGCGTGAACAGAACGGCAATCGGCTGCACCTGCGTGATGACCACCAGCCCGTTCGGATCCGTGGCGTGAATCATGTTGCCCTGATCGACGAGCCGCAGCCCCACGCGTCCCGTCAACGGCGCCGTGATCCTGCAATAGATCAATTGCAATTTTTCGTTATCGATTTGCGCCTGATCGGAGCGCAGCGCGCCTTCCTGTTGTCCCACCGCGGCGTTCTGCGTGTCCGCCTGCTGCGAGGAAATGACGCCCTCTTTCGCCAACTGGTCGTAACGCTTGAAATCGACCCGGGCGTTGTTCAGTAGCGCCTGATCGCGGGCGAGCTGTCCTTCCATCTGCTCGAGCGCCACCTGGAAAGGGCGAGGATCGATCTCGGCCAGGAGGTCGCCTTCATGCACGAATTGCCCTTCCTTGAAATTGACCTTTTTCAGCTCGCCATCCACGCGGCTCTTTACCGTGACCGTGTTAAACGCCGATACCGTCCCAAGCCCGGTAAGAAAGTAGGGAATGTTTTGCTTCAGCGCAGTCGCCACGGCCACCGAGACAGGACCCAGTGCGGCAGCCCTCGCGCCGGGCGCGGGCGCCGCCTTGCTGTCGGCGGAAGGGCGCGATTTGTAATAGTAGTAGCCTCCGGCGACCAGCACGATGAGCACAATCGCCCACACCCAGCCACTCTTTTTCGGCTTGCCGGGTTCGCCGCCGAGAGGATGCAGTTCCGTTTGGCGCGCCGCATCGTTTTGTTGCGAGGATTGAGAAATAGCCATATTTGTCCTGTCCGTTTGCGTGATCGTTGGCATGATAAAGAGCCGCCCTAATGATTGACGTACGCGAGCCAGCTCCGGTTACGCCAATGCCGAATGGCATGACAATTCCGGGTGGCGACGATAAGAAACGGTAGCACAAATCCACAAAAGCCCTGAATCCGTCTTACAAAATAAATGGCATTTCGTCCGCATTTCTCGCGGACTCTCGATGGATTCATTCTGAAAAACGATCGTGATGAGTCGGATTGCATTTCCGAGCGGGGATGCTCTCGGTAGCACAGGCTTCAGCCTGTGTGGGTTTTGGTATGTGACGGGCTAAATTCAAAAGAACACAGGCTGAAACCTGTGCTACTGAACAGCGTTCCGCTGTTTAACAGCGCGCGCTAAAACCCACGCCACCATGAGGATTGCGCCTGAAATATACGGGCACCGCGCCCTGCGGGTGGAGAACAGAGTGGCCAACCACGGAACAGCAGCCACTCTGCCTCGCGATGTCAGAACGAGTACTTGGCCGACAATTGGAATTCCCGCGGGTTGAACATTGTTCTCGCACCGCCGAAGCTCGGACTCGGGAACGGCGGCCCAGCCGCGGGGCAACTGCCAATAAACGAGAGCGGATTCGATTGAATGGCCAGGGAGGCGGCGTCCTGCCGGACTTGCGTTTTTCCGGGACGCTGGCCAACAACGAGTGGCTGAACATTGTGCGAGGTGGGTCGCTGAAGGCGTATGGGACGGTCGGATTTTCGAACGAACTGTCGCCGGAAGATGCCGAAGCGATTCGCGCCTACGTGATTTTCCGGGGCATTCAGAGCCAGGCGGAAAGCAGCAACCCGAAAAAGCCGTGAGGAACCGGCCATCGGACTGACAAAAGCCACGCCCTCGTCGCGGCGAGGACAGGGCACCCACAAATTCCAAATCAAAGGCCGGGCCACCCGCCCATCGACAAGCATCCCATAATGTTATAGCTTCTTAAATATATGCGCCTAAGCTACGTAGCTATTAAGAACTATCGATCTATCGAATCATTGAAACTTCATTTTGACCCGAAGTGTAGAATTTTGGTCGGCATCAATGAATCCGGCAAGACCAATATTCTAAAGGCTCTGAACCTTCTTGACCCAGAAACGGTTACAACGAGTCGTGACCTGAGAGAGCCTGGCCTTCATGAAAGTCAAATCACTGAAGCGTACGTTAGGTTCATTTTTACGCTTACTGCTGAGGAATCCGCTACTATCGGTGACAACCTTAAGGGAAAGGTTTTATCAAATACATATTTGTCACCAATTATAAAGATCGCGGAGACTAACTACACTCTCGAGGAGTTTTGCAAGTCGCGCGAAGTTCTATATATAGCCAATCTTCTTGTAATCAGCAAACATACCTCCGTTTGGGCCTTACCAAACGACGCAAAAATCATAAACAAATGGAAAAAAGTCGGGCCTTCTTGCCCGCAAGACTTCGAAGTTTCCAAAAGCGATTCCAAGCGAGTACTTCTAAAAGTATTTACACTTGTTGACACTTCGGAATTTACGGAGATTCCTGCGGAATATCTCGAAGAGGCCAAAGCGAGTGATATTTACGATCCCGCGTCCGCCATCCTAAAATTGACAGTGCAAGTCAGCCTTCCAAAAGTACTATTCTGGGATTACGACGAAACCAAACTTCTTCCTCCAAAAATTAATTTAGACCAGTTCTGCGCGAATCCTGATAGCTGTCTCCCACTAAAAAGAATGTTCCAGTTGTACGGAATCTCTGACATCAAGAAAGATGTCGCTACGGCAAAGGCGGGCAGTGCAAACGGTTTGCCAAACCTGCTGCGCAGGGTGGCTGAAAAGACATCCAAACATTTTCACAGTACTTGGCGTGAATACGAGAAGATTAAGTTCTCCCTCGCGATGGACGGGCCCGACCTTGTGGCGCGGATTGAGGACGAATCAAATCACTACGAGTTGTCTCAGAGAAGCGACGGCTTCAAACGATTCGTGACCTTCTTGCTTATGGTCTCGGCGGTAGATGCAAGCAACCTCCTAAAAAATACCGTACTTCTGATTGACGAGCCTGAGATCGGCCTCCATCCATCGGGTGCACGATATCTTATGGACGAGTTAATCGCCATCTCAAAAAATAACTACGTGACATTCAGCACACATTCAATCTTTATGATCGACAACAAGATCATAAAAAGGCACTTAATCGTAAGAAAGAAGAGCGAAATAACTGAGGTTGAGGAAGTTTCGGAATCGAATATACAGGACGAAGAGGTCATTTATAAATCGCTGGGATACTCTATTTTCTCAAATCTTAAAGAGAAGAATCTTATCTTTGAGGGCTGGAAGGATAAGAAATTGTTTGAGACCGCAATAGCGAGAGTCCCGGCAGACTTTGAAGAGGTAAAGGAGTTGAAAAGCTTGGGTCACTGTTTCGCCCAAGGCGTAAAGCAAGTTAAGAACATAACCCCGCTTTTTGAAGCCGGTTCTCGGAGATGCCTAATTTTGAGCGATAACGATGCAATGGCTAGAGAGCATCAAAGGGAATATCGAGAAGGCAAATACTTCGGGGTCTGGAAACGCTACGATGAAGTCCTCGTTGGCACTGCGGCAATTACAGGCGAAGATTTCATCAAAGAGACTGCATTTAAAGACGCTATTAATGAAATCAAGGAAAAACACAACATTGCTACGTTGAATCTTACCGATCTCAATAGGGCGGGCGGCAAGATTTGCAACCTGAGACGATGGCTGATGGAAAATGGGGTCGAACAAACAGAAGCTGACATGTCGATAAGAGATATCAAGGAAGGTGTATTTGAGAGCTTGAAGAATTCGGAGATCAAATCCGAGTATTACGATTATTTGAAAGGGGTCTTATCTCTTGTGAGAAGCCTATAATTGGGCGAGTTCTATAAAAGGGGATGTCAAGAAAAAATACTTCCTCTTCCGGGCGGGTGGCCCGGCCTTTTGCATCCCACGAAATCGTCTCTGCTCCACGATCTAATACTACTCCCGTACGTCTACTCTGAGTTAAGATTCTGCACTTGAGGTGCCCCGTCCTTGACGCCTTTCAAGGGCGGGGCTTTTGCTTCGATTGGCCATGCCTAAAGGATTGAGACGTCGGTACGGTCTGCGCCACCTCCACTTCATCACATGCAGCTGTTACAGACGGCTGCCCCTGTTTGCCTGAGCGCGCACTAAGAATTTGTTTGTGAAGATTTCTCGTCCTATGCGAAGAAGGAATCCGGGCTGGTTCGCATCGATCCCATGCGCTAAGACAGGACTAGAGAGCCAGATCAAAGAACCCCGCCCTTCAAAAAACGCAGGACGGGGCACCCAAAGTTTAACTACAAAGCCCGGGCCACCCGCCTTCTTGACTTACGATATTTTGCGGCCATCACAAAACCTCAACATCATTATCTGCACGGAGCAAATCCAACGCTCAGTGCGTATTGTACTACCTCGATGCGCGGCTTGTGGTTGACCTCCCGCCGAACTTCATTGCGTAGCTTCCTCGCACCGCCGTGGACAAGAATCCCGCGTGGCTTCTTCCCGGTCACATCGCGCAGATTCTTCATATATCCCCGGAGTTGTCGTACATTTTCGACCGTAGGTGTGTCTTGTTTGCACTCGACAACCACAGGAATTTCGTTACGGTCAATTAGCAAAACGTCCGAACGAGATCTGTCCTTGAAAACCTTCTCGCGCACCTTTTCAGAGGGATATGGCTGTAAGCCGTCTTCAACACGATGGGGATAAGTCGCAATGTAATCTGATAGCGAACGCTCGTAAGCGAACTTCGATAGCAGTGGGCGCCAATTGAAGTCATCGCCCATCGCTTTTCTAACAGATCTAAACGTGGCCCGATCTATCCTCGCGATGGTCTGGCGAGTACTTCCCGAGGAGAGACGCTTGCCTTCTGGCAGCTTGACTACCATTTCAGGATCGAACGGGCCGATGTCCAGCCTCCACCGAACTTTTATACGTCGGCCCATATGTCCGTCTGGGTCCGATTTGGTCGGAGGGACCAACGGGTCCCATTCGTCATCTTCTATTTGTTTGCTGACGACCTGACCAACTCGGCCCACCCGATGATTCTTGAGTTGGACCATGATCCAGTCATTTTCCTGAATTTTTTTAGCGCGTTTCTTGTTGAAGCCCATCCTCGCTTGCCCTTATTTTTCCCATGCATCTTGTGTCCCAGCTTTGGGGAGAAACCTATGGCTACACACTGGTGTTTGAAACAGCGTTGCCAAAGTCCCGGATATTCCTTATCCATACAGAACACCTTCCAGTAGTTCATCTGAGCCCTCCTCAACTGACCTGGGCGGGTGGCCCGGCCTTTTGCATCCCACGAAATCGTCTCTGCTCCACGATCTGATACTACTCCCATACGTCCACTCTGAGTTAAGATCCTGCACTTGGGGTGCCCCGTCCTTGACGCCTTTCAAGGGCGGGGCTTTTGGTTCGGTTGGCCATGCCTAAAGGATTGAGACGTCGGTACGGTCTGCGCCACCTCCACTTCATCACATGCAGCTGTTACAGACGGCTGCCCTGTTCGCTGCGGCCAGCGCGAAGAATTTGTTTGTGAAGATTTCTCGTCCTACGCGAAGAAGGAATCCGGGCTGGTTCGCATCGATCCCATGCGCTGATACAATCCTTGAGAGCCAGGTCAAGAACCCCGCCCTTCAAAAAACGAAGGACGGGGCACCCAAAGTTCAACTACAAAGCCCGGCCCACCTGCCCGGATATCAATGCACGGCGCGTTCGGTTCCCTGCCAACAGGGAGCGCGGCGGCGTCTCGTAGGCAACGGGCGCCGAATGAAGATTCTTGTGCGCCAAAGCGCCTGAAGTCATGTTGGCCATGATCTCCCCCCTACCGATCCTTAGCGTGGTCGTCGGGGCACGGCATGCCGTGCCCCTACGGTCGACGCTCTGCTGCAATTTACGAGAACGCGTTGCATCAGCCGGCGAAAATCCCCGCCTCTGAAGAGGCGGGCTACAACAGCCATGCTGTAGCCCGGGTCTTCAGACCCGGGGCCTTTTTGCTGCGCACGGTAATCCCCTACATGCAGAGATCTCCCCGCAACTCAGCGCCAAACTTGCCGCACGGTATCCACGACGAGTTTCAGCTTGGCCCACTGCTGATCTTCGGTCAGCAGGTTTCCTTCCGCCGTCGAAGCGAATCCGCACTGCGGGCTGAGCGCCAGATTTTCGATGGGAACGTACTTCGACGCTTCCTCGATTCGCTTGGCCAGCACGCTGATTTCTTCCATGCGCGGGTCCTTTGAGCTGATGAGGCCCAGCACAACCGTTTTTCCCTTGGGCACGAAACGCAATGGCTCGAACGTGCCGGAGCGTTCGTCATCGTATTCCAAGAGGAACCGGTCCACGTCCAATGTCCCAAAGAGTTTTTCGGCAATCGCGTCATAGCCGCCTTCGGCATACCAGTGGCTGCGATTGTTCCCCCGGCACAAGTGAATGGCCAGCGTCACTCCTTCCTTCCGCGCCGCCTGGAAGCAGGCGTTGTCCGCGCGCACCGCTTCGTCGAGCGCCGCGTCCGGATTGACCTTCAATTCCTTTTCGATCCACGCCCGCCACTTGGGGTCCATGTAGTAGCTGTAGCGCGGCGCGTCGATCTGGATGTACTTCACGCCGTCGGACGAAAGTTTGCGAAGATCATTCTTCATGATCTCAACGATGTCCCACAGCAGCGCCGAATGATCCTTGTAGAACTTGTCCGTGACTCCGGCCTGGAATGAAATGGCGGGAAATTGCGTGGCGCTTGGCAGCGTCATTTTAATCGGGAGCGGGCTATGCGCTTTCAAGAACGGCAATTCGTGGCCCGTGAGCGGCCGCGCCTGGCGCAGCTTCGACGTAACGATCCCGGCCACTTTGCTGACCGAAACATCGGCCTTCTCGCCCGCCTTCCAGGTCCGGCCCAGCGCGCCCGACAAATCGAATCCGTCGACCGCGTCCGTGAAATCGCTCATGAAATTCCGCCGCCGCAATTCCCCATCCGTGACAATCTCGAATCCAAGCTCTTTCTGCTTGGCCAGCACGCGAAGAATGTGCCGGTCCTCGAGCTGCCGCAATTGCTCGGGACTCGCGTTTTTCCTTGCCGCAAGCAACTCCGCGGGCCGCAAAAAACTGCCCACATGATCCGCTCTGAACATTGACGACATGTTTTTACTCCTTTTGGGATGCTTTGAAGGTATTCGTTTCCGGAACTCTTTCAAATCCAAGACCTGCCTGACTTTCTTCCAGCTTGCTCAGCCCCTTCGCCAGCCGTGCGGCAATCTCCGTCACCAAATTGACTTTTTGCACCAGTTCTTTTCCGCGGAACCGCAGAGTAGGCCCTGCAATTCCCACGGCCGCGATCACTCGTTCGCGCGCCCCCAGAACGGGCGCGGCCACGCCGCTCAAGCCGCGTTCCAATTCCTGATGATCCACGGCATAGCCGCGCTGGCGGATCGTCCGCAGATTTTCCTTCAGGTCCGATAGCTGTGTGATCGTGAACTGCGTGTATTCCCGTTGCGGATTCTTCTTGAGGATTTCATGGACCTCCTCGTCCGTCATGTACGCGAGAATTGCCTTTCCCGCCGCCGTGCAGTAGGGCGGGAACATCGCGCCAATCGGCGTGCATACGTTGATGATCGTGTGCGACGAGTCCAGCCGATCCAGGCACGTGACGCCGCCCGGTGTGGGCACGGCCAGGCTCACCGATTCCCGCGACCTTTGCGACATCTCCATCAGCAGAGGACGCGCTTCGGTTCGCAGCGTCCGCGATTCCACGGCCTTGTTTCCCAACTGATAGAGTTTCAATCCGAGGCGGTATCGCTCCCCCTCCGCATTTCTCTCGATCAGCTCAAATCGCTCCATGGCATTCAGCAGGCGGTGCACGGTGGCCTTCGTCAGTCCCAGTTCCGACGCCAGTTGCGTCACCCCCGCGTCCGGCCCCTGCTCTCCCATGTACACCAGAATGCGCAGAGCCTTTTGCAGGGATTTGCTCGAACCCGGGTCTCGCTCGGGCCTTCGTACGGCGCGGCGGCGTGGAACTATGGCTGTAACTGGCATTGCACTCTCCCGGATGCTGCTCTCGGGTCTCGCCCCCTGAATATCGGGAACGACCCATATCTGGATCGGAGGCAGAACTAACCTGCGGCGGATTGTAGTAAATTTTTAGTTTCTGTCAACATGAAAATGAAATAGCGTTCCACGCCTTGGAACAAGAAAAGGGAGACGCGTGTTGTTCCGCGCACGGGCACTCGCGTGCCATGCGCGAGCCTCGGATTTTGGCGTGGATAACGTGGATAACAAGGAGAGTGCGAATGAAATGCGGATTTTGCGGCGTAGCGACCGCAACTACATCAGGTTGGCAAATGTCTCGTTTGATCGTTCACAAGGATTTGGTAGCGATACCGGGATTCGAACCCGGATTTGTGCCTTGAGAGGGCACCGTCCTAACCCTTAGACGATATCGCCGCCGTGAACCAAGCGCCTTCGCCCGCGCAAACCAGCAACTCCCTGTTCGTCTTGTGGCGATTGGCGCGGATCGATGAGGTGCAATTTTCGCACGTACACTGCACGGGCGCAAGCACGCATGACAACAGGAGGCGCCCTACGCCGTAAATTCCTAAAACGGCGGCTCCGTCCGCAATGCTACTGCGTCGAGGATGGCGCTGCCGTGGAGGGGGCCACCGACGCGGACGCGTCCTTCGGGCCAAAGTTCTTGGCCAGATATTGAGCGAGGATATCGATCTTGTCGGCGGGAACGTTCGCCCCGCGGTCGATCATGGTCTGCACGGTTTCTTTCCAATCGTCCAGATTCTTGTGCGCCTTCGTCAGATTCGTAAGTTTGTGGCAGGCCTGGCAATTTTCCGTCGCGATGGCCTTCCCGTCGCCTTCCGGCAATTCCACAACGGCCTTGGCCGCTGTGGGCGCGCTTGAGTCTGCCGCGACTGGCGCGGGGGACGCCGTGGCCGGGGCAGCCGCAACAGCATTGGCGGCAGCGGGAGCCGCGTCCTTGGGAGGAAAGTTCGCGGCCAGATACTTCGCCAGCGTATCGATCTTGTCGTCCGGGATGCGCGAGCCACGATCGATCATGGTCTGCACGGTTTCTTTCCAATCGTCCAGATTCTTGTGCGCCTTCGTCAGATTCGTAAGTTTGTGGCAATCTTGGCAAAATTCAGTGGCAATGGGCTTGCCATCGCCTTCGGGCATCTCCACGGGCTTCGGCGCGGATGGCGCCGCAGCCGGAGAAACGGCGGGAGGAGCGGCTTGCCCGGCATCCTGGGCCGCTTTGGTCCGCGCAAGGATATTGGATGGCGCGGCTAGAATTCCGAAACCAACAATGCAAATAAGCCCGGCAATCAAAGCCGCATAACGCGAAACATGTCGATCCGATGTGCGCACGATTCCCCAATCCTCCCGCGATTCTCGCGCAGGGAACGGACTTCTCATCCGTTGCCGCCAGCCTGAGTATTATTTCAAGAGAGCCTCTGGTAACCGAAAATCCGACCCCGAGGTTCTTCCCATCCAACCCGCAACTTCCGCGCAAACCAACCTTCAAACCGAATGAACCAGACAACTTACATTTTGATATGAACGGGCAAAAGAATCAAGCGACTGGCCGTTTCGGCAAACAGGGAAACGCTTTTCAGTAGCACAGGCTTTAGCCTTTGTTCTTTTGACTTTAGCTAGCCGCAAATCAAAACCTCACAGGCTGAAGCCTGTGCTACTAAAGCCCGCGCCATATCATCCAAGCGTTCTGCCCGCGACCACTCCCAGCCATACCGCGATGAATCCCAGTGTCACGCTCAAAATCACGTTCAGGAACGCGAAGAGCAGGTCGCCGTCCCGGAAGCTGCGAAACGCTTCGAGTTCGAATGTGGAAAACGTGGTGTACGCCCCGATAAAACCAATCGGAACCAAATATCGCCAATTCACGCTCCACTCGGTCCGCTCCGCGAGCACGGTCACAACCAGCCCGATCAGAAACGATCCGCTGATATTGACAATGAACGTTCCGTACGGAAAGCGCACCCCCATCCGGCTGCCGATATAGTTGCCCAGCCAGTATCGCGCGATTGAGCCGATGAATCCTCCGAGGCCGATCATCCAGTACTTGGTCATTTACGCTCTCGCTCAGCCCTCAGCTTCGATCCAGAACTCCATACTATTCCCGAACTGGATTGGACTCCGCCCCTGCTTCCAGGGAATGCTGCGCGGGCACAATGCGGCGGTGAATCCGAATCGAGAAGAAACGATTCCGGCACGGCGGGCAGCGATAGGCCGGAAAACGCATCAACCGAAACAGCCATGCGAACATGCCTATCCCGTATTCGTTCGAAATGCGTTGCACGTCCATGTTGCCGCATAAGTGGCAATGCACGTACCAGACATATTCGACGGGAACCGCCCAGGCGTAAAAACGCATATCGCAGGCCCGGCAACGCCAGGGCCGCAGCCGGGCCGCTCCCACCAGGTAGTCCATGACGCCGCGCCGCCGGGAACGGCGGGAACTGTCGCTATGGCAGGCCGGACATAACACGCTTTTTTCACCCCCGGAAAGCAGGCAGAAGGATACGTGAAAGCTCGCGTCCCTGGCAAGTTTCGTCCCCGCCCGCTTGCGGCCCCATGGGCAACCTGTACAATGAATCGAGAGGTGCAGGATGGCGGATTACACATCGGAACATGCGCGCGCGGGAATTACCACAAAACTTCCGCGCCTCGATACCTGGCCGAACCAGTTTCCGGGATACCGGATCGTCACGCGCTTTCCCGAATACACGTCGGTGTGCCCCAAAACCGGATTGCCCGACTACGGAACCATCACGATCGAATACGAACCGAAAAAATTGTGCATCGAACTCAAAGCCCTGAAAATGTATCTGCTCGCGTACCGCGATCTCGGCATCTTTTACGAGAATGCGGTCAACCGGATGCTGCGGGACATCGTCGATACGATTCACCCGGCCTGGTGCGTCGTGCGCGGAGAATTCACGCCGCGCGGCGGCATGAGCACGACGGTCGAGGCTCGCTGGCCTGGAAACACACGGGCGCGCAAATCGTAGACATCCAGTAGACATCCATTTGAGACTCGGCAATAATCTCAAGCAAGTGGCGGGCACGGCTGCGTTTTAGCGCGAACCACCCGGCATGACGAGGGCGTGCGGCCCGCGAGAATTCACAGGCGCTGCCGATATTAGGATCGGCCGCCAAGGAGCGATTATGAGCATTTCTCCAAATGTTCCCGAACCGAGAGAACCCGAACACAATATCTACGAAGCGACACCGACACCGCGCTGGATCCCGGCGGTATTTGTCCTGGCGTTCGCCCTGCTCGGTTATCTGCTCTACGCCGGCAATACCTCGAAAACCATGCTGGAGAACGAACTCGCGCAAGCCGCTTCCAAAGAGGCCGTCCTCACCGTGCAGATCGATCAAACGAATTCGCGCGTCGCGGACCTCAAGGGCCAGCTCGAAGTGACGACGCAAAAGCTCGGATTCACGCAGGCCGAACTGGGGCAGGCGCGCTCTCTCGCGCAGAACATTCGCCAGTCGCAGAAGGAATCCGACGATAAGCTCACCGCGCAGATCGGCCAGGTGAAGCAGGACACCGACGTGAAAATCGGACAAGTGTCCACGGACCTGACCGGCGCAAAGGGCGACATCACCGCGACTAAGGCGGACTTGGAAGCGACCAAGGCGAAACTCACCAGCACGGTTGGAGACCTGGGCGTGCAAAGCGGACTGATCGCGCGCAACCAGGAAGAACTCGATGCGCTAAAACACTCGGGCGACCGCAGTATCTTCGACCTGAACCTCAAGCGCTCCAAGACCCCCACGCGCGTCGGCCCGATTCAGATCACGCTGACGAAAACAGACCCCAAGAAATTCAAGTACACTCTCACGGTCGTCGCAGACGACAAGACCATCGAGAAAAAAGACAAGACCGCCGACGAGCCGGTGCAGTTTTACGTCAAAGGCGCGACGCATCCCTACGAAATCGTCATTTTCGAAGTCACCAAGGACAAAGTAACCGGTTATCTCTCGGCGCCAAAATAACGCGGGTGAGCGCAGGCAAGTGAATCGCATGCAACAGATGCGGCTTGAAACTGCGAGGCAACTCGGTTTTGGTATAGGCAGTGCCCGACTGAGGGCGGGCGCTGCCTGAACCTGCAAATTCGCGATTTACGGCGATTACGACTCGAACGATTTGAGGATCGTGGCCATTTCGTGGAGACGCCGGTCAACGAGCGCGTACACCGTATCGGGTTCAAACGTGCCTTTGGAATCGCGCCGCCCGGCTTTTACGCCAGTCAAAATTTCAATTCCTTCTTCCAGACAACTCACTGGCAGGATATGAAACTTCCCCGCGGCCACGGCCTCGATCACGTCGTCGCGCAGCATCAGGTCTTCGATATTCTCGGAAGGAATCATCACGCCCTGCCGCCCCGTTAATCCGGATTTCACGCGGCACACATCGAAGAATCCCTCGATCTTCTGATTCACGCCGCCAATGGGCTGGATGTCGCCCTGCTGGTTGACCGAGCCCGTCACGGCAATGTCCTGCCGAATGGGCAATCCGGAGAGCGCGGAAAGCAGCGCGTACAGTTCCGTCGAGCTGGCGCTATCGCCGTCCACCCCGCTGTAGGATTGCTCGAAGCAAATGCTGGCCGCCAGCGAGAGCGGCTTATCCTGCGCGAATTTGGTTCGCAGGTAGCCGGCAATAATTTGCATGCCCTTGTCGTGAAAGCTGCCGCTCAGGTGAGCTTCGCGCTCGACGTTAATCAGTCCCGTTTTGCCGAGCGCCGCCGACGCCGTTATGCGCACGGGCTTGCCGAATGCGTAGCCGCCGATTTCGAGAACGCTCAGGCCGTTGACCTGGCCCACGCGCGCACCGTCGGCCTCAATCAGCAGCGTGCCTTCCTCGATCATTTCCCGTATTTTTGTTTCGGTGAGGTTGTGCCGCTCGATGCGCGCTTCGCGCGCGCGGCGAACGTGCGCGCCATTCACCAGTTGCGCGCCGTCCTGCCGCGCGATGTACGCCGCCTCGCGCGCCAGATCCGCCAATTCCGCGAATCGCGCCGTCACCTTGTTGCGGCGTCCCGCTAGGCGCACGCCGTGCTCCAGCATGCCGGCGACGGCCGTGCGGTCAAATGGGCCGATCTTTTCCTGTTCGGAAAGCTGGCGCAAACGGTCGCCGTAATGGCGCACGACGGCGTCGCTCATCACCATTTCCTCGTCGAACTCCACGCGCACCTTGAAAATTTTACGGAAGTCCTCCTCGTATTCGTACAGGACTTCGTACATGTGCCGGTCGCCGATTAAAATAATCTTCACGTCGATGTCGATCGGCTCGGGCTTGAGCGCGGAAGTGCCGAACGGAAACATTTCCACCGGCTGAATCTCAAGTTTCGTGTGATTCAACATGCGTTTCAGCGTGCGCCACACGCCGGCTTCGGTCAGCGTGTCGTACGCGTACATCACCAGAAAACCGCCGTCCGCGCGCAGCACGGAACCCGGCCGCAAATCCATGAAATCCGAATTCCAGCCGCCGCGCGAATCATAGCTCCGCTGGATCGTGCCGAAAAGATTCGTGTAGGTCGGCGTCGTCTCGAAAATCACCGGCGATTTGTCCTCGTCGTTGTGCGCGAGGATCACATTCACGCCGTACAAACGAAACGGATCGCGCTCGGCTAAACCGGATCGCTGACCTCCATCCGGCGGCGGCGCTCCGCCAGGCTCCTCCTCGCCTTCCCTTTCCTTAAATGGATCGAGATTGTCGAGGATGCTGTGGCGCACTTCTTCCAGATATTCCGCCACCGTCGCGCCTGAATATTTTTCCTTCAATTCCTCGATGAAGCCGTCGACCAGCACCGAGGCCGCTTCCTGCTCGAGATAGCTCAGCTCGCCGGCCAGTTCACGCGACAGCGTCAGCGTCTTCCGGTAAACGACGGTAAACTCCTGGCGGAACTGTTCGTACTTGCGCTCCAGGTCCTCCGCCACCATGGTTTCCAGCTTGCCTTCGTGCACCATTTTCGGAATGTCCTCGATCGGCACCATCTGCCCTTCGAGGACCGGGAAAATTTCCGGCAGCGCGACGGCCCCGACTTGCATGTGCCCGAGCGCGAATTGGTCGCGGGCGATGCGCCGCGTGAAGTCGTCCATCAATTCTTTTTCGCGGACCGTGAAGCGGTCCACGATGCGCCCTTTTTGCCGCTGGAAAGGTTCACCCTCGAACACCTGAGGAATGCGTCGCCGCAAAAATTCGATGCCGCTCTGCATATCCTTCTTGAAGCCGTTGGCGTGCCCGCGCGGCATGGCCAGAAGGCGGGGCCGGTCCGGACTCTTAAAATTATTGACGTAACAGCGGTCCAACGAGGCTTTTGCCGGGGGATGAATCTGATCGATCAGATGCGTGATCGTGCCGCCGCGGCTCGTCCCCGCCAGGCCGCACACAAAAATATTGAATCCGGGCGCGTTCAGCTCGACGCCCATTTTCAGGGCGCGGAAAGCGCGCTCCTGCCCGAGCAACTCCTTCACCGGCTCGGCCTCGGCCGTGGTGGCAAACGGAATGGTCGCGGGATCGCATTTCCACCGAAGTTTTTCGGGAGGCAATCCGGCGAGAGAATTCATGGGTTTATTGGCCATCGTGCAATCTTTGTGAGCCCCGGCGCGTTACTCTAGCACAGGTGGGACAGGCGCGCATCTGGTGCGAATCTCTAGCAAGCCAGCGGCCGGAAAGGGCTTTAACACAGAGGACACAGAGAAATACAAGAGGATGAAAAATGAGCGGTTTCTTTCACGAATTACAAATCACGAGTCACGAATCACGAACCACACTCAACGAATTCCGAGCTGCCCGATAATGCGCACAACGTCTTCCGCGGAAACGTCATACAGCGGCCGCTCGTCTTCCTGCTCGAGCTGTTCTTTCAGGTACTCCGCCGCGACGTAGCTCGCTTCGCGGTCCGAAATATCGCGGCCCGCGCTTGTCTTGAACTGAACGAGTCCGGGATGCGCGAGGCCGACAATCGATCCCTTGCCGTCCACCAGAAATTTTGTGTCCACCGTGTCGCTGTGGCGCGTGGCCACGCCGTTCCACAAGTGCGAAAACCGGCAGTGATAGGTGCGATCGGTCAGCCGCGAGGCGACGTCAAATTCCCCCACGAACCGGCTCATCGCGCCAAGATTCGGCATTCCAATTCCCGTGTTCATTTTTCTTTTCTACTTTCCGTGGCCTACCGCTACGGGCTCGGCGCGCCCAAAACTGCCGACCGCCGCCGCGATTCCGGCGCCGACAGCCAGCTTCATTCCCTGATCGAGCAGGATTCTTTCCAGCGCATCGAGGAACAGCAGCACATTGGCGCGCTGGCTGGAATATCCCATCAAGCCGATTCGCCACATCGTGGTTTTGAAATCTCCCAGCCCTCCGGCGATTTCGATATTGAATTCATTCAGCAGGCGTGCGCGCGTCTTCGCGCCATCGATCCCGTTGGGAATCGTCACGGCCGTAACCGTCGGCAAACGGTCTTCCGGATTTTCGACGAAGAGCGGGATGCCCATCGCTTCCAAGCCCGCGATCAGCGCCGCCTGATTTTGCCGGTGGCGTTTCCAGCTCGCTTCGAGTCCTTCCTCGAGAACAATCCGCAGCGCCTCATGCAGCGCGTAGATCAGGGGGATCGGCGGCGTATGGTGATAGGTGCGTCCCTTGCCCCAGTAATCCGTCACCATGGTGAGATCGAAATACCAGCTCTGCACTTTCGATTTTCGGTTGCGCAGCATTTCGTCGACGCGCGCGTTCACCGTGATCGGCGCCATGCCCGGAGGCGCGCTGATGGCTTTCTGCGTTCCGCTGAAGCAGATATCAATGTGCTGGCGGTCCACATCGAGCGGCACGCCCGCAAGCGTCGCGACGCTGTCCACGATCAGGAGCGCGCCCAGCTCATCGGCGACCTTGCGAAACGGATCGATCTTGGTCACGACGCCGGTCGACGTTTCCCCATGCGCGAGGCCGACAAATTTAATTTTGCGTCCTTGCCCGGCGCGGCGCACATCTTCCGGGTCCACGGTGCGGCCAAACGGCGCGGCCACGCGGTGAATCTTGGCTCCGGTACGTTCGGCGACTTCCGCCATGCGGCCGGAAAATGTGCCGTTCACACAGACGATCGCTTCGTCGCCCGGCTCAAGCACGTTGACCACCGCCGTTTCAATCCCGCCCGATCCGGACGCGGAAATCGGAAACGTGATGTGGTTCTGCGTCTGGAAAACGCGGCGCAACATTTCCTGCACGCCGCCCATAAATTCGGTGAACCACGGATCGACATGCCCGACCAGGGGCATCGCCAGCGCGCGGTACACGCGCGGACTAATGCACGAAGGGCCAGGCGTCAGCATCAGCCTTGTCGGTGGCCGCAATTCTTCAATCGGATTCGTCATGGAATCGTTCCTCAGCTTTCACGCGCCGCAATTTCGAAACGTCCGGTGAAATGCCCTGAAAACCGGCGAAAATTCACTCCTGGCATACAGGCTGGCACCCGATGCGTTCGGGGATTTCGCTCTAAATAAGCCCGGCACTCCATCTAGTTTGCGCGATTCCCGGCACTCGTGCAACGGCCAATATATATTTTCTTTTCGCAATTTGCGTGGCATTGCAACATACGTCCGCGCCTCTCTGGGTTTCTCCGTGCCTCTGTGTCCTCTGTGTTAAAAGTTTTTGAATTTGACGTTCCGCGAAAGAGCACAAAACCTTTAACACAGAGAACACAGAGGGCACCGAGAACACCCTTCCTGGGCCTCGGCGGCTCATTCTCCAAGCGCGCAGTAGGCGTGCTGTGTTATCTTCGCCTAGTCTAGGAGGAATGCGCATCAATGGCGGAAAAACTGGTTCTGGTAGGCGTGATCCCCGAAATCGTCGTGATTGCTCCGGACGAGCAGGTCGTCTGGCTGTCGGATACAGGCAATCTCAAGCTCCAGTTCGATCCCAACCGCTGCCCGTTCCAATCGAATGTCTTCCAGGCCCCTCCGGGACGCCAACTGCAAAGCGGCCCGCCGCGCCCGGGCATTAATCCCGGCGCCTATAAGTACCGCATCTGGCTGAACGACCAGCCCATCGGCAACGGCGAAGTCATCATCCGCGAGAAGTAGGGCGGTAAAAATAAAATTTAATTTCCGGCTGCCTGCGCTGCTCGGCCATTATCGATCGAATGAGCCAGTCCTCGGCGCACCGGAGCCAGCAACGCCGCGGGAACCAGTTTTTCCGGCGAGAGCGTGACGTTCGAGGACTGGCGCGGAAATTCGGCGCGGCGGTCCCGGCGCAGCCCCGCTTCGCGGATCAGTTCCTCGGAAAAATTAGGATCGTCCGAGCGTTCAACGCCCCAGAACCACAGGCGCTCTTCCTTCCGCTGCAGGAATTGCAAAACCTCTTCCAGCTTGCGCATGGAGTGGCTAAACGTGGAGGCCAGGAAATAGACGGGCAATACCCAGCCATTGCGGGCGAATGCCGCTCGAACGCGGACGCAGTACTTCCCGTTCTGGTTCAATTCGATCGTGCATTGATACTCGTTGCGATGATTCGTCTTCGCTTGCGTTGTTCCTGGCATCGTACACCTCATCTGAATCTAATTCGCTTTGCTGCCCCTTCCAGACGCTCCCCATTCGAACCGGAAACTGGAACATCAGTAGCGCCCGCCCACTCCAGATTAAAAATAGCCGCAGCCGGAATGAACGAGCCGAAACCATAAAGACAAGGAAGGCCGAAAGGGATACAGACCTGCACTGTCAGCCTCCTGGCGCGAAGGGCTGATGGCTGCGAACACAGGTATGCTAGCTTACGGCGAGGGCCAAAGCAAGGCTTGCTGGATATTTTATAATCGCTTTATTTACAATAACTTACGACAGCGCTGGGGTTGTCAAACGCTTCAAATTTTCGGCGTTCAGGCGCAACTGTCCCTGCTGAATGAGCCGCGTTTTCAGGGCGGTTCGGAACAAGTTGTAAGCGGTTTGCCGCTTCTGCTGCAAAACCTGTTCTTCGATCTTGGTCTTCTGCTTCGCAAAATCGTCCTGGTTGACGGGATCGTGTTGCGCAACGCGGTAGACGGCCCAATTGGAGCCGAGAGCGAGCGCATCGCCCGTCTGGCCGACCGGCAGGATGAATGCCGCGGCGAACTGCTTGGCGCTGCCAACATCGGGGATCGAACCGGTTCGAGCGATGGGCTCCGACGTTTTCACGGTAAGTCCGAGCGCTTTGGCCACAGCCGCGAAGTTTTCGCCCGCTTTGGCCCGTTTGGCAAGCTCTTCCGCGCGAACTTTCGCCAGTTCCACGGCTTTTCCGTGCCGGAGGTCGCTGGACACGCGGTCGCGAACCTCGGCAAGCGTCGCGGGATGCGACGGCTGAATTTCCTTCACCGAAAGCACCACGTAACCGATATCCGTGTGGATCGGGGCGCCCAAATCTCCCACGCGCTGGTGAAAGATGCCATCCATCAGGCCCGGAGCGTTCCCCAGTTCCGGCAGTGGCTGATTGGCCTCGACCAGCTTTGCTTCGCCGGTCGTCATGTTGAATTTCTTGGCCAATTCCTCGATCGGGATGCGTCCGCTGCGCCGGATTTCGTCGGCAATTTGCGCGGAGATGCTTTCGCCGAGCTGCTCGGCCTTTTCCTGCTGCAACTGATTGATAATGGCTGCCTTGACCTCGTCCAGCGTCTGCGTGCGCGCGGTTTCGCGGTCCAGCACCTGAATGATGTGAAAGCCGTACTGCGTCTTCACCAGGTCCGAAATCGATCCCTTGGGCAGGCTGAACGCGGCAGCCTCAAATTCCGGAACGGTTTGTCCACGGACAATCCAGCCGAGGTCTCCGCCCTTGTCCTTGCTCGTATCCTCGGAGTATTGCTTGGCCAGATCGGCAAATTTTCCGCCGTGCTTGGCTTTATTGAGCACGTCCTCGGCTTTTTTCCTGACCTCGGCGGCCTGGGCGTCGGTCATGCCCACGGTCTTGAACAGAATGTGCGCGACGTGCGCACGGTCTTCCAACTTGTACTTGTCGATGTGGCCCTGATAGAAAATCTTTTCATCGTCCTCGGTCACCGGGGAGCGCTGGCGCAACTGCGCGAGGGACAGAACGGCGTAACCCACGCTCCTGCGCTCGGGCACCACGTATTGGGCTTTATTCTTATCAAAAAAGGCCGCGAGGTCGGAGTCCGAAACTTCCACCTTGGATAGCAGGTCCTCCGGCTTGATCGACACGTAGTCGAGCTTGATCTTTTCATTCTCGCGGCGGAATTCCTCGCGCACTTCGTCGTCGCTGGCCGTGATGCCGTCGGTGACAATCTGCTGAAATTTCTGCTGGAGAAGCTCCTTCTTCACTTCGGCTTCGAATTCCGGAACGGTCATCTGAAAGCGGGTTTGCACTTCCGCGCTGTACCGGTCCATGCCGATGAACGAGTCCCCGGTAAACGCCGCGGGCACGAGCTTCTTCAACAGGTCGGCGTGCTCTTCGTCCGTGACGCGCAGGCCCAGCCGCTCGGATTCCAGAACCAGGCTCTTTTCAAAAATCAGATTGTCCAGTACCTGTTGCGTATAGAGCGGCAGGAGCGCGGGCGGAATCTGGCCGTTGCGCGTAATCTTGCTCAACTGGTCCTGGACGTCCAGAACGGAAATCGTCTGGTCCCCGACCTGGGCGACGTTTTCCGCGCTATTCAGATCGGTGGTGCCCTGCGGCACGAGGTACAGCAACATGCCGATCCCCAGAATCCCCACAACGACTCCGAGCATGATGCGCACGCCTAACTTTTTTTCACGAAGAGCGTCCCACACGTCCGAAAATCCTCCCGCGCAACGCCGTCCGCACCTTCCGCGATTCCGTAAGCGGACAACCGCCGCACCCATGGCAAAGGAATGCATTATAGAGGAGCCGAGCACATACACTCAATCTCTAATCTTCATAGTCTTCATCGGGCGCGATTTGCCATTTTGCGCGAGGGTCTGCGATGCAGGAATCAACAGTGTTGAAGTCGGCAAGTCCGCATGACACGGGGTTCACACGAGTTGCGTCCATCGAGCGGCGCGAAAAGTCCCCGCCTCTTAAGAGGCGGGCTACAGCAACAATTCGTGTATTGGGAATCTCTGTAGCCCGGGTCTTCAGACCCGGGGACTTTTTGTGTGGCGTACGAGAATCCCGACCCTGAAGAGACCCATCAGCCAACGTCTATGCGGGGTTGCGGTCCAGCGTGCGGTATTGAATGGCTTCGCCCAGATGGCGGGTCTCGATGCCTTCCGACGCGTCCAGGTCGGCGATCGTGCGCGCCACTTTCAGGATGCGGTCATGGGCGCGCGCGGAAAGCCCGAGACGCCCAATCGCGTTTTCCAGCATTTTCTCGCCTTCCTCGCCAATGGCGCAGAATTTGCGAATCAGCTTCGGCGGCATCTGCGCGTTGGAGTACACTTTCCGCTCGCCGGTGAAGCGCCTGGTCTGGCGCTCCCGGGCGCGCAACACGCGTTCGCGAACCGTGCCGGAATCTTCTGTCGCCCCCACCCCGCGCAGTTCCTTGTATTTCACGGCGGGTACCTCGATGTGAATGTCGATGCGGTCAATCAGCGGCCCGGAAATTTTCGAGACGTAGCGCTGAATTTGCGGCGGCGAACAATGGCACTGGCGCGTTGGGTCGCCGAAAAATCCGCACGGGCACGGGTTCATCGCGGCGGCCAGCATGAACCGCGCGGGAAACGTCACGGAAGTGGCGGCGCGCGAGATGGTGACCGCGCCGTCTTCGAGCGGCTGGCGCATCACTTCGAGGACGTTGCGCTCGAACTCCGGCAATTCGTCGAGAAAGAGCACGCCATGATGCCCCAGCGAAACTTCGCCCGGCCTGGGAATCGCGCCTCCGCCGATCAGGCCCGCATCGCTGATGGTATGGTGCGGCGCGCGGAACGGCCGCGTGCCAACGAGGCCGCGCGCGTCGTCCAAGAGTCCCGCGACACTGTGGATGCGCGTCGTCTCGATGGCTTCCTCGAGCGACATGGGCGGCAGGATCGTGGGGATGCGCTTGGCGAGCATCGTTTTTCCCGCGCCGGGCGGCCCGATGAAAATAATGTTGTGCCCGCCGGCGCAGGCGACTTCCAGGGCGCGCTTGGCGGCATGCTGCCCGCGCACGTCGCGCATATCCACCGCATACTGCGAGGCATCGGCCAGCATGGTGTTCGCGTCCACGCGCACCGGCGTGAAGGATTCCGGCGCGTTGACCAGGTCCACGGCCTGCGGCAGCGTGCGCACGGCGAACACGTCGATCCCTTCGACCACAGCGGCCTCGCGCGCGTTCGCCTCCGGCACGACCACGGCTTTAATTTTGTGCTCGCGCGCCGCCAGCGCCGCCGAGAGAGCCCCGCGCACCGAGCGCACCTGCCCGTCGAGCGAAAGCTCTCCGAGAAAAATGTACTGGTCGAGCCGCTTGCCGAAGAACGCGCCCTCGCAGCCCAGAATCGAAAGCGCCATCGGCAGATCGAGCGCCGAGCCTTCCTTGCGAATGTCGGCGGGCGCGAGATTGACCGTAACGCTCTGAAAGGGAAACTCGTGGCCGCAATTTTTCAGCGCGGCCTTGATGCGCTCGCGGCTCTCCTTCACCGCGATATCGGGCAGGCCAACAATGTTGAAGTCGCCGGGATGTCCCGAGCCGACGTCCACCTCCACCTCCATCAGGTAGGCGTCGATGCCAAACACCGCGGCGCTGAATGTCTTGAAGTGCATGGGTCTCTGTATGTCAACGTACGTGACAACTTCCGGCGGACGCAAGGGTAACGCAAATGGCAATTCCATGCCAGCGTAAGAGTTGACGGCCAGAAAAACCCTTCCGCACGGACTGAGACACGTTTTCAGCACATTGGCATTCGGATGCGCTTTACAGCGTGTCCGCGCCTGCCTATAGTCAAGGCAGGTTCCGTATTGATTTCCACATTCGCTCGAGAAAGGATTTCCCATGCCGCTCGCCCTTATCGTGCTTGTCGTGGCTGTTGTGCTGTACCTGATGTACGCCTATAACGGCCTGGTACGCTTGAAGGTGCAGTGCGATAACGCGTGGTCGGATATTGACGTGCAACTCAAGCGCCGGTACGACCTGATCCCCAACATCGTGGAGACCGTGAAGGGCTACGCCGCGCACGAAAAAGAAACGCTCGAAGGCGTCGTCGCCGCGCGCAATCAGGCCATGACCACGCAGGGCCCCGCCGCAAAGGGCGAAGCCGAAGGCCTGTTGACCGGCGCGCTGCGGCAAGTGTTCGCCTTGGCCGAAGCCTATCCGCAATTGCGAGCGGTCGAAAGCTTCACGCAGTTGCAGGGCACGCTCAATCAGATTGAAGACACCCTCCAAAACGCACGGCGCTACTACAACGCCGTGGTCCGCGATTTCAATACGATGATCGAGCAGTTCCCTTCCAACATCGTCGCCGGGATGGGACATTTCAAGGAACGCGAATTCTTCCAGCTCAGCGCCCCCGCCGAACGCGAAGTGCCGAAGGTCAGCTTCGGCTCGACTGGCGCTTAGCGCCATGACTACCACCACGCGGCGGACCCGCAACCAGAGGCAACTTCAGCGGCTAAAGCCGCTCTTCGCGAGAGGCTTTGCCGCCGGGCTGAAGCCCGGCCCTCCAAGGCAACTCTCCATGCTCGGGACGTTACGTGGCCTACTCTGTCGCGCCGCTGCGCTGGCCCTGCTGGTGATTGCGCTTGGCGCGGCGTCGGCTTCCGCGCGGCAGCTCAAAATCGAGAAGTTCTCGGCGGAAATTTTTGTTCAGCCGGATTCCACCCTGGATGTGAACGAAACGATCGAAGCGAATTTCATCGGTACGTGGCACGGCATGTACCGCACGATCCCCGTCGAATACGTCACGCCGCAGGGATTCAACTATTCCCTCTTCGTCAAATTGGAAAGCGCCACCGACGCCGCGGGACAGCCGCTGAAGGTCGAATCCTCGCGCGAACGCCACTCCCTGAAATGGAAGATCTACCTGGACGATGCCACCGACGTGGTGCGCACCATTCATCTGCATTACCAGGTCCGCAACGGCTTGAAGTTTTTCGAGGATCACGACGAACTCTACTGGAACGTGACCGGCGACGAGTGGGACGTCCCCATCGGCGATGCTACCGCGCAAATATTCTTGCCGCCGGGCGTGACCGGCGTTCGCTCCACCGAATTCACCGGATCGCACGGCTCGCGCGCACAAAACGCGGACATCAAGGCGTCGGAAAACACCCTGGAAGTGTCCATGCTTGGCCCTCTCGCATTTCACGAAGGCCTCACGGTCGTCATCGGCTGGGATAAAGGTTTTGTGACGGAGCCTGGGATAAGCGACCTCATCAATCAATTCCTGGCAAGTAATTGGCCCCTCTTCATCCCCGTGCCTGTATTCCTGCTAATGTTCTGGCTCTGGTACACGCGCGGGCGCGGCCCGCGCGCCGGTCCCGTCGCTGTCCAGTACACGCCGCCGGATGGAATCAGCCCGGCGGAAGCCGGCACGCTGGTGGATGAGCGTGCGGCGATGCGGGACATCACGGCCACGATCGTGGACCTTGCCGTGCGCGGCTACATCGTCATCCAGGAAATCGAAAAATCGCAAATGCTGGGCCTGCTCCACAATAAGGACTATGTATTTCATTTAAAAAAGGCTCCCGGAGAATGGGCTGGGCTGAAGGCGCACGAACTCGTGCTGCTTGCGGGAATTTTTTCGAACGGCTTGCAAGCCGACGTGAAGCTTTCCAGCCTGCAGAATGAGTTTTACAGACATCTGCCCGTCATCCGGAACGGCATTTTCGACGAACTGATGGAGCGCGGCTATTTCCAGCACCGGCCCGATTACGTGCGCCTCGGTTTTATTACCGGAGGAGTTGTCACCGGCGTGTTGCTCTTTTTGATTGGCAACGCACTCTCGATAAATAGGGGAATGGCGCTGGCGCCGTTTATCGTCGCCGCGATTTTTTCGGCGGGAATCATCGCCGGATTTGGCTGGTTCATGCCGGCGCGCACCGCGGACGGGGCAAAAGCGCTTGCTGGCGTTCTGGGTTTCGAGGATTTTCTGAGTCACGTCGAGGCCGATCACATGGACCGCATCAGCCAGACTCCCGAAACATTCGAGAAATTTCTGCCGTTCGCCATGGCCCTGGGCGTCGAAAAAAAATGGGTCGGCGCGTTCCAGAATATTTATTCGCAGCCGCCATCGTGGTACCAGGGCGGATACTCCAACGGCGGATTTCATTCGCTCGTATTCATCGCCAGTCTGGACAACATGACGGCTCAAGCCAGTTCCGTGATGGTTTCCGCGCCGCGAAGCAGCAGCGGCAGTTCGGGTTTCGGCGGCGGGGGTTTCTCCGGAGGCGGATTCGGAGGCGGTGGCGGAGGGGGATTTTAGCGATTATCGGCGGCTGCGCCGATTCGCTTGCGTCGACCGGATCACCGCCGCGAGTGCGTGGACCAGCGTCGGCGCGGCCGTGCGAAGCTCCGCAATCCGTTGCCTGGCGAGACGCGTGAGAATTTTTTCGCCGCGCGGGGTCAGATACAGGATCACCTGGCGGCGGTCAATCTGGGACCGCTCGCGCCGCAGAAGCTGCCTTCGTTCGAGCCGGTCCACCAGCTCCACGACGCTGTGGTGGCGGAGTTGCATGCGCTCGGCGAGCTCCAGAATGCTGGGCTCGCGCCCGGCAGGCAATCCACGCACGGCCAGCAGGAGCTGGTACTGCTGCGGTTCGAGGTCCACGTTGCGCGCGGCTTCCTCGCTGCCGTTCAGGAAAATCCGTATTTGGTATCGGAATTCGGCGAGGGCCCGGAATTCCGAGGCGGTCATCGCGCTGGCGGTCACATTCCCACTATATCGCAATCCGATATGGACACCTAGGCGAACATTTCAAGCGGGTGCAAGACATAAAAGTGGGAATTACAGTAATCTTTGTAGGGCACGGCTTCAGCCGTGCCGTAAAGGCCGCCCAATCCGTGCGGCTTTAGCCGCTGACGTGACGCGAGTTGCACTCCTCACTTTCTTGCCGTGCACCTATTTCAAACCATCCACCAATAAAAATGGGGCGCTGATTTTCGCGCCTTTTTTCCGGAAACAAATTTTTACCATCCACTCTTGGGCATCGCCCACTGCTGTAGCCCGCTTCTTCAGAGGCGGGGGTTTTCGTCGGCACCGGCGGAATGGATGCGACATGCCGGCTCCGATTGACGGCGTGCGCGGGGCCGCGGAAAAACCCCGCCTCTGAAGAGGCGGGCTGCAGCAAACTTTCCACCGCCACGAGGATCGAAAACACTATTGGGCGCTTTAAAATATTTTCTCGGAATCGAGCAGGATCGTGACCGGCCCGTCGTTGACCAGCTCGACCCGCATGTGCGCCTGAAACACTCCGGTTTCGACCGTTACGCCGAGCGCGCGCAGGCAGCGGACAAACTCTTCATAGAGACGATTCGCTTCCTCGGGCGGAGCGGCCTGCGTGTAGGAAGGCCTGCGCCCGCCTCGCGTTTCTCCATACAAAGTGAATTGCGAGGCGACCAGCGCGGCGCCTCGCGTATCGAGCAAGGACAAATTCATCTTTCCATCAGCATCGGAAAAAATTCGCAGATTCGCGATTTTCTCGGCAAGATACGCGGTCGCTTCCGGATTGTCCGCGCGGCCAACGCCCAGCAAAATCATCAGACCCGCGCCGATTTCTCCGGAGACACGGCCCTCAACGGCAATGCTGGCGCGGGTAACACGCTGAATGACAGCTCGCACAATTCCCCTCCACCGAACGGAACCACGGATGCACACGGATCAACACGGATCAACACGAATAAAAGACAAGAAAAACACACGCGGACAACCAAAGGTTTTTCTCTTTAGATTTTATCCGTGTTCATCCGTGTTCATCCGTGTTCATCCGTCTGCACCCGCGTGCATCCGTGGTTTCAAATCTTTCCGCGCCCCTCCGCGTTTCCTCGGGGCCGGCTGGCAGCGTGGGCAAAAGTGGCTGCCTCGGCCCGCCACGATCGCGCGGCGAATTTTCGCCTTGCAGCGGAAACACGGTTTCCCGGTGCGCTGGTAGACGCGGTGCCGCAACTGGAATTCGCCGCGCTTGCCTTCGGAATCGACGTAATCGGAAACCGAGGAGCCGCGACATCGAATGGCCGCGGCCAAAACTTCGCGGACCGCGCGATGCAGCGCGAGAAGTTGTTTCCTCGTCAGATTTTCGGCGATGCGGGCAGGATGCAAGCGCGCGCGGAACAGGCTTTCGTCCGCATAGATGTTGCCGATGCCGCACAAGATTTTTTGATCGAGCAGCAACGCCTTGACGCGCGCGCGCCTCGATCCAAAATCCCGGAGAAATTCCTCGGCGCCGATTTCGAGCGGCTCATGGCCCAGATGCCCCTTGAATTCGGCCAGGCCCGCTTCCGGCACGAGTAACATACGACCGAAACGCCGTATGTCCGTGTAGCGCAGCTCGCGGCCATCGTCGAGCGCGAAAAAGCCGTGAGTGTGCGCCGCAACCGGTTCGCCGGAGCGAATCACCGTCAGTTGTCCAGTCATTCCCAGATGAATAATGAAATAGAACGGCGAAGGAGCAGCGGCCCGCGCGCCCTCGGCAGCGAGCGCGATGCAAATAAATTTGCCGAGGCGCGTGACGCCGGCAATCCGCATTCCCGGAAGGCGTTCCGCAATCTCGGCGGGATTGTCCACAAAGTCCGTCTTGCCGAAACGCACCTCGACAATAGCGCGGCCCGGCAGCGACACACGCAGTCCGCGCACAACGGTCTCGACCTCGGGAAGTTCAGGCACGGCAAGCCACAATCAAAATAGCACAATCTTTTGACTGGCAAGATTTGAGGAGCCAACGGATGAAAAATTCCGCAAGAAACAATCTGGCAATCCCGTACCGGAAATGTGGTTCACCAGTCACGAATCACCAGTCACGAATTACGGAAGCGGCAGACCCGGAGTCGCCACAATGCCGGCCATGCGCAGAATCTCCTGATATTCTTCCTCGGTAACAGGCGTAATAATCAGGCGAACGTTTTTCAGGAACTTGACCTTGCGCACGGAGACGTTGGTCCGAAGTTCGTCCAAGGAAATCTGGCGGGGCAGACGCTCCATGGCGCGCAGGTCCGCAACCATCATCTTCGATTCCCGGTCGTGCGGGTCCGGGTAAGGATCGCGCGTGACCTCGGCGATGGCGTACAGTGCCCTCTCCGGCGCGGAGTGATAGCAAAGCACACGATCACCCTTGCGCACCTGTTTCAGGGAGCGAATCGCGTCAGGACGCGCTCCAGCACCCCTCCACATTTCCTTGCCCTTCACAAATAGCGTATCCCAATGGTAATGATGGGGATTGACTGAAAAAATCCAGTGCCCTCTCTTTGCCGCTGGGCGGATTGTCGTCAAACCGGGCAGCCTCCGAATCGTTATCGTTCTCCGAGCAGTGAGTCGGTCGGACACTATACACGGGACCTCGCCCGTTTTGCAAAAATTCGTGCAAACCATTTCCGGATTGTCCCAAATTGGGAATCAATCCACATTTCCCCAAACTTATACAATTAGACGCAGAATCCGGAGAATCGGACTCAAGAAAATTTGCGGGGAAACGTCCGCTGGGAATGTGCACTATGTCTTTTATTTTAAATAGCTTAGGCATGGCACGAACCTATAAAATGCGCCGAACTAGCCCGCGTCGATCCAGAGGTCTTCTCCCCGCACCTCAATCGCGTAGGTTTTGACCCCAACGGCTTGATTCATCATAAGCTTGCCGGTGGTCACATCGTACTGCCACCCGTGCCAGGGACAGGTCACGGCCACGCCCTGAAGCTCACCCTGAGCCAAGGGGCCGCCACGGTGCAGGCAAGTGTTGTTGATGGCGTAGAACTTGTTTCCTACGTTAGCGATAGCCGCAGTCAGGCCATCCACCTGAAACTCGCGGATCGAGCCGGCCGGAATTTCATCTTTTCTCGCTACGCGCACAAAACCCATTCGGCTGCCCCTTCTTCCAAATCGTCCTGAAATTGCCCCGTTATCGCGGCGCTGTTATCGCGGCGAAGGCGTCTGCGCGACCATCACGTTGCGCTTGAAGTCCTCCGCCATGCCCGAATGCAGCCGGATTTCCGTGGGCCGTTTTGCAAGCGACATCTGGTCGATCTTGTCCTGCAACTTCAGCAGCGCATAGATCAAGCCCTCCGGGCGGGGCGGGCACCCAATCACGTAAACATCCACGGGCACGATCCGATCGACGCCCTGGAGCACGGAATAGGCATTAAAAGGCCCTCCCACGCTCGAGCAGGCGCCCATCGAGATGCACCACTTGGGATCGGGCATCTGTTCCCACACGCGCTTGAGCACGGGCGCCATCTTCAGGGTCACCGTGCCGGCCACGATCATCAGGTCCGACTGGCGCGGCGATGGACGAAACACTTCGGCGCCGAACCGCGCAAGGTCAAAGCGCGACGTGGTCGACGCGATCATCTCAATGGCGCAGCACGCCAGACCAAACGTCAGCGGCCAGATGGCGGACTTGCGCGCCCAGTTGAACACGTAGTCCACCGAGCTAATCATGAAGTTTTTTTCAAACCGCTGATCGATTACGCCCATGTGTCTCCTCTAGTTCCTTCGGAATGGGGGAGTATATCCATCCCCGGTAAGGCGAGTCAAACCCGAACGTCAATTTCATCAAAAAGAAAGAATATCACTTTGGGGAAGCTTCGCGCTCCCTCCGCGCGGCACTCCGCCATGCGCATCGCAAATCCGCCCCTCATTTTGTTCCATGAACGAGCAGTGCGCCCGCCTGGCGGAAGGCGCGGAGTTGCGCGGCATCCTGAAACCAGCGGCCCGCATAGGATTCGGGCGCGGGAGTGGGATCGGGAATCTGGAGATGCGCGATATTCGTGAAGCCCGCGTCGCGGAACAGAGCCTCCCATTCACCGGCGCCGAAGAGGTGCGCGGGCGTGGCAAAATGTCCGGCCCACTGATGCGAATGCGGGTTCTCAAAATAAAAATTGATCAGAATCCACGCCATGCCGCCTTCGCGCAACACGCGGTGGATTTCGCGCAGGCCGCGCGCCGGATTCGACCAGTAATAGGCCGACTCGACGGAAATCGCGTGAGTGAAGAAATTCGCGTCCCAGGGAATCTCATCCGCCGAGCCGACGACGAACATGGCGTTTTCCACATCGACGTACCTGCGCCGCGACCGGCGCACCATTTCGTCGGAAATGTCCATGCCAATCGCGCGGCCTTCGGGCAGGCGTTCGGCAAGAAGGCGCACGAGCCAGCCCGCACCGCTGCCCACATCGAGCACATTTTCGTAGGGGGAAAGATTCATCCGGTCAAGCACCGGCAGCACGATGGGAAGATGCTCTTCCTCCATGCCTTCGCCGCGGCCGGCCTCGGCCCAGCGGTTAAATTCCTCGCGCAGCGCTTCGTTTCGATCGGGTTCCGGCATCATGTTTTAAAGGTTTTAGTAGCACAGGCTTCAGCCTGTGTGGTTTTGAATTTTGCGCGCACGAAAGTCGGAAGAACACAGGCTGCCCTTCGCCGTGCTCAGGATAAAAAGCCTGTGCCACTGCCGCTACTTCTCGATCTTCGCCAGCAGCTCCACGAATTTCTGCTGCCGCGCCGACTGGTCCTGCCCGCCGGCCGCTTCCGCCAGTTGCGTCATGTTCATCGAGCAGAATTTCGGCCCGCACATCGAGCAGAACTTCGC
>PLUM01000009.1 GCA_003165465.1 Acidobacteriota bacterium
ACTTTTCCTTTTATAGAACTTATCAGGCGGTGAGATCTGCATTTATCGAGATGATGAATTATCAGGACCGTAGCTGTCCCGACTTCAAGCTTCCTAGCTGGTGCTAGGCGTGGCCAGTAGTCGGACCGAAGTTGACAGCCTGCCACGGAACAGCAAGAATGCAACGAGGGGCATCTCATGTCAGAGACAAGTCCTAAACTTACGGCAGAGAAAAATCAGAACGAGTCATATCCCGTCGTCGTACCGGACGACCCTGTCGAGGAAGCTTCCAAGGAGTCTTTCCCCGCAAGTGATCCTCCTGCGTGGTATGCAGGGCATGAAGATCCTCAATATCCAAAGCAAATGAAATTGGGTGCCACATCCCTTTGGCGGGAAGCGAACGGTCCCACTCGAACCGAATTCGACAGCATGGGGACCATTGAAGTTCCGGCTGACCGGTACTACGGTGCGCAGACGGCGCGCTCGCTGATCCATTTCGATATCGGCTGTGACACGATGCCGCACGAATTGATCCGCGCATTCGGAATCCTGAAAAAGGCCGCGGCACTCGTAAACCAAGACCTTGGCAAACTTTCCTCTGAAAAGACAAACCTGATCGTGCAGGCGGCCGACGAAGTGATAGCCGGAAAACTCAACGACCATTTCCCGCTACACGTATGGCAGACCGGTAGCGGCACTCAAACCAATATGAATGTGAATGAAGTAATCTCGAACCGAGCTTGCGAGATCGCAGGCGGCGTCATGGGAAGCAAGAAGCCCATTCATCCGAATGACGACGTCAACATGTCGCAATCTTCGAATGACACGTTTCCTACGGCAATGCACATTGCCGCAGCGTCCCGCTTGGTGCAGGCTCTAATTCCGGCAGTTGAGCGATTGAGCGCTGCAATTGACTCGAAGGCGCGGACATTTGCCAACGTTGTCAAAATTGGACGCACTCACTTAATGGATGCCACGCCAATCACGGTCGGTCAGGAAATGTCAGGTTGGGCGAGCCTGCTCGACCGCGATGTCGCACGCATAAATATGGTCCTGCCGGGACTGTATGAGCTTGCGATCGGGGGCACCGCAGTCGGGACTGGTTTGAATGCACATCCCGAATTCGCGGATCGTGCTGCCAGGAAAATATCGGAATTAACGGGACTACCTTTCAAATCACATCCGAATAAGTTCGCCGCACTTTCAGGACATGACGAAATCGTCTTCGCCAGTGGGGCTCTCAAAACGCTCGCTGCCTCGCTGATGAAGGTCGCCAACGATATTCGCTGGCTCGCTTCCGGCCCCCGCGCAGGCCTAAGCGAGTTGAGGCTTCCAGAAAACGAGCCGGGCTCCTCAATCATGCCGGGCAAAGTTAATCCAACGCAAGCCGAAGCGGTGACGATGGTGGCTGTGCAGGTATTTGGAAATGATGCGGCAATCGGTTTCGCCGGCTCACAGGGCAATTTCGAGCTGAATGTGTTTAAGCCTGTCATCATCCATAACTTTCTTCATTCGGTGCGCTTGCTGGCCGATGCCTGCCGTTCTTTTACGGATTATTGTATTGTCGGAATGGATGTGGATTCAGAACGAATTGAGGAAAATGTGAAGAATTCACTCATGCTCGTCACGGCGCTCAGTCCACAAATAGGGTATGACAAAGCCGCCGAGATCGCTCATAAGGCTTACCACGAGCGCTTGAGCCTGCGGGAAGCGGCGCTCAAGCTCGGTTACCTGACGGAAAACGAATTTGATGAGCTTGTTCGACCAGAAAGAATGACCTCTCCAGATCCCTTGCCAACATCGGGCTCCAATTAAATACGTCTAAGTGCCTCCGAATTTGCCATAGCTATTGTGAAACCGACGTGTTGGCGAAGGAGTTTTACAATCTCAGCGGGCTGTTCGTTCGCCGCAAAGTGACCGCTGTCGGCAATCGTTATATTTCAGTATTCCTGGAGTAGGTTCTGGAAAACGGGATTGCCTGGCATCTGCTCCCACATTCCGAGACGACTTATCAGGATGTGGGTGCAAATTTATGAAGAATGAATGTGATGTTATTTGTGTCGGCTCAGTGAGGATTTCTTAATCGTGATTTAATAGCAGGGCACTAACATCTGAGTATAGGTTAGAACCAAGTTATCCCGTTGAGATTTCGCAAATCCCACCAAGTTCAACTTCCATTCTCGCGGCTTGTCGACAGCTTCCGGCAAGTCAAGTTCAATCCGATAGAAACTGACAATCGCCGAAAATTTCTTATCTAGAGAAACTCGATCTGGCGAAACTGATTTAATTACGTAGCCGCCGGTTGCTTCGGCCACCTGTGAAATTTCTCCTTGGAACAGAGACATATGCTCCCGAGTCATCCCAAAGTTTTTCAGATCTAGGCCAGCCACCTGAACGGCAAACAGCCTGATTCCAGCAGCTGCCAACAGTTGGATAACATTTTCCGGCCTCGCCTCGCTCTGGGTGTCAACACCGTCCGTGATGAGGAACACGACATCACCCAACTGTGGATGGCTGAACATACCCACGCTGTTACCAAGTGCATCCCAGAGTGCCGTCTTTCCTCGGTAGGAGGTGGGATGGGCGCGCAAGCCCTTCAATTGATATTCCAGTGTTTCACGATCGCTCGTCGGGAGTGCCACCCGCACTAAATCTTTGGCGAAGAACGCAAGGCCGACGTCGGCGTTCGGCGGCATTCTGGATAGCAGGTACTCCGCTGTGTCCAGAGTGCCTCCCTGAGTCTCTCTCATACTGCCGCTGGTATCGAGTAGGATAACAATTCGGAAAGGCGTTTGCTCGGGCGAGACTACTCTGACGCGGACGGGCTTTCTCTTGTATGTTGCTTCAAAATTCGCATTACTGAGAGGGGGCACGGCGGCGCCGTCCTTGCTGAATACGCTGGCTGGAATCACCCGCTGATGACAGGAATCTTGTTGAGCGCGCGCAGGCAGGACACACAGACAACCAAGAATCAATACGACTGTGGTCCGTGTATACAGCATTGGGAATTCTTGTACCTCATTCCAATTACTTATGCAATAAGGCTGCGCCCCGCCTTCATCAATTCAAAATCAATCTGCAACAGCATTGGTTCGAATCAGATCGATCCACTCGGGTTGGGCCAAGTCCTTCCATGAGAAGGC
>PLUM01000003.1 GCA_003165465.1 Acidobacteriota bacterium
CGGGCCTCCGGGCGTGGGCAAAACCTCGCTCGCTATGTCCATCGGGCGCGCCACGGGACGCAAATTTATCCGCGTCTCCCTCGGCGGCGTGCGCGACGAAGCGGAAATCCGCGGCCACCGCCGCACGTATATCGGCGCGCTGCCGGGCCAAATCATCCAGATGATGAAAAAGGCCGGAACCACCAACCCGATTTTCGTGCTCGATGAAGTGGACAAGATGTCCACCGACTTCCGTGGCGACCCGTCGGCGGCGCTCATGGAAGTTCTCGATCCCGAGCTGAATCACGCGTTCACCGACCACTATCTCGACGTCGAGTACGATCTCTCAAAGGTCATGTTCGTCTGCACGGCAAACGTGCTTCACACGATTCCCCAGCCCCTGCAGGATCGCATGGAAATCCTGCGTATTCCGGGCTACACGGAAGCCGAGAAGGCGCAAATCGCCAAGCGCTTTCTTGTGCGCAAGGCGCGCGAGTCCACGGGGCTTCTGGAATCCAATGTCACGTTCACGGACGACGCCATCACGCACATCATCCGGCATTTCACGCATGAAGCCGGCGTGCGCAGCCTGGAGCGCGAAATCTCCAGCATCTGCCGCAAGGTCGCGCGGCGCGTGGTGAAGGAAGGCAAGCAGTATTCGATCCATGTCGAGCCCGAAGGCGTCGGCGAATTTCTGGGCATCATCAAGTACCGTGAAGTTTGGGCCGAGAAGAAGAATGAAATTGGCCTGACCACGGGTCTTGCATGGACCGAGGTCGGCGGCTCAGTGCTCTCGACCGAAGCCACGATCATGCAGGGCAAGGGGCGCCTGACGCTGACCGGCAAGCTCGGTGACGTCATGCAGGAGTCCGCGCAGGCGGCGATGAGCTACGTGCGATCCCGCACATCGAGTTTCGGGCTCCCGCGCGATTTCTACCGGCATCTGGACATTCACATGCACGTTCCCGAGGGCGCAATCCCGAAGGACGGCCCATCGGCCGGAATCACGATTGCCACATCGATCGTGAGCGCGCTCACGCGCATTCCGGTGCGCTGCGACGTGGCCATGACGGGCGAGATTACGCTTCGCGGCAAGGTCCTCCCGATTGGCGGCTTGAAGGAAAAGATGCTGGCCGCTCACCGCGTGGGAATCCGCACCGTGATTCTGCCGAAGGACAACGAAAAAGATTTGGCCGACATCCCGGCCGAAATACAGGCCGCGCTGATCATTCGGTTTGTCGAGAACGTGGACCAGGTTCTGGAAATCGCGTTGGAACGGCCCCTGACACCTGCAACGCACGATTCCGTTCCGGAAGTCGCGACGAAGTTTGAAGCAGAAACCGAAAACGATCAAGAATTGACCAATTAAGGGAAACCTCGGCTCCTCCGTCCCGATGAAGAAGCAAAAGAAAAGCAACAGAACCAATCAGCGGGGTGTTACGGGATGCGGGGAACGGCAGTAATTCGTATCGCCCATGATCTGAATTTCCAGTTTGGCTAACCCGGTCGGAAATCGAATAGCACCTGCGCGATGTCCGCCGATAAGCGCAATCCCGGCCTGATCTTCAGGCTTATCTCTATAAAAACTTAAGGAAATAAAAACGATGAGCAGCATTAGTCTTGCGGAACTGAAAGACAAGAACATTACCGACCTGGCGAAAATCGCCAAGGACCTGGCCATCCCCGGATCGAGCGGCATGCGCAAGCAGGAGTTGATCTTCCAGATTCTCCGCGCACAAACGGAGAAGAGCGGATTGATTTTCTCCGAGGGCGTTCTGGAATGCCTGCCCGACGGTTTCGGCTTCCTGCGCGCGCCGGAATACAACTACCTCCCCGGCCCGGACGATATTTATGTCTCGCCATCGCAGATCCGGAAGTTCGATCTGCGAACCGGCGACACGGTCTCGGGACAAGTGCGCCCTCCCAAGGACGGCGAGCGCTATTTCGCGCTCATCAAGGTCGAGGCCGTCAATTTCGAGGATCCCGAGGTCGCACGAAATAAAATTTTCTTCGACAACCTCACGCCCCTCTATCCCCAGGGCCGCCTGAAAATGGAAACGACCCGCGAGAATCTGACGGGCCGCGTGCTCGACCTGCTCTGCCCGGTTGGAAAGGGCCAGCGCGGCTTGATCGTCGCGCCGCCGCGCACCGGAAAAACCATGATGCTGCAGGCGTTCGCCAACTCGATCACCACCAATCATCCGGAAGTCGCGCTCATCGTTCTCCTGATCGACGAGCGCCCGGAAGAAGTCACGGACATGCAGCGCACGGTGAAGGGCGAAGTCATCAGCTCGACGTTCGACGAACCGCCGCAACGCCACATCCAGGTCGCGGAAATGGTTCTGGAAAAGGCCAAGCGCCTTGTCGAACACAAGCGCGACGTCGTGATCCTGCTCGACTCGGTCACGCGTCTGGCGCGCGCCTACAACGCCGTCACGCCTCCCTCGGGCAAGGTCCTCTCGGGCGGTATCGACGCGAACGCACTACAGCGCCCCCGGCGATTCTTCGCCGCCGCGCGTAACGTCGAGGAGGGCGGCTCGCTCACGATCATCGCCACGGCCCTGATCGACACCGG
>PLUM01000004.1 GCA_003165465.1 Acidobacteriota bacterium
CGTGCACCAGAAATTCCATCGCCAGTAAGCTCTTGCCACATCCTGCTTTGCCGCACACCAGCGAGACACGACCTTTCGGCAGGCCTCCGCCTGTGACTTCGTCCAGTCCTTGGATTCCTGTCGGGACCTTGGCGAGCGAGGGGCGAACGACTTTCGGCCTGACGCGGGGCATGGCAATACTCCGGCATTTCAGATTTGAATATCCAACTCGAACATTATTATATTTATCCTGCGCGGGGCGCAACACATTTACCACCAGAGCAGGCCCCTGCGAGATTAGTGGGGGGCTGGCAGGTCCTTTTTGTCCGTCTAATTCGCTCCAGAAGAAATGTCGCCGCAGTCGCGGGCGGAACCTTAATTAAATGTTTGGGAAAATACTTGCGCGGAACGTAAGCAGAACCATCGAAACGATGCAATCACCCACGTGGCGTACATCAGGATGTTTTATCCGGGAATTTTGTGCGCGCGGACAATAAATCTCTTCGGAGCGGGCCCAACAAGATAGAACGGATAACAGGTTACCAGGGTTAGAATTGTCTCATCCGAATTGTTCAGCACCTGCATGTCGTCAGGCCTAACCACTTGCGTGGAATCCACAAGGTAGCGATACGATCCCTTCAGCGTCGTCAATCTGATTTCGTCGTCCTGCTGGACATTGCGCAACGCTCTGAAAAATGTGTCGCGGTGCCCCGCGATCGCGACGTTTCCCTGCTGCCCCGGCAGCGGAGTGCCGGGAATGTGCCCGACCGCGCGCCGCAAAGTTTTCTCGTTAATGCCTTCCACAATGATCGCCGCAACACCGATCCTGGTTATTTCGATCCTGCCCAACGCTTCCCCTGGAATCGGGGGGACGGGCAAATCGCCAACGCCGCCGGCCTTGGCAACAGCCGGGTGCAAACTACTCAATTGTTGCTGAAACCGGCGGGCTTGATAGGCCTGGTAGAATTTCGTGTCGAGCAGTATAAAGCCGCTGTAACCGAGTGCGAGAACACCGGCGACCAGGAAAACGTCCCGGCTCCATCGCAGGAATCGATTGGTCGGCATCAATTGAGATATCTGCCGTGCCATTCGGACCTTCATGGCCGGTTGTCCTGTGCGCGGCCAGCAGAATGAAGATTCGAAGGAGCGGAATAACCGGTGCGTGTGATGACAGACAATCGCCTGCCTCCCGACGCCTCGCGCGCCTTCACCTCGATTGCCCGATAGGCCCCATCTTGGTTCTTATTCGTCGGCAGGAAGGTGATGGTATATTGGCTGCGAATGTCATGAGCAATCCGCTCACAAATCGGGAGAATGTCTTGCAGACTCTTGGGGAAAAATGCCTCTCCGCCGGTTGCTCTTGACAGTTGCTTGAGCACATGTGGGTTTCGATCCTCGTCGGTCTCGTCAAATATCCCCATCGTATAAATGACCGCGTTCGACTGATTCACCATGGACATGGCTTGGGCTAAGTTGAGCTTGCTGGCGTTGTCTCCCCCATCGCTAACCACGATCAGCACTTTCTTGTCCCATCTACCCTTCCGCAGTTGCTCGATGCCAACAGCAATCGCATCGTACAGGGCCGTCATGCCGGTTAGAACATTCCTGGATAGTGCTGCTTCCAATTGACCGGCATTGTTCGTGAATGGCGACTTCGCTGGAAGACCCAGCGAAACATGCTCGTTGAAATTGACCACAAATATCTGATCTTCTGGATTGCTGGAGCGTACAAATGCCAGGGCAGCGCTAATCACATCAGGGCGCTTCGAGCGCATGCTTCCGCTATTGTCAATCACCAAGCCGACTGTCACGGGGACATCTTCATAGCTAAACGATTCAATTTGTTGAAGGACTTTATCTTCATGGACCTGGAAGTTTTCCTTGCCAAGTCCGGAAACTGGAGCGCCCTTATGGTCCCTCACAGTTGCCTGCAAGACGACCAGGTCCACACTCGTTCGAATCGCGTACGGGCCGACATGGTTAGGTTGCGGGACGTTCTGAGATACGGCAATTCCTGAAAAGCAAATCAGAAAGATGAACGAGGACAGATAGAGTTTTTGACCCATACTTCGTCTCAGGAGCTTTTCCGAAATGGATTGCGCCTTGATTCTCCGAGTACTTTTTGGAAGCTGCGCGGCAGTCCCGGATTTCCGACACCACCGCCCATGAGGGCAGGCCACACTCACCTGCCCCCTACACAATACCTCCATGCCCCTGATTTAGGCAGATCGCTTCGTAATGATCAGGAGAGTAAAGCCTGCGAGCAGCGACAACGCCCCGATTAACGCAAATAGCGGCAATGAGCTGGCTGTCTGCGGCAGGGCCTCTGCGACGAGTGTAGCCGGCTTGGCTTCCACCGCAGCCGTTGCTGCTGGGGCTGCGACGGTTGCTGGCGGAGCTGCAGTCACTGTGGTGACTGGCACTTCCTCGCCAGTTGGTTGGACCGCCGCGACCGGTTCACTTTTCAACTTTTCGACTGGCATTGCTTCTGATGTTTCGACGGGCATCGAAAGGACAGGTTCGTTTACGATCTTTGCCAGTTCAACAGCCCTTTTCCTTGAGTAAACGAATTCCTGGCCGAAAGTGTCTCCCGGATAAAACCAAGCCTTAATCGCTTGCGGTTGTCCTTCGCCTCGCTCCTTAAAGGTCAACAACGTCTTGTCAGTCCGCTGCAAGCGGTAATTGTTAATTGCCAGGATGGTTGTATATACATGGGTTTCGTCTGCGCTGAAGATTTGGACAATGTTCCGATCGGACGACGAGTCAAGAACCTTAAAGACATAGGTGCCGGCCGGGAGGATTTGGGCATCCACACCTGGAACTTCGAAGGGTTCACTGAACGTCATTATAGTTTTCTTGTCATGCTCATCGGCCTTGATCTGAGGTGCAATTGCCAGGGCCACGAGCACAAAACAACAAATCATCGCCACACATTTAAATCGCTTCATGTTGGTACCTCTTTCGTTAATCGCAGTATTTCCACGCGTTTGTTACACAAACTCAATTGTGGTCTCGCAAACAGGTCTCCCTGTTTTATGTCGTCCCCCTTGGACCAGATTCTGGCTGGCAGGTAGAGACACGATATTTTTACCTTTTGGCACTTCACCCGTCAGTTCAATACTGCACACACCTCTGGCCAAAACGGTTCAGTCCACGGGCGCATATCGTGGGCCATTCGGCTATTAAGCGGCCGCCTCCGAACGACCTGCTCCACCGTCAGTGGAGCTTGCGTAAGCAAGAGCATTGAATATGGGCGCGCACCTGGTGCTGGTTTTCGAACTTCAGGGACGCCTAAATCAGATTTCCGCGCGACCCCGGCACTACAATCGAATTCAGTAGCACTCAACGACAGCGATCATACAACTGTCCACTTTTGCACAGTTTGCCTCGGACGAACTTGTTACGCTGGCGATGTGATTATGTTCGTTCCCGAAATCATGCCCAAAGTCGGTTACAACAACAGTACTCTCCCGAATACAGCCCTGAGCGACTGACGAATCGAAACACGGCGCTATCCGAGTCGGGGTAGGCGAGATCAGATTGAGTTTCGTAGTGACATTACATAGACGCGTGATCCGGATCACTGACAGTCACAGGATAAAGAATTAAAAGAAAAATGTGGGTAGCTGCGGCGCTAAATCGGTCGATCGTATTTAGATTTTGTTTGTAATAGCGACCGCGTCTGCAAGCGCAGTTTACTGAGGGGGCAATTATGGCGACATTATTTGCCGTCGATCTGAGGCCAACCGGTGTGAATGCCATGCAAGCGGTTCCAGCCCGAGCATGGCCAAGTGATACGACATTTAAATCCAAAGCAAAGCTCAAGGAACAACGTGCTTTCGATGCACAAGTTTTTCTCCATCTAGCCAGCAGGGAGTGGAAAGTTGTGGAATATCGGAGCAAGGTAGCCGTTTTCATGCAAGGCGATCCAGCGACGAGTGTTCTGTACATCCAAAGAGGCGGCTTGAAGCTCACCGTTGTCAATGATGTTGGCAAAGAGGCAGTGGTGGCGATATTAGGCCCGGGAAACTTTATTGGCGAGGGGTGCCTGGCGGGGCAACTGCAGCGGGTGAGCACAGCGGAGACAATTACTCGGAGCACGATCCTGGTGATCGAAAGGCCGGAGATGATTCGACTGCTCCACTCGGAACCGGCTCTCTCCGAGAGGTTTATAAGACATATGCTTTCGAGGAACATCCGAGCCGAGCAAGATCTGATTGATCAGCTTTTTAACTCCAGCGAAAAACGGCTGGCGCGGACGTTGCTGCTTCTGGCGCGCTATGGCGAAAAAGATAAGTCCGAGAAGATGGTTACCGAACTTTCCCAAGAAATGCTGGCGGAAATGGTCGGGACAACACGCTCCCGAGTCAATTTCTTCATGAATAAATTCAGAAAACTGGGCTTCATCGAGTACGGGCACAGGCTGCGAGAGCTGCAAATCAACAAGTCCCTTCTAAACGCCGTCCTGCACGACCGACGAACCGAAACGGTGCACTAGCCAAGCCACGTTTGCTTCTTAGGACTCGGATTAAACTCGCGAAGACAGTACATGAAATTACAAATGGAGTGTCGGCAGGCGGGGCGGCCGACCGATTAGTTGCCATCGGAATGCATGAAGTTATTACAGAATATAGCGAAAAGGAGTATGTCAATGAAAAGAATATTGTTGTTAATGGCTGTGACGGTCTTGGCTGGGCTGCCTGCATTTGCCCAGAAAGACGAAAATAATCGCATTCGGAATGCAGGCAAAGTGATGACTGAGATTCTCAATGTTCCCGACGAT
>PLUM01000060.1 GCA_003165465.1 Acidobacteriota bacterium
TGGCCGCAACTACATCAACCTGCTCTCACTGCGCCCGGGAGTGAGTGTTTACGCCGGTGGCGGCGCTCAGACCCGCTCCGCCAATGGGACTCGCGCGGGTGATATCGGCTATCTATTGGATGGTGTGAGGCACGACGAAGTATTCATGGGCGAGAGCGTTCTCAATGCGGCCATTCCCGCGGGCGATTCGTCTACGTCGCTGCCCATCGACGCCATTCAGGAATTCAATACCGAGCAAAATCCGAAGGCGGAATTCGGTTGGAAGCCCGGCGCTATCATCAACGCGGGGTTGAAGTCGGGTACCAACGCTCTTCACGGCACCGCGTTCGCCTTTGGCCGGGAAACCGCGCTGGATGCGCGCAACTTCTTCAACATAGCATCGACGGATCCAGCTCTAAATCAGACGAAGAATCCCATTGGCCTGGAGCAGTTCGGCGCCAGCCTCGGCGGAGCCATCAAGAAAGACAAACTGTTCTACTTCGTGAACTATGAGGGCCAGCGCTATAACGTGGGAGACTCGCTGCTCGCCGGCGCCCCCGCCACGGTCTCGCTCGGCGGAAAACCAACTAAAAGCCTCGTGGATGCCTGCGTTGCTGTCGGATTTGTCAATGTCAACGCGCTTAGCGCGCAAATCGCGGGACTCAACTCGGATTGTTCGATTAAGCCCGCGAACTTTACCCCTGGTCCAAATGAATCTCTGTTCCCGACGAACGACGGAACGAACTCAGCCGGAGTGTACATTGGCATGACGAGTGTCAACTCACAAAACAACGGGGTCGCGAAGGTTGATTACCACATCAACGATCACCACACGCTGTCCGGAATGTACTTCCACGGCGTGGGCGGCGGATCGTGGCATGATAATGCTTGGGCAGTGGGGGCTCCTGGCTCCAGCAACTCCCCGTGGGCATCAGCCCTGTGGGGCTACGATCAGGTGGCCTCCGGGTCCTGGACCTGGACCCCCAATTCGACGCTGGTGAATCAACTCAATGTGGGCTACACCAGCTACCACCAGACGTATGATTCTCTCGACGCCAACGTGAACCCGCTCGCCTATGGCATGAATACGGGTGTGACCGATCCGCAGCTTTTCGGTTTCCCGCTCATGGGGGTGAATGGCAACTTTCTCACCACGTTCCGCCTAGGAGGCAATTGGCCCAAGCATATCGGGCCCGACCTGGGCTTGCAGTTTTCGGACACCGTCTCGATTACTCGCGGCAAGCACTCGTTCAAGTTCGGCGGTGAAATCGATCAATCCGTGGCCCAATCCTTCATCACAGCCAATGGCAAGGGCAGGATCAGATTCGCTAACCTCGAGGCTTTTCTGCTGGGCGATGTAAAAGGCAGCGGATCTAAGCTTCTCACTGGCGACCCTCAGACCCATATAGATAGAACGACGTTTGCCTCCTTCCTGCAGGATGACTGGCGAGTCACTAGAAGGCTTACCGTGAACCTCGGACTGCGTTACGAACTCCCCATGGTATTTACCGAGCGCGACAACAAACTCGGCAACTTCGACCCAACCTCCCCTACGGGGCTCGTACAGATTGGCTACGGTGAGACCTCGGCCTATCATGGCGATCACAACAATTTCTCGCCCCGCGTGGGCTTTGCGTGGGACGTGCGCGGCGACGGGAAGACCGTCATCCGCGGCGGCGGCAGCATCATGTATGAGTCCATACCCCTGATTACCTTCGTTGCCGTGAACAATCTGCTTGGACTCAACCAAGTGCCCACCGGCGCGACCCAGATTTTCTGTTCAACAACTCCCTGCGTGACAGGCAGCACACAGGTCAGCAGGCTAGGTCCGGGCAGCATGGGGGTCGTCAGTGACAACCTACCGGGCAGCGTGCTCACGCCGGGTTGGCAAGCTCAAACTCCCGGTTGCGTAGCCGCTGCATTTTCTGGAACTACAAACTGCGCTACCATCTTCCCCCAAAGTATTTTCAATCTCCAGTGCGGCGACGGCCTGACGTTTACCCCAGCTGGCCAGTCGACGACAGTTACGGATCCTTCCCCCTGCAACATGGAGGCGGTGGATCCGAATATGCGGACGCCCTATATCGGCACCTGGACACTGACCATCCAACGAGCGATCACGAACAACATGTCCTTGGAGGTTGCCTATGTGGGCGACCACGGCACCAAGTTGTTGGGCTTCGCTAACATCAACCAGCCACCTCTCGGTTCCTGCATAAACGGCAATAATGGCGATCCGACTTGCATACAGACCAGCCGGCCTTTCTTTAACAAGTTCCCGTACATTGCGGAGGTCGACCGCATTTCCAATCAGGACAAGTCCAACTACAACGGCCTGCAGGTGACCCTTACCCAGCGGCCCGCCCATGGGCTGTCGTTCCTAATGGGTTACACCTACGCGCATTCTCTCGACAACGCGTCGAACAATTTCAATGGCATTACGATGCCGCCGGATAGCACTCACCCGACGTCGGGACTCTATTCGAACAGCGATTTCGACGTCCGGCATCGCTTCACCCTCTCGACCACCTACCTTATCCCCGGTAAAGATGGGATGGGACAGCTCCTCAAAGGCTGGCAACTCAATTCTGTCGTGACCCTGCAAACGGGGGGGCCATGGGGTGCGCGAGACACAAGTAACGACTTCAGCGGGACCAACCAGGTAAACGAGGTCGACTCCTTTGGTCAATTCTGGAATTTCTCCGGTAACCCCAACGACTTCAAGTCCGGTCCCACCCCAATTCCTTGTTTCGGTGACGCGCTCTGCGGAAATGGTACGACCATTCCGCAGGCTTGCATTGCCGCCGCCACCCAATTGGGTGCTGGCGCACTCGATTCCCTTAACAATTTTATCGGCGGCTGCTACATGAAGGGCAACTCAGTCCTGATTCCCCCAGCCCAAGGGACGATCGGCAATGCGGCGCGCAACATCTTCCGCGACTCGGGGTTCAAAAACTGGGATGTGTCGGTGGTGAAGAATTTTATATTCAAGGAGCGCCTCACCACCCAGTTCCGCGCCGAGTTCTTCAATGTTCTCAACCATCCGATCTTCACCAACCCCAATGGGCCGGCAGGGGCCGGCTTCGACGATCCTTCAAGCTCAAATTTCGGCTGCGGCTGCAACACGCCTGACCAGGCCGCTCCCAATCCCGTACTTGGAACCGGAGGCGCCCGCTCGATCCAGTTGGGCTTGAAGCTGATCTTCTAACGGCTTCCGTCACATTCGAATTGGCCTAACCGACGGGGCCGGACTCACCTCCGGCCCCGTTGCAACATGAGGGGTGCAACACACAAAAATCTTCCATCGAAATGCACGTCGCAACCGGGAATGGCGATTGCCGCAGGCAGGGGAAATACGGCAGGAAAGCACACGATCCAGAAAACGGGGAGGAACCGAGATGAAAGAGAATCGCAAAGGGTCCAGCCGCCGCCAATTCTTGAAACATGCCGCGACAGGAGCGGGATTGGCGGTGGCGTCCGCGACGCTGCCGGCGCTTGCCGATCATCATCCGCATCCCACTCCGAACAGCCTTACGTATCTCGATCGCAGGATGTACATCCAAAACATGGAGATTCTCGCGCACATCGAGCCGGGCGCGCGACGTGGCGGCAAACTGCAGATGATGGCGATCGGGAACCGGCGTTACCTGATCCAGCAGGGAGACATTATCGATGTCAGCGATCTGCACAAGGCGGGCATGTACAACCGCAAGTGCTTCGAAGGCGGCCAGGTGCAGGCGGCCTACAACAAGGAGCTGAAGAAGTGGATTCTGATGACCGGGGCGCAGGCGCCGATCACCGATTCCACTCCCGCCGCGCCGATGGGGAAGTACGACGACCCGCATCTGGACGACAAACGAAAAAACTTCAAAGGGCTGCGCGGCGTGCGTTTTTATGATATCTCCGATCCTTCGCATGTCGTGAAATTGTCGGAATTCAGCACCGGCGCGACCGGATCGGGAACGCACCGCAACTATTACGATGGCGGCAAGTACGCATACCTGGATTGCGCGCCGGACGATACGTTCATTCATCAACCTTCGTATTTCCGCGAGCTTGTGAACGGCAACATGATCATCGATTGCTCCGATCCCTCCAATGCCAAGCAGGTTTCGTTCTGGTGGGTGCCGGGTTCGCGCAAGGGCGAGGAAGCCGAGTACGAGAAGTGGATGTGGTCGAAGCTGGTTCCGCCGAAGGTTGCAGGCGATCAGACGCCGTTCGCCGGTTTGCACGGCCCTGTGTATGTCCCCAAAAAGCTGGAAGACGGTGGCAACCGCGGATACGGCGCGTTCGGGTGCAATGGGTTTATCATTCTCGACCTTTCCGACCCAACACATCAAAAGGAAATTGGCCGGTTCGAACCGCCGCCGCAGTACGCAGGCATGGGCATTGCGTTTCATACGATTTATTGTGGCGTCATGGATCGCGGATTCGTGATCACCAACGGCGAGACTACGAATTCGGACTGCAACCAGATTTTTCTCCCGAACTGGGTGATCGACATCCGCGATGAGCAGCATCCCGTGCCCGTTGCGCAATTTCCGCGGCCCGTGCCTCCGGCGAATGCTCCGTACGCCGACTTTTGCTTCAAGCGCGGGCGGTTCGGCACGCACAATCCTCCGCACCTGAAAGCGCCGGGTAAGCCGCGCCAGGACTTCATGGCCCATGCGTATTTCATTGCCGGGCTGCGGTGCTACGACATCGGGAATCTCTACAAGCCCGAAGAAGTGGCGTACTTCATTCCTCCGCAGGGCGGCGATCTGAGCGACTTCGGCAGCTGGAACCGGACGGTGGACAACGTGCTTATCGAATGGGACCGCAACATTATTTACGTTGCAGCCGACACCGGCATCTACGCGCTGAGTTGCCCGAACCTCGGAAAGCCCGTCCTCGACCCGATGCCGGTAAAGGAGTGGTCGTTGCCAAAGCTCAACGAAGGAGCGGTATAGCTCACACTTCCCATGTCTGTGCGATGGAAGTGGCCCTGGGAGATCGAGTTACTGCGCCGAATGGAGTGGGTTTAGTGGCACAGACTTCAGTCTGTGTTGGGTTGATTTGCGCCAATCAAAACCACACAGGCTGAAGCCTGTGCTACTCGGAGGACACATGAAATACCTGCCTGCAAATGCACTGGCGAAAATTGCGACGATGGCGGTTGCGCTCTTTTTTATATTTCCGTTTGGCCAGATCACGGTTATGGCGGCGGACAATCCGGATGCCACGATTGACGGGCTCAAGGCAAAATTCGTCGACGTCAATGGCATTCGCACGCGCTATTACGAATATGGGAAGGGCGAGCCTGTCGTGATGATTCACGGCGGCGCCCAGGCGGCGGCGACCACGGCCAACGTCTTTTCGCGAAATATTTTGGGACTGGCGAAACATTTCCATGTGTTTGCCATGGACCGGCTGGCCTGCGGGATGACCGGCAATCCGAAGGATGACGCCGACTACAATCAACAGGGCGAAGTGAATTTCATTTATGCGTTCATTCGCACGATGAAGCTGGGGCAGGTGCATCTCATCGGGCACTCGGCGGGCGGCGGATTGGTTTTCTATCTGGCGGTCCAGCATCCGGAAATCGTGCGGACACTGACGATTCTCGCCATGGGCCCGGAAGACCCGCCCAGCGGGCCGACCAAACTGGATGCCATGCTGAAGAAGTGCGCGGACCAGACGCAGTATGAGGGCTTGAAGTGCCGCCTGGGGCTGCTCGCCTGGCTACCCGACACGTTTCCGGACGAATACTGGGAGGCGGACCGGCAAATGTCCAACCAGCCGAAATCGAAGGAGGCGCGGGCAAAGCTTGCGGTGGGAACAGGAAAGCTCAATGACTTTCCGGCCTGGCGGAAGCAGATGTGGGACCGCGCGCGGCTCGATGGCGTGTTGCAAATGCCTGTGCTGATGGTTGCGGGAAAGAACGACATTATCGATTGGGGCGAAAACGATGCGACGGCGAATTTGCAGGCAGAGCTTGGCCTGTTCGATATCGTCGCGGCCAAGAACGTGAAGGTGCAGATGATCGTCTACAACAATGGCGGACATTTCATGTACCGCGAGCATCCCGAACAATTCAATCAGGACTACATCAACTTTGTCGACTATTGGGAACATCACCTGTCGGGAGCGCCGCCGATGGCAACGGGCCCGTTGCAATAGAGTTTAGAATGACGTAGTTCGGCAGCAGGGCCAGTAGCGCAGGCTTCAGCCTGCGGGGTTTCATCCTCGCGAGGAGTCCAAATCCCGCAGGCTGAAGCCCGCGCTACAAACCCCTCGATATTCCAGCCGTGTAAAGTAATCGTGCCGGCGCATGACTTGTAAGGAATGCCGTTTAACCGCCAGTGAGCTGCTTGCCTTTGTTGCCGAGGCGCAAATTGTGCGCCGAGATGCCCGGCTGTATAATCTCAAACGCCGTAAAAATTATTCGCAATTTGGGGTGAAGTGTGGCGGCAGCCGTATCCGTCGCGCGCTTCCGTCTCGCGCAATTCCGAGCCTTGCGCTCGAACTCCTTGGAGGAATATTTATGGGAAAAATGATCGTTCGTGTGCTTCTGGGTTTCTTGCTGGCATTTCCCCTGGCGGCGCAGGCAGGGCAGCAGGTTACGTCCAAGGATGCGCTTCCCACATGGCTTCGCAATTCCTATACCTCGAACCGGAAATTCATCGCTGCCGCGGCGGCGAAGGTATCGGAGGATTTGTACGGCATGCGTCCCGGGGCGCAAACGGAAGTGCGGACCTTCGGGCAGTTGGTCGGGCACCTCGCCAACTTCAACTATCGCTGGTGTTCGGACGCGAAGGGCGAAAAAAATCCCAAGGAAGATGTGGATTTTGAGAAGGTCGTCGCGAAGGCCGATCTGGTGAATGCGCTGAACGCGGCTCTCACCTATTGCGATGGCGTATACGCCGGACTCAGCGATGCCAACGCGATGGATATGGTTCAAGGCACCAAGGATGACGGCACGAAAACTCCGGTGCTGCGAATCAGCCGCCTGATTATTAATCTCGCGCACAACAACGAGCACTACGGCAACATGGTCACGTACATGCGCATCAAGAGCATTGTGCCGCCTTCGTCCGAACCACGCTGATTTTAGTAGCACAGGCTTCAGCCTGTGTGGTTTTGATTTGCGGCAGGTTAAAATCAAAAGAACACAGGCTGAAGCCTGTGCCACTGAGAAGCGCCCATTCCACGTTTCGCATCATTTCCCTGACAAGCGCGACGGAAACGTGCTATGTTGCGCCGCAACGCAGTACGCACGATGTTTGTGGCGGGGAGGAATCGAGCATGGGGAATCGCGCACCTGAAAATTTCGAGACGCTCGCGGATGTTCGCGCCGCAAGCGGAAAACCGTTCGACGCCGGCGCTTCGCGCAGAAAATTCCTAAAAGCGCTGGCCGTAGCCGGAGCGGGCGCAATTCTTCCCGGCGGCAAACTTTTAGCGCAAGCGATTTCTCCTTCTGTCCGCGCCATGACCGGCCGGGTTGATGTGCATCACCACTTGTTTCCGCCGTTTTATATCGAAGCGATGAAGGATCAACTGGCCGCCAACGGCTTCACGCTCAGGCAATGGTCTCCACGCATATCGCTGGACATGATGGACAAGCACGGGATCGCCACGGCATTCGTCTCGCCCGTTCAGCGGCTGGTGATGGACTCGATGAGTGATCGCGACGAAAAAGGACGCACCCTCGCCCGGAAGCACAATGAATACGGCGCGCAGATGGTTCGGGATTATCCCACGCGCTTCGGCCACTTCGCGGCCTTGCCCTTGCCGGACGCGGACGGAAGCCTGAAGGAAATCGCCTACGCGCTGGACACGCTGAAAGCGGACGGAGTCGCTCTGTGGACGAGCTACATGGACAAGTGGATGGGCGATCCTTCGTTTGCGCCGGTCTACGAGGAATTGAACCGCCGCAGCGCCATCGCGTTTGTGCATCCCGCGCGCGCCTCATGCTGCCGAAATCTTCCCGGACAATCCGGCATCATCGAATATGACATCGACACGGCGCGCGCCATCGACAGCCTGCTCTGGGATGGCACGCTGGCGAAATTTCCAAATATCCGCTTTATCTTTTCGCACTCCGGCGGAGCGTTTCCCGTGCTGGCGGCGCGCATCGTCGACGATTTTCCGAAGAACCGCGCGAGCAATGCGCCGCACGGCGTCGAGTACGAATTCAAGAAATTGTATTTCGACACGGCGCACGCCGGCCGCGCGCCCGCGCTCGACGCGCTGAAAGACATCGTCCCCGTATCGCAGATCATGTACGGCAGCGACGCGCCCATCCGGAATTACGAGTTGACGGACGATTGGCTCGTTCAATACGCGGGCTTCTCGGAGGACGACTGGAAGGCCATCAATCGCGGAAACGCCGAGCGCCTGTTTCCGCGGCTGAAAGCGTGAGAGGTGTTTTCGACGCAGCGGCGCAGGCATCCGCCATGGGCGCGCATTTCATCCGTGCGATATGGCCGACTCTCCGGCAATCCCGGCGTCCTGTTGATCCGCAGGCACGTTGCTTCGCAGCCAAATGCTCATGAAGGTTGCGGCCGCGGCGCACAGCGCGGGGATCGATCCGGCAAGAAGAATTTCGCGCGGGTTCCAATCCAGCTTCAGCATCGCGCCGCCAAGCATGGGGCCCACAATTGAGCCGATGCGCCCGATTCCAAGCGCCCAGCCAATTCCCGTGGACCGGATCGAGATCGGATAGAACGTGGCGGCAACCGCCGAGAGTCCTCCCTGAGCGCCCTGCACGGCGAAACCCAGAACGAACGTGATCGACATCATCAGCCAAAACGATACGGAGAATGCCAGGGAAGCGATCAGCAGCGTGGTGCAGAGGAACTCCGCGAGCAAGACGGTGAGCGCGCCCCAGCGGTTCATCAAATTTCCTTCAACGAACGATCCGGCAATGCCCCCGACGCTGAACAGCATGATCGCCGTCATTCCGGCGGAAACCGGTTTTCCCGTTTGCCGAAGCAGCGCGGGCAGCCAGAATACGACGAAGTACAAAATCAAAAGATTCATGAAATAGGGAATCCACAGCAGAACCGTTCCAGCCGCGCGGCCCTCCGTGAACAGGCTGACGACCGGAGCGTTTTTGCGCGGCGCATTCTGAGGGGAGCGGGACAGCAGCGCATCCGCAAGCTCGGGAGAAATTCGCCCCAGAATGTTCGAGATTTTTTGCTGGTTCCCGCCGGACACTTCCAGAAAGCGCACGGACTCGGGGAGAATCGCGATCAACAGCAGGGCCAGCGTGAGCGGCAAAACTCCTCCCGCATAAAAGACCGATTGCCATCCCCAGCGCGGAAGCATCACGGAACTCATCTGCGTCGCGAGAACTGCGCCGGTCGGCATTCCGCAAAACATGATGCTCACGATCACGGCGAGTTGCCGCTTGGGCGCGTATTCGGACATGAGCGCCACGGAATTGGAGAGCGCGCCGCCCAGGCCAAGTCCGGTCAGGAAGCGGCAGAGTAGCAACTGATCAAAGGTCGTGCAACGCGCCGTAAGCATCGCGAACGTTCCGAAGATCAGCGTGCAGGCGACAATCGGCCATTTCCGGCCCCAGCGGTCGGCGATGGGGCCGGCCGACATGGACGAAATCATCAGGCCGATCAGCGCGAAAACGAAGATGGGACCAAACGTTTTGATCGGGATGTGCAGGCTTTCGGCCATGGATGGCGCGAGGAAACCAATGCTCTGCGTATCAAAGCCGTCGAGCACGATGACCATGCCGCACAGCGCCATCGTCCACAACTGATAACGGCTCATGGGCCGCTGGTCGATGATTTCGTTGACGGTGGGCGAACGTTCCATGCAGTCTCCCGGGAAGTTTTCACGCAAATTTCAAACTACGTTCCAACTACTCCAGCTTCATTGAAAAGTTGTAGCGGGACTATAGCACATTGGGCGCGGGCGCTGAGTTTACATCCTCGACGAATGGAACTTTTTGACAAATTAAAAACAAATACCCCACCCTTCACAAAGAACTTGAAGGATGGGGCACTCACGGATAGTTGCGTAACATTTTGGATCAAGAAAAACAGAGGTTTTTCCAAACGGGCTACGGAACGATCGTGACGGCTTCGCGCATCATCCCGAAATTCGCGCTGCCCGGGTCCATGGAGAGCACTTGCAATTCCACGGGTCCGGCGGCGGTGGCGGGCACGTCGGCGTGAAACGTGTTCTGCACTCCCGCATAGGTCAGCGAGATTTCCGACTGCACTTTGCCGTCGCGGACAAGCCGCGCGACCACGTGAATCTTGTTTGCGTCCCACAGGCCGTCCGGCTCGGTCGGGCAGCCGCAGGTCATCATCACCGTGACTCGAACTTCGAACGGCGATCCCGCCTTGATCTTGGCATCGGGCAGCGGCGCAACCGCCGTCACAATAAATCCGTGGAGTTCCAGCAGGACTCCATCTCCCAGCACATCTTCGCCGGGCACCAGAAGCATGGTTTTCGACGTGCGTTGCGTGGCTTGCGGATTGCCGAGCGGCCCTTCGGCCGATATTTCCACGACTGTCGGCTTATCCAAATGCAGCACGGCGAGGAAACCTGCCGTGTCGGGCGCGCCGTAGATTGCAGTCCCGCGCGTCCGAGGCTTCTTCATGATCGCGTCCGTATCGCCCGTCCCGCCTTGCTGCATGCCTTGCGCCAGAATTTCTCCCGTGGCGGCGTCCTTAACCGTGATCCGCGCGCCGCCCACGTGCGTGCCGATCACTTTGGCGTCGTGCGCAACGGCCCGAATCATCACTTTCGTCTCTTTACCGCCCGTTTGCGCGAAAAGAGGGGAAACAAAAACTAGAATGGCAAACGCAGCCGCGCCGAACAATCCACATGCTTTCATTGGTCTCCTCCCGAGAATGGTGTTGACCATATCATATTTCCGTTGCGATCGAAGCGTGTTTGTTGCCGCATTTGCACCCCAGGGTGGACGGCCTGCAACAAATGCGGTTATGATTTATGGCGGCCAAAAATCGGACAGACGCTTTCAGGCCGATGCGACCAAAGGAGAAACATTCATGAGCGAATTCTCACGACGAACCCTGCTGGGCGGAGCGGTCGCGGCGGCGGCCACGACGATGTGGAACGAGCCGGTGCACGCCCAATACGTTTGGAAAAAGACCGACTGGCCTCAGGCCGCGGATTTCGATGCGCTGACGCATTCGACGCGCCGCATCAAGCAGGCCTTGCACGGCTTCACCGTCAGCGATGGGCGCGTGCTGCGGACCGCGAAGAACTCGCTCAACGGGCTTCGCTTTGGCATGGGCATCGTCCCCGATCAGCTCCAAATCGTTGTGGCCTTGAATGGTCCGGCAAACCTGATGAATTACAGCGACTACGTTTGGCAGAAATACCGCATCGGCGAATGGCTGAAGGAGAACGACCCGAAAACCGGAGAGCCCGCCGTGCGCAATGTTTTTTTTCCGAGCAAGGCCGCGCCGTCCATGGCCTACACGTCGGACGATCCCAGCAGCCCGGACTCCGCCCACCAGGACGTCAGCATTCAGGGCCTGCAGGCGCGCGGCATACAATTCGTGAGCTGCCACAGTTCGATCGAAGAGGCGGCGCGATCGGTCATCAGGCAATTCGGTTTGACCGCGCAGCCGGAAGAAGTCGTAAGGGACATGCAAGCCCACATCCTGCCCGGCGTGATTCTGGTGCCGGCGCTGGCCTCGGCGCTCGCTCTTCTGCAGAGCGAAGGGCATTATAGCTACATGGCCATCGGGTAGGCGATGAACGAAACAATCGGAAAATTTGAGACCGAATGGAGGATTTCAAGTTGGGTGTAACGAGACGTCGTTGGTTGAAATCACTCGGCGCCGCAAGCGCCACGCTGGCAGCCGGACAGCTATTCGAAAAAACAAGCGCGGCGCAACAGACGCCATCCGAACAGCAACCTGTTCCGGAATTTACCGGGCCAGGCGCAAATCCGTATTGGAATTCCGTGGGCCAATATGCCACGTATCCGCAGAAGGCTCCGTTAATTCTTTTGACCGATCGTCCCGTGGAGCTGGAAACGCCACGCCATTATTTTCTTTCTACTTTTACGCCGAATGAGGCGTTTTTTGTCCGCTGGCATCTTCAGACCATTCCCAACGCCGTGGATTTGAAAGAGTGGCGCTTGCACGTGGAAGGAAATGTCGAGCGGCCGCTGACGCTGAGTTTTCCGGAACTCGTTTCCCGCTTCAAGAGCGTGTCGGTTGCCGCCGTGGATCAATGCTCCGGTAATAGCCGAAGCCGCCTGCAACCCCGCGTCCCTGGCGGGCAATGGGGAAACGGCGCGATGGGCAACGCCGCGTGGACCGGAGTGCGGCTTCGCGAGATTCTCGATGCCGCCGGAGTGAAGAGCGGCTCGGTGCAGGTGCAATTCGAAGGCCTGGATCGCGGTTTGGGGCCGAAGGGTTATGGCTCGAACCGCTTTATGAAGTCGCTCGATCTGATGAATCCCGTGATCGATGAATGTGTGGTCGCATACGCCATGAACGACGAGCCGTTGCCGATGCTGAACGGATTCCCCATGCGTCTCGTTGTGCCCGGATATTTCGCGACCTACTGGCTGAAGTCTCTTTCCTCGATTCGCGTGCTCGACGCGCCGGACGACAATTTCTGGATGAAGACGGCCTATCGAATTCCCGACACGCCGCGTGGCAGCACTACTCCGGAAGACATGAAATCCGGGAAGGTCGCGACGGTCCCCATCACGCGGATGCCGGTCCGTTCATTCCTGATTTCGCCGGATGGTTCGACAAAGATTCCCGCCGGATTTCCGTTGCGTTTGCGGGGTATCGCATTCAGCGGATACGGCGGCATTAAAAAAGTGGAAGTCTCCGAAGACAATTGCGCGACATGGATCGAAGCGCGCCTGGGACCGAACGCGGGAGACTATTCCTTCCGCACATGGTTCATGGAGTGGACTCCGAAAACCGCCGGACGATACGAACTCGCGGTGCGCGCGACGGACGCAAAGGGAAACGTACAGCCCGACGAAGCGGTGTGGAATCCCGGCGGGTATTCGTGGAATAAAATCGAGCGCCACGAAATCGTGGTTGGGGAAGCGAGCTAATAGGAGCCGGATATGCGCAAAATTAAATGGGTTCTTGTGGCGGTTACGGCGCTGTCCTTCCTCGTGGCGCGCGGCCTGTATGCCAATCATCGCGCCGGATATTACACGCCGGCGGGCCCGGAAACGATTCACCGGACAATTCCCGGAGCGATTTCCACGGACGCGACGTACGACGCGGGCGAGTATCCGATCTATTATCCCGAACTCGCTCCCGGCGACGGAAAAGATGAAGTCGAAAATAATTGCGAACTGTGCCACAGCCCGCGCTATATCACGATGCAACCGGCCATGTCGGCGGAAGCGTGGTCGGCCGAAGTCACCAAAATGAGAAAAACATTCGGCGCGTCGATCCCGGACGATACCGCGCAAAAAATCATCCAGTATCTCGGAACGCACTACACTCCCGACACGCGAAAGCGGTAGAATGCCAATCACGGGGTCGCACTTTCAGGCCTGTAACAGGAGGAATCCCATGATTCGAGCGATTGCCATCCGATGCGGTTTTGTCGTGGTCTTGTCCTCTTCCTTTCTTATTTTATTTTCCACTGGTTCGGCCAGCTTTGGCGCGCCGCGAACGCCGCAGGCCGCGGACACTTCCAAAGCCTGGGTAGCCCCGGACCGTGCCACAATTCCCGCTGGCCCGATGGGAGACAACATTCGCCTGGGCCTTCACGTGTTCAACGAGACGCCGAAATATGCGGAGCGCTACGTCGGCAACAAGATGAGCTGCACGCATTGCCACGTCAGCGGCGGTACGGTTTCCAAGGGAATACCCATGGTCGGGCTCCCTGGAATTTTCCCGATGTATCGCGACCGGGAAAAAACCGTCATCACGTTTGAAGAGCGGATCGAGCAATGTTTTCAGCGCAGTGAATTTGGCCACCGCCTCCCAAATGACAGCCCCGAGATGGTCGGGCTGGTCGCGTATTCACAATGGCTCTCCAAGGATCAAGTGACGGGGCGCCCATTCCCGGGACGCGGACTCGTCACGCTGCCTGAGCTGAACGGAGACGCCGCGCGCGGGAGCCAGATCTACACGCAGCAATGCACGATTTGCCACGGCGAGGAAGGCGCGGGAAAAACTCCTGATATCCCGGCCCTTTGGGGACCGGGCGCGTACAGCGACGGCGCCGGCATGGATCAAATCGCAAAAATGGCCGCGTTCGTTCAGCACAACATGCCTCAAAATGCCCCTGATACCCTCACGCCGCAAGAGGCGTATGACGTCGCGGCATATGTGCATGGCAAGCCGCACAGCGTATTCAACATAAAAGACCACCAGTAATTAGCGCTCGCAATTGGAAACCACAACTCCGGTAAAAGCGTCGAAATTTTAATTTCGCGAAAAGGACAAACATGAACACGAAAACGAGTTTCGTTCAAGTCGTGGCGAGTTGCGCGGCGATGTGTGCCGGAATGGTTCTCGCGCTGGGGATATTGTGCGTCGCGCCATTGCACGCGCAGGGCAACGCGCCCAGGTTTGAAGTGGACCCCGCATGGCCCAAGCCGCTGCCGAACCTTTGGATCACCGGCGGAATCGGCGGCGTGTGCATCGACGCACAGGACCACGTATTCATCCTGAACCGGCGCGATCTGACCGACAACGATCTGGACGCTGGGCATCAGGCGCCCGTCGTGATTGAATTCGATCCCGACGGCAATGTGGTGAATTCCTTCGGCGATCCGGACGCGACGCCGAACACTCCTCACGGCTGCGCAATCGACCAGGAAAATAACGTGTGGGTGACTGGCACGGGCGACGGCATCGCGCAGAAATATTCGCACGATGGCAGCAAGCTGCTGCTCCAGATCGGCAAGCGCGGCGTGGTCGATTCCTCCGACGGCACGGCCAAGGGAAAACCGCTGAACGCAAGCCACGAGGGATTCTTCAAGCCTGCGGGCATGGCGATCGATCCCAAGAACGGCGACGTATATGTGGCCGACGGCGAATCTCCGGGAGGCAATCATCGCATCGCCGTGTTCGATCGTACGGGACAATTCCTGCGCCAGTGGGAACTGAATCGCACGGGATCCGAAACCGGCGCGGCGTTCGTGCCCGTGCTGCATTGCGTGATCATCGATAACGACGGACTGATCTACGTGTGCGACCGGCGCGGCCACCGCATTCAGGTGTTCGATAAAATGGGCAACTTCAAAAAAAACATTCCGGTCGCGTTCGAATTGAAGAGCAAGCTCCCAGCCGGCCCCGAGCATGAGCCCGCTGCGCTGGGATCGGCCGTGTGGATTGGCTTTTCCCGCGATGCGGCGCAAAAATATATGTACGTCGTCAATCAGGACAACGAGAAGATCGACATTCTGGACCACGCCACCGGACAGCTTCTTTCGAGCTTCGGGCGCGTGGGACGCCAGCCGGGCCAGTTCACCTACGCGCATTTCCTGGCGGTGGATTCGAAGGGCAATATTTACGTCAGCGAAGTAGGCACGGGCAAACGCATACAGAAATTCAAACTGGTGGGCGGGAAATAGGTTTTAAGCAGCGCGGGCTTCAGCCTGCGGGGTTTTGTTTTCGCGAAAACGAAACCCCACAGGCGTTTTTTTGTAAATTCGCCTCAGAGATGCAACAGCCTGATAGCGTTCCCCTTCAGGATGCGGTCGCGCTCGGCGGCCGGGAAATGAAACTGGTCGAGGACTTCGTTCGGAAACTCGACGTCCCTCGCGGCAAAGATATCCGTCCCCACCACGATGCGGTCCGTCCCGACCATGGTCACCAGAAAACGGAACGCCTCCGGATAGTAAATCAGATAGTCGTAATGGAACCGCCGCAAATACTCCCGGAACGGACGTGCCAGCGTGATTTTCATTCCGGGGAAATGCGCGAAGAAATGCTCGATCCTTCCCGCAAGATACGGGAACGCTCCTCCCGCATGCGGCAACACCATTTCCAGCTTCGGATATTTGTCGAGGATCCCGGACATCATTAATTTGGTCGCGAGTACGGTGTGATCGGTCGGCGCGTCGAGGCCCGCCGCAAGATTCGGCGGTCCGGAAACACGGTCGGCTCCGTAATTATTGGCCACTCCATCCATCTGATGAAAAATAATCGGGAGGCCCAGTTCCTCGATGCGCGCGAGAACCGGAGCAAAGTTCGGATCGATAATGTAATCGTGCCGCTCGATCGAGTCCGGCAGGTGCACGGCGCGCACGCCCGGCTGTCCGGCGACGCGGTTCAATTCCTTCAGCGCAAGCTGCGGATCGCGAATGGGCAGTTCGAGCCCCAAAACAAAGCGGTCGGGATGCTTCTTGTGGACTTCGATTCCCGCGTCATTGATGATCTGCGCGAGCCGCGCGCCCTGTTCCGCCGACGCCCATTGCCACGGCATCGAGCCGGAGAGCGTCAGGCAATGCATCTGGACTTCGTGTTCGTCCATCCACTGGAGCCGCTTTTCGAGCTCGAAGTTAAGCGGATAATTGTTGGCGATCGGCTGGCCGAGATCCGCCAGCGCCTTGTTGTACGTCTCCGGCGACCAGTGCGCGTGGCAGTCAATCGCGACAGGCTTTCCAATTCCGCCCTTGCCCGGGCGCGCGTCCCACCAATCCACGCCCTTCTCGTTCTCTTTCGCCGCCACCGCAGCGGCTGGAAGAGCCGTCATCGCGGCGGCGCCAACGCCAATCTTCATGAAATTTCGCCGTCCGAGCGCGGAGCTTTTTTCCGGTGCATCTGAATTGTTCATCGTCGATTCTCCTCATTTATCGATTTGTGCCGCTTCTTGACACTCGTCCATTGGAAAACTGAAAGGGCCGACACACGCTCACGGATTGCGCGCCTCGGCTGCGAACGGCGAGACAGATGGCGCCGCCTCGATCTCCTCGAGCCGGCGCTTCTTCGGTTCAACGCCGAGCGTGAGAACGACCACGATCTGCACGATGAGCAGCGCAATCATGAAGACGAGCACCGCGCCAACCCCGTGCGCCTTGAACAGAGCGACCACCACGAAGGGCATGAAAATAATTGCCCCGCGCCCAAATGTGTTGCAGATGCCCGACGCGCGCAGCCGCACTTCCGTCGGAAACAGCTCCGGAATGTAAATCGCGAAAAGGAGCGCGACGAGAACGTAGATCGGAACGATCAGCGAAAATCCCACGATCATCAGTATCACGGGATGCGTGATAAACGGATAAAAACTTCCGATCAGAATCGCGGTCAGCGAAGCTCCGACAATCGTCGGCTTGCGTCCCCAGGAATCGGCGGTGAACGCGCCAATCGCGGACCCGACCGGCGCGCCGAGCGCCATGACCAGCGAATAACTGAACGAGCGCGCGATGCTGAGCCCCTGCTGCACGAAGAATGTCGGGAGCCACGTAACGAAACCGTAGAGCAGCGTATTGATCACCATCAGCGTGACCGCGCCCACAATCATGCGCGGGAAAATCGCCCGACTGAGGAGCGAGCCGAGATCCCGCGAATGCTTCACGAGCGGCAAAATGTGGGGCTCCGGCAGCGGGGAATGTTGCAGCGAAACTTCGTCTTCGATCTGGCGCAGCAAAACTTCCGCTTCTTCACTGCGTCCGGCGGATTCCAGCCAGCGCGGCGATTCCGGCAGTTTTTTGCGCAAATACCAGACGATGAGCGCGCCGACTCCGCCGATCAGGAACATGGCGCGCCAGCCGAAGTGCGGAATGATGAGCGTTCCCAGCAGCGCCGCGACCGGCAAGCCGGTGACAACAAAGACGGTCATGAAGCCGAGCCATTTGCCGCGCGACTGCGGCGGAACAAACTCGGTGAGCGTCGAATATCCGACCACATTTTCAGCCCCAAGCCCGAGTCCAATGATGAACTGGATCAGGATCAGCACGCTCATGGAGGGCGCGAAGGCGGCGACGATCGACGCAAAACCGAAAATGGCAAGGTTCGCCTGATACGTGAAGCGCCGTCCGTACCGGTCGCCGAGGAAGCCGGTCACGAACGATCCCGTCATCATCCCGACGAACGTTAGCGAGACAAACTCCGCGTTCTGGCCCATCGTGGAAAAGCCGCTCTTCAAGGCCGCGCCCAGAACGGTTGCGCCAATATAAATGTTGAAGCCGTCGAAAAACATTCCCGCTCCAATCAGCCACATGATGCGGCGATGGAACGAGGAAATCGGCAACCGGTCGAGCCGCGCGCCCGCATTCACTGGCACGGAGCGCTCACTTCCGCCTCGCGAGCATGGCCAAGCTGCCAACGGTCAGGGCTTCCGTGGCCAGGCGGCAATTCTGATCGAACGAATTCTGCTGCGTGGTCTGGAAAAATTCCTTGCAGTTCCGCGCCGCGTTTGGATCGAGCCGCAGGATGCGCTCGATGACGGCATCGACGTCGGACGCAAGATTTCCCGCCGTGCTGACGTGCGAGATGAGTCCGATTTCCCGCGCCTCTCGCGGCGCGATCGGATCGCCAAACAGGACAAGGGGAAACGCGAAGCGCGGCAGCGCGTACTCGCCGAGATACGCCATGATGGCGGCCGGCGCCAGGCCGAACTTCATCTCGGGAAATCCCAGCGCCGCGCTCTCCGCGACGTAAACAAAATCGCACACAATCGCCATGCCAAAACCGAAGCCGAACGCGTCGCCCTGCACCTCGGCCACGCTGATGAGCGGCGAAGTGCGCAACGCGCGCTTGAATTCGATGAGCCGCGCGGCTTCGTGATGGATCGACACCGCGTCGCGCCCCGCGCGCTCGCGCCCCGTGCAGAACGCCTTGCCGCGCGCCCTCAGGCGCAAGACCCGCGCGCTGGGATGCACCGCTTCGCGGCGAAGCTCGGCCAGCATCGCGTCAAACATCGCGCCCGTGACTTCGTTCCCCTGCTCGGAATTAATTAATGTAAAGTTCAGGACATCGCCGACCCGCTCAATCACCACTCCGGCCGGCGCATTCGCGTTGGATAATTCAACTGGATTAGATGGCATTCGGACACGGTACACACGGAGCGCGAGTCGTGTCAACGGGTGATCGTGGTTCATTTGGTGTGCGATTCGGGCCGAATGTAATATTGCATCGAGGGTAGGAGAAATTCGCTGTTTTGCGTGGCTGATTTTTATTCACTCCACTGCGGGTGAGAAGCCCGCGTTACGGACCCGCTAGAGCCGATGCACGATCGAGCGCGCTTCCTCTAGAATTCTCTTTGTGGCCGCGGGACTCCGCGTCTCCGAATACACGCGCAGCATCGGCTCCGTTCCCGAAGCGCGCAGCATTAGCCAGCCGGTTTCTTCCAGATACAACTTGATTCCGTCGAGGTCCTCGCGGCGCGCGACAGTCCAATCGAGCAGGCGCTTTACTTTCGCACCGCTGAAATGCTCGATGGCGCGCTCTTTTTGTCCAGGCTTGAGTTCGAGGTCAATTCGCCCGTAATGGTGTTCGCCAAATTCCTCGTGCAATTGCGCGACGAGTTCGCCGAGTGATTTTCCGTGCCAGGCCATCACTTCCACCAGCAGCAGAGCCATGACGGTGGCGTCGCGCTCGGGCAGGTAGAGTTTCGTGCCAATGCCGCCCGACTCCTCGCCGCCCAGCAGAATGTCGCGCTCCAGCATCAATTCGCAAATGTATTTGAAGCCGATGGGCGTCTCAAACACCTTGCGGCCAAATTTCTCCGCGATCTTGTCTAGCATTTTCGTCGAAGAAAATGTTTTCGCCACGTCGCCGGGAATTCCGCGCGTGCCGGCCAGGTGCCAGAGCAGAATTGAGAAAATCTGGTGTGGTGTGATGAACGTGCCGTCGCGGTCCATCGCGCCGATGCGGTCACCGTCGCCGTCCGCGCACAGCCCCGCGTCATATTTCCCCGCGACGACCGCGCGGCGCAAGGCGTCGACGTGCGGCTCGATGGGTTCGGGATTCACGCCGCCAAACATCGGATCGCGCGTACCGCGAATTTCGTCGCACGCGATGCCGTGCCGCGTCATCAGTTCGCGCAGCAGACCGCGCGCCGCGCCGTGCATCGGGTCCACCACAAACCGGAACTTGGCCGCACGGATGCGGTCCCAATCTACAATTTTCTCGATGGTTTCGAGGTACGGCGAAAGGATGTCGAGCGTTTGAATACGATCCAGCTGCGGAGGCAGCGGCGGTACGCCATTCGCCAGCACTGTGGCGAGTTCCTTTTCCACTTGCGCGACAATCGAGGGCAGCGCGGAGCTTCCGTAGCTCGCCTTGAATTTCACGCCGTTCCATTTGTAGGGATTGTGGCTTGCGGTGATCATGATGCCACCCGCCGCGCCGCGCTGCCTCACGAGCAGCGATAGCGCCGGCGACGGGCACGCCTTCTCCGCGATCCACACCGGCATTCCGGCCATCGACACGACTTCCGCAGCCGCGCGCGCGAACCGCTCCGAACCGTAGCGCGTGTCATACCCGACGAGCACGCCCGCTCCAGGCTTTTCCGCGCGCGCGACATAACGCACAATCGCGCACGCCACCTTGCGCACATTCGCAAATGTGAAATCCTCGGCGATCACGCCGCGCCAGCCGTCGGTGCCAAATTTAATCGTGCTCACAGTTCAGCAGTATATGCGAAGCGGGCGGGCGCGAGAAGTGGCACAGGCTTCAGCCTGTGTTCTTTTGATTTTAGCCTGCCACAAATCAAAAACCCGCAGGCTGAAGCCCGCGCTACAGAACCGCGCCACGAGCGACGAACATGAGATTGGAATCCGGGAGGAATTTAGATTACAGCAGGCGTGAAAGTTTCTCCGCTTCCAGCCACTTCACGATTTTGCCGACGTCCTGCGCACGGTCGCGCGGGCAGAGCAGCAGCGCGTCTTCCGTTTCCACGACGATCAGGTCGCGTATCCCGATGGCCGCGACGAATTTCTTCGGGCTCCAGAAAAAGTTTCCTTGCGCATCAAGCGCGACAAATTTCCCGGCGGAAACATTCTCTCCGGCCTTGCGCGCGAGTAGTTCATATACGGCGTCCCACGAGCCGATGTCGCTCCAGCCCACTTCCGCGGGCAGGACAAAGACGCTGGGGGCCGCCGTGCGCCGCGTGACCGGCTCGAGGATGGCGTAGTCCACGGAAATGTTTTCGAGCTTTGGATAAATGCGCGCGAGCGTGCGCGCGTAGCGCGGCGTCCCGATTTCACCGGCCAGGCGCATCAGCGCGTCATGCGTTTTTGGGAGAAAGTTCTCGAGGTTGCCGAGAAACGTCGAGACGCGCCAGAAAAACATTCCCGCGTTCCAGTAGTAGTGTCCCGAGGCCACATATTTCCGGGCGCGCGCCAGCTCCGGTTTTTCCGTGAACTGGCGCACGGTGAAAACGGGAACGCCGTCCGCATCGATGTCCTTCGCGCGCGCGCGTTCGATGTATCCGTAGCCCGTCTCAGGCCGCGATGGCGGAATGCCCAGCACCACGAGCGATCCGGCGGCGTGCGCAACATGCAGCGCGGCGCGCACGACCCGCAGATACCGCGCAGGTTTTGCGATGTAATGATCGGCGGGAAGCACGGCCATCAGCGCGTCGTTTTCCTTGCCCATCCCGCTGTGCAGCAAATGCGCGGCCGCGAGTCCGATGGCGGCGGCGGTGTTTCGGCCCACTGGCTCCGCGAGGATGTGCGAAGTGGGCACGCGCGGCATCTGCTTGCGGACAGCGGACGCCTGTTCAGTGTTGGTGACGACCCACTGGCGCGACGGCGGAAACAGCGGCGCAAGGCGCGCGGCAGTCTGTTCGAGCATCGTGTCCTGGCCGACGATGTTGAGCAATTGTTTTGGCGTGCGCGTGCGGCTGCGCGGCCAGAAGCGCGTGCCGCGGCCCCCGGCAAGAATGATCGCGTGCGCGGTGAGCGTTTCCCCACTCGTTTTTCGGCTCATGGATGCACCACGCGCGACCACTCCGCTTCCGTAACGCGCGCATCGGCATGTCGCTTCACGAAGTTTTGCAGGTTCGGCACGTACGCGCGCAGGAGCGTCGTGGGAGAATCCGGCGCGAGCTGATATGCGCCGAGCGTTGCGGGGAGCAGCCAGACTTCCGCTGGCGCGAAGGATTCAGCCCCGCCCGAAAACTCGATGCGCCCTTTGCCTTCGAGGAAAATTAGCAGATCGAAATGTTCCGGCGAAGTGGTGGCGGCGATTCGTTCACGGAATTCCCATCGCTCGACGGTAAAGTGGCGGCACGCCGCGTAAACGGTTTCGGTGGCCGCGCCGCGCGTGACGCGCACCGGATCGCAAAGGCCGCCGCTTTGTTCGCCGAACCGCATTACGTCCAGCGCCTGGCGAATGTGCAGGGCGCGCGGCTTGCCGTCGGCGCCCAAGCGGTTGTAATCGAACACGCGATAGGTAATGTCCGAGTGCTGCTGGATTTCGCACAGCACCACTCCGGGGCAAATCGTATGCACGGTCCCGGCGGGCACGAACACGGCGTCGCCCGCGTGGACCGCCACGCTGGCAAGGCAATTCTCCGCCGTGCCATCGGCAATGGCGCGCTGAAACGATTCGCGTGTCACGTCCGGGCGCAGCCCCACGCGCACCGCCGCGCCCGCGCGCGCATCGATCACGTACCACATTTCGGTTTTTCCCACGCCGCCGCTGGCGGCTTCCTGCTGCTTCGCGTACGTGTCGTCGGGATGCACTTGCAGGGAAAGTTTTTCTTCCGGGAAAAGAAATTTCACGAGCAGCGGAATGCGCGGCAACCCGCGCAGGCTTGTGCCCGTCCACGCCTCCGGCAGCGAAGGCCAGATTTCGCCGAGCGTGCGACCCGCGAATTCGCCCGTGGCAAATGCGCACTCGTCGCCCGTCAGCCATGCTTCGCCGATGGGTTCTTTTTCGTGGGAGCGTTCCGGAAACAGGGGAGAGAGGTCGCGCGCGCCCCAGATGCGAGGCGCAAAAACCGGGGCGAGCCGCGCGGGCGCCCGCCCCGAAGATATGTTTCCAGAACTCACCTGGCAGCTTCCGCCACGGTAAAGAATTGTTCGAGGCGGCGCAGCCCTTCCTCGATGCGCTCGATCGAAGTCGCGTAAGAGAGCCGAATGTAGCCGGGCGTGCCGAACGCGTCGCCGGGAACGCAGACGAGGTGCTGCTTTTCGAGAAGCACTTTCGCGAGCGCCGTCGTGTCCGCAATGCCCTTGCCCAGATGAGCGGCCACGCTCGGATAAGCGTAGAACGCTCCTCCCGGCTCGACGCACGTGACGCCGGGAATGGCGCGCAGCCCGGAAACGATGCGGTCGCGGCGGCGCGCATATTCCGCGAGCATTGCCGTCACCGTATCCATCGGGCCGGTGAGCGCTTCGAGCGCGGCGTATTGCGCGATCGACGTCGCGTTGGACGTGGACTGGCTTTGCAGCTTGATCATGGCCGAGATCAGCGGCTCGGGCGCAAGGGCGTAGCCGATGCGCCAGCCGGTCATGGAAAATGTTTTCGAGAGCGAGCCGGCGACGATGATGTTCGGCTTCGTGCCCGGCACGCTCGCCAGCGAAAACGGCTTTCCGCCTCCATAAATGAAGTGCGAATAGCACTCGTCCGTCATCAGCCAGATATTTTTCGCCCGGCAGACTTCGTAAATTTTCACGAATTCGTCGTCCGGCACAACCGCGCCGCTCGGATTGCTCGGCGAATTCACGATCAGCAGCTTGGTCTTCGGCGTGATCGCCCTGGAAACCATCTCGGCGCGCAGGCGGAAGCCGTCCGACGCGTCGGTCATCACCGGCACCGGCGTGGCGCCCGTGTACAAGACCTGGTCCGGATAGGTGACCCAGTACGGCGCGGGAATCAGGACTTCGTCGCCCTTTTCGAGCAGCGAGCAGAACGCGTTAAAGAGGGCGTGCTTGCCGCCAACCGTCACAACGCATTCCGGCACCGTGTAGGACGAGCCGAATTGCTTCGCGTGCCACTTGCAGATCGCATCGCGCAGCGGACCAATTCCTCCCGTCGGCGTATATTTCGTGCGGCCTTCCTTCAACGCACGAATCGCCGCTTGTTGGATATGCTCGGGAGTCGGGAAGTCCGGCTCGCCGGGACCGAAGTCGGCCAGGTCCACGCCCTGGGCGCGCAATTTTTCGGCTGCCGCCAGAACGGAGGCGGTCGGGGAGATGGAAATGCGGTTAACGCGATCTGCGAGTTGCACGGGATAGCTCTCCTTTGTGTCTAAATCGAAGTCAAACAACTCTCTCGTTTTGTCATTCCGAGCGAAGCGAGGAATCTCTCCGTGCCTCAGGCCAGAAGAATGAGAGATTCCTCGCTTCGCTTGGAATGACAAACGAAAAGCATTTCCTCAAAAAACAATTAAAGAATTTTAGCGCGCAGGCGCTTTTCCACCACCGGCGGCACGAATGCGGTAATCGGCGCTCCAAGCTGCGCGATTTCCCGCACCAGCCGCGAACTGAGATAGCTGTAGGCGACTGCGGGCATCATGAAAACGGTCTCGACATTCGGATTGAGTTTCCGATTCATCATGGCCATCTGCAATTCGTATTCGTAATCCGACACCGCGCGGATGCCGCGCAGGATCACGTTGGCCTCGCGCAGCCGCGCGTAATCCACCAGCAGCCCGCTGAACATGTCGATTTCCACGTTGGGCCAGGGCTGCGTGACTTCGCGCAGCATCTCCGTCCGCTCCTCGATCGTGAACAGCGGGTCCTTGTCGAGGTTGCGCAGGATGCTGACCACCAGCCGGTCGAAAATCTTCGCGCCGCGCTCGATCAAATCGAGGTGCCCGTTCGTCACCGGATCGAACGATCCCGGATAAATGGCCACAACATTTTTCATGGTTTCGCCCGCACACTTCCGAATGCTTCCGACCCATTGTAGCGAAAATCGCCGAGGATTACGAAAGTGAATTGAACGACGGCGAGGAAGGCGGCAGATACGACCTGCAGGCAACGAAAATTGTCATGCAGCCGTGTCTTTCCGGGTGTAGCATGCTGCCAAGTTGGCTGGCGAATACGGAAATTCCGGTTCTCGGAATGGCGTGGCACTCGATCCGCGAAACGGAAATTTCCGTGCCGGATCAATTTTTGTCATGCTTTGTTATCCTTTGGCAGGAACCGCGGAGAATTTGCTTTTACCCCTGATAACCGCAAGGAGGGCCGGATGAATTCGAGAAAATCTGGACGCAGGCAATTCCTGAAAAACAGCGCTGCGCTGGCGGGATTGGCGGCGGGCGCAATTGTCCCTGCTGGCGCCACGCCACCGGCTCCCGAAACCGTTGAGCAATTGCACGCGTATGGAGAGCGTTCCCCTTTCGAAAACTGGACAAGAAAGGGAAAACACCTCTGGCCGCCGGAGGGCGCCAGCGGTTCGCGCGACTACGGCTTTCGAAACCCGATTCAACATCAGTTGAGCATGATCACCCCGGCACCGCTGCACTTCACCATTTCCCACGGACACGAGCCGCGTAATATCGATCCGGCGCAACATCGGCTGCTCATTCACGGCCTGGTGGATCGCCCGCTGATTTTCACCTTGGATGAATTGAAGCGGCTTCCCTCCGTCTCGCGATTCCATTTCGTGGAATGCAACGCCAACAGCGGCCCGACCGGCCCGGCAGGGGCGGCGCGCAGGGCTCCTACGGCGACCGCGCAGGACACACACGGCCTGACCAGCTGCAGCCTATGGACAGGCGTGCCGCTGTCTTTGTTGTTGCAACAGGCGGGCGTGCAGAAAGGTGCGACGTGGATGATCGCGGAAGGCGCTGATCCGCCAAAACACTTGAAAAGCATTCCCATCGAGAAAGCCATGGACGATTGCCTGGTCGCGTACGGACAGAACGGCGAGACCGTGCGACCCGAGCAGGGTTACCCGTTGCGCATGATTGTCGCCGGATGGGAAGGCATCAACAACGTGAAATGGCTGCGGCGAATTAAGCTGGTCGACCAGCCATATATGGATATGCGCGAAAGCACGAAGTATCCCAGCTTGCGGCTTGACGGCAACGCGCGCTGGTTCCAATTCGAGCTGGGGCCGAAATCCGTCATCACGCGGCCCTCGGGCGGACAGCAACTCGCCGGACCGGGATTTTACGAAATCAGCGGACTGGCCTGGTCGGGCGGAGGAGCGATTCGCCGAGTCGAGATTTCCACCGACGGCGGCAAAACGTGGAGCGATGCGCAGCTTCAGGATCCCGTGGCTCGCAAGGCCCACACGCGCTTCGTGTTTCCGTGGGAATGGAACGGCGAGGAAGTCGTGCTTCAGTCGCGGAGCACCGACGAACGCAATGAAGTGCAGCCCACGCGCGATGAAATCTCAAAAATCTGGAAAATTGACAATGATTATTACACTACGTCGACGAATCTGATCGGCCACTTCAACGCCATCCAGCCGTGGAAAATTAACCGGGACGGGAGCGTGCTCAATGCGTTGTTTCTATAGGCTTCTGGTGTTCCTTGCAGCGCTGGCGGCCGGGACGGCCGCGTGGGCGCAGGCGCCCAATTACAAAAATGTGGGCCGCGCTCCAACCCCGGATGAAATCCAAGCATGGGATAAGGCGGTAGGCCCGGCGGGAAGGGAATTGCCGCCGGGGAGCGGAACGGCCAAGGAAGGCGCGGAGATTTTTGTCGAGAAATGCGCCGTTTGCCACGGTCCCGCGGGCGAAGGATCGAATATGGCTCCGCGCCTCGTTGGCGGCAAGGGCACGCTCACGACTCCTCAGCCTGTCCTGACCATCGGAAGTTACTGGGCCTTCGCGACGACCGGTTTCGATTTCATCAACAAAGGCATGCCCAGAGGCCAGGAAGGTTCGCTCAAACCGGACCAGGTCTACGCGCTCACCGCGTTCCTGCTGTATAAGAACGAGATCGTCAAGGAAACCGACGTCCTCGACGCAAAAACACTCGTGGCCGTCAAGATGCCGAATCGCAACGGCTTCATTCCTCAGCAGCTCGATGAGATTCACGACATCAAGAAGCGCGGATGTCGCCTCGGGCATTGCCCGTGAGTTAGACCTGCGGAACCGCGCGGAAAAAGTCCGCAATTCTGTCATTCCGAACGAAGTGAGGAATCTCTCTTCGATTTAAGCTCAGGAAAAGAGAGGTTCCTCTGCGAAGAACCCGCTTCGGTTCAAGGAGAACGCTCTCCATGAACGGAATGGCAACTTCGTGATTTTTTCCGCAACCTGTAACGCCCGATGAACGGTCTGATCCGAAAGTTGCCCCACTCTCAAAAATCAAAAAGTTTGAACCCCATGATAGGATGAAGTTACATTTCCTTAACGGATACGAGGAGCCATGAAAACCATTCGTCTCGCTTGGATCGCAGCGTTATTTCTGTGCACAGCGCATATTGTAGTTGCGCAGGCCGCGCCTCAGCAGGCCCGCGCGAAAAAGGCTTCGGAAACAGCGCCTTCTTTTGCGTTCGAGCCGCTGGACAGCTGGAAGGCAGCCGTCCTTGCGGGCGACAAACGGGCGCTCGCGGGTTTCTATTCGGCGAATCCGGCGGCAAGGGCGAAGACCCCGCAGGGCGAAACGCTCGATCCGGCCGAGGAACCTGCGTTCTGGTCCTCGCTCAAGGCGGCGGGCCTTGAGCGGCTGGACATGAAAGTTCTGGAAGTGAAGACGCTGCAGCCGGGTGTGATGGCGCTGATGCTGCGATTCGAGGCGGGAATGAAAACCGGCGAGGGAGAAAAAACTGCCATCGTCTCCACCTCGCAAGTCTGGGTGCAGAAGCTGGGCGAATGGAAAATCGTGGCGACGCAGCGCGGCGATCTCGCGGCAAAGCCGGTCCGCCGTTTGCCCGAGCCGGCCAAGCCCAATACGCAGCTCTATCCGCCTCCAGAAGAGGCGCAAGCGGAAATTTCGTCGGCGCTCGCCGCCGCTTCCAGGCAACACAAGCGCGTGATCCTGGTGTTCGGCGGAAACTGGTGCTACGACTGTCACGTGCTGGACGCGACGTTTCGCTCGAAGGAATTCGCTCCGATCGTGAACGCGAACTACATCGTCATCCACATTAACGTCGGCAATTACGACGTGAACCTCGATCTCGCCAAGAAATACGAAATCCCCCTGGAAAAGGGCGTTCCCAGCCTCGCTATCCTCGATCCGGACGGCACGCTGGTCGTCAGCCAGAAAAAGGGCGAATTCGAATCGACTGTGCGCATCGGTCCCGAAGACGTCGTCGAGTTTCTGAAAAAGTGGAAACCCGAGCCGAAAAGTTAATCGGCGAGGCGCGTTCCTATAGCGCGGGCTTCCGCCTGCGGGTTTTTGGCTTTCGGTTGCCGCAAATCAAAACCCGCAGGCGGAAGTCCGTGTTACGGAAACGCGACGATCACTCTAAAAATTCGTACTTCCGCCGGAACCCAATTGGCGTATACTCCGCGATTAGCCGGAACCAAAAATATATTCTGAAGTTTAAGAGTTGCGCGTCCGGGTTGGAACGCACAACGGGTGCGGCCCTCCGCAATCATGCACAGCGAAAAAAAAGGAGACTGGGAATGAAATTCAACGGAACGCGATCGAAGTTCGCGGCCATTTTCGCGGCTGCTTTGCTGCTCCTCTGCGGCCAGTTTGCGCGTGCGGCGGAAAATAATTCGACCGTCGAGGGCGTCGTGCAGGACGCCTCCGGAAAACCTGTCGCCGGCGCGTTTGTGAAGCTGCGGAACGGCGAACGCCATCTCGAATTCATGGTCATCAGCCAGGCGCAAGGGCATTACACAGTGGGCAATCTGCCCGCCGGCAAGTATATGGTTCAGGGCGTTGGCGGCGGGTACCAGAGCAACGTTTCCGCGCCCGTGAACGTCGCCGAGGGCAAGACCGCGAAGCTGGATTTGTCGCTCACCGCGAAACAAGGGCCCATGCTCCCGCGTGCGTGGCCGATGAAAACTCCCGAAGCCCTGATGGTCACGGTCTCGAAGGAATTGCCCGAGGGCGATGGCAAGAAACTCATCGCTGCGCGTTGCACCACCTGCCATGACACCGAGCGGTTCATCGGCTTCCACATGCCGCGCGAGGACTGGGCCTTCACTATTCGTAGAATGCGCGCCCGCATACGCATCGCGAAAATCCGCGATCTGACCGAGGACGAAGCCAAGCTCGCCATCGACTATCTTTCCGCCAATTTTGCACCAACCCGCACAGTGGACTTGAACGACCGCCTTCCACGCACGCTGCTCGAAGGGAAGGCGCTGCATTATCGCGCCGTGCAGTACGATATCGTCGACACGAGCGTCGGCGCCGAGCCGCACGACGTCGCCGTCGATCCCCACGGCAACGGATGGGTCAGCAACCGTTCAGGCAAGCTGGGCAAGCTCGATCCCAAAACGCTGGAATATACCGAAGTTTCTCTCCCCGAAGGCCCCGCCCTCGCCGACGGCCAGTTGCTGGGCAACCTGCAGATCGACGCCAAGGGACATTTGTGGGTTCCGGACGGATCGAACTTCCGCTGGCTCGATTACGACATCAATACGGGGAAATTCGCGTCCTACGATTGGCCCAAGGACCAGCGCACCGAAGCCGGCGGCAATTCCATGCTCATCCATCCGAACGGCACGATCTGGGAGACGAGCGGCAATCAGGTACGCATGCTCAACACGGCGACCAAGGAATTTAAGTTTTTCGATACGCCCTCGTACCTTGCGACGCAAAAGCCAAATGGCGCCTACGGTATTACGGTCGCCGGCGATGGTTCCGTGTGGTGGGCCGAGGACATGGCCGACCGCATGTCGAGAATCGATCCGGCGACGGGCAAGGTCGAGGAGTTCAAGATCCCCTTCGACGGCCTTGCCTACCCGCGCCGCATGAGCCATGACGCGCGGGGCGACATCTGGGTCGGACTGTGGAACGCGGGCCTGCTGATGAAGCTGGATTACGAAACCAAGCAGATGGAGTTCTTCGCTCCACCCACGGAAACGTCCGGCACCTATTCCGTGAGCGTGGACCGCAAAAATAATCTGGTCTGGGTAAGCGAGCAGCAGGCGGACAAAATTGCCCGCTTCAATCCCAAAACGGGAGAGTGGGTGGAATTCCCTTTGCCGGATTCGGAGTCGGACCCGAGAAGGATCGAAGTCGATCCGAATAATCCCAATCGCGTCTGGTGGAGCGGCAATCTTTCCGGGCGCATGGGATTCGTCGAAGTGCTTGCCGGAAATTAAGTTCAGCTTTGGTTTTAGTGGAGCGAGCTTTACAGATTACGGAATAAGTAGCACAGGCAGAGTGCCTGTGCTACTAAGAATCCGCGGACTAGCGCAAAAACAGCATTGTCCGTTCAGCCCCTCTTTTACGCCACTCACACCATAAAATAGACGCTTCATTGCGCGGAATTTGACTAAGACGACTAAATTGGTCGTAATGTAAGATGCTGGTTCGGTGGGAGTTGCCGATAATCGAACCGCTTGACATCGGCGCCGGTCTGGTATTATGATTCATGTGCGACTTGTTTAGTCGTATATGGAAATGTTGAAACTCTCGAAAAAAGCGGACTACGCACTGATCGCCGTCAGGCATCTGGCAACGCATCGTGGCGACCCTTCGCAGAGTGCATCGGATATTGCCGATGTGTACGGGATTTCAGGAACGTTGCTGGCAAAGGTGCTGCAACGGTTAGCCAAGCACGGAGTGGTCACAGCGCGGCACGGTTCGAGCGGGGGCTATCAACTGGCCCGGCACCCGAAGGAAATTTCGGCGCTGGACGTCATCATGGCCGTGGACGGTCCGGTGGTGATCACGTCCTGCATCACGAGCCACGGGAATTGCGATCAGAGTTCGACCTGCACGGTGCGCGAGCCGCTGCGGCGCGTGAATGAGAGCATTTCGCAGGTGTTGAGCTCGGTCACGATTTCGCAGATGGCCGAGGATTCGCCCGACGTTGCGCTGATCGGGCTATCGTTTTAAGTTTTGCCGGCTGGGGGCCGCGATTGCGGCGAGCCGGAACACGTAATAAGGAACTGTAATCAACTGTAATCAGGGGATGGAAAGAATTCGAAACGGGAGACTTAAGCATGGCCATTAAACTGCCGATCTACATGGATTATCACGCCACCACTCCGGTGGACCCGCGCGTGGTCGAGACAATGCTGCCCTACTTTCACGAGAAGTTTGGCAACGCCGCGAGCCGCAATCACTCCTTTGGCTGGGCGGCCGAGGAAGCGGTTGAGAACGCGCGCGCGCAGATAGCCCGCCTGATCAACGCGACGCCAA